>DATLOM010000028.1:0-68927 GCA_035536185.1 Acidimicrobiales bacterium | reverse complement strand
GTTGGCGATGGAAGGGGCGGCGCCGAGCACGACCACGAAGAGGATCGCCTCCTCGCTCAGTTGGAACAACAGGACGGCCAGCGGGAACCAGGCGATGGACGGCATCGTCTGCAGCCCGGTGATGAGAGATCCCACCGCGGTGCGCAACGGCCGCACCCGGGCGACGGCTAGCCCGATGGCGGAGCCGATCAGGACGGCTATGGCGTAGCCGCTGATGGCGCGACGCATGGTGACACCCACTGCCTTCCAGAACCCGCCCTCCCCGAGCAGGTCCCACAGGTGGGACAGGACGGTGGCGGGAGCGGGCAGTACATATTCGGGACGCCAGTTCGACCACACCACCGCCTGCCAGAGGCCGAGCGCGATGGCGAGCGCGGCGAGCTTTGGCCACACCGCCGACCACACGACGGCCAGCCGCGACGGCTGCCGGCCGAGGACCTCCTCCAAGGCGTCCAGCCCCGCCAGCTCCTCGTCGAGCTCATGCTCGTACTTGTTGATCCCTACGTCAATGGCCATGCCGCCGGGACCTCTTCTCCGGTGCGGTCAATGCGGGAGCCGATGTCGACAGCCGCCTGCCTGCCGACCTCCTCGCGGCGGCGGTCGGTGATGCCGCCGGGGCGTCAATGGCCATGGCGTCGGACCTCCTCGCGGAGGCGGTCGGTGATGCCGGAGGCGAAGGTGGCGACCTCGGCGGAGTCGATGCGGCGGGGACGGGGGATGTCGACCGTGAACTCCGCCGCGACACGCCCCGGCCGGCTGGTGAGCAGCACGATGCGGTCGCCGAGGCGGCACGCCTCACGCACGTTGTGGGTGACGAAGACGATCGTCAGCCCGGTGGTGGCCCAGATGCGCTCCAGCTCGTCGTGGAGCAGGTCGCGGGTCATGGCGTCGAGGGCGCCGAAGGGCTCGTCCATCAGCAGGACGTCGGCCTCCTGGGCCAGCGCCCGGGCGAGCGCCACCCGCTGGCGCATGCCGCCCGACAGCTCGTGGGGCCGCTGGTGGCCGTGGCCACCGAGGTGGACCCGCTCCAGCAGCTCCTCCACACGGGCGGCCCGCTGGGCCCGGGGCACGCCCTTGAGGCGGAGGGCGAGGGCGATGTTGTCGCCGGCGGTCAGCCACGGGAACAGCGCCGCCTCCTGGAACATCAGGGTGGGGCGCCCCTCGATCTCGACCTCGCCCACGGTGGGGCGGTCGAGGCCGGCGATGAGGTTGAGCATGCTCGACTTGCCACAGCCCGAGGCGCCCACCACGCACAACAGCTCGCCCTTGCGGACCTCCAGCGACACCCGGTCCAGAGCCACAAGGGCGTCGGGCCCGCGCCCGAAGGCCTTCGACACGCCGCGAAGGGCGATGGCCGGGACGGGGCCGACATGGCCGGCATCCTCGAAATCGACGAGGTCGTGGTTGATGAGCGTGGTCATTGGACGATCTCCTTCTGGCCTGCCGACTTCAGCACGTCGTTGAGCAATGTCAGGTCGTAGATCCCGTCGAGATCCGCCGTCTCCAGCAGCCCGACCTTCTTGGCGTGCTGCGCCGACGTGGACAGTGACGAGGTGATGGGGTCGTTGGTGAGCTCGAGGTTCTTCCAGGCCTCCTGGACCACCTCGTTCTTCAGTCGCTTGGTGGTGATCTTCTCGATTCCGTCGTTCACCAGCTTCTGGGCGGCGCCGGCATCGGCGTTCACGAGGTCGTTGGCCGCCACCTGGCCCTGGAGCAGGCGCCGCACGGTGGCGGGGTGCCTCTCGAGGAAGTCGCTGCGGACGACGAGGTGGGTGGTGACGAACCGGCCTCCCGGCCACAGGCTCCTCTCGTCCAACAGCACCTTGCCGCCGCCCTCCAACCGGAGCCGCGTGGCCCAGGGCTCGGGCACCCAGGCCCCGTCGATCTGACCCAGCTTGAACGTCTCGAGGGTCTGGGCGTTCTCCTGGGGGAGGATGGACACGTCGCCGCCACCCGTCCTGTCGGTCTTCATGCCCTGCTCGCCCAGCCAGTGGCGCAGGGCCACGTCCTGAGTGCCGCCCAGCTGGGGGGTGGCCAGCTTCTTGCCCTTGAGCTGGCGGGGTCCGGTGACCTCCGGCTGGACGACCAGAGATGCTCCGCCGGACGTCGCTCCCGAGACGATGCGCACGGCCTCACCCTTGGACTTCACGAAGGCGTTGATGGCCGGGTTGGGGCCGATGTAGGTGGCGTCCAGGGCACCTGAGAACAGGGCCTCCACCGCCGAGGGCCCGGCGTTGAAGGTGAACACCTCGAGGGTGTCGGGCCGCAGGGCCTGCTCGAAGATGCCCTTCTCCACGCCGGCGATGGCCGTGGCGTGGGTGAGGTTGGGGAAGTACCCGAGCCGCAGCTTGGTGCCGACCCCTTCCTCGCCCGCCGGCGCCGCCTTGGTCCCGTCGCCGCAGGCCGCCAGCACCATGGCCGCCACCAGGCCCAGGGCGGGCAGCAGCGTGCGGACGGCGTTGGGGCGACGGTGCATCGGAGGGCTCGGGGATTCCTGACTTAATTGATCGGATTTATGGAGAATAGGCTCCGTACGGCAGCCCGTCAACTGATTGTTCCAAAAGTTGATCGGATTACTCAGGAATTGGTACAGTAGAGGCGATGACTCAGGCGATAGACGTCGAGGTGGGCCCCGGGGCGATCAGCCCGGCGGACCTGGCCGACATAGAGAAGTTCGAGAGAATGCTGGCCCTTTTCGACAAGGGCGAGCTCGACGAGGACCGGTTCCGCATCTTCCGGCTCGGCAACGGCGTGTACGGCCAGCGCCAGGGCGGGCGCAACCAGATGGTGCGGATCAAGGTCCCCTACGGGTCGCTGCGGCCCGAGCAGCTGGACATGTTCGCCCACATCTCCGAGAAGTACTCCCGGGGCTGGGGCCACATCACCACCCGCCAGAACATCCAGGTCCACTTCGTCCAGCTCGAGCGGGTGCCCGAGCTGCTGCGCGACCTGGCCAGCGTCGGGCTGACCACCAGGGAGGCGTGCGGCGACACCGTGCGCAACATCGTGGGCTGCCACCTGGCCGGCGCCTGCCCCTTCGAGGTGCTCGACATCAGCCCCTGGGCCGAAGCCGCCTTCCGCTACTTCCTGCGCAACCCCTACGCCCAGCGCCTGCCCCGCAAGTTCAAGATCAACTTCTCCGGCTGCGCCACCGACTGCGGCCAGGCCATGTTCAACGACATCGGCGTCATCGCCGTTGGGCGCCCCCTCCCCGATGGCAGCATCGAACCCGGCTTCCGGGTGTACTTCGCCGGCGGCCTCGGGGCCAACCCCCACCCGGCCCAGGCCCTGGAGGACTTCACCCCCCGTGAGGACCTGATCGTCACCCTCGACGCCCTGCTGCGCACCTTCGACCACTACGGCAACCGCGACAACAAGCTCCGCGCCCGCATGAAGTGGCTGGTCGACACCATGGGCGCCGACGAGGTCCGCACCCGCACGCTCAAGGAACGCAAGCTGCTGCTGGCCGCCCCCAACGTGCCCGACGGAGTCCCCGACTACGTGCTGGAGCAGGGCGACGCCCCTGCGGGCGTGGCCACCGGCGTCACCCCCACGCCCACGGGCTGGGGCGTCAACGTGGTGTTCCGCTCACCGATCACCGACAAGTACGGGCGCTGGAACGACGCCAACGTGGTGCGGGGCGTGGCCAAGGGCACGGTTTCGGCCTACGCCTACGCCCGGCTGGGCGACATCACTGGGGACCAGTTCCGCGGCGTCGCCGCCATCCAGCGCGAGTTCGACCTGGAGGTGCGGGTCACCAACCGCCAGAACTTCGTGTTCCGCGGCCTCACCGAGGAGCAGCTCCCGCTGCTGCACGAGCGTCTGGTGGCGCTCGGGATGGCCGAGCCCGGTGCCGAGCTGGCCCGCGACGTGGTCAGCTGCCCCGGCGCCGACACCTGCAACCTGGCCGTCACCCAGTCCCGCGGCCTGGCCGACGAGATCGGCCGTGCCCTGGAGAACGCCGGCCTGGCCGACGTGGGCGGCATCCGCATCAACATCTCCGGCTGCACCAACTCCTGCGGCCAGCACCACGTGGCCGACATCGGCTTCGTGGGCATCGAGCGCCGGGCCCACAAGCGCCCCGCGCCCGGCTACCAGATGCTGCTGGGCGGCTACCTCGGCCAGGAGCAGGTGGAGTTCGGCCAGAAGGCGGCCAAGCTGCCGGCCAAGGCGGCCGGCGAGGCCACCGTCCGGGTCGTCAGCCGCTACTCGTCCGAGCGCGAGCCGGGGGAGACCTTCACCAGCTGGCTGGCCCGCTCCGGTGGCGCCGCCGTGGTCGGCGCCGAGCTGGCCGACCTCGACGTGTTCCCCACGCCCGAGGAGAACCCCGACTACTACGTCGACTTCGACGAGACCGGCCCCTACGTGAGCGAAGTGGGCGCCGGCGAGTGCGCCGGGTCGTGAGTTTCGCACTCGCAACCAGAGGTTGCTCGGCGAGCCAATGGTGCTCCGGGCGGCCCGCAGAGCGAGCCACCCTCCGCTCGACTCTCTTGGCCGGCAGCCGAGGGGGACCGCCTGCGGCGGTGTCGACGGCCGCCGGCAGTCAGGCGGCGCTATGACCGGCCGGTTCTCCACTGTCGCTGGTCCCTTGCCCGACCTGGGCGAGCTGGCCGAGGTGTCGGCGCGGCTGGAGAAGTCCTCCCCTGGCGCCGCCGTGGCCTGGGCCCACGAGCGCTTCGGCGACGGCCTGGTCCTGGCCGCCTCCTTCCAGGACAGCGTGCTCATCGACATCGCCGTGCAGGCCGCGCCCGGTATAGAGGTCATGTTCTTGGACACCCAGTACCACTTCGCCGAGACGCTCTGGTACGTCGAGCAGGTCCGCCGCCGCTACGACCTCAACCTGAAGGTCATGAGCCCGAAGATCGAGCCCGACGACCTCTGGCAGCGCGACCTCGAGGGCTGCTGCGGTTTCCGCAAGGTGGAGCCGCTGGCCCGCGGCCTCGAGGGAAAGACGGCGTGGATCACGGGTCTCCGTCGCGTGGACGCGCCTACTCGGGCCAACGCCCCCATCGTCTCCTGGGACGCCGGCCGGGGCCTGGTCAAGATCAACCCCCTGGCTGCTTGGACCGACGAGGACATGGCCGGCTACACCGCCGACCACGGCCTGCTCGAGCATCCCCTGGCCTCCCGGGGCTACCCGTCGATCGGCTGCTGGCCCTGCACCCGCCCGGTCGCCGAGGGCGAGGACCCCCGTGCCGGCCGCTGGTCGGGCTCGGGCAAGGTCGAGTGCGGCCTCCATGCCTGAGACATCGGTCCTCGACCACCTCGACGTCCTGGAGGCCGAAGCCGTTCTCATAATCCGGGAGGTGGCGGCGGAGTTCGAGCGGCCCGTCCTGCTGTTCAGCGGGGGCAAGGACTCCGCCGTGCTGCTGGCCCTGGCCGTCAAGGCCTTCCGCCCGGGGCACCTGCCCTTCCCGGTCATGCACGTCGACACCGGCCACAACTTCCCGGAGGCCCTCGACTACCGCGACCGGCGCATCGCCGAGCTGGGGGAGCGGCTCATCGTGGCCTCCGTGCAGGAGTCCATCGACAGGGGCCGGGTGGCCGAGGAAGCGGGCGGGCCCAACGCCAGCCGCAACCGGCTGCAGACCACCACGCTGCTCGACGCCATCACCGAGCACGGCTTCGACGCCTGCCTCGGCGGCGCCCGCCGCGACGAGGACAAGGCCCGGGCCAAGGAGCGGGTCTTCTCCTTCCGTGACAGCGAAGGGCGCTGGGACCCGAGCAACCAGAGGCCCGAGCTTTGGAGCATCTTCAACGGGCGCCACCACCCCGGCGAGCACATCCGGGCCTTCCCGCTGTCGAACTGGACCGAGCTCGACATCTGGGAGTACATCGCACGGGAGCGGCTGGAGCTGCCCACGCTCTACTACTCGCACCGCCGGGAGGTCGTCGAGCGCGACGGCATGCTCCTGGCCGTGTGCCCCCAGGTCCAGCCCGGTCCCGGTGAAAGGGTGTCCACCGAGACCGTCCGCTACCGCACGGTCGGCGACATGAGCTGCACCGGAGCCGTGCGCTCGCTGGCCTCCAACAACTACGAGATCCTCGAGGAGCTGGTGGCCACCCGAATCACCGAGCGGGGCGCCACCCGGGCCGACGACCGCTTCTCCGAAGCGGCCATGGAGGATCGCAAGACCGAGGGCTACTTCTAGTGAGCGCCCCCCTGCTCCGGGTGGCCACGGCCGGCTCGGTGGACGACGGCAAGAGCACTCTCATCGGCCGTCTGCTCTGGGACTCGAAGTCCATCCTGGAGGACCAGGCCGAGGCCGTGGCCCACGCCAGCGCCCAGCGGGGCCAGGACGGCCACAACCTGGCCATGTTCACCGACGGCCTGCGGGCCGAGCGTGACCGCGGCATCACCATCGACGTGGCCTACCGCTACTTCGCCACCCCACGCCGGCGCTTCGTGCTGGCCGACACACCCGGGCACTTCGAGTTCACCCGCAACATGGTCACCGGCGCGTCCAACGCCGATCTGGCCATCATCCTCATCGACGCCCGCCACGGCGTGGTCGACCAGACCCGCCGCCACGCCGTCATCGCCGGCCTCCTCGCCGTCCCCCACGTGGTGGTCGCCGTCAACAAGATGGACCTGGTCGGCTGGGACGAAGAGGTGTTCACCACCATCGTCAAGGAGTTCTGCAGCTTCACCGCCTCACTGGAACTGCCGGGCCTCACCTTCCTACCCATCTCGGCGCTCGCCGGCGACAACGTGGTGGACCCCTCAGGGCACATGCCCTGGTACGACGGCCCGCCGCTGCTGGCCTACCTGGAGGACGTGCCTCCCCACGACGACCCAGCCGACGACCCCATCGGAGCCCGCATGGCCGTCCAGTGGGTGCTGCCCGTCGGCGACGGCGCTGGGGCGTCTGCCGGTTACGCCGGCCAGGTGTCCGCCGGCGTGCTGCGCCGTGGTGCCGAGGTGGTAGTGCTGCCGGGCGGCATGGACACCAGGATCGAGTCCATCGACACCTTTACCGGCCCGGTGGACGCGGCGCCGGCCGGTACCCCGGTCACGGTGCGGCTGGCCGACGACGTGGAGGTGACACGTGGCGACCTGCTGTGCCAGCCCGGCGTCGCCCCCGAGGTGGCCGACGAGCTGGACGCCGTCGTGTGCTGGTTTGCCGAGGCGCCCCTCGTGCCCGGCACCACCTACGCCCTCAAGCACACCACCCGCTGGGCGGAGGCGACGGTCGAAACCCTCCGCCATCGCCTCGACATCGAGACCCTCGAGCCCGACGCCACCGCCACCGGCCTCGGCCCCAACGACATAGGCACCGTCCACCTGCGCCTGGCCGCCCCCCTCGCCTTCGACAGCTACAAGCGGAACCGCACCACCGGCAGCTTCATCCTGGTCGACCAGGAGACCAACGCCACCGTCGCCGCCGGCATGATCCTCGGCGCATCGCCACCGTCGCCGCCGGCGTGATCTTGGCGGCATCGGCCCGCCCCCACCGTCGCCGGCATGATCCTCGGAGCATTGCCACCGTCGCCGCCGGCGTGATCCCCGGCGCACCGCCACCGCCGACTCAGCTCAGTGGCCAGGGCAGCCGATCGCTTCTGCGGCGGCAGCGCAGATCCGGTCCAAGGTGGCCGGCTCGACCTTGCCCACCTTTCGCACCAGCCGATCCCGGGCCAGGAGCTGGAGGTTGTCCAGGTTCACGACCGACCTGCGGCGCACGCTGTCCGCCTCACTCAACTCGACCTCGGTGGTGAGACCACGGATGGTCGAGGTCACCGGGCCCACGATCACCGAGCTCAGCATCCGGGCCAGGGGATCACGGGTCAGGACGACCACCGGGCGACGCTTGTCCATTTCCGCCAACCAGAGATCGCCACGCCTCGGCGCCGGCTGGACTACTGGTGGTCGGGCCACTCGGAGTCCCAGTCGGTGTCGTCGGTGAGATCGCCGAAGTCAGGATGCACCTCGGCCAGGGCCACCTCCTGCTCGGTCGCCGGCACGCGTCGATAGGCCTCGACGTCCCTGCGGAGCCGCGCCCGCCTGACCACCTCTGTGAGGGCGATGTCGATGGCCGCCGAGGCGGAGCTCACGCCGAGCAGGCTCCGGGCCTCTGCCAGCTTGGCCCGATCTACTGTGATCGTAGCCTTCTCTTTCGCCATACAAATGATACTACTAGGTAACGGTATGGAATGGAGCTAGGGCGCCTGCCGATCGTCAGTCACCTTTGGCCACGGCGGCCGTGGCCGTGGCCGAGGTCCGGCCCGTCTCGTTGCTCCTGCGCAGCCCCACGACCGCGGCACCGAGCACTCCCAGGCCGGCGCCCAGGGAGACGCCGACGAGCACACGGGCCAGCGTGTCGCCCCAGGCGAAGGGGACCTGGGAGTGGGACAGGTCGCCTAGGTCCGCCACTCCGCCGAGCAAGGCGATGAAGACACCTGCGAAGGCGGCGGCGTAGAGCCCTTCGGGCCGGCGGCGGGCGAGCATCCACACAGCGACGGCACCGGCGATCCAGACGATGACGGAGAAGAGGCTGGAGCCGGCGACGGAGGCGATCTTGGTGCCGACCGAGCCCGCCTCGGCGAAGCCGGTACCCACGACGTGGACGACGTCGGCGATCACGAGGGCGCCCGTGACCACCGCCAGCCAACGGCCCCACGCCCTGGTGAGGGCCAGGGCGGTGACGCCCGCGAGAAGAACTACGGCGAGAGCCAGCCATGGGCCTGCGCTCGGCCCCGGCACCCAGAGCAGGTCGCCCCGCGCCTCGATGTCGCGCTCGCCGATGCGCATGGCGATGGTCCACTCGGGTATCACGACGTGGCGGCGGTCGGGAGCACGCCGCACCGCCGGCGGGTCCCGGTCGCCCATCCAGTGGATGCGGTGGTCGTGCCAGCGGGCCACATCGCCGTCGGAGATCTTCTTCCACACCGGCGCCGCCTCGGGATCGGCGCTGCCAGGAACGGTGCTGGTGCCCCGGCGGCTGGCGTTGACATAGGTGGCGGGGGAGCGCCGGTTCTCGAACACCCCGCCGGGACCGATCCGGAGGTACGGCTCCTCCTGGTACCCGATGACCACGAGCTCCTGGTCGGTCGTGTTGACCACCTCGAAGCGGCTCCCGCTCTCGACGACGCGCATCTTCACACCGGGTACCTCCGGCGTCACCCGCTCCAGGCGGGTGAGGTAGTTGGTGGCACTGACGCCGGCGGCACTGTGGGCCGAGGCCGGCGCGGCCGAGGCTGCGAGGAACCCGAAGGCAATGGCTACGGTGACCAACATGCGTCGCATAGCCCTCATCGTCGCATTACTGGCGACGCTTGCGGCAGCCAGATCGGCGCCAGCGCACTCCTGTGCGACGCCGGTTCGGATCGAGCCGGGCCAGCCGGCGACGGTGAACATCGGCGTGGCCGCCGAGGAGGCCCCCGTGGTATCGGTCGAGGTGGAAGTGCCCGAGGGCTTCGAGCTCGACCGGGTGCTCGACGCTCTCGGCTGGACGAGCGCGAGGGAGACGAGCGTCGTCCGCTTCACCGGCGGAAAGATCCCGCCGTTCGGATGTGCGTATTTCGGCGTGGCCGGAACCGCGGCAAGAAAGTCGACCCTGGCTTTCCCCCTGACGGTCGGGATGGAGGGCGGAGGCGAGCGCCGTCTCGCCAGCAACAAGATCGGGGCCGCCGATTCCGCGCAACTGGTCTACGCCGGTATCGAGCCCCCGTCCCCGGTAGATGCCGAGGACGAGGCGGGCGGAACGAGCAAGGCCGCCGTGGCCGCCGTCGGCATCACCTTGGCCGGAGGGCTTGCCGCCGCGGCGTGGGCCGTCCGCTACGCCCTCTCGGGACCTGCCGGGCGAACACCGCCGACAACCAGCCGCCCGAAAGCGAAGGGCCGGGCGCGACAGGCGAGCGGGCCTGCCCGAAAGCCGAACCCCAAGCGGCAGAAGCCGAGGCGCAAGTGAGAAGGCCGATCCGTGCACGGCCTGCGTCGGAAGCTCGGCAGCAAATGAGACGCCGGCGAATGTGCGAAAGCAGCGACCTGAGACCATGGCGCAGGTGAAGCGGCTGCCGGTGGCGCGGCCTTGGGCACAGAGCCCCATCCGCCGGGTGAGGCAGCTGCCGGACGCGCGGCCTGGCGCACAGAAGTCCATCCGCCCGGTGAGGCGGTTCCCGGACGCGCAGCCTCGGCGCACAGAAGCCCATCTGCCGGGTGAGGCGGTTCCCGGACGCGCAGCCTGGCGCACAGAAGTCCATCCGCCGGGTGAGGCGGTTCCCGGACGACGTGTCGGTGGCGTGACTCGCATGGCGAGGGCCCTGGGCGGGGCTTTGCTGACAATCGGCCTGCTGTTCGCGGCGGCCTCGCCGGCGGCCGCCCATGCCGAGCTGACGGAGACCGAGCCCGGTGGCGGCGCCGTCCTGGCTCGTCCGCCGCGTCAGGTAGTGCTTCGCTTCACCGAGTCGGTAGAGGTCTCCTTCGGATCGATCCGGGTCTTCGACGAGGACGGTGAGCGCCTGGAGACGGGTCGCGCCCGCCACCCGGACGGGCGGTCGAGCGCCGTCGCCCTGGAGCTTCCCGCCCTGGAGAAGGGTGCTTACGTCGTCACCTGGAGAGTTCTCTCGGCCGACTCGCACCCGGTTCGGGGCGCCTTCACCTTCCTGGTCGGCGCTGCGCCGCCCGGCAGCGAGGACGGCCAGGCCCTCGCCCAGCGGCTCCTCAACGCCGAGGGTGGCAGTACCGCTGTGGGCGCCGCCTACGGCGCTGTGCGGTTCGCCGTGTTCGCCTCTCTGCTGCTGCTCGTGGGCGGGACCGCCTTCATCCTCTTGTTGTGGCCGGAGGGCTCTTTCCGACCTAGGGCCAGGCGGATGATCGCCGGCGCCTGGATGGTGGCCATGATCGGGACCGCCCTCGGGATCGGCCTGCAGGGCGCTTACGCCGGCGGCCTCGGCCTCGCCGATGCGCTGAAGCCGTCGGTGTACTCGGCGGTACTGGAAACCCGCTTCGGCAGAGTCTGGGCCGCCCGGCTGGCCCTACTCGTGCTCGCCGGCGGATTGTTGTGGCTCCTCTCCCGCCGGAATGCCAAGGGCGAGGTGGCCGCTTATCGGCGGGAGGACGATCGTGCCGATGGGAGTGACCCTCGGCCTGTGCGCGCGGAGGTAGCGCCGCCTGCCGGTGGCGGTGGCCCCGTTGGTGCGCCCGAGCCCGTCGCCGAGTCACCGCCGGCAGGTGGGACAAGTTCGGACGGGGGCCTTGCCTCTGTTGGTGCGCCCGAGGCCATCGCCGAGCCCCGACCGGTAGGTGGGGCAAGTGGGGGCGGCGGCACGCCGATCGCCGCTGCGCCCCAGCTCGTCCCCGAGCGTCGACCTGTAGCTGGAACCGGGGCGAGCGGTGGCCTGCCGTTGGTTGTTTCGCACCGGCCCGCGGGGTGGCCCGTCCTCGCCGCTGCTGCTCTGCTTGGCGCCGCGCTGCTGGCCACGCCAGGGCTCGCCGGCCATGCCGGCGCGGGCAGCCTCGTCCCGCTGGCGATGGCCGCCGACGTGGCCCACCTGGGCGCGGTCAGCGTGTGGCTGGGGGGCCTCGTCGTCCTCGCGGCCGTCCTGCTGCCCCAAGGCGACGCCGGCACCATGCGGAAGGTGGTGCCACGGTTCTCGAGGGTTGCCTTCGTCGCCGTGGTGGTCATACTCGCCACCGGCACGCTCCAGGGCTGGCGCCAGGTCGGCAGCCTCGATGCCCTCACCACGACCACCTTCGGGCGGCTGCTCCTGGTGAAGGTCGCCCTCTTCGCCGGGATGGTGGGGCTGGCGACGGCCAGCCGGAGGTGGGTGCGGCGGCGTTACGGGAGCCCTGGGCCGGCCCTCTCGCCCGGCCCAGGTGCCACCGCTTCCGAGGCAGCAGACGCCGCCCCGGCCGACTACTCGGCCGGGGGTCGAGGCGCTACCGCCCCCGCCGGAACGGCGGCAGCCACCGCGGGAGCGAACGCCCCCGCCGGAACGGCGGCAGCCACCGCGGGAACCGACGCCGACGCGGGAACCGACCCCGGCGCGGGCACGGCGGCAGGCGCAGCGGGAACGGACGCCGCCGTGGGACCGGCCGCCGATACCGCCAGCGGGCCCGCTCTTACGATTTCGCGGCTCCGCCGGTCGGTGCTGGCCGAGGTGGCGGTGGCCGTGACCATCCTGGCCGTGACCGCCCTGCTGGTGAATGCCGTGCCGGCGAACACGGCCCTGGCGAAGCCGCTTTCCGTCGAGCTGGTGGCAAAGGGCCTGCTCGTGGAGGTGACGGTGGACCCGGCCAAGGCGGGCCGCCTCGACCTGCACCTGTACACCCTCACGCCGGCCGGCGCCGTGCGGGACGTGGAGGACCTCACGGCCCGGCTCAGCCTGCCGGCCAAGGACGTAGGCCCGATAACCGCTCCCCTTCGGCGAGCCGGCCCTGGCCACTTCGCCGCCTACGGCTTCGACGTGCCCATTGCCGGCCGCTGGCGGCTGGAGGTCGCCACCCGCCTCACCGAGGTGGACGTCGTCCGGGCCGCGGCCACAGTCCCCATCCGCTGAAGATCCCGAGACAAGGAGCAACGATGACCCGCACCGCAGCAGCCCCGGCCGATGCTGCCCCCGCCGCCCCCGCCGGCACCCTGTCGCCCAGCCAACCCGGCGACACCCGACGATCCGCCGGCACCCCGCCGCCCGGCCACGCCGACGCCACCCGGCGATCCGCCGGCACCCCGCCACCCGGCCAACCCGGCGACACCCGACGATCCGCCGGCACCCCGCCGCCCGGCCAACCCGGCGCCACCCGCCGATCCACCGGCGCCCCGCTCCTCCACGCCGGCGCTCCGCCCCTCCACGCCCGCGCCGCCGGCGCTGCCCCGGCCGCCGCCGTGCCGCCCCGCCCTGCCGGCACCCAGCGACGAAGCCGCAACGGCCCCGACCGGCGATCAGCCCTTGCGGCCGCCATGGCCGCCGTGGTCCTGGCCTTGGCCGTGGTCGCCGCCCCGGCGGCTGCCCACGTCACCGTCAACCCCGGGGAGGCGGCCAAGGGCGGCTTCGCCAAGCTCGCCTTCCGGGTGCCCAACGAGCGGCCGGACTCGGGAACCGTCAAGCTGGAGCTCACCTTCCCGCCGGAGCACCCGCTGTCGTCGGTGAGCGTGCGCCCACAGCCGGGTTGGGCCTTCACTACGGAGAAGACCAATCTCGAGCGACCCGTCGAGCGGGAGGGCGCGGAAGCGGTCACCGAGGCCGTCTCCAAGATCACCTGGACGGGCGGTCCGGTGAACCCGGGTGAGTTCCAGGAGTTCGAGGTCTCGGTGGGGCCCCTGCCCGAGAACGCCGACCAGCTCGTGTTCAAGGCGGTCCAGACCTACGCCTCCGGTGAGGTGGTCCGCTGGATCGACGAGGCCGCCCCCGGTGGCGAGGAGCCGGAGCACCCAGCGCCGGTCCTGGCGCTCACCGCCGGCGATGCCGGCGCCCAGACCGCACCCGCCGCCGTAGAGGATTCTTCATCGAAGGAGGCGGACGACACCGAGCGATTGGCCCTCATCGCGCTGGCAGTCGGTGTCCTGGGACTCCTGGCCGGCGTCGCCAGCCTCAGCCGCCGACATTTACCGGCACCAAATGCGGAGCAATGACGAAAAGCCCCCGGGTACGACGGTAAGACACCCAACCCGATCATCACGACACCTCCTGATCTGGGCGCGGATCTCCACCAGCGAGCAATGATGTCGAGCACCACCGTGTCGGTCCCGGTGGTGGCCGAAGAGCGGCGCCACACCTCGGAGGCTGTGGCTGCCAGCCAGGAGGGCGAGCAGCGGTTGGGATCGGCGGTGGCCGAGGTGACCGATCTGGTCGACGTCGCCGCTTGGCCCGAAGAAGCCAACCGGCCTGGATGACCGTGGCGTGCTTTGGCGCCGCCTGGTCGCGGTGGTTCCAGCTGCTGTGCCTCAGCGGGCCCCTCGCCAGTTCCGAGGCCAAGGCGCGGCGCTGGATCCTGTGGCACCTCCCAGGCCGCATCGATCGCCATGCATCACCGACAGATCGTGCCGCATCCTCGGATGGCTGGCCCGGCTGCTGAGGAGCTCCTTGCTGCCTACCGTCGCATCGCGCTCCTCATCTGAGGCGCCGCCCGTCGAGCGAGCGTTCGGGGCCAATTGAATCGACGCGTCGGCGATTCCGCGGAATCGCGCCTTCGCCTTTCCCCACCCATTCTCCAGTCCTCTTCGCATGAGAAGCCGGCCATCCACCATGGCCCCGCGCTGCCTCGAAGCGCGGTTCTGCTCGAATGGCGAAGTCGGGCGAATGATCGGAACTAACCGATCGGATGCAGCGGGAACACCGTGCGACGGACCTCCTCGACGACCTCGTCCACGGCGTCGGCCTCGCCGGCGGCAACGGGCAGAGCCGGCTCGGATAGGGTGCGAGGGACGGCGCGACCGACCTGGGCGCTGGCCTGCTCCACCCATGACGCCGGCAGCTCGTCGGGCAGCTCGACACCGGCCATCTCGGCGAAGTAGATCGTCCAGGCCCGGGGGACGACGGCGCCCCACTGGTAGCCGCCGCCCCCGGTGGCGAGCCAACGCCCAACGGCGGCGCGGTGGGCAAGATCGTGCAGGATCGAAGCGGTGCGGCGGTAGGCCATCGTGGTCAAGGCCAGGTTGGCCAGAGGATCCGTCTGGTGGGTGTCGCAGCCCAGTTGGGTCACGAGCACGCCCGGCCGGAATGCCTCCACCAGCGGTGGCACCACGGAGGTGAAGGCGGTCAGCCACCCCTCGTCACCGACACCCGGCGGCAGGGCGATGTTGACGTTGGTGCCTACGGCGTCGCCCTCGCCGAGCTCGTGCACGAACCCGGTGCCGGGGAACAGCGTCCGTCCCGACTGGTGGATGGAGACGGTGAGCACCCGCGGATCCCCGTAGAAGATGGCGGAAGGCCCGTCCCCGTGGTGGACGTCGACGTCGACGTAGGCCACGCGCTCCACCCCTTGGTCCAGGAGCCAGGCGATGGCGATGGCCGGATCGTCGTACACGCAGAACCCGCTGGCCCGCTCCGGCATGGCGTGGTGCAGCCCGCCGGCCGGGTTGAACGCATGCTCCGCCCGCCCCGACAGCACCGCCTCGGCCGCCACCAGCGAAGCCCCCGCCACCCGCCTCGACGCCTCGTGCATGTCGGGGAACACCGGGTTGTCACCGGCGCCGAACCCGAACCGCCCCCACGGTCCCGACTCGCCGTGGCCGGCCCGGGTGACGGCGTCCACGTACGGCTCGGTGTGCACCAGCAGGAGCTCCTCGACCGTGGCGTCCCGGGCCGGCCTCTCCACCACCCGCTGCCCGTCGACGATGCCGTAGCCGTGGATCAGCTCCCGGGTCAGGATCACCCGTGCCGGCCGCAGCGGGTGCTGGGGCCCGTGGTCGTACCAGGGCGCGTCGTCCCCGTACCAGACCAGCTCGACCCTCTCGCTCACGGAGATTTGTCTATCCCGTCACACCCCCGAGATACCGTCGATTCCGCTAACGCACCACCTCGCAGCCATCGCTGCCCTTCATTACGACGGAAGGACACGCCGTGGTTCCGGGTGTCGGAAACATTCACGAGTCGAGCGCGCCCTCATGAAGGTGCGCCAGGTGATCCGGATGCTCCAAGACGAGGGCTGGCAGCTGGCGCGACAGACGGGCAGCCATCGGCAGTTCCGGCACCCCATGAAGCCGGGCACGGTGACCGTCTCCGGTAACCTCGGAGCAGAGATCAGGCCGGGGACGCTGGCCAGCGTGCTGCGTCAGGCCGGTCTGAAGGGACCAAGATGAGTGGCTACGCCGTGATCATCGAGGGAGAGGGCAACTCGTACTCCGCCTACGCGCCGGACCTGCCGGGATGTGTCGCCGCCGGTTCGAGTGTCGTCGAAGTCGACCGGCTGATCCGCGAGGCCATAGGACTCCACATCGCCAGCCTGCGTGAGCACGGCGAACCGGTTCCCTTGCCCACGGCAGTGGGCACGACGGTCGTAGAGGTCTCGTCCCCTTGAGCAGGGCGATCATCCGGCCCGGCCCGTCGAGGAGGGGCGACCCGCCAGAGCCGACGCGAGCAGCAGGTCGTCGACTCGCCAGGCAGCGCCCACGCCGGAAGCGGGCCAAGGTTGCACGCCGTCTTCTAGAACAGCACGGCCGCCGCCGGCCCCCGCCTGACACTGCGAGTACATACCGGGCTCTTTCCGCCCCCCATGTACTCGTAAGGCGCTTGGGAGCGGGGTGAGCCGCGCACGTGGTGGCCGCCTGAGTGGGCCTGGGCTCGGTCAGCTGCGGGTGGCGGGGGCGGCGCCGGGCACCGTGCCGCCCCAACTGCCCACCGGCACCGGAGGGGGCACAGGCGGCGCCGGCTGGCGCAACGACGGGCCCGCATCGCCGGAATCCTCGGTGTCACGCCGGCCGATGCGGACCACGGCCAACCCGAGGAGGTAGAGCCACATCGAGGCCACCACCGCCACGCCGAGGTAGGCGGCGATGGCCGGCCACGCCGGCCCGTCCTTCGCCTCCCGCAGCAGGATGTCGGTGTTGCGGCTGAACGCCACCCGCCGCTCGGCGAGAGCGGGCACGGCCGGCGCACCGATCTCGGGATCGGCCGGCAGGTAGATCGGGGCGGCCATGACCTGTGAGCCCCGCTGCAGCCCGACCATCGACTTCCAACTGCCGGTCACGGGAACGGGCCGGGAGGCCACGTAGCGGCCGGGCCCCACCTCACGCAGCTCGGCGCTGACCCGCCCGCCGCCCTGCCACGAGACGATGCCGAAGAGAGTCGCGCTCTCGGCCGCGTCGGGCGGATCGAGGGTGACGGTGGCGAGAGCCTCGTCGCCGGTGCCGGTGCGCTGCAGGCTGATGACGGCGTCCACCGGCCCCACGTTGCGGGGCAGCGGGTAGGCCATGGCCGCCACGAGGCCCACGCCGGCGAGGGCCAAGGCCGCGGCGGGGACCCGCCGCTGGCCGGCCACGGCGTCGTCCACGCCGGCACCATCGGAGTTGGTGCTGTCGGCTGCACCACCCAGGGCTGTACCGATGACGGCGCCGGCCACCGCGGCCAGGGTGGAGAACACCAGGGCCTTGGGCAGCAACGACGCCGACGGGTCGCCCCACCCGGACAGGTCGACCCAGATCGACTCGCCCACCAGCTCGAAGAGGGCGACGGCCACGCCGGCCACGGCGGCGAAGCGCAGCCGGCGATCGGTCCCCAGGAACCAGGCCACCGCTTCCACCGCCAACGCGCCCGCTATGTACAGCGGGAAACGGGGCACGGTGTGGTTGAGCGACCCACCCACGAGCAGGGCCAGCACGCCGCGCAGGACGAGGAAACCGATCACGGCCAACACCGCGCCGCCGGCACCCAGAGCGATTCGTGCTGCGGTCAGGGACACGGCGGCGGCCACGGCTACGAGGATCGGGAAGTACAGCGCCTGGAACTGCGGCACGCCGAAGTCGAACTCACCCTGGAAGGTGGACAGCCCGGTGAGGATGGCACCGAACGTCGTCACCTCGATGATCCGCCCGAGAACGGTGGGCGAGCCCCGCCCCGACCACTCCCGGCGGCCTTCCCGGATCATGAGCCACACGGCGATCGGCCCGAGCCCACCGCCGGCCACCAGCTGAAGGTGGGTGGGGCTCCAGAGGGTCACGTCGATCCCGTAGGCCTGGTGCCACAGGTCGTCGAGGGGGAAAGCGGCCACGCCCCCGATGCCCAGCCCGGCCAGGGCCACGGCCGACCACGGGAGGCGCACCGGGCCCAGCCGCAGCCGGACCGCCGCCTTGTCGATGCTGGCGAAGACCACCGCCGTGCCCGCCGACCACACCAGACCGCCGAGGCCCAGCAGGATCATCACGTGCGACGGGGTGAAGAGGTCCTTGTCCCGGCCGTTGTCGATGTGGAAGGCGACGTCCCAGTACAGCCCCATGGCGGCCACGGCGAGGAAGGTGAGGCCCGTCAACGCCCCGGCCATGGACCACGCGGGGTACCCGGTGGCCGTCTCGAGGCTGGTGGAGATGCGCTTGAAGAAGATGGTGACCGGGTTGGTGGCCTCCTCGTTGGAGCCGAAGGCGAGAAGGGCGAGCACGATGATCCCGTACAGCCAGAAGGGACTGACGACGTACACCCAGTCAATGGGGGAGGAGGCAGCGGTCATGGCTCGATCATACCATCGAGCAATGGCACAGTAAACAGGGGATCGTGAGGGGTAAGGTACGGGAGTGGCCGCCTCCGAGGATGAATGGCCGGTCGACGAGCTGGCCCGCCGGGCCGGCACCACCGTGCGCAACGTCCGCCTTTACCAGGAGCGGGGCCTGCTGCCCCCGCCCCGCCGGGACGGGCGGCGGGGTTGGTACGGCGAGGACCATCTGGCCCGGCTGCGCCTGGTGCTGAGCATGCTCCGGCGGGGTTACCCGCTCACGGCCATCCGCGAGTTGATCGAGGCGTGGGAGGCCAACCGCAGCCTCGGCGACGTGCTCGGGTTCGAGGAGGCACTGGCCCAGCCCTTCACCACCGAGCAGCCGAGATCCGTATCGCCGGCTGAGCTGGCCGAGCTGTTCCCCGGCATCGACCCCGACAGCGCCCGCCTCGCCCTGGAGCTGGAGCTGGTGATCCCTGCCCCCGTGGGCGGCGGCCTGGTGGCGCCGAGCCCGGCGCTGCTCGATGCCGGGGCGCAGCTGGCCGCCGACGGCGTGCCCATCCCCGCGGTGATGGAGGTGGCGGCCGACATCCGCGCCGCCACCGACAAGCTGGCCGACCGCTTCGTGTCCCTCTTCGTCGAGCACGTGTGGCAGCCGTTCGTGAAGGCGGGGATGCCGGTCGAGGACCTGCCCCGGATCACCGAGGCGCTCGCCCGCCAGCGGCCGCTGGCCACCGAGGCCCTGGTGGCCGCCCTGGCCCACGCCATGCAACGCAAGGTCGACGAGGTCATAGTCGCCGAACCGGGCCTCGACTGGCAGGGGGTCCGCCGCCCTACGTCGTGAAGCCGGGAGAATGCAGCGAGCATGGCCCATCGTCACGACCAGCCCGTCGACCTTGCCCTCAAACGGGTGCTCACCCTGGTCGCGGTGGCGCTGGCGCTGGCCACCGTGGCGGCCATGGTGGTGCTCCGCCCCGGCGATCCGGGGGACCGGCCGGACCTCGGCGAGCTCACCACGTCGGAGTTCGTCGACGCCAAGGTGGTGGACATCGATCCGAAGGGCTGCGTCAACGCCTCGCCGGAGGCCGGCCTCGCCTGCGACCTCGTGCACCTGGAGCTGCTGAACGGACCTGACCGGGGAGAGGTGACCAACCTCGAGTTCCCGGCGTCGGCCACCACCCCGGAGCTCGACGTCGGTGACCGCGTGGTCTTGAGCTACTCACCGGGCGCCGAGCCGGGCTTCAACTACAACTTCGCCGATCGCAGCCGCAAGCCGGTGCTGGTGTGGCTGGCCGTGCTCTTCGCCGTGGCCGTGGTCGTGCTGGGCCGCCTTCGGGGCTTGAGCGCGCTGGCCGGATTGATAGCCAGCATCGTCGTGCTGCTCGCCTTCGCGCTCCCCGCCCTCATCGACGGCCGCAACCCGATCGCCGTGTCGGTGGTGGCCGCCGCCGCCATCTCCTTCGTCGCCCTCTACGCGGCCCACGGTTTCAACGCCATGACCACCGTCGCCCTGCTCGGCACTCTCGGCAGCCTGGCCCTCACGGCCGTACTGGCCGTCGCCTTCCTGGAGCTGGCCCGCTTCTCGGGCTACGGGAGCGAGGAAGCGGCCTTCCTGTCCTCGGTGGCCGGAGAGCTCGACCTTCGCGGCCTCCTGCTGGCCGGCGTGGTGATAGGTGCCCTGGGCGCCGTCGACGACATGACCGTCACCCAGGCGTCCGCGGTGTGGGAGCTGCGGGCCGCCGATCCCACCATGTCCACCCGCCGCATCTACCTGGCCGGGCTGCGCATCGGGCGGGACCACGTCGCCTCCACCGTGAACACACTGTTCCTGGCATATGCCGGCGCCTCCATGCCCCTGTTCGTGCTGTTCGTGCTGGCCGAGCAGTCCCTCGCCTCCATCGCCAACAGCGAGGTGGTGGCCGTCGAGATCGTCCGCACCCTCGTCGGCAGCATCGGGCTGGTGGCGGCGGTACCGCTCACCACGTGGCTGGCGGCGAGATGCCTACCGCCGGCGGCTCACGAGAAACCGTCTACGTCGGGATGAAGAGCCCCCACCAGACTGACACCGATGTTCCGGTCGTGTTCACCGGAAGGTCACCTGCAGGCGGTCCTGCCGTCAGCCAGCCCTTCTAGCTTTCGGGGAGTCGGAGTTTCCGCCCGCCATGGCCACCAACCAGAACAGGAGGGACCGCATCATGAAGAGATCCGGTACACGGAGGGACGGCGCAGTGGCGGGGGCGTTCGCCGTGCTGGTGACACTGGGCGCGTGCGGCGGCACCGACGACAACACGGCAGGCACGGGGGGGTCGGGCGACGGAGCGTTGCGTGGTTCGATCGTCATCGACGGATCGTCCACGGTGGCACCCATTAGCGAGGCCATCGCCGAGGAGTTCCGCACGGAGCAGGGCGGCGTCAAGGTGTCGGTCGGCACGTCGGGCACCGGCGGCGGCTTCAAGAAGTTCTGCTCCGGGGAGATCGACATAGCCGATGCCTCCCGAGCCATCAAGGACGAGGAGAAGGAGGCGTGCGCGGCGGCCGGTGTCGAGTTCACCGAGTTCCGGGTCGGCCTCGACGGTCTCGCCATCGTCACCTCTGCCGGTAACCGGTTCGTCGATTGCCTCAGCCTCGAGCAGCTGGCCGGGATCTTCAAGGAGGGCGGGGCGAGGACCTGGAACCAGGTAGATCCCAAGTTCCCCAACGAGAAGATCGCCATCTTCGCCCCCGGCACGGACTCGGGCACCTACGACTTCTTCGTGGAGGAGGTGCTGGGCGACCCGAAGGAGCCTGAGAGCCTCAGGCCGAGGTCGGACTACACCGCGTCCGAGGACGACAACACCCTCGTGCAGGGCATCGAGGGTGAGAAGAGGTCATGGGGGTTCTTCGGCTTCGCCTACTTCACCGAGAACGAGGAGAAGCTGAAGGCCATCAAGATCTCAGGCGAGGGCGACGGTTGCGTCGCACCCAGCAACGCCACGGTGGAATCGGGCGACTATCCCCTGAGCCGCCCGCTCTTCATCTACGTGAAGAAGACGGCACTGGCCCGCCCCGAGGTCCGAGAATTCGTCAGGTTCTACCTGGAGACCACACCGGAGCTCATCGAGGACGTGGGCTACACGTCGGCGCCGAAGGAGGATTACGAGAAGGGCCTCGACCTCCTGGGACCGGCGTCCTGACGCTCCTTGGGACTGCCCGCACGGGGACCGCCGGCGAGCCCCGGCGATAGCATCCGGCGGTCCCGCTATGGCGATCCCCCCCCAGGCTCCCGACCTTGACATCGCGCGCCGTCGCTCCCGTCCCGGGGAGCGGTTCGTCGTCGGAATGCTGCTCCTGTGCGCCGTCGTCTCGGTCCTCGTCACCGTGGGCATCGTGGCCGTACTGGCCAGTGAGGCGGCCAGGTTCTTCGCCAAGGTCCCGCTCTTCGACTTCCTGACGGGGACCCGCTGGGCGCCGCTAGGTGGGCAGATCGAGGCCGGCGACTTCGGCGTCCTGCCCCTGCTCAACGGCTCCCTCATGATCGCCGCCGGCGCCCTTCTCGTCGGTGTCCCGCTGGGCCTGGCTACGGCCATCTACCTCTCGGAGTACGCCCGGCCCCGGGTGAGGGGCGTCATCAAGCCGGTGCTGGAGATCCTCGCCGGCATCCCCACCGTGGTGGTCGGGTTCTTCGCCCTCAACTTCGTCACCCCCACTCTGCTCAGGCCGATCTTCGGCGACGACCGGGTCTTCATCTTCAACGCGGCGGCCGGGGCCATTGCCGTGGGCCTCATGATCCTCCCGATCATCGCCTCCATCAGCGAGGACGCCATGCGAGCGGTGCCACAGGCCCTGAGGGAGGCCGGCCTCGGCATGGGCGCGACCAAAAGAGTGGTCTCCCTTCGCGTCGTGCTGCCCGCCGCGCTGTCCGGCATCGCCGCCTCGGTCATCCTCGGGGTGTCCCGGGCGGTGGGCGAGACGATGGCCGTCACCATCGCCGCCGGCAACACCCCCAACCTCACGACCAACTTCTTCGAGTCGATCCAGACGCTCACCGCCTACATCGCCCAGACTGTTGGCGGCGAAGCGGCGGCGGGCTCGCTGCGGTACCAGTCGCTGTTCGCCGTCGGCGCCACGCTCTTCGTCATCACGCTCGCCATGAACCTGCTCAGCATCCGCCTCGTCCGCCGGTACCGGCAGGTGTACCAGTGAGCACTGTCGCCGTCGCCGAGGCTCCGGGAGCGCTGCGCCGGGGCTCCACCCGCGGTGGCGCCGGCATGGTCCTCGACTCGGCCTATGCCGCCGCCCTCTTCCTCGGCACCTTCCTAGGCGTGCTCGCCCTGGGCCTTCTCCTGTGGACGGTCTACGACCAGGGGTGGGACCGCCTTGCCACTGATCCCGGGGCGTTCTTCGGCAACTTCGTCTCCCGCTTCCCGGCCCGGGCCGGCATCAAGGCGGCGCTGTACGGCACGGCCTGGCTCATGGGCCTCACCGCTCTCTTCAGCTTCCCCGTGGGTGTGGGCGCCGCCGTCTACCTCGAGGAGTTCGCGCCGAAGAACCGGGTGACGAACTTCGTCGAGGCCAACATCGCCAACCTGGCCGGGGTGCCCTCCGTGGTCTACGGGATCCTCGGGCTCGGCGTGTTCGTCCGCTTCATGGGAATGGGCCCGAGCCTGCTCGCCGGCGGCCTCACCCTCGGCGTGATGAGCCTGCCCCTCATCATCATCGCCGCCCGGGAGGCGCTGCGGGCGGTGCCGAGCTCCATCCGTCTCGCCGCTTACGCCCTCGGGGCCACTCCGTGGCAGACGGTCCGCCATCACGTCCTGCCCGCGGCCATGCCCGGCACCATGACCGGTGTGATCCTGTCGCTCTCGCGAGCTATCGGGGAGACGGCCCCGCTGCTGGTGATCGGTGCCTCGGTGGCCATCTTCAACACGCCCGACGACGTGCGGGACCCGTTCTCGGCCCTCCCCGTCCTCATCTTCAACTGGACCGGGCGCCCACAGCCGGCCTTCGCCGAAGCCGCCGCCGCCGCCAGCATCGTCCTGCTGGCCATGCTGCTGGCCATGAACGCCGTGGCCATCTTCGTCCGCAACCGCTTCACGACCCGGTGGTGAACCCCGTGCCCGATCCGTCTGCCGGCCTCGTTCAGCCCGCCGCAGACCAGCGCCCGCAGGAAGGGCCGGTGCGGCGGCCCGAGGTCCCCTCGTCCACCTCGGCCAGAGCCGGGGGGCGAACCACGTCCGGCGTCGTGTTCGCCGTGGAGGACCTCAGCTTCTACTACGGCACCTTCCAGGCCATCCGGGGCGTCACCATGAACGTGGAGGGCAACCGGATCACCGCGGTGATCGGCCCCTCCGGTTGCGGCAAGAGCACGTTCGTGCGTTGCCTCAACCGCATGAACGAGCTGACTCCGGGCACCCGCGTCGAGGGGCGCATCCGCTTCCACGGCCAGGACCTGTACTCCCCCGACGTCGACCCGATCGAGGTCCGCCGGCGGATCGGGATGGTGTTCCAGAAGCCGAACCCGTTCCCCAAGTCGATCTACGACAACGTCGCCTTCGGCCCCCGGGTCAACGGCTTGAAGCCGGCCAGCATGGACGATCTCGTCGAGGAGTCGCTCCGCAAGGCGGCGCTGTGGGACGAGGTCAAGGACAAGCTGAAGAAGAGCGGCCTCTCGCTGTCCGGCGGCCAGCAGCAGCGGTTGTGCATCGCCCGTTGCATCGCCGTGCGGCCCGAGGTGATCCTCATGGACGAGCCGTGCTCGGCCCTCGACCCGCTGGCCACCAACCGGATCGAGGAGCTGATGATCGAGTTGAAGCGTGACTACACCATCGTCATCGTCACCCACAACATGCAGCAGGCGGCCCGGGTCTCCGACCGCACCGCCTTCTTCACCGCTGAGGTGTCCAAGGAGGGCGAGGACCGCACCGGTGTGCTGGTCGAGATGGACCGCACGGAGAAGATCTTCACCACGCCCGGCGACCAACGCACCGAGGACTACATAACCGGGCGCTTCGGCTGACCCCGGCGCCCTGGACGTCTACCCGCCGACGGGCTCCTCGCGCGCGGTGGCCTCCTCGGCCCGGAACTCGCCGGTGACCATGAAGCGCACCTTGTCGCTGACGTTGACGGCGTGGTCGGCGATGCGTTCGTAGTAACGGCCGACCAGCGCCACCTGGACGGCGCGCTGGAGGGCGGCCTCGTCTGGGGCGCCGGCCGCGAAGATCGTCCTGAACAAGGTCTTCTGGAGGTCGTCCATCACGTCGTCCATGTCGTCGAGGGCGGCGGCTTCGTTCATGTCGGCGTCGGCGAAGGCGTTGATGGCCAGCCTCAGCTGCTCGCCGGCCTGGGCACCCATGCGCTCGAGAAGCCCCCGCACCTTGGGGTCGAGGGCGTGGGGGTAGAGCCGGCGGGTGGCCTTGGCCACGTTGACGATCAGGTCGCCGCACCGCTCGATCTCGTGGATCACCCGGAGGATGGCGATGACCGTGCGCAGCTCGCTGGCCAGCGGGCTCTGGCGGGCCAGAACGACGTAGGCCTGCTCCTCGATCGTGTAGGTCAGCTCGTCCATGGCCTTGTCGGAGGCCACCACCCGTTCGGCGGCGGCGAGGTCGGCGTCGAGGAGAGCCTGGGTGCCGGCGGCGATCTCCTCCATGGCCATCGCCGCCAGCCGGACGGTGCCGTCCTTCATGTCCTCGAGCTGCTCGTGATAGCGCTTTCTCGTCTCGACCACGGTGTCAGTCTCGCAGACCGGCCGTCAGCGCTCGTACCGGTAGCCGAGGCCCCGGATGGTGACGATGCAGCGCGGTTGGGACGGGTCGTCCTCCAGCTTGGAGCGGAGGCGCTTGACGTGGACGTCGAGGGTCTTGGTGTCGCCCACGTAGTTGGGCCCCCAGATGCGGTCGATGAGGGTGTCGCGGGTCAGCACGCGACCGGCGTTCTCGAGGAGGAGCTCGAGCAGGTCGAACTCCTTGAGCGGCAGGGCGAGCTGCTCCCCCCTGACCGTGACTTCGTGGCGGGCCGGGTCGAGCCGGACGTCGCCGACCTCGAGAACGGTGCCGTCGCTGGGCTCGTCGTCCTGCCTGGGCACGCGGCGCAGGACGGCGCGCATGCGGGCCACCAGCTCCCGCAGGCGGTATGGCTTGGTGACGTAGTCGTCGGCACCCACTTCGAGACCCACGACGGTGTCGATCTCGGAGCTCTTGGCCGTCACCATGATGATCGGGGTACGGGACCGCCGGCGGATCTCGCGGCAGACGTCGACGCCGGACAGGCTGGGCAGCATCACGTCCAGCAGGACGAGGTCCGGCTTCACGGTGTCGAAGAGGGCGAGGGCGGTGATGCCGTCGCGGGCCACGTGCACGAGGAAGCCCTCACGCTTGAGCCCGACGATCAGGGCCTCCACGAACGACTCCTCGTCCTCGACGATGAGAACCGTCGGGCTGGCGTCACCCATGCGGACGCTCATCCCGTCTCGGCCAGCATGGTCGTAGCCCCCGGACCGACGGGGAGGATCAGCGTGAAGACAGACCCTTCACCCTCGATCGAGGAGACCCTGATCTCACCGCCGTGGTTGGTCGCCACGTGGCGGACGATGGACAGGCCCAGCCCGGTTCCCCCCGTGCCCCGTCCTCGTCCGCGGTCGACCCGGTAGAAGCGCTCGAAGATGCGGTCCAGCTCCCGGGACGGGATGCCGATCCCGTGGTCCTCGACCTCCAGCATGACCATGGCCTCGCCGGCCCGGGCCCGGACCTCCACGGCCGAGCCCTCCTCGGAGTACTTCACCGCGTTCCCCAGCAGGTTGGCCAGAGCCGACACCAGCTGGCGCCGCTCGCCGGTGAGCTCCCACGACTCGGGGATCTCGCCGACGGCGATGCGGATGCCGCGGAAGTCGGCTGCCTGTCGGACGCTCTCCACCGCCTCGGCCACCACGGCGTCCACCCGAACCGGCCGGTGAGGCAGCGTCGGCTCTCCCTCCAGGCGGCTGAGGTCGAGGAGGTCGTCGATGATCCCGTTGACTCGGAAGGCCTCGTCCTGCATCCGCCCCACGAGCCGGCGCACCACGTCCAGGTCGTCCTCCGCCGCCAGCGTCTCGGCCAGCAGGCCCAAGGCGGCCACCGGCGTCTTCAGCTCATGGCTGACGTTGGCCACGAAGTCACGGCGCACCGTGTCCAGGCGCCGGCGCTCCGACACGTCCTCGACCACGACGGCGGCGGCCCCTCCGGGCAAGGGTACGCCGGTGAGCGAGAGGGTCCGCCGGGGCGGCCCGTGGAGCTCCAAGGGGCGGCTCTCAGCGCGCCCGGCGGCGGCCAGGGCCATGACCTCGGCCACCGCTCGGGAGGCCAGCGCGTCCGACGGCCGGTCGCCCACCAGCTCGGCGGCCGCTGAGTTCCGGAAGAGCTCGTTCCGGTCGGGACCCCTGACGATCACGCCGAGGGGCAGGCGCTCGACCGCCGCTCCCAGGGTCAGGGCACGGTCCTCCACCTCGGCCAGGCAGTCCTGGGCGGCGCCGGCGCTCCGAAGGCTCTCGGTCAGTATCCGGATCTGCTCTCCGGACCGGCGGTTGGTGCGGAGGTACAACAGGAGCAACCACGCCGCCGCCGCCCCTGCGACCAGAGCGACGATGCCCAGCACGAGCTGCACGACGCCGACCCTAGGCACAATCGAAGGCTGCTCCAGCCCTTCTCGTGCCTCTGGCTCCAGGGTTCACCACTCGTTCACCATCGCGCCGCCCCATGGCCCCGAACGCTTCAGAGCCCGGCGCGTCCCCCGCCTGGTGAGGCGGCGGTGGATCTCGGATGACGGGCTCAAGCTGGGGGCCAAAGTGCCGATAAGGAACCACGCTCTGTTCGGCTCGGGCCGGACAGGTTCACGCCGGCTGAGGGACCAACATGCACGAGAGCACGACGACCACCCTCGGGGACGACGAGGTGGAGCATCCTGAGCCGTCGGGGAAGTTCTCCTTCCTCCGCGCCGCCACCGGGTTCATCCTCTCCGACGCTCCTCCCCCCGGAGGGGTCTTCACCGGGCCACCGACCGAAGCCGTGCCCTCCACCCAGGAGACGACGGTCGAGTCGTTGGAGCGGGTCGAGCTGCCCCCGCTGGCGGCCCGCAAGCCGCCGGCGACCCCTCTCGCCCACCGACTGATGGTGTTCGTCCTCATCCCGTTCGTCCTGATCGCCATCAGCGGCCTGATCGTCATCAACCGACCGTCCGGGCGACGCCAGCAGCCGGCGCCGGCCCCGCCGGCAGCCGCGGTCCCGGTCACGGCGGCTCCGGTGGAACCGGCCCCGGCCCCGCCGACCACGATGCCCGCCCCGACGACCAGGCTGGCGCCGGTGGTACCCACCACGCAGGCGCCACGGACCCCGCGGGTGGCGACCACCACCCCCACCGCCACCACCACGGTGACCGAGACCACCCAGCCGCCGGCCACCACACCTACGACCGAGGCACCGACCACCACCACCGAGCCGCCGGCGACCACCACGACGGAGCCGCCGCCGACGACTACCACCCAGCCGCCGACGACGACCACGACCCAGCCGGCCACCACCACCACGGAGCCGTCCGGGACTCCGTTGACCGAGCAGCCGTGACAATGGGCCCCCCGACCCGTTAGCGTTACTACGTGCAGCATTCGGCTGCGAAGATACGGGGGAGGACTCTGGTGTCAGGAACCGCAGCCGGCACGAGCCGTGCCGGCCATCGGCGGCCGGCGCCGGCCGCGATGGCCCTACTGCTGCTCGCCGGGGTGCTGGGTGCGGGCTGCGGAGACGACGACAAGGCCGGCGACGGCGCCGCCGTGAACCCAGCCCCGGCCGAGGCCGCGGCCGAGCCGGCAGCCGGGCGGTGGAGGACCTGGGTGCTCAGCTCCGGCGCCGAGGTGAAGGTGCCGCCCCCGCCGGCGCCCGGCTCGGCCAAGGCGAAGGCGGACCTCGCCGAGGTGAAGCGCTTGGCCGGCAACCCCACCGACGCGGCGGAGAAGACGGTGGCCAAGTGGAACGGCCCGCTGCCGACGAGCCAGTGGACGAAGACCGCGCTCGACTTCGTGTCGCACGTCTCGAAGAACCCACCGCTGTCGTCGCGCAACTACGCGCTCGTGCACGTGGCCATGTACGACGCGGCGGTGGCCAGCTGGCACTGGAAGTACGCCTACGAGGTGGAGCCGCCTGAGGGAGTGGACACGCTGGTGCCCGCCGGTGCCGAGTTCTCCTACCCCTCGGAGCATGCGGCCATGGCCGGGGCCGCCTCGACGGTGCTGGCAGCCCTCTATCCCAACGAGTCGGCGCTGCGGCTCGAAGAGATGGCCGAGGAGGCCGCCACCTCCCGGGTGCAGGCCGGGACCAACACCCCGAGCGACGTGGCTGCCGGCCTCGACCTCGGGAGGGCGGTGGGCGAAAAGGTGATCGCCTACGCCAAGACCGATGGCGCCGACCAGAAGTGGGACGGGAAGCGCCCCCCGGGCATCGGCGGGGGACCGAGGTTCTGGGAGCCGCCACCCGGCTCGGTGTCTCCCCCGATCGAGCCCATGGCCGGGTCGTGGAAGCCTTGGGTGATGACCTCGGGCAGCCAGTTCCGCCCCGGCCCCCCGCCCGCCTTCGGCACTCCCGAGTTTCGCGCCGCGGCCCAGGAGATCGTCGACATCCAGAAGAACCTGACTCCCGAGCAGGAGAAGATAGCCAGGTTCTGGGAGGGTGCCGAGGGCACCAGCCTGCCCGCCGGCATCGTCATCAGCGAGGCCGAGAAGGACATCGCCGCGGCCAAGCTCAGCCTGCCCCGGGTCGCCCGGGCCCTGGCCCTGTTGAACATCGCCATGGCCGACGGCGGCATCGCTGCCTGGGATGCCAAGTTCACCTACTGGAACCCGCGCCCGGAGAACGCCATCCGCGACCTGGGCCTCGACCGCGACTGGAAGCCCCTCCTGCCCACCCCCCGGTTCCCCGCCTATCCCTCGGGCAGTGCCGGTTATGCCGGCGGCGCCGAGACGATCCTCACCTACCTGTTCCCCGACAAGGCCGAGGACTTTCGCCGGCGATCCGACGACCAGACCATCTCCCGCCTCTACGCCGGCATCCACTGGAGATACGACGCGGTGAGCAGGGAGGCGGGGCGCAAGATCGCCGAGCTGGTGATCGAGCGGGCCAAGAAGGACGGTGCCGACGGGTGACCCGCCGGCCATGACCGGGGTGCGTTACCGTCACCGTCGCGCCGCGGCGACGGCCGTAGCCCTGATCCTGCTGCTCGCCTCCTGCGGCGGCAGCGGCGGCGATGGAGGCAAAGCCACCGAGAAGCCCGGCGGCGCGTCGGCTACATCGTCGGCGGCGCCTTCGTCGGCACCCAAGGGCCCGACTGCCGCCCCCCGGTGGGAGGAGCTGGCCAGCTTCGACGGGCGAGAAGGAGATACAACCGAGCCTTTCACCGTCGCCGCCGGAGCCATCCAGTGGCGGGTGCGCTGGAGCTGTGAGGGCCCCGGCTCGATCAGCATCACCGGGGTGCCGGCGCTGAAGAAGTCCCGGCTGGTGCAGGGCTCGTGCCCCGAAGAAGGCGTGGGGTACGCCATCCAGACGGGCCCCCGCCGGCTCCAGATCGAAGCGGCAGGCCCGTGGAAGCTCACCGTCGACCAGCAGGTCGACACACCGGTGGACGAACCGGCCCTGCCGGAGATGGCAACAGCCAAGGTGCTGGGGAGCGGCGACTTCTACGACCTGGAGAAGAAGGGCAAGGGGACGGCCCGCCTCTACCAGCTCGGGGACGGTCGCCGGGCGCTCCGGTTCGAGGGGTTCGACGTGACCCAGAACACCGACCTGTTCGTCTGGTTGAGCGAGGCGCCCCGCCCGGAGACGAGCGCCGAGGTGGTCGAGACGCCCTACGTCCAGATAGCCGGCCTGCGCTCCACGGTCGGGTCGCAGAACTACATCGTGCCGGCGGAGATCCCCACCGACAAGATACGATCCGTCGTCATCTGGTGCGAGCCGGTCCGCGTCGCCTACGCCGCCGCTGCGCTGAACCGCACCTGACCGCTGTGGGTCAGGGCAGTGGTAACCGGAGCCGCGGGGCCGTCTGTCAGCCGCCCTGGGCCCGCCGCCGGCGCCACTCCTCCAGACGCTCCTGCTGGGAAAGCGGCCGTTCCCCGGTCGCCGGTCGGGCCGCCTGTCGCTTGTCGATGCTGCCGGCGCCGACGGCCATGCCGCCGCCGCCGCGACCACGACGGCCACCACCGCCACCATCGCCACCATCGTCGTCCGCCGCCGGGGAGGCGGCGAGGAGCAGGCCGAGGACCAGTCCGTAGACGCCGAAGGACAGGGCGTACCACTCGGGGGTGAAGCCCTTCTCGGTGATCAGGGGCTGTACGAGCGGGAAGCCGACGTACTGCAGCAGGGCCCACACGGTGAGGGCGAACAGCGTCGCCGCCAGCACGATCCGCAGGCGGGACTGCGCCCGGACCAGGGCGGCAAAGGCGAACCCGCCGAGGGTGGTCAGCACGAGCAGGACGCCGGTGCCCACCAACAGGGGGAGCAGGTCGAACTCGAGGATGTTGGCGACCGCGGAGCGACCCATCACGAGCGTGGCCTGCACCCGGGGTGGTGCGTGCCACGGCAGGTCGAGCGCCGGCGCGGCCACGGCCATGGTGAACACGCCCATGACCAGGCCTCCGGCGGCGCCGGCCAGAAGACCTGCTACCGGCCGGCGACTGCGTTGGCGGCCGATGCCGGCGGCCACGGTGGCGCCGGCCAGGGCGACGATCCCCAGTAGGGCGTATAAAAGGCTCGTGCCACCGGGGAAGGCGCTGGGCATCTTGCCGGGCCGCACCCGCCAGATCACGCCGCTGTCCGGCTCGAGGACCAGGCCCTTCTCGCTGACCCGGGCGATGCTCCAGTCGGTGATGTACATGGCGCCGTCGGGCCCGAAGGTGACGTCGGAAGGATGCTCGAAGCCGCCGCCGCTGTGCCGGGAGGCCTGCCCCTCGGTCTTGTTCTCGAGGAAAGTGCTCATCTCGCCGGTGGAGGTGTCGACCCGGACGACCTTGACCCCCCGGGGCCGGTCCAGAGTGCCCGTGGCCGGCGTGAAGTCGCCGAAGAGGGCGACATAAGCGGTGCCCGGGCCCCCCCATTCGTCGCCGGGGGAGAAGGCGAAGCCGTTGGTGGCCTCGTGCGGGTGGAAGCGGGCGAGCGGCGCCGGCGGGGACTCCGTCGGGTGGTTGGCGATGAGGAACCTCGGTGCCGGCTTGTTCCGCACCGAGAAGCGCTGGTCGGTCACGGGCGTGTCACAGGCGAAGTCGGGCCAGCCGTACCAGGCGCCGGCCTCGATCCGGTAGAAGCAGTCCCAGGCGTCCTCGATGGGGCGGGACCCGCGGGCGTCGAAGCCGTGCATGGTGGCGTAGAGATCGCCGTTGGGCCCGAGCTCCAGCCCGTAGGGGTTTCGCAGCCCCCAAGCCACCATCTCCAACCCGGAGCCGTCGGGGCGCACGCGGAGGACGGACCCGTTGCACTTGGGGTTGCCGGCCACGGTTGCGCCGGCGGGCTGCACCGTTCCGTAGGCGGAGTAGGGGCTGGTCTTCTGCCGCTCGGGATCGTTGCCCAGCGGGTTCTCGGAATCGAAGACGGCGTCGGTCAGCACCACGTCCTGGCAGGGCACGTCGTGGAGCTGGCGGAGCTTGGGGCTGTTGAGCCACCCGAACACGGCGTTGTCAGGTCCGACCACTGCCGAGTTGGTAACCGTGCCCACGGTGAAGTACAGGAAGCCGTCCTTGAACACGATCTGGTTGGCCTGGTGGTCGCCCTGGCCGGGAAGGCCGCTGACGACCGTGCGGAGCTTTCCGGGCTCGTCTATGGCCGAGATGGTGCCGGCGTGGGCCACGTAGATCACACCACCGGCGAAAGCCACGGCGGTGACCGGCACCTCGTCACCGAAGGCGTTGCCGCCGGCCAGGACCGTCTTCTCCCCGTTCTCCTCCACCCGCGAGACCCGGGCTGTTCCCCCGCCGTGATAGCCGGACTCGGCCACCAGCATCCGGCCCTGGTCGTCGAAAGCCACCATGGTCGGGGCGGCGAGGTCCTTGACCACGGCGTCGATGCGGAACCCGTCGGGGACGTCGATGTCGACCGCACGGGTGGGGCGGGCGCTCGAGCAGGCCGAGAGCGTAAGGACGAGAACAGCTGAGACCGCCAGGTATCGGCGCACAGTTCCTCCAGCAGGTGCGCCGTCGCAGCACCCCGGTAGCAGAGCTTCCAGCGGCGCTCGTGCTCAACGCCAGAAGGAGTCTGCCCACCATGGGCCCGGCTCACGCCTGCCCCGGGAAGGCGGCGCGCCGCCGACCGCGGCCGCCGGTCTAGCGCCCCTTGCGTGTCGCCGGCACCGGCATCGGGTACCGACGATGTCGAACCAACGGCCAGCGGCAAGGAGGAACGCAGATGCCGAAGGACACCAAGGAGGACCTGCCGGGCACGGTCAAGAGGTCGCCGGCCAAGGCTCGGCGCACTTTCGCCAAGACGCTCGAGTCGGCTCACGAGCAGTACGACTCGGAGGAGCGGGCCCACCGCACCGCCTTCGCCTCGCTGAAGCACAGCTTCGAGAAGGTCGGTGACCACTGGGAGCCCAAGAAGAAGAAGGGGCCGTCCGACGAGCGGGCCAAGAGGGGCGGCCCGAGCGGTGGTCGCTCTGCCGGCGGGGTCGACGTCGAAGGCCATACCAAGCAGGAGCTCTACGAGCGGGCCAAGCGGCTCGGTGTCCCCGGCCGCTCGTCGATGTCCAAGTACGAGCTGGGCCAGGCCATAGCCCGCAAGCAGGACTAGGGCCGCACGGCGGGGCACCCGCCCTGTCCGTCATCCGGGCGCCGCCGTACACTCCTTCGCACCCAGCTTGGGTGCGAAAGGACGATCGTGGTGGCCGCAGAGCTCCTGGAGCGCGAGCGTCTGGCCGCCCTGCAGCGCTACGACGTGGTCGAGGCCCCGGTCGACGGCACCTTCGATCGCATCACTGCGCTGGCGGCCCGGTTGCTACGGGTTCCCATCGCCATCGTGAGCATCGTCGACCAGGACCGCATCTGGTTCAGGTCCCACCACGGAATCGACGTCCCCGACATCCCCCGAAGCCCGGGGCTCTGCGCTTCGGCCATCCTCCAGACGGAGCCCTACGTGCTCCCGGACGCCCGGCTCGATCCGGTGGCGCTGGCCAACCCACTGGTGGCCGGCGAGTTCGGCTTGCGGTTCTACGCAGCCATCCCGCTGACCATGGCCGACGGCCACAACCTCGGCACCCTCTGCGTCATCGACAAGCAGCCGCGTACGCTGACCGACGAGGAGCTGGCCACACTCACCGATCTCGCCCTCCTGGTCGTCCACGAGCTGGAGCTCCGCCTGGCCGCCCGCATGGCCGTGGGGTTCGAGACGGAGCTGCGCCGGAGCAGCGAGGAGCTGTCCGAGGCCCTCCAGGCCGCTCTCCTCCCGCCCCACCTCCCCCGGATCCCGGGCCTCGACGTGGCCGCCCATTACCAACCGGCGGCGCGGGAGCGCATCGGCGGCGACTTCTACGACCTGTTCCCCCTGCCCCGGAAAGGTTGGGGTATCGCCATGGGCGACGTGTGCGGCAAGGGCCCCCGTGCCGCCACCATCACCGCCGCGGCCCGTTACGCGCTACGGGCCGCTGCCGTCGACCACGATGCCCCCAGCGACGTGCTCTCCGTGTTGAACGAGACGCTGCTCATCGACGACGGCCACGACGACACCCGTTTCTGCACGCTGATCTACGCCCGCCTCCGCCCCCATGGCCGCGATTTCAGCGTCACCGTGGGCAGCGGCGGGCACCCGCTCCCACTGGTCCTGCGTGACGAGGACGGCACCGTCCATCCCGTCGGTGACTACGGGACCCTCGTGGGCACGTTGCCCGCCGTCTCGTTCCACAACCGCACCGTCCGGCTCCGCGCCGGCGACACCCTCGTTCTCTACACCGACGGCGTCACCGAGGCGATGGTGCAGGGGCGCCAGCTCGGCCGCGACGGGCTCGCCGGCATCCTCGCCTCGTGCAGTGGGTTGTCGGCGGCCGAGACCGTGAAGGCGGTGGCCGAAGCGGTGCTCGACGGGAGCCACCAGCGCGACGACATCGCCATCCTGGCCCTGCAGCCCCACCGTAACTAGTCGACCCGCAGGGGTCAGATGTTGGCGTCCTCGGGCGAGACGATCTCCGGGTCGGGAAGCGCCGCCGCCGGCCGCTGGTCGCCGGCGCCGCCTCGCCCTCCGTTGCCCGCGCCGCCTGCGCCGTCGAGGGTGTAGGAGGCCATCGACAGCGAACCCATGGCGTAGCCGTCGACGAGAACCTGGGCCGGCCGTCCGGCGGCGCCGGCGAGGCCGGCCAGGTACAGCAGCGGGATGAAGTGGTCGGGCGTCGGCGCGGCATGGGCGAAGTCGGCGTGACCCTGGAGGGCGGGCACCTCCTCCGGAGCGCTCTCCAGCAGCGAGCGGGCGGCGTCGTCGAAGCGCCGGCACCAGTCGAAGGCGGCCTCGGGACGCGACCAGTCGATGCGCCGCAGGTTGTGCACGATGTTGCCGCTGCCGATGACGAGCACGCCCTTGTCCCGCAGCGGAGCGAGCTTGGCCCCCAGGTCCAGGTGGTAGTCGAACGGCTTGTCGGCGTTGATGGAGAGCTGGACCACCGGGATGTCGGCGTCGGGGAAGGCGTGGACGAGCACCGACCAGGTGCCGTGGTCGATGCCCCAGCTGTCGTGGTCGAGGCCGACCCAGGTGGGCTTGGCGATCTCGGTGACCTCGAGGGCGAGGTCGGCGTCGCCCGGCGCCGGGTACTGCACGTCGAACAGCTCCTGGGGGAAGCCGTAGAAGTCGTGGATGGTGCGGGGCCGGCTCATGGCCGTCACCGCTGTGGCGTTGACGTACCAGTGGGCGGAGATCACCAGGATGCCGGTGGGCCTCGGCACGCTGGCGCCGAAGGATCGCCACGCCTGGGTGTAGCGGTTGGTCTCCAGGGCGTTCATGGGGCTGCCGTGGCCGAGAAAGGCCGCCGGCATCGGCGGGGCGGCGGGACCGGGCACTAGTGCCTCTTGACGCCGCCGTACTTCATGCGGGTGTCGCCCATGGCCGCCGGCCTGGCCTCGTCGTCGTTGATGGCGGCGTCGACCACCTCGCCCACGAACAGAGTGTGGGTGCCGAGGTCGAGGCTGTGGCGCACCTCGCAGTCGATCCAGGCCAGCGCTTCTTCGAACACCGGCGCCCCGGTGGTGGCCGCTCGCACCGCCCGGCCGTTCAGGGTGCCGTCCTCGTCCACCGCCGGCTTCGAGAACTTGACGAACACGCGGGTGTCCTCGGCGTCCCACAGGTTCACCGTGAACGAGCCCCCCTCGGTTATCAGCCGGTGGGTGACGGCGTCGTTGTCGACCCCGATGCCGATCAGCACCGGCTCCATGGACAGCTGGGTGATCCAGCTCGTCGTCATGGCGTTGCGCCGGTCGCCGGCGCGGGACCCGACGAGGGCCAGGGCGTTGGGGATCTTCCACGTGACCCGGTTGAGCAGCTCGGGGTCCACGCTCACCGGGTCAGGGTAGGGCAGCCGCCAGCGGGTCGTAGGCTCCTGCCCATGGCCGGAAAGCTCGCCCCAGTCGACGCGGCTTCCGCCGGCCAGTCCCGCTGACGCTGATCACGCTGGCCCGAGCGGCCTCCGCCGGCGCGGACGCCGACGCCGTGTTCGACGCCTTCGTCGGATGGGCCGGGGAGCGCGGCCTCACCCTGTACCCGGCCCAGGAGGAGGCGCTCATCGAGATCGTCTCCGGCGCCAACGTCATCCTGAGCACTCCGACCGGCTCGGGCAAGAGCCTGGTGGCCGTCGGTGCCCACCTGGCCGCCCTCGCCACCGGGCGCCGCACCTTCTACACGGCGCCGATCAAGGCCCTGGTGTCGGAGAAGTTCTTCGACCTGTGCGGGGTCTTCGGCACCGACTCCGTCGGCATGATGACCGGCGACTCCAGCGTCAACGCCGGCGCCCCGATCATCTGCTGCACCGCCGAGATCCTCGCCAACATGGCCCTGCGCGAGGGTCACTCGTCCACCGTCGAGCAGGTGGTGATGGACGAGTTCCACTTCTATTCGGACCCCGACCGGGGCTGGGCCTGGCAGGTGCCCCTTCTCACCTTGAACAGGGCGCAGTTCCTGCTCATGTCCGCCACCCTCGGCGACGTCACCCGGTTCCGGGAGGATCTCACCCGCCGTACCGGCCGCCCCACCGTGGTGGTGGCCAACACCACCCGACCGGTGCCGCTCCACTACTCGTGGCGCACGACCCCGCTGCACGAGACCCTCGAGGAGCTGCTGGCGACCCAGCAGGCTCCCGTCTACGTGGTGCACTTCACCCAGGCGGCGGCGGTGGAGCGGGCCCAGGCGCTGATGAGCGTCAACGTCTGCACCCGCGAGGAGAAGGACGCCATCGCCGAGTTGCTCGGCGCCTTCCGCTTCACCACCGGCTTCGGGCGCACCCTGTCGCGCTTCGTGCGCCACGGGATCGGCGTCCACCACGCCGGGATGCTCCCCAAGTACCGGCGGCTGGTGGAGCGGCTGGCCCAGGCCGGGCTGCTCAAGGTCATCTGCGGCACTGACACCCTCGGGGTCGGCATCAACGTCCCCATCCGCTCGGTCCTCTTCACCGCCCTCAGCAAGTACGACGGCACCAAGGTCCGCCTCTTGAGCGCCCGCGAGTTCCACCAGATCGCCGGGCGGGCCGGGCGGGCGGGTTACGACACCGCCGGCACGGTCGTGGTGCAGGCGCCCGAGCACGTGGTGGAGAACGAGCGGGCGCTGGCCAAGGCCGGGCCCGAGGAGAAGGCCCGCCGCAAGGTGGTGCGCAAGAAGCCGCCGGACGGCTTCGTCTCCTGGGGCGTGCCCACCTTCGAGCGCCTGGTGGCGGCCGAGCCCGAGACGATGACATCCAGCTTCGCCGTGTCCCATTCCATGTTGCTCAACGTCCTCGACCGCCCCGGCGACGGCTGCGCGGCGTTGCGGGACCTGCTGGTGGACAACCACGAGAACCGCCCGGCCCAGCGCCGCCACATCCGCCGCTCCATCTCGATCTACCGCTCGCTGGTCGCCGCCGGCGTGGTCGAGCGACTGCCGGATCCCGACTCCGCCGGTCGCACGACGCGGGTGACGGTGGACCTGCAGGCCGACTTCGCCCTCAACCAGCCGCTCAGTCCTTTCGCCCTGGCCGCTTTCAGCCTTCTGGACAGGGAGTCCGAGACCTATGCCCTCGACGCCCTCTCCATCATCGAGTCCACCCTCGACGACCCATCGCAGGTCCTCTACGCCCAGGAGTCGAAGGCGAGAGGCGAGGCCGTGGCCCAGATGAAGGCGGCGGGCCTCGAGTACGAGGAACGAATGGCCCGCCTCGAATCGATCTCCTATCCGAAGCCGCTGGCCGAGCTGCTGGCGGTGGCCTTCGACTCGTACCGGCAGGGCCACCCATGGGTGGCCGACCACACGCTGTCGCCCAAGTCGGTGGCCCGCGACCTGTTCGAGCGGGCCATGACCTTCAACGACTTCGTCGGCTACTACCAGCTGGCCCGCTCGGAGGGCGTGGTGCTGCGCTACCTGAGCGACGCCTTCAAGGCGCTGAACCAGACGATGCCCGAAGAGGCCAAGACCGAGGAGCTGTACGACCTGGCCGAGTGGCTGGGCACGCTGGTCCGCCAGGTGGACAGCTCGCTGCTCGACGAGTGGGAGCAGCTGCGCGATCCCGAAGCGGCCGCGGTCCCCGTGGAGGCGCTCGACGACACGCCGCCGCCGGTGACCGCCAACCGCCGGGCGTTCCTGGTGCTGGTGCGCAACGCCCTGTTCCGCCGGGTCGAGCTGGCCGCCAGGCGCCGTTACTCCGCCCTCGCCGAGCTCTACCCGGATTGGACCCCGGCGCGATGGGAGGAGGCGCTGGCCCCGTACTTCGCCGAGCACGAGTCGATCGGCACCGGCGGCGCGGCGCGGGCGGCCTCGCTCTCGGAGGTGACGGAGGGGCCGACCGAGTGGAAGGTCCGCCAGATCCTCGACGACCCAGCCGGCTTCCACGAATGGGCCATCGTCGCCATCGTCGATCTCGCCGCCAGCGTCGAAGCCGGCGAGGCGGTGGTGAAGGTGGTGGGCGTGGAGCGGCTCTGACCAGCGGCCGAGGCAGACGAGGCCGTGGTGCGGGTGGTGGGGGTGGAGCGGCTCTGACCAGCGGCCGCCTCACCTTCTAGCGCTGGCTCGGCGGCACCGGACCCGGCGGGGGCTGGGTCACGACGCCCGGCTGCTCGGGCTGCGGAACGGGGCCCGGCTGCTCGGGCTGGGGCACTGCCCCCCGCTGCTCGGACGGCGTGGGTGGTGGTGCGAACTGCGGGATGGGCACCGGGGGCCGGGCGGGGGTGGGCACGCACGGGCTCGTGGGATGCCCATCCACGACGGTGTAACGCTTGGGATAGGAGAACTCCACGGCCACCCCGTCGGCAGCCGGCGAGAAGGCGACGCTGCGCCGGCAGCCGTCGGGCCACCACTCCTGGGTGGCGGTCCGCAGCGGTCGCCCGTCCTGGTCGAAGAGCAACACGTCCTCGAGCGGCGTCCCGTCCCGGCCATAGGGGAAGATGTTGGTGACCGGCCCGTGGGGCGAGCTCAGCTCGAAGTTCATCGTCTGCGGTGAGCTCTCGAAGTGAGCATGGTTGACGGAAAGGCGGCTTTCCGCCTGGAAGAGCAGGGCGAGCCCCGCCAGCACCAGCACGGCGTCGCCGGCCCGAACGGCGAGCCGGGCGCGCGGGCCGAGCCGGCGATTAGCGAGGTGGACAGAGGCGACGACGGCACCGAGAACGGCCGCGGCGCCGACGACTTTGCTGCCGAGCACGGTGGGTACGGGGAAGTCGTCGATCCCATCGGACGACCACAGGGTGGGCAGGGCCACCACGAGGTAGCCGCGCAGGACCCACCACGCCGGGCTCAGCTGGGGCAGGAACGACCGGGCCTGGAGCGCCCACGGGTGACGCCAGGCCGCGGTCACCAGACGGCCGGCGCCGGAGCCGGCCACGGCGTCACGTAGCCGGCGGTTGTCCGCCGTGCCGGCCGAGGGGGAGGTCGTTCTCGGGGGGAGACCGGCCGCGGACCGGAGCTCGGCCGCGTACCTGGCCGGCGGGCCGAGGCGCACGTGGAGCGGGGGCGCGTCGACGTCGCGGTTGTCGGGGTAGGACAGCTCGGCCAGGTGGAGGGCGAGGTCCTCGAGCAGGTCGGCCCGCTCCTCCTCGGGCAGGTCGTCGAGCTCGTCCCGCACGGCGGCGAGGTAGGCCTCGGCCTCCGGTGTGGTGGTGGGCGTGGTGGATGTGGTCGACATGGTCATGCCGCCTCCCTCGAATCCGTTAGCAGGTGGTCGATGACCTCGGCGAAGGATCGCCAGGCCTTGGCCGACTCCTCGAGCATGGCCCGGCCGGCGTCGTTTATGGCGTAGTACTTGCGATGTGGCCCTTCCTCGCTGGGGACCACATAGGACGTGAGGGCGCCGCTGTGGAACAGGCGCCGAAGTGTGCCGTAGACGGAGGCGTCGCCCACCTCCTCCAGGCCGGCGGCCCTCAGCCGGCGTACGACGTCGTAGCCGTACCCGTCCTGATCGGCCACGACGGCCAGCACGGCGACGTCGAGCACCCCCTTCAGCAGCTGGCTGGCGTCCACGGCATCCTGTCTCCTTCAACGGTGGCGAGGTCCTCTGTATACCGCACTACCGTGGAGAACGCAAGAGATGAGATTGTTGTCGGACTCTGGCTGGTCATGCCGAATTCAGTTCGGAGGTCGCCGTACGATCAGTTACCGTCCTTGTCGTGACTCTGCGGGACTGGCTGATGGAGCACCCCCCGCCCGACAGTGCGTTCACCCAGACCGTCGCGGGCGTGGCCCGCCGTGTCATCGCTGGCGATGAGTTCCTGCCGGCCGTGCGTGAGCTGCTCGACGAGTTCTCCCTCCGGAACACCGACGCCCAGCGGTGGCGCGCGCTGGAGGACCGTCCGCTCCCCACCGGCAACGATCGGTACGACGCCTATCTGGGTGCCCTGGCCGAGCATCTGGCCACCGCCGCCGGTATCGCCAGGCCCTCGTGGACCTGCGAGCCCGACCGTTTCCTGGACCGGTTCTGGTTCGTCAGCGAGGTACGCGGATTTCGCGCCCTCGCCATCGTCGAGTCGCCTTCCGCCTTCCGCCGTCGGGGCATCTTCATCTCCCTCGGCTCGCTCCATCGCTGCTGACGCAGGTGGACAGGGAGCAGATCATCGCCGCGCTCACTGCCCTCGGAGCCCGCCTCCACAGCCGAGGGCTCCAGGGCGACATGTACGTGGTCGGCGGTGCCGCCATCGCCCTGGCTTTCGAGCCCCGGCGCTCCACTCGCGACATCGATGCCGTTTTCGAACCCAAGATGGCCATCTATGAGGCCGCCTCGGAGGTTGGCGACGAACTAGGGCTCCCGCTCGCCTGGCTCAACGACGCGGTGAAAGGTTTCCTCGCAGGAGACGACCCCTTGGCCGCGCCCGTGCTCGACGTGCCCGGCCTGCGGTGCATGGTCGCCTCACCACAGATGCTGCTGGCACTCAAGGTCGCAGCCCACCGTGTCGGCGAGGACGAGGAAGATGTCCGTCTACTTGCTGCCCACCTCGGCCTGCTCAGCGCCGAGCAGGTGCTTCACGTCACCGAAGCGATCTTCGGAGAGCACCTCGACCCTGCCGCACGGTTCTTCGTAGAGGAGCTCTTCGGAACCGACTGAGCCTCGACTGGCGGGTCTTCCTACCTGCGCACCGGCACCGGCTCGTTCCTTACCGCGCGGTCAGGAAGTGCCGACATCAGTGGGGGCCGGTCCCCCGATCCGCCATCCGAGATCGCCAGCTATGCGCTACCGCTCGCCCACGCCTAACAGCCGGAGCCACCCGTCATTATTGCGCGGTGGTGCCGAAGTCAGGGCGCCTGGCGTCGGCACGAGTTGGTCAGCCCCGTAGTCATCTTCGGACATTTGCCGAGGCAGACTGAGCGCGGCGTGCCGATTGGGACCGTGGGCCAAGCGGTTAGCAGCCAGAGTTCAGGATCAGATGTCCCAGGGGCAGTCGGCCACCACGCTTCTGTCGTCGTCGACCCAGAACACGCCGATGCCGGCTCGGCGGATAGCCAAGGCCACCTCGCCGACTTTCAGCCGATGAAGACGGTCGTCGGGCAGCGCGATCGCCGCGTTGGCATCCCCCAGCGACACCCAGCGCAGTGCTCGCAACACTGCCTGACCGACATGGGTACCAACCTGGCTCGCGTTGAACTGGCTGTCGAAACGCTTGCTCCTCGGATCCGAACTCGTAGCCCCCTTGGCTTCGATGAGCAAGCGCCGAGAAGCTTTGGCCATGACGAGGTCGTCGCCATGGCAGCGCGTGAAGGGGACTCGTGACATTTCGCTCCAACCGTTCGCTACGAGGAATCGAGCGACGGCATCAACGACATGCTCCTCGTACAGCACGCTACGAACGTAGACCTGCTGAAGGGACGAGCAGAGTAGGGGCCCCTTTCATGAGGTGGGGCCTCCCTAGGTTGACGCAACCGGCTGGCGGAGCGGGCCGACGAGTCCTTCCGTTCGCTGCCGTGGGCGTGGGCGAGGTACCCGAGCAGCTGACGGTCGAGCTGAGCCCGAGCCGGGCGGGGTCCACCTCGACACTACGGCGAGGCACCGACCACCCGGACGGCTGGATCACGTTGCGGGCCGCCACCTCGGCGCGCTGCGAGGGCGCCCCCGCAAGGACGAGATCCAGGCCAGGTGGCCGGTGGCGGCTCCGGCTTTGGCCGAATCCGCGCTGAACGCCGGCCAGAGACCTAAGGGGGGTCGTCCTCTGGGCCGTGTCGAGGCCCCGCCTCCACACCAGCGTGGTGTGCGGGTCAATGGGGTCGACGACCAAGACGGATGATCGCGGTCTCCGCGTCGTCGGGCGATGCCGGCGCAGATGCGCCAGTTGCAGGATGGGCGGCGCGGCCGCATCAACTGCCCGCTGTGCCTGCAAAATCGGAACATTCTGTGCGGGTCGGGCTCGACGCAGACCTGTACCGGCACGGTGGGGCGGACTGACGAGGCTCCATAGGGCCTGCCGCTGCTTCGTCCGTACCGCGTCACCCGGGCATTGGTGGCCCTACGCGTTCAAGTGGGGAGAGGCTGCGGACTCGCTCCCTCGGCCTCGTCGGCCGCGAGGCACTCCGGCAGCGGAACTCGCCCGTGACCAAGAAGAACAGGCGGCAAGGAAAGGAAGGGGCCAGTCGACAGTGGCCGGATCTCCGCTCCCTACGTGCGCTTGTCCCCATTCAAACGCGGAGAGCCGCATTGGTCGGATGGTGAAGATGCCCTCGGACCCCTTCCGCCGGTCGGCGGCAGCAGGCGGAGATCAGTGTTGACGGCGGCGTGACCTTGTACCGCCTTCTAATCTGCCAAGCCTGAACCGATTGACGAGGCCGGTCCTATCCAAGTCCAAGTCTGCGCCTCAACCATGCGACGGACCGAAAGAGGAGCCCGAGTGGCTCTTGCGTGGATGCGGGATCTGAAAGAGTGCGAGCAGGGATATCCCTTGTTCGGTTGAGAGGGTCGACTTCGACGTCGTTCAGCTTCATTGAGGTGAGGGTGGGCTCCAATTGCTCTCCTTGGCCAGGCACGATGTAGCGGTTCATGTTCGGGGTAGCGACAACGCTGTCTGGCATTTGTGGTTGCATGTGAACGGTGTAAGTGAGCTGCCCAGTGTGCTTGTGATCTTCCTGCGATTCGAGCTCATAATGCACGTCGCGCAATGAAGCATTGACCAGAAGAAGCGGACTATCAACCGCAAAATGCGACGGGTTCTGCGTTGAGAAGTGGCCACCGACCTGTACAACCGGTTGCCACGCACCGAGTGGTTTATCGAAACCTTCGTCGGCGAAGTAGTCGCGACATTGATCACTAATTGGCAATTCCTTGAGCAACCGGACGTGCACGTGTGCCATGGCTTGGAAGTAGTGAGGCTCGACCAGTCGTGAGACTTCTCGGAAGTTCAGGTAACCGTGCTCGAATCCGTTCCGTGCCTCCTTAAGATCTCGTGACATCTGCTGATTTTCGAGAATCAGTTTTCCACGGACGTAGCCGCGAAGTTGATTCTCTAATTTGACATCTCTGCCAGGTAGGCCGTAGGATCTTGCCAACGCTTCTCGATCCCCGCCATGGTGGTGAGTGGATAACTGGCGGATGAGGTACTCGCCCAAATTCTCGATCGCCGTGTATAGGCGGAGCGCACTAATGACGTGACGGTGAGGATGGCAATCTTTCAGGGCAAGGGCATACAAGCCCAACGCCCGCTGCAATCGCTCGTCGAGCGTCCCCCCACAGGCGAGTACCTCGCAGACGAAGTCGGTACGTGGTCGCCGGTGCGAGGGATTGCCGTACCGCTCCTCAGCGCTTGGGTACTGCTGGACGAACGCATGGGGCTCGGTGGTAAGCGTTGTCTCATAGATCGAGAGCACTTCGCCGTCGAGGACTGCTGCGTTGGAGGCGACGGCTAGAGAAACCACCATGTCAGGTGCGACGTTTGCGTACTTGGCATTTGCTTCTTCCACCGACGCCGCGTCGATGTAGGTGTCCACTACCAGCCACAAAGGCAGCCCAGCCTCATATGCGCTACGAAAGACAACCTCCCGCACAGGTATCGTTGTCTCTGAGCTCGGCGTGATCACGATGCGATCTCCCGGTCGGATGTGAGCGGCCGACCAAAATCGAGTGGTGATCCGGTGCAGCTTGGAAGAACTTGCCTCTGACTCGCTCACACGTCTCTTCTAGTCCCGTGATGCGACCGCGCGGTAACGCTCAACAGGCCGGCTTCACCGCTGAGTCCCAGCCGCTCGGTATCGCCCCGTACCGGATGGTCTCCTGCTCGCCGGCACGCTCGTGGGCGGCGTCGACCTCCGCACGTAACCGGCGAAGCTAGTCACACCTGCCGACGGTAAGTCGCTGCGGAGACATGTACGCCAAGGAATCCGCGACATGTACGCCAAGGAATCCGCGACTTCCAGTTCTCGGCTGCGCCAGTGGTCTTGGCGCCCGGGCGTGAGCCGCGGTGGGCAGGCTCACGCCGCGGCGCCGCCGAACTGCAGGCGCACCACGCCTGGTGGGTAGGTGACGAAGGTGCGCCCCGAGGGGTCGGTGATCTGCAGCGTTCCGTCGGGCTCCATCTTCTCGGACCACCCCGGTTTGTGGCCGATGTGGTGGTGGCGGGAGCACTTGAGGACGAGGTTGGCCAGATGGGTCGGCCCGCCCTCTGAAACCGGGATCACGTGGTGGGCCTCGCACCACTTGGACGGGCGGTCACAGCCTGGATGGCGACAGTGGCGGTCTCGAAGCACCAAAGCCGAGAACAGCCCGTCAGAGACCACCCTGGTGGCCACTCCGAAGTCCAAGATGACCGAGCGGCCCTTGGTGATGAGGCGGTGGAAGACCGAGTCGCACAACAAAGAAGCGATCGACTCAGAAGCGATGGGGCTGCCGTCGACCAGCTCACCGGGAAGGCCCGCGAGCAGATCGTGGTAGTCGATGACCACGTTCAGGTGCGGCCGGGCCCGCCCCACGGGAGTGGCTCCCTGGTGGTCCAAGAAGAACCGGCAGATGTCGACCAGGGCGTCGCCCCGGCGCTCGGCGGGGCTCCTCGCCCTCGGCGTCTTCGGAGCTGGCCAGGCCCAGGGCGGTCTCGACCACCGAGCCGCCCTCGGCATCGAGATCGCCATCGAGGCGCCGGCGGCCCTCCATCAGCTTGGACAGGTGAAGCGCCCGTGGCCGTTCCTTGGGCTCGGGGTGCTCCAAGAGCGCCTCTGCCCGAGCAGCCCAGCCCTGCATGGCCAAAGCGGTGTCGGCCACCGAAAGCTCAGACAGGCTGGGGACCACCTCGGCTTCGTGCTCGGCGAACATGGCAAGGGTCTTCTCGCCCACGTTGGCCACCACCGCTTGCACCTGGCCCGAAGACATCTCACCGGACAGCCATGCCGCTGAGGTCACGGGAAGCTCCTCGAGGCGCCGGGCGGTGCGTGTCATCGAGGCTGCCGCCCCTCCGCTCATGCGGGCATGGTGGCGCAGCCAGGCCGTCATGGAGGTGGCGCCTTCGATGGCCCAGATGCCGTCATTGTCGAAGGCGGCCACAGCCTTGGTGATCTTGGCCCCGAGGCGGTCCATGAGCCCTATGGCCGCGGCGATGTCGTCGCCGAACACCGGAATGTCCAGCTCCTCCACTGCTGCCGTCAGCTCCCTCAACACCCCATCATCGTACACCTGTTCGCCTGCTGAAGTCAAGCAGAAAGTCAATAAAATCAAGGAAAATTCCTCGATCAGCCCCTACGACGACGGAGGCGCGAGCCCGCCGCAGTGACTAGGCCGGGATGTCCACGGCGGAAATGGGCTTCATCGGCCGGCGGACCCGGACGACAAGGTCAGGACCAATAGGAGAGGGAGCAGGAATGACCGCCGAGAAGACAGCGAACTGCCGGCCGCCCTTCCCACAGGTCGTCCTCCGGGTGCTCATGGAAGCGGCCGCCAGCTTCGTCCCGCCCGCGCAGGCTCAGAGGGGGGAATGACCAACGCTCGACGCTGAGCCCCTTCCCACTGAAGCTCAGCCCGGTGCCGGTCCGCCCAGGGCGATGGCGTCGCGAGAAGATCCCGCCTGCGGGTCGACGGCCACGGGTGGCGGGGGCGGGGCCAGGTTCCGGGCCAGGCGCAGGGCGATGACGCCGGCCACGGCGGCCACGGCCCCACCACCGATGCCCAACTGTTGGACGCCGACGACCCCCACCAGCACGCCGGCCACGGGCGCCATGACGATGGCGGCCAGCGGCTCGAACGACTGGTTGAGCGACAGCACCCGGCCGTGGGCGGCGGTGGGGGAGTACCGCTGCAGCAGTGTCTTGGCCGGGACGTAGAAGAAAGCCACGTCCACGCCCCAGAGGAAGACGCCCACGTAGGCCACGGCCAGGGACTGGGTGCCCAGGTACAGGGCGGCGGTGGCGCCTGACAGCACCGTCGCCAGCGCGACGTACCGGGGCCGGGCGATGCGATCGCCCAGGGCGGCGACGGCCAGCCCGGCGCCGACCAGGCCGACCCCGAACACCGTCTGCAGGAGGGCGAAGACCGTGTCGGACTGGCCGAGAACGTCGCGGACGTACAACGGCTCCAGCACGCCGAAGAGGGCCCACAGCAGGTACGTGACACCGGCCACGGCCAGCGTCCAGCGCAACCCCGCCGTCCGGCGCACCAGCCCCAGCCCCTCACGAAGGGCACGCCAGGCCGACTGCTTCTCCGCCTCCACGGGCTCACCGACACGCAGGCGCACGGCCACCGCCAGCCCGACCAGGAAGGTGGCGGCGTCGGCGGCGAAGGCGCCGGAGAGGCCCCACCGGAGGTTGACCAGAGCGGCGATGGCGGGACCGGCGATGATGGCGAAGTCCTGGGCGCCGCCGAACAGGGCGTTGGCCGTGACCAGGTCCTCGTCGGCGACGAGGCGGGGCGGCAGGGCGTCGAGTGACGCCGATGCGAAGGCCTCGATGAGCCCGAGGGGCAGGGCCAGCACGATCACGCTGGCGTAGCTCTCGGCCTGGGTCAGGGCCAGAGCGTCGAGGAAGCCGAGGCTGTTGGCCAGGATCAGGGTCCGCTTGGGCCCGAGGCGGTCGATGGCGACTCCCAGGACCGGGCCGAGAACCGCACCCGGGAGCGACAGCACCACGAACAGCAGGGCCAGGTCGCCGGCGCCGGCGTCGAATCGGAAGGAGGCCAGGCCCCAGATGGCGATGAGGGCGATCCAGTTGCCGATGGCGTTGACGGCCTCGCCGGCCAGGAGGGGCCGGAACCCCGGCACCCGCAGCACGCGCACGCCGGAAGGTACCCGGATCGTGGGTCGTCAAAGCGGCACTCTGGGGGTCAGTCTTCGGCGGGAACCTCGAAACCGGCCTTCAGCTGGTCCCACAGCGGCTGGACCTCCGCCCACCGGTCCTCTCGGGCCTGAAAGTTGAGGGCGAACCCGTGATCGTCGGTGACGAAGCCCAGATTGAAGGCATGGAAGGAGCCGCCGCCCTGGCCGTACGTGTACTCCCACAGGGCGGCCCGGTAGCCCTTGTACGTCGTGGGATCTATGCGGATCTCCCGGTAGTTCGGGTGGCGGGCCCCGAAGCTCCTCGACTGGGCCTCCCAGGCCCCTTCGGGTGAGTCGCCGGGTTGGTCCGTCCAGTCGACCCGCAGATAGGTGCCGGTCTGCGGGTCCACGAAGTCGGTCCGAGTCCGGTCCCTGTCCTTCACCTGCCAGGACGCCGGGTATGACACCCGGTAGCCCGTGTCGGGGTCGGTGTGGCTCTTCCAGCCAGCAGGGGCTCCGGCCTGAGCCTCCGCCGGGGGCGCCACCGCCTCCGGCGATCGTGAAGCCGGTGGTTCACCTGCCCGTCCCGGGTTCTCGGCGGGCCGGCGGGTCTCGGCCGCCTGCCCGTCCTCCTGCGGAGCGTCATCCCTTCCCGCCGCCGCGGCGAGGGCCAGAGCCCCCACGAGCGCCAGCGCCACGAGCGCCATTGCCGCCACCGGGCTCCTCCGGCGTGGCCGGCTCCGCGGCTCGGCAGCGGACCGCTCGGCCACCGGGCGCAGCACCTGGGTATCGGCAGGAGTCGGGCTGGCGTGGGTTGGCGGCCCCTGTGCCAAAGGCTCGGGTCGGCCTTCGTCCACCTCGGCCGGGTGCGACCCTTGCCCCAAAGGCTCGGCTCGGACTTCGTCCACCTCGGCCGAGGACGGTCCTTCCCGCAAAGATTCCGCTCGGACTTCGTCCGTCACGGCCGAGGACGGCGGCGGCACCGAAGCCCCCGCTCGGGCCTCGCCCGTCGCGGCCAAGGGCGGGGGCTGGCCCGCGGGCGGGATCTCGGCGATGCCTTCCTCGACGTGGTGGTCCCGATCGCCGGTGACCGCCTGGAGCAGCCCGGCCGCCTCCGCGACATCGGCACGAGCGGCGGGATCCTTGGCCAGGAGCCGTTCCAGCACCGGGGCCAGCGCTCCCGCCCGGCGCGGAGGGCGGGGCGGTTCGTGAAGCATGGCGGTGAGGGTGGAAAGGGCGTCGGGCTTGGAGAAGGGCGGCTCACCCTCGACGGCGAAGTACAGGGTGGCGCCGAGGGACCACAGATCGGCGGGCGGGCCGACATCCGATCCGGTGGCCTGCTCGGGCGACATGAAGGCGGGCGACCCGATGATGGTGCCCGTCGCCGTCAGCTGCGGGTCGCCCACCAGGGAGGCGATCCCGAAGTCGGCCAGCTTGACGCCACCGTCTCCGAGGACCATCACGTTGGCCGGCTTGACGTCGCGGTGCACCACGCCGGCGCGATGGGCGGCGGCGAGACCCTCCAGCAGCTGCAGCCCGATGCTCGCCGCCTCCGATGGGCGGCGAGGGCCCTGGTCGGCCACCAGCTCCTTGAGCGTCGGCGCCTCGACGAGCTCCTGGACCAGGTAGACGATGCCGTCCTCCTCGACCACGTCGAACAACGTCACGAGGCGCGCGTGTGCCACCCTGGCCGCGGCCCGCGCCTCGCGCAACACCCGGCTGCGGACCGCCGAGGCATCTTCGGAGGTCATTCCCGGGGGGGCACCGACCCGCTTGACGGCCACCCGGCGCTGGAGCAGGAGGTCTTCGGCCAGCCAGACGCTGCCCATGCCGCCCTGGCCCAGGAGCTCCCGGAGCTCGTAGCGGCCTGCGACCGGCCTCGCCGCCACGTCGTCTACGGACACGACTCTTGTCCTACCCGATCCGGCGAGCGGCGTCACCTTGGCCGGCCCCCACGGCGATGGGCCGGCCAGGAGTTGCCCCGAGCGGCCTCCTCTGCCCACGCTGTTGGGCATGAGCTCGCCACTGGCCGCCGGCACCGCCCGTGTCGGCTGCTCGGGGTGGATCTACAAGCACTGGCGGGGCCCGGTGTACCCCGAGTCGCTTCCCCAGCGCCGGTGGTTCGAGCACTACGCCACCCTGCTCGACACCGTCGAGATCAACAACACCTTCTACCGTCTCCCCACCGAGGCGGCGGTGGACGGCTGGAAGGCTCAGGCCCCGCCTGGGTTCGTCTACAGCCTCAAGCTGGGCGCCTTCGGGTCCCACCGCATGAAGCTGCGTGATGCCGAGTCGTGGCTGCCGAACCACCTCGACCGGGTCGAGCGGCTGGGGGCCACCGCCGGCCCCACCCTCGTGCAGCTACCGCCCCGGTGGAGGCGCAATGCCGAGCGGTTGGACGAGTTCCTGACCGTGGCGCCCAGGACCTGGCGGTGGGCGGTGGAGCTGCGGGAGCCGTCCTGGCTCCACGACGACGTGTACGAGGTCCTCCACCGCCACGGTGCCGCTCTCTGCATCCACGACCTGCTGGCCGGCCACCCCTGGGAGCTCACGACGGACTGGACCTACGTCCGCTTCCACGGGCCGAACGCCACCGAGCGGGCCTACGCCGGCCGCTATGGCGAAGAGGGGCTGTTCTGGATGGCCGAGCGCCTCAGCAGCTGGCTCCTGCAGGGGTACGACGTCTACGCCTACTTCAACAACGACGACTCCGGGTTCGCCGTGGAGGATGCCCGCTGGCTTGCCGGCCGGCTGCACGGCTCCGCCGGCCGCTGACACCACAACGGCTCTGACACATGCCCCGTAGGCCAGGCGGGTAGGGCTGCGGTATGCGAGTCGTGGTGGTCGGAGCGACAGGCAACATCGGCACGAGCCTCGTGGAGGCGCTGGGGTCGGAGGAGCAGGTCAGCTCCATTCTCGGGATCTGCCGGCGCCCGCCGCACGAGCGGCCGCCCAAGACCACCTTCGTGGCCGCCGATGTCGCCACCTCCGAGCTGACCCACCACTTCCGCGGCGCCGACGCCGTCGTCCACCTCGCCTGGCTCTTCCAGCCCACCCACAGCCCCCAGCTGACCTGGAAGGCCAACGCCGTGGGCAGCATCCGGGTCTTCGCCGCGGCGGCCGAGGCCGGGGTGAGCGCCTTGGTGTACTCCTCGTCGGTCGGCGCCTACTCGCCTGGGGGCGTTGACCAGTACGTGGACGAGAGCTGGCCCACCCACAGCGTGCCCACCGCGGCCTACGGCCGGGAGAAGGCCTACGTGGAGCGGGCTCTCGACACCTTCGAGGCCCGTCACCCGAACATACGGGTGGTCCGGCTGCGTCCCGGGTTCATCTTCAAGCGGTCGGCGGCCAGCGAGCAGCGCCGGCTGTTCGCCGGTCCCCTCCTTCCGGGCTTTCTCGCCCGGCCTGGCCGCCTCCCCCTCCTGCCCCACCCGCCGGGCCTGAGGTTCCAGGCCCTGCACAGCGCCGATGCCGCTGAGGCCTTCCGGCTGGCTCTGGTGAACGACGTCCGCGGGGCGTTCAACATCGCCGCCGATCCCGTGATCGACGCCGCCGCGCTGGCCGAGGTGTTCGGAGCGCGCCGGTTGCCGGTGCCCCGCCCCCTCGTGCGGGCTGCGGTGGCCACTGCGTGGCACCTCCATCTGGTGCCGGCCGATCCGACCCTGCTCGACCTCGTGCTGCAGCTGCCGCTGCTCGACACCACCCGCGCCCAAAAAGAGCTTGGTTGGAAGCCGCGATTCTCGGGTGTGGAGGCGCTCCGGGAGATGCTCGAGGGCATGGCCGACGGGGCCGGGGGCCCGACGCCGACGCTGGCGCCCGACAGTTCCGCTGGCCGGGTGCGCGAGGTCGCCTCGGGCGTGGGGGAGGCTGCTCGACCCTGACCGCCCCCGGGGCGGGCCTCAGTCCTTGGACTGGAGGGGCAGCGCCGTCATGTCCGCCAGCGGGTAGACCTTGAAGTGGGAGAAGTTGTAGACCGGCGAGCGGGCCAGCAGCATCTCCAGCTCGTCGTTGGAGTCGACGTCGTAGATCCACGCACCGCCGTGGGACCCGACGATGTGGTAGCGCCCGACGACCTTGCCCTGCTCCTCCAGGGGCTTGGCGTAGTCGGGCATGGTCAGGACGGCCTTCATCATCTCCGTCGACACCCGGGCCAGCTCCACGTTCCAGATGACCAGGAACTTCATCGGACCTCCTCTCCTGGGGGCCACCGGCCCCGCGGACCGTCACCGTAGGACGAATCGGCCATGACCGGTCCGATATGGCTATTTCTGGGAACCGGCGGTGGAAGTTGGGAGTCCGTTGCTGAAATCTGACCTCTGACCGACCGAGAGACCCACTGTGGCCATTCTCGCGGTGCCCAGTCGGATGCTCCTAGGTGTGATCGGGTACCTCCCGAAGGGGCAGGCCCTTCCGCAGGATGTTTGGCGTGTGCGCCACCGGACCCTGTGCCTGCTCTTGCGGGCCCACGTGGCGTTCATCTTCGGGTTCGCCCTGTTCAACGGCCATGGCCTGGTGCACAGCCTCCAAGAGACGGGCATCGTCGCCATCTTCGCCCTCCTCGCCGGCATGGGGGCCCGGCGCCGGCGGTTCAGCTCGGCCATGGCCGCCGTCGGGCTGGTGATGTCCTCCGCCGTGCTCGTCCATCTCTCCGGCGGCGTCATCGAGATGCACTTCCACTTCTTCGTCATGGTCGGGATCCTCACCCTCTATCAGGACTGGATCCCGTTCCTGATGGCCATCGGCTTCGTGGTGATGCACCACGCGACCGTGGGCGTGCTCTCCCCGTCCGAGGTGTACAACCACCCCGACGCCATCGACCACCCGTTCAAGTGGGCACTGATCCACGGCGCCTTCGTCCTGGCCGCCAGCGTGGCCAGCATCGTGGCCTGGCGCCTCAACGAGGAGCAGGCCCTGCACGACTCGCTTACCCACCTGGCCAACCGGAAGCTGTTCCAAGACCGGGTGAGCCACGCTCTGGCCCGGTCGCAGCGCAACGGTGACCGGATGGCCGTGATGTTCCTGGACCTGGACGAGTTCAAGAACGTCAACGACAGCCTCGGCCACGCCGCTGGTGACCAGCTCCTGGTCACGGTGTCCGAGCGCATCCGAGCCTCGATACGCCCGGCCGACACCGCCGCCCGCCTGGGTGGGGACGAGTTCGCCATGCTGGTGGAAGATGTGACGGGTGAGGCCGACGCCGTGCAAGTGGCCCAGCGGATCCTCGACTCGCTGGCGGTCCCCTTCGTGATCAGGGGCAAGGAACTGCCGATCGGCGCCAGCATCGGCATCGCCCTCAACGGGTCCGACGAGACGATGGACGACATCCTCCGCAACGCCGACGTGGCCATGTACACGGCCAAGGGCGCCGGCCGGGGCCGCTACGAGCTGTTCCGCTCCGGCATGCACGAAGCCGTGGTGGAGAGGGTGGAGCTGGAGCAGGGCCTCCAGAAGGCACCCGAGCGGGACGAGCTGGTTCTGCACTACCAGCCGGTGATCTCCCTGGCCAGCGGCCGCATGGTCGGGTTCGAGGCGCTGCTCCGCTGGAACCACCCCGAGCGCGGGCTGCTGGGGCCAGGCGAGTTCATCGACGTGGCCGAGGAGAACGGGGCCATCGTGCCCATGGGCACCTGGGCGCTGGAGGAGGCGTGCCGCCAGGCCCAGGATTGGAAGGACCGCCACCCCCACCAGCCCTTCAGCATGGCCGTCAACCTCTCCCCCAAGCAGCTGTTCCAGCCCGACGTGGTCCGGGTGGTGAGGAACGCGCTGGCCGCCTCCGGCCTGGCCGCCGAGGACCTGATCCTGGAGCTGACCGAGGGAGTGATGGTCAAGGACACCCTGGTGACGGTGGAGCGCCTGCACGCCCTCAAGGCCATCGGGGTGAAGCTGTCGATCGACGACTTCGGCACCGGGTACTCCTCGCTCAGCTACCTCCGCCGGCTGCCCTTCGACATCCTGAAGATCGACAAGCTGTTCATCGACGGGATCGCCGCCGGGCACACCGAGTCGGCCTTCGCCCTGGCCATCATCAAGCTGGCCCAGACGCTGGGACTGGAGACCGTCGCCGAGGGCGTCGAGCATCCCGAGCAGGTGGCCAACCTGCGGGAGCTGGGCTGCGAGCTCGCGCAGGGCTTCCACTTCGCCAAGCCGCTGACCGTCGACGGGGCGGAAGCTCTGCTCGCCGCCAACGAGCGCGACGGCTGGCTGAGGCTCGAATCGGGCCTCTCGCTGGGCATCGCCCCCGCGCAGACGCCCGGCCAGTCCCACCTGCTCTAGCGGGCGGCGGCGCCCGTCGCAGCACTAACTTTCGGCCATGCCAATGGCCTCCCGGGTTCTCGACGCAGCTGCGGTCACCACGCTTGACGCCTACATCGCGCCCGGTGGTGGGCGGGGCATCGAGGCGGCACGGCGGCTGGGCCCGGCCGCGGTGCTCGACGACGTGGAGGCTTCGGGGTTGCGGGGGAGGGGCGGCGCCGGCTTCCCCACCGGGCGCAAGTGGCGCACCATCGTCGACAACGACACTCCGGCCGACCCGCCGACGGTCGTGGTCAACGCCGCCGAGGGTGAGCCGGGCTCGTTCAAGGACCGGGCCATCCTGCGCCGCAACCCCTACAAGGTCCTCGAGGGAGCGTTGATCGCCGCCGCCACCGTCGGCGCCGACCGGCTGGTGCTGGCCCTCAAGGCGTCTTTCGTTCCCGAGCTGGAGCGGGTGCGGGCCGCCGTCGCCGAGGTGGGCGCCGCCGGGTGGGCCGAGGGGATCGACATCGTCGTGGTGGAGGGGCCGAGCGCCTACCTGTACGGCGAGGAGACGGCCCTGCTGGAGGTCGTAGACGGGCGCCAGCCGTTCCCCCGTATCGCCCCGCCGTTCCGCCATGGCGTGGAGGAGGTCGGCGCCGACACCGCCTCGGCCGCCGGCACGGTGATGGCCACGCCGGCCGAGGCCACCGTGGCCGCCCCCACCCTGGTCAACAACGTCGAGACCATGGCCAACGTGGCCGCCATCCTGGCTGAAGGGCCGGACTGGTTCCGCAGCCTCGGGACCGCGGAGTCACCGGGCACGATCGTGTGCACCGTCTCCGGCCGTACCCGCCGCCACGGTGTCGCCGAGTTCGCCATGGGCACCCCGCTGCGGGAGGTGATCGAGAGCATCGGCGAGGGCCCCGCCGGTGAGCGGCTGGTGGCGGCCATGTCGGGCGTGGCCAACCCGCTCATTCCCGAGGAGCTGTTCGACACCCCCCTCACCTACGAGCACATGGCGGCCATCGACAGCGGCCTGGGCGCGGCCGGGTTCATCGTCTTCGACGAGACGGTGGACCCCGTCGCCGTGGCCCACGGCGTCTCCCGTTTCCTCGCCGTGGAGTCCTGCGGGCAGTGCACGCCGTGCAAGCAGGACGGGATCGGGATCGCCGAGGTCCTCCACCGGATGCTCACGGGCCGGCCCGAGGCCAACGATATCGAGCTGGTCGAGCGTCGGCTGACCACCGTGGCCGACGGCGCCCGCTGCTTCCTGGCCACCCAGCACCAGCGGGTGGTGCAGAGCGTGCTGCGCCTGTTCCCCGATGCCGTCCAGGCGCACGCCGCCGTGGGCGCGCCGGCGGCGGAACCGGAGCTGATCGCCGCCATCGTCGATCTCGACGGGGACCGGTTCGTGCTCGACGACGCCCACGCCGAGAAGCAGCCCGACTGGACCTTCGAGGACGAGAGCTCCGGCCAGGCTCCCGCCGACCGCATCGACCAGCGGGCCGACGAAGCGGCGGACGAGGCCACCGAGACGGCGGCCGCGACGGCAGCCACTGCCGGCGACGGCGCCGTCGACCCGCCGGCTACGGGTACATAGCGGCGTCCGCCGGAGCACGTTCCAACTCGACCGAATGGAGTGAGCGAAGCGAACGAATGAGGTCGAAATCAGCGGGCGGCGGTGCCGGCGGGCTCGGGGGTGGGCGGCGCCGGCGGCGGCACCTCGGGGGCCGCCTCCTGTGACGCCCCCTCGAAGCCCACGTGGGGCAGGAGGCGGTCCAGCCACGGCGGCAGCCACCAGTTGGCCTTGCCCAGCAGCTCCATGGTGGCCGGCACCAGCACCATGCGCACCAGGGTGGCGTCGATGAAGATGGCGGCGGCCAGCCCGAGGCCCACCTGCTTGATCACCAGCTCGGGGCCCAGCACGAACGACAGGAAGACCATGATCATGATGGCGGCCGCCGCTGTGATCACCCGGGCGGTTGCGGCCAGGCCGTCGGCCACGGCCAGCCCGTTGTCGCCGGTGCGGACGTACTCCTCCCTCACCCGCGACAGCAGGAAGACCTCGTAGTCCATCGACAGCCCGAAGAGGATGGCGAACATCATCATCGGGATGAAGCTGGCCACGGGGCCGGTGGCCGAGATGCCGAACAGGTCCTTCCCCCAGCCCCACTGGGCGACGGCGACGAGGACGCCGTAGGCCGCGCCGATGGAGAGCAGGTTCATGAGGGCGGCCTTGAGAGCCACGAGGACGGACCGGAACACGGCCATCAGCAGGATGAACGACAGGCCCACCACCACGGCGATGAACAGCGGCAGGCGGTCGGCGATCACCGTGTTGGAGTCGATGAAGCCGGCGTTGGGTCCGCCCACGTGCACCTCGATCCCTGAGCCGGCAGCCGCCTCGGGGATCACGGTGTCCCGCAGGCGCCCCACGAGCTTCTCGGTCTCCTCGCTCTGGCCGCCGGTGGTGGGGAAGGCGGTGAGCACCGCGGTGTCGCCCGCCGGGTTCATCTGGGCGGGGACCACCTTGGCCACGCCCTCTTCCTCGGCCAGCCGCTTCTCGATGCGGGCCAGCGCCGCGCCGTTGCCCGGGTTGCCGGCCGGGAGCTCGGCGGCCATCACCAGCGGCGCGTTGAACCCCGGCCCGAACCCCTTGGCGAAAAGGTCGTAGGAACGCCGCGTGGTCCGCTCCGTCGGCTGGGTCTCGTCACCGGGGAAGCCGAGGCGCAGGGAGAACATGGGTGCGGCCAGCACCAGGAGCACGATCAGCCCACCCAGGAAGGCCGGCCAGGGGCGGCGCTGGACCAGGCGGCTCCAGCGGAACCAGAAGCCGGAGCGGTGGTCGCCCTCGTCGCTGGAGACGAAGGGCACCTTGAAGCGGTCGATGTTGGCGCCGGCGAAGCCGAGCATGGCGGGCAGGAGGGTGATCGACGCCAGCATGGTGACGAGAACGCATCCGGCTGACCCGAGGGCCACGCCCTGCATGAAGGGAAGTCCCATGAGGAGCAGTCCGAGCACGGAGATGACGACGGTGAGGCCGGCGAAGAGGACCGCCCTACCCGCGGTGGTGATGGCCACCACCGTCGCTTCTTCCGGTCCGTGGCCGGTGCGCAGGGACTGCCGGTACCGGGTGACTATGAACAGCGCGTAGTCGATTCCGACGCCGATGCCGACCATGGCGGCCACGATGGGCGAGAAGTCGGGGACCTCGATCAGATGGGCCAGCAGCTGGAGGATGGCCAGGCCGATGCCTATGCCGACGAAGGCGCTCAGGAGCGGGAGGCCCATGGCCAGCACCGACCCGAAGCTGATGAGCAGGATGACCATGGCGGCCAGGAACCCCGGGCCCTCGCCGCCGCCGTTCACGAACTCGGCCTGCTGCACGGCTTGGCCGCTGAGCTCGAAGCGCACGCCTCCCCCGCTGGCCTCCTCGGCGTCCTCGATCATGGCCTTGGTCAGCTCGATGGGCAAGTCGGTGCCCTGGATGTCGAGCTGCAGTGACGCGAAGGCGATCTTGCCGTCGGGGCTGATGTTGCCGGCGCCTTCGGGGCTGTAGGGGGTGACGGTGCCCACGATGTGCTCGACGCGGTCGAACTGGGCGATCAGCTTCTCCACCCGCTCCCTCACGCCGGGAGCGGTCACCCCCGCCTCGGCCTCGTAGATGACGGAGATGGTGTCGCCCGCCCGCTCGGGGAACCTCTCCTCAAGTATCCGCAGGGCCTCCTTCGACTCCGATCCGGGGATTCGGAAGTCGGTGCTGAACGGGCCCCCGCCGGCCGCCCCCAGGGCGACGAGGACGATGAACCCGGCGATCCACGACAACAGCACCCGCTTGCGGCGGCGGAAGCACCAGCGAGCCAGTGTCTCGAGCATGTCGAACCCCCTCTGCTCGGCCCTTGAGCCTCTAGGCCGCGAAAGATACCGCGTTGCAGTGTTCCGTGAGCATCAGGTGCCGGACCGGAGCGCCTCCACCGGCTCCAGTGACGCGGCGCGCAGCGAGGGGTAGATGCCGGCGAGGAGCCCCACGGCGGCACCCACCAGAGGGGCGCCGAGCGGCAGCGAAGGGTCCAGTACCGGCGTCCAGGTGCGGGCGGCGGAGACGGCGACGACGACCAGGGTGCCGGCGCTGGCGCCGACGAGGCCGCCGACGAGGCCGAGCACCGTGCTCTCGGCCAGGAACTGGGCGGCGATGTGGCGGCGGGCCGCACCCAGCGCGCGGCGCAGGCCGATCTCGCCCACCCGCTCGAGCACCGACACCAGGGTCACGTTGGCGATCCCCACCGCGCCGACCAGCAGCGACACGCCACCGAGCACGAGGAACAGCGAGTTGACGTCGCCCTCCACGTCGGATCTGACCTTGCGGGGCTCCCCGGCGGCCGACGCTCGCAACAGGTCGGGCCGGTTCGGGCTGAGGGCGACCGGCGCCTGGGAGGCGATGAGGCGGGCTGCGCCCACGGCGGTGTCGACGTAGACGGCGCCGGGAGCAGCGAGAGCGAACTGCTCCCTCGCCGTGCCCTCCGGGATGAGGATCCCGTTGAGCACGGCCGGGTTGCGCTTCACGTCGTCGACGATGCCGATGACCGTGTAGAGCTTCTCGCCGATGGCGATGGCCGGCTGGTTGTCGACCCGGGTGATGTTGAGGCGCTCCGCCGCGCCCTTGCCGAGCACGGCCACCTTGTGGGCCCGCTGGGAATGGCCGGCGTCGAAGCCCCGTCCCGTGGCCACCGTGGCCTTCAGGGCTTCGAGGATGCCTGCCGAAGCGGAGCGGACGGCCAGGTTCAGCTCCTGGGGAGCAGTCGGGTCGTTCACCGGCACCGACCGCACGAGGGCGCCCTTCAGGTCGACGTCGGACAACGTGGCGGCAGCCGCCACGCCGTTGAGGCGGTTGAGGCGGTTCTCGGCGTCCCAGGGGATCACGCTGGTGACGCCGTTGGCGCTGGCGCCGGGCTGGTCGGCGCCGGCGGGCTTGACCACGACCTGGGTGGCGGCGAGCTTGTCGAAGCGCCCGACGATCTGGTTGCCCGCGGTTCTGGAGACCCCGAGGGTGGCGACCAGCGCGCCGATGCCGAGCACGGTGCCCAGCACGGTGAGGGCGGAGCGCCCTGGCCGGGCCAGCAGCCCGGCCATCGCCTCAGCGGCCAGGTCGCGCGGGGCGATGCCCGGCCGGCCGAGGGCAGCAGCGGCAGCAGCACCCCGCCCGCCGGCGTTGCTGACGGCAGCATCCGCGGGCCGTCCGGGTCGGCCGTCGAAACCCACAGCATCAGCCCGCCGCCGGTGGCGGGCGGGGAACCTCATGCCGTCCCAGCTTCGCTGGCGGCGGCGGGGGAGCGGGAGCCTCATGACACCACCATCCCGTCGGCCAGCCGCACGGTGCTGGCGGCCCGGACGCTGACGTGGTCGTCGTGGGTGATGACCACGAGGGTGAGCCCGTCGGCCCGAAGCTCGTCGAACAGCTCGAGGATGGAGCCGGTGGTGCGGCTGTCGAGGTTCCCGGTCGGCTCGTCGCACAGCAGCATGCGGGGCTCACCCACCAGTGCCCGGGCGATGGCCACCCGCTGGCGCTCTCCTCCCGACAGCCGCGTCGGGAGGAACCCGGCGCGGTGGGACAGCCCTACCCTGGCCAGCGCCGCCTCGGCCCTGGCCCTCCGCCCGTCCCGGGGCTGGCCGGGGTGGGTGTAGATCTCGGCCAGCATCACGTTCTCGGCCACGCTGCGGTGGGCGAGCAGGTGGAACGACTGGAACACGAACCCGATGCGCCGGCCTCGCACCGCGGCCCGCTGGTCCTCCGACAGCGACGCCACGTCCATGCCGTCGAGCAGGTGGAGGCCGGCCGTCGGCCGGTCGAGGCAGCCGAGGATGTTGAGCAGGGTCGACTTCCCCGATCCCGACGGCCCCACCACCGAGACGTAGTCGCCTTCGTGGATCCGCAGGTCGACGTCCCGCAGGGCGTGCACCGGCGGGTCGGCCGGGAACGTGCGCCACAGGTCCCGGAGCTCGACCACCGGCGGCCTAACCGCCGGTGTTTCGAGCCCGGCTGTCCCCGCCCCCGCGGGCCGGTCGTCCTGGCCGGGGTCACTCACCGCGATCACGTCCGGCCCGCCTTGCCCACCACGACGCGGTCACCTGTCGCGAGGCTGCTCCCCTTGGGCCTGATCTCCACATAACCCTCGGCCGACAGGCCCGGCTCCACCGGGACAGTGCGGGTGGCGCCGCCCCCGGTGTCGACCTGGACGCGGGAAGTGCCGTCGGGGCCCATGGAAAGGGCCGACACCGGCACCGCCAGCACCTCCCCATCGGTGGACTCGACGGCGATCGTCAGCCGGACGGCGGCGCCGGTCAGCTCCGGCGGAGCGTTGTCGGGCACCACCTCCATGTACACCTTCTGGGCGTCCACGCCGTTGGTGCCCGGCTTGTCGGCCAGCTTCGTCACCACGCCAGCCACCTCGATGCCCAGCTCGGTGGACACCACGGCCACCTTGTCACCGACCTTCACCAGCTTGGCGTCGGGGATGGACACCGAAGCGTCGATGGCCAGCCTGGAGGTGGTCACCACCATCACCTCCTTGGTGCCGTCGTCGCCCCGCTTGACCTTTGGCTCGTCCACCCGCAGGGGGAGGTTGGGGAAGAACAGCACCTCGTTGGCCGGGACCACCACGCCCACCTCTCCGTCCAGCTCCGACAGGTGCCGGTTGGCCTCGGCCAGATCGCGTCGGGCCTTGGCCACCTGGGCGCGGGGGGTGGCGGTGTCCGGGGGCTGGCGGGTAGCGGCCAGGCTCGCCTCGGCCACCGCCAGCTTGTCGGCGGCGGCGTCCACCATGCGCGCGGCCTCAGGGACCGCACGGGCTGCCTTCGTGACGGCGTCCGCTGCTTGGCGGACTGCCGCCGAGGCCTCGGCCACGGCCTCGGGAGGGGCGCCCTCGGCCCGCAGCCGCTCCTCATCCGCTCTGGCTCTGGTCTCGGCCGCCTGGGCGGCCGACAGGTCCGCCCGTGCCGCGTCGAGGTCGTCCCGGGCCTTGGCCAGGTCCCGCCTCGCTCCCCGGACCTCTGCTTCGGCCATGGCCACGTCCTTGGCGGTGACCGCCTTCTGCGCCTTGTCGAAGGCGTCCTGGGCCTGGAGGAGCTGGTCCTCGGCCCGGCTCACGCCCTGGCGGGCCGTGCGGAGGGCCTCGCGCTGGGTGTCGGTCGGCCCCTGAGCCTGGTAGCCGGAAGCCGCGTACCAGGCATCGACCGCCCCCTCCGTCGCAGAGTCGTAGGTGCCGTCGACCTTGCCGGGCCGATGGCCGAGGCGGGCGAGGGCCTGCTCGAGTTGGAGCACGTCGGCTCCAGCGTCACCAGGGCGCAGGTCGCGGTACATGGGGACGGCGCCGGTCAGCACCCGCACCGGGCGCCCGGCCACCTCCATGGCCACGCTGTTCTCGGCCAGGATGGCGCCCTTCTCCGGCGGTTTGGTGACGAGCGACGATCCGCCGCCGCCCCCTCCGCCGGCCGCCGCCCCGCCTCCCCCTCCGGCACCGAGGGTCGAGGCGGCCAGGGTGACCGCCTGGGGCTCGCCGTAGCGCACGGTGCCCCGTGTGGTCACCCTGGACGACAACGCCCGCTTCTCCACCGGCGCGGTTATGAGCGACGGCCGGGGCGGAGCCGTCTCCGCCGCCACCTGGGCCGGCGACTTCATCCGGGAGCCGGCCGCCCAGCCCACGCCGGTGCTGGCCACCACGCCGGCCAGCACCACCCCTATCAGCTTCCGTTGTCTCATAGGAAGACTCACCTCCCACTCGACTCGGAGCCGAAGTCGGGGTTCTCCTCCAGGAAACGGCGCTCCGCCTCGGCCCGCACCTTCTTGGCCACCGCTCCACGCCCGGTGCGTTCCGAGCACTCGTCGTCCGCCTTGGCCATGGCCAGCTCGTCGCGCTGCAGCTCGGCCAGCTCCGGGCTGTCGGGATCGGGGGGGCTCACGAAGCCGCTGCCCGACTCGGGCGCGCCGGCCAGCTTGTTCATGCGTTCGAACAAGGCCGGCGGGATGTCCTCGGGCCGCTCGAAGTCGTAGCCGGCGCCGGCCATGCAACGGGACCAGGCGGCGTCGGCCTTCACCATCCGGGCATCGGAGCGGACCCTCTCCTCCAGCTCCTGAAGCTCGGGCCCCACCTTCTCGAAGTTGTCGCCGCCGACCTTTTTGTTGGCCGCCTGCAGGCAGCCGCCGTCGACCTTCCCGCCCGGGGAAGCGTCTCTGCCTTCCACGCCCGGGCCCTCCCGGACGATGATGCCGCCGCCCGGGCCGCCGGCCCCCTCGACCCCCGCGCCGAACAGCGCCCGGTCGTAGGCCTTTCGATCCTCCTCCGACAGCGCCTCCCGGATCTTCTGGTTCGGGTCGGTGCGGCCGGCGCCTCCCTCCCCGCCGAAGCCCTCGCCCAGCACGGTGCTGATGCCGTACCCCTTGGTGCGGCGGAACTCCTTGTCGTCGTTGCCCCCACCCGGCCCGATGCGGACCAGGTGCTGCTGGGACGGGTCCATCGGCACGTAGTCGAACCCCTCGGCCTGCATGCAGCGACGAACCTCCTCCTGGACCTTGGCCTCGCGGGCCTGCATGCTGGCCTCGTCCATCCCAAGGGCGTCCTCGATGGACGTCGGCTTGGCCTTCGCCTTGGCGGCCGACGAGCCGCTGCCGCCACCGCACGCACCGAGGAAGGTGGCGGTGGCGAGGGTCAGGCTCATGGCGGCGGCGACGGATCGGGGCGTCAGGTTCATGGCGGGTCTCCTCCGGTTCGGTGTGATGGGGATGTCGTTCAGGACGAGTGGTACGCCTCACCGCATAAACCTGGCGTTCAAGCGGGCGCCGGTGCCGGCGGCGTTCTTTCTGCCGGCTTTATGTCGACTGCGGGAGAATCACAGGGTGCGCGTGCTGGTCGTGGAGGACGAGGAGCTCCTGGCCGACGCCATCGCCCGCGGCCTGCGGCGGGAGGGCATGGCCGTCGACGTCGCCATGGACGGGGCCGAGGCCCTCGAGAAGGCCGCCGTCAACCGCTACGAAGTGGTCGTCCTCGACCGCGACCTTCCCCGCGTCCACGGCGACGACGTCTGCCGGCAGCTCATCGAGCAGACCAACCCCCCGAGGATCCTCATGCTCACGGCGTCGGGCACGGTCGACTCCCGCGTCGAAGGGCTAATGCTGGGCGCCGACGACTACCTGGGGAAGCCGTTCGCCTTCGCCGAGGTGGTGGCGCGGGTCAGAGCCCTCGCCCGCCGGGCCCAGGCGCCACTGCCGCCCGTGCTGGCTCGTGCAGGCGTCACCCTCGACTCGGCCCGGGGCCTGGCCACCCGGGCCGGGCGGCCGGTGGTCCTGGCCCGCAAGGAGCTGGGGGTCCTCGAGGTGCTGCTGGCCGCCGACGGCGCCATCGTCAGCGCCGAGGAGCTACTCGAGCGGGTGTGGGACGAGCATGCCGATCCCTTCACCAACACCGTGCGGGTCACCGTCGCCAACCTGCGCCGCAAGCTGGGTGAGCCGCCTCTCATCCACACCGTCGTCGGCGCCGGCTACCGGATCTGAGCAGGGACTCCCAGCATGCGAACCACGGTCCGTCTCCGCCTGACCCTCGTCTACGGCGCCCTCTTCGTGCTGGCCGGCGCCGTGCTCCTCACCCTCAACTACGCCATGGTGCGCCGGAACCTCCCGGTGGACCAGGTCGTGTTCCGCGCCCCCGTTCCCAGTGAAGGCCATCTGACCTTCCCACCGCCCGGTCAGGTGTTCGAGGGCCCGCTGGGCCCGGAGATAGTCGTCAACGGAGAGCCCATCGCGCCCGAAGAGCTGCGGGACCTCCCACAAAAGGTGAGGGACAAGGCGCTGCACCAGCTGGTGGTGCAGTCGGCCTCTGCGCTCGGGATCATGGCGGTCGTGTCGGTGGGCCTGGGGTGGCTCATGGCCGGGCGGGTGTTGCGCCCGCTCAAGGACATGAGCGCCACGGCCCGGCGCCTGTCCGAGCGGAACCTGCACGAACGCATCGCCCTGGACGGCCCCGACGACGAGCTGAAGGAGCTGGCCGACACCTTCGACGCCATGCTCGGGCGTCTCGATGCCGCCTTCGACAGCCAGCGCCGCTTCGTGGCCAACGCCTCCCACGAGCTGCGCACGCCGCTGGCCATCATGAGGGCCGAGCTGGAGGTCACGATGGCCGATCCCGCCGCCACCGCCGAGCAGATGCGCTCCATGGGCGCGCGGATGGGCCAGGCCATCGCCCGCAGTGAGCGGCTCATCGACAGCCTGCTCACCCTCGCCGGCAGCGAGCGCCAGCTCGAGCACGTGGAGGAGGCCGACCTGGCCGCCGCCGCCGAGGTGGCGCTGGCCCAGGCCGGTACCGAAGCCGGGGCGCTGGATGTGCGCATCGAGCGGGTCCTGGACCCGGCGCCGGTCATGGGCGACGCCGCCCTGCTCGAGCAGCTGGCCACCAACCTGGTGGACAACGCCATCCGCTACAACCGCCGCGAGGGGTGGGTCCACGTCACCACGGGACTGGCCGGCGATCAGGCCCTGTTGCGGGTGGCCAACACCGGCGAAGTCGTGCCACCCGAGGAGGTCGACTCCCTCTTCGAGCCCTTCCGCCGCCTAGGGGCCGATCGGACGACGTCGAGGCGTGGCGCCGGCCTGGGGCTGTCCATCGTGAGGGCCGTGGCACTGGCCCACGGCGGGCAGGTCCGGGCCCGGGCCTTCGGCGAGGGGGGGCTCGAGATCAGCGTGACCATTCCCTCGTCCGGTGAACGAGGAGGGGGTCGTCAAAACTGATCCCACTCGAACGAGCAGCCGGCGAACGGCCTCGATAGGATGGGTTCGGCCGAGCATCGGGGGCAGTAATGGACGAGTTCGAGGTGGACGCAGAGGTTGTGGGGGACCAGGCCGTGGTCGTGGTCACCGGCGAGATCGATGCCGCCACCGCACCGGTTCTCAAGGAGAAGCTCCTGGCGCTGGCCGAGACGGGCGTGCGGCGGGTCGTGGTCGACCTCGCCTCGGTCACCTTCATCGAGTCGATCGGTCTCGGCTGCCTGATCGCCGCCCGCAAGCGGCTGGCCGCAGGCGACAAGAGCCTCTGCCTGGTCATAGCCGACCACCAGGTCAACATCAGGGGGCCGTTCGAGATCACCCGCCTAGACGACGTCTTCCCGATCCATCCCACCCGAGAAGCGGCCATCGAAGCCTGCCTCACAGAGCCGGCGGCCTGAAACCCGCCGTTCAGGTCATGGTTCGATGAAGATGCACTCCCCGGGGCACTCCTCGGCCGCCTCGACGACATCGTCCAGAAGCGCATCCGGGATCCGGCCCAGCCCGTTGGCCGTGCCCCCCTTGCCCTTCTGTTCGTTGAACAGGCGGTCGGCCGAGAGATCCGGGAAGTGCTCCTTGCTCTCCTTCACGTAGGCGAGCCCGTCGTCCTCCATGAAGAACACGGCGGGGGCGATCTCGGCGCAGATGCCGTCGCCGGTGCAGAGGTCGGCATCGATCCAGACGTTCATCACGCGCAGCATAGAGCCTCCGCTCGCCACTGACGCCAGACCGGCGGTAGAAACGAGCCGCCATGCTTCCCGAGGGCCTGTGGTTCGACCGCGAGGGACGCCCGATCGACGTGGCCGAGATGGTGCGGCTGAGCCAGGACCCGGCGTACCGGGTGGTGGCGAGGGACTGGGTGGGAAGCGTGGAGGTGGCGACCGTGTGGCTGGGTTTCGACCACAGCTTCCGCAGCGCCGAGCCCGTGCTCTTCGAGACGGTGGTGTTCGGGGGGCGCATGGACCAGTACAGCCGCCGGTACGGCACCGAGGAGGAGGCGCGGACCGGGCACGCCAAGGTGCTGGCCAGCGTGAAGCGCCTCAGTCGGTGATGAGCTTGTTGGCCGGGGAGCCTTCGGCGTAGACGAGGTTCTTGTGCAGGAGGACCACGGTGCCCGCCTGTCTGCCGGATTCGAACTCCACCTGGTCCACCAGCGCCCGCATCAGGGCGATGCCCCGCCCGCTCTCCGCACCGGCAGCAGCCGGGACGGTTCCGGCCTCGGTGCTGTCGAAGCCGTCGCCCACGTCGACGATGCGGATCGAGCAGGCATGGCCGTCGATGACGAACTCCACCTGGTAGGCGTCGCCAGGACCTGAGTGGTCGAGGACGTTGGTGCAGGCCTCGGTCAGCGCCACCTCCACGTCGCCGACGCAGTCGTCGTCGACGCCGATCTCGCGCATCGTGTTCCTGGCCAGGTGGCGGGCCAGGGGGATGGTGAGGCTGTCGCGGGGGAGGTCCAGCTCGAGGGTCATCCTCATGGTCACCAGTACTCCTTCGGTCGCCGGCGCCGCCCTGTGCTTCTTACCCAGAGTGGCTGCCGCCTCACCTCTCCTGACCGTAGGCTCGCCCCGTGGAGCGGCTTCGGCTCTTCGACGAGGCCCAGGGGCCGCAGGGCGAAGCTCGCCGGCTCAGCCTGGTGCGGCTCAGCTCCGAGATAGCGCGCTCGGTCGGCGGAATGGGTCGGGTCGCCGTGGAGGGTGAGGTCGTGATGCCCCGCCAGCACCCCGGAGGCACCTACTTCACGCTTCGTGACCGCACCGTGCAGGTGTCGGTTCGTTCCCCTGCCGCCCGCGCCGCCCGGTGCCGAGCCGTCGCCGGTGAGCGGGTGCTCGTGACCGGTGTGGTGGCGTGGCTGGCCGAGCGGGGGCAGCTCCAGCTGGTGGCGGAAGAGGTGGCCCCGGTGGGGGAGGGCGCCATCGCCGCGGCTGTCGCCGACCGGCGCCGGCGCCTGGAGGCCGAGGGGCTGCTCGACCGGCCCCGGCGGGCCCTCCCGCGCCTGCCGGCGACGATCGGCGTGGTGTGCGGGACAGAGGCGGCGGTGAGGGGCGACATCGAGTCGGTGGTCGCCGTCCGCTTCCCCGGTTACCCCATGGCCTACGTCCCCACCAACGTGTCGGGTGCGGGGGCGGCCGACGCCATGATCGCCGCGCTGGCGATCCTCGACGGCCGTCCCGAGGTGGAGATCATCGTCCTGGCGCGCGGTGGCGGCGACGCCGCCCAGCTCCTGCCCTTCAGCGACGAGGCGTTGTGCCGGGCCATCTGCGCCTGCACCACTCCGGTCGTCTCGGCCGTGGGCCACGAGGGCGACCGGCCCCTGTGCGACGAGGTGGCCGACCTCCGCTGCGGCACCCCTTCGCTGGCTGCCGCCGCCGTGGTCCCGGCCCGGGCCGAGCTGGAGGCCGAGCTGGAGGTGCTCCAGGCCCGCGCCCGCCAGGCCCTCGAGCAGCGGGCGGAGGCGGCCGGCACCCGCCTGGCCCGGGTCGACCGGGACAGGGCGCTGGAGGCGGGGGTGGCGCGGGCCGAGCGTCGCCTGATCGAGGCCCGCTCCCGGTTGCATCTCGTGCACCCCGCCCGCACCGTGGCTGCCGCGGGAGGTCGCCTGGCCCGGATCGACTGGCGCCACTCCGTGGCCCGCCGGGCCCGCCACGAGGGGGAACGCCTGGCCGGCGCCCGTCGCCATCTCGACGCCCTGTCGCCGGCGCGGGTGCTCGAGCGGGGCTACGCCGTGGTGAGGTCGGCCGACGGTTCGGTCGTCCGGGCCGCCGGGCAGGTGGGGCCGGGCGACCATGTCCAGGTGCAGCTGGCCCGAGGCCGCCTGGATGCCGTCGTGCACGAGGCGCACCCGTCCAGGTGAGCGAGACGGCGCGCGCCGGCGCCGGCGCCGGCGACGGCGACGTGTCCTCCATGACCTACGAGCAGCTGGTCGACGCCCTCGAGCAGCTCACCTCCCGCATGGCCGACGGCGACGTCGGGATCGAAGAGGCCGTCGACCTCTACGAGCGGGCCGGGCACCTGCACGCCCAGGCCACGGAGCGACTGGCCCGCATCCAGGACCGCATCGAGCGGCTCGCTCCCGCCCCTCCCGAGGACCTGTAGAAGCACAAGTTGTGCCTTCTCGGGTGCCGCTCGGCGGGCCGGGGGCGGCGGTACCCTCGGCTTCGTGCGCGCCGTCAAGCTGACCGTCCTGACCGTTCTTCTCTCTGCCGCGGTGCTGGTGGCGCCGGTGCCGTCGGCCCCGCCGGCCGCGGCCGGCCACAGCCTGGGGCAGTTCCTCCAGGTGACGCCCGAGGTGAGCGTGGTGCCGTTGAGCGGCGTCCTGAAGCTCCGGGCCCAGCTGTTCACGGGCGCCGTGACCCGGGTGGCGGTGGCGGACCCCATCAACCCGGTGGTCATCCAGTTCAGCGAGCAGCCCGCCTCGCCGGCCGCGCTCAGCAGCACGACCTGCACCGTCCCCGCCGGTGCCAGCACCTGTGAGACGACGGCCAGCTCGGCCACTGCCGTGGACAAGGTGTTCCGGGCCTGGATCGACGGCCACCACGACACGACCGAAGCCCGCCTGGCCAACAGGGACGCGGCCGACCAGGCCAGCGCAGACTGCATCGGGCAGGACGAGAACGAGAGCGACGCCACGGCCTGCACAAGCATCGGCGAGACGGTTGAGGACGGCGCCACGACGGAGCCGGACCAGACCGACGTGGTCAAGGCCAGCTGGCAGGGCGGCGGCGTCGACGTGGTGGCCGACGATCAGCGGGTCGAGCCGGGGCGCCAGGCCACCTTCACGGCCACGGCCTACGACATCAACGGGAATCCGGCCCCTGGTATAGAGGTCAAGTTCGAGTTCTTCGACCTCTCCGTCTCCGACGGGGACGGGAACAATCCCGGCCCTCAACCGGCCGGCAACCCCGACGGGAGCTGCGTCACCAAGAGCGCGGGCGTGCCCGGCGCCGGCACCTGCGCGCTCGGCTACAGCCAGCTAAAGGAGGGCGTCGATCTGCTCTGCGTGTGGACCTCGGCCGCTCCACCGGCATTCGCCGGCACCCGCGACGGCGGCACCTGTGGCAACGAGGGGTTGGTGGACCCCACCGCCAACGACGGCAAGCCCGTTGCCGCCAACGACGACGTGGACGTAGTGCGGGTGGTCTGGCAGCGAGCGGCGGCGCCGCCCCCGCCGGCGGCCACCGGGTACTGGCTGGTGGCCAGGGACGGCGGGATCTTCGCCTTCGGCGACGCCGAGTTCAAGGGGTCCACCGGCGCCATCAAGCTGAACCAACCGATCGTCGGCATGGCCGCCGCCCCCGGGAACAAGGGGTACTGGCTGGTCGCCTCCGACGGGGGCATCTTCGCCTTCGGCGAGGCCAGGTTCACCGGCTCCACGGGAGCGACCAAGCTCAACCAGCCCATCGTGAGCATGGACGGAACGCCCACCGGGAACGGCTATTTCCTGGTGGCGCGCGACGGCGGCGTGTTCGCCTTCGGCGACGCCAAGTTCGCCGGCTCCACCGGCGCCCTGAAGCTCAACCAGCCCATAGTCGGGATGGCGGCGACGCCGAGCGGGAACGGCTACTGGCTGGTTGCCGTCGACGGGGGCATCTTCGCCTTTGGCGACGCCAGGTTCTACGGGTCGACCGGCGGCACTCGCCTGAACAAGCCCGTGGTGGGGATGGCCGCCTCGCCGACCGGCCTGGGCTACTGGCTGGTGGCCTCCGACGGCGGGATCTTCGCCTATGGCGACGCCCGGTTCTACGGCTCTACGGGAGGGATCCCCCTGAACGCGCCGGTGGTGGGCATGGCGGCGGGCCTGCAGGGGCAGGGCTACTGGCTCGTGGCCAGCGACGGCGGCATCTTCTCCTACGGCATGCCCTTCTACGGCTCGACTGGAGGCATCGCCCTGCAGCAGCCGATCGTCGGCATGGCCCCCTCCCGCAGCGGCGGCGGCTACCGCTTCGTCGCCCGCGACGGCGGGATCTTCTGCT
>DATLOM010000027.1:0-21519 GCA_035536185.1 Acidimicrobiales bacterium | reverse complement strand
TTGTGCACGACCTTGGGCGCGCCCTGGTCGGTGCCGTCGGCCTCGATCTTCTTGACCACGTCGAGGCCCTCGGTGACCTTGGCGAACAGCGAGTACTGCGGGGGCAGGCCCACTCCTTGGGGGCCGGTGATGACGAAGAACTGGCTGCCGTTGGTGTTGGGCCCCGAGTTGGCCATGGCCAGCGACCCGATCTCGTACTCGCCGGCCTTCGGCAGCTCGTCGGCGAACTGGTAGCCGGGCCCGCCGGAGCCGTCCCCCTTCTCAGCGTCGCCTCCCTGAACCACGAAGCCGGGGATGACGCGGTGGAACGGGACACCGTCGTAGAAGTGGTAGCGGGCCAGGAAAACGAAGTTGTTCACCGTCTTCGGTGCCTTCTTGGCGTCCAGGGTGATGGTGAAGGTGCCGGCGTCGGTTTCGACCTTGGCCCTGTACGACTTGGCCACGTCGATGCAAACAGGCGGGACGCCATCGAAGCTGATCTTCTTCTCGGCAGTGCCGTCGGCCGCCGGGCACGGGGTCGCGGAGACCTTCTCGTCGGTTGGCGCCGTGGTGGTGGTGCCGCCCGCGGCTGTGGTGCTGGTGGAGTCGCCGGCGGCCACCTTCTTGGCCTTGCTGGCGTCGTCCCCGCTGAAGAGGGCGGCCATGAGGGCGATGAACACCACGATCCCAACACCGAACATCGTCTTTTTCCGGCGGGCCTGCCGCTTCTGCTGGGCCCTGATCTCCTCTTGGCGGGCCTGGCGTCCCTGCTTCTTGCGCTGTCGCTTCTGGTTGGGCACGAGGGGCCAAGGTAGTGGAGCAGGTCCTCCCGGTACGCTCCGACGCCGTGCCCCTGCTCGTCCAGAAGTTCGGCGGCACCTCTGTGGCCGATGCCGAGCGCATCAGGTCGGTGGCCGACCATGTCGCCCGTACCCGCCGAAACGGCAACGAGGTGGTCGTGGTCGTCAGCGCCATGGGCAAGGAGACCGACGAGCTGCTGCGCCTGGCCAACGAGGTCTCCTCGACCCAACCGGGGCGTGAGCTGGACATGCTGATCACCGCCGGCGAGCGCAAGACGATGGCGCTGTTGTGCATGGCGCTGTCGGACATGGGATGCCCGGCCGCCTCGTTCACCGGCAGCCAGGCCGGGCTCATCACCGACGGCAACCACACCCGGGCCAAGATCCTCGCCGTCCGGCCCGACCGGCTCCGGGAGGCTCTGGCCCACGGGCAGGTGCCCGTGGTCGCCGGCGCCCAGGGGGTCTCCGAGGAGCGGGAGATCACCTTCCTCGGCCGGGGCGGTTCCGACACCACGGCCGTGGCGCTGGCCCACGCTCTCGGGGCCGAGGCCTGCGAGATCTACACCGACGTGTCGGGGGTGTACACCGCCGACCCCAGGCTGGTACCCGACGCCCATCGGGTGGGGGAGATGATCTTCGAGGAGCTGCTGGAGATGTGCGCCAGCGGCTGCCCCAAGCCCGAGATCCGCTCGGTCGAGTACGCCCGCAGCCATGGCGTGCGCCTGCACGTGCGCTCCAGCTTCACGTGGGAACCGGGTACCTGGGTAGTCTCGGCCGCCGAGGCGGAGGCTGCCGCCGCCCAGCCGGAGGACCCCGAGATGGAGCGACCCATTGTGTCGGCGATCGCCCACGACACGTCCGAGGCGAAGCTCACCGTGACCCGGGTGCCCGACCGCCCCGGCATCGCCGCCCGCCTCCTCCGCTCTCTGGCCGACGAGCACGTGAACGTCGACATGATCGTGCAGAACGTCTCCATCGGTGGCACCACCGACATCTCCTTCACCGTGCCCAAGGCCGACCTCGCCGTCGCCCTGGCCGCCTGCCAGGCCCACGCCGGCGAGCTGGAGGCGGCCGAGGTGCTGGCCGACCGGGACATCGCCACCGTCTCGCTCATCGGCGCCGGCATGAAGACCCACCCCGGCGTCACCGCGACCATGTTCGAGACCCTGGCCGCCGCGGGGATCAACATCGAGATGATCTCCACCTCGCCCATCCGCATCTCCTGCGTCGTCCGGGCCGATGTGGTGGAGCGGGCCGTGCAGACCCTGCACACCGCCTTCTCCCTCTCCTGAAGGGGCCGTGCCCGCGGCCTCGTAGCATGGGGCCATGCGACTAGCGGTCTTCGGGGCCACAGGGCAGGTGGGCGAGGTGATGCGGGCCATCCTGGCCGAGCGCCGGTTCCCCGCCCAGGACGTGCGTTTCTTCGCCTCCGCCCGCTCCGCCGGCCTCCCGCTTCCCTGGGGCGACGGAGAGGTGGTGGTGGAGGACACCGAGGGCGCCGACTTCTCCGGCATCGACATCGCCCTGTTCTCCAACGGCGCCACTGCCTCCCGCCGCTACGCGCCACTGGTGGCCGCCGCCGGTGGCGTGGTGGTGGACAACTCCTCGGCTTGGCGGGCCGACCCAGACGTACCCCTGGTGGTGGCCGAGGTCAACGGCGAGGCGTTGCAGTCCATCCCCAAGGGCATCGTGGCCAATCCGAACTGCACCACGATGATCGCCATGCCGGCGCTGAAGGTGCTCCACGACGAAGCCGGCCTGCGCCGCCTGGTCGCCTCCACCTACCAGGCCGTCTCCGGCGGTGGGCGGGCGGCGGTGGGCGAGCTGGACCTGCAGGTCCGCAAGGTGGCCGACGGCGCCGCCGCCCTGGCTCTCCGGGGCGACGCCGTGGACTTCCCGCCGCCGGCGGTGTACCCGGTGCCCATCGCCTTCAACGTGCTGCCGCTGGCCGGCGACCTGGTGGACGACGAGACCGTCGAGGAGCACAAGCTGCGCGACGAGAGCCGCAAGATCCTCGGGCTCCCCGGTCTGTTGGTCTCCGCCACCTGCGTGCGGGTGCCTGTGTTCACCGGCCACTCCCTGAGCATCAACGCCGAGTTCGACCGCCCGCTGCCGGTGGAGCGGGCCCGCGAACTGCTGGCGTCTGCCCCCGGCGTGCAGCTGGTGGACCTGCCCAACCCGCTCGCCGCCGCCGGCGCCGACCCCTGCTACGTCGGCCGCCTGCGCGGCGACGAGGGCGCCGAGAACGGCCTCGCCTTCTTCGTCTCCGGCGACAACCTCCGCAAGGGCGCCGCCCTCAACACCATCCAGGTAGCCGAGCTCCTGCTGAGCCTGTAGCGAGCTCGCATCAAGCCTGAAGAGGATTCACAGGAAGCTCCAAGGATCGGCCGCCACAATCATGTCCAGAACCGGCGCGCAGTCCGGTGCCCAAGGAGACGAAGCCATGGAACCGATCGAGACACCCCCTTCGGAGGCTCCCCGCAGCAGCGGCCGGCTGAGCTCGACCATCGTGGCCACCGGCGCCGCCGTGGCACTGATCCTCGCCGGGCTGGGAGTCGCCGGCGCCCAGACCGGATCGTCCTCCACCACGCCCGGGCCCACCGCCCCCGCCGCGGGTGCACAGGCCGACAAGCCGGCTGGAGTCGCCGGCCACCATCGGCACCGGAAGGGTCACCACCTGGCTGCTCACAAGGGCCTGGCCGCGGTGGCCGGCACGATCGGCATCAGCGAAGCCGACCTGATGACCGCCCTGCGTTCCGGCCAGTCCATCGCCGACGTGGCCAGGTCCAAGAACGTGGACGTGCAGAAGGTCGTCGACGCCCTGGTGGCCGAGGCCAGGAAGCACATGGCCGAGAAGGTCGCCGCCGGCGGGCTGACCCAGGCCCAGGCCGATCAGAGGTTGGCCACTCTCACCGAACGCATCAGCGCCTTCGTGAACAAGGCCGGCCTCCGTGCCGGCAGGCATCACGGGCCGGGCAAAGGCCGGCATCCGGGCGGAAAGGTGGGCCTGGCCACCGCGGCCAGCACGATCGGCATCAGCGAAGCCGACCTGATGGCCGCCCTGCGTTCGGGCCAGTCCATCGCCGACGTGGCCAGGTCCAGGAACGTGGACGTCCAGAAGGTAGTCGCCACCCTGGTGACCGAGGTCAGGAAGAGGCTGGCCGAGAAGGTCGCCGCCGGCGAGCTGACCCAGGCCCAGGCCGACGAGCGGTCGGCCAACCTCGACGAGCGGATCACCGCCCTCGTCAACCGCGCCGGGCGGGGCCCCGGCCTTCGCGGTCACCGCCGCCCTGGAGGGCCCGAGGGCGCTGACAGCTACCAGTCTCCGGACCGAGAGCGGCGCCGCGGCTTCCCCGGACCAGGCGCCGGCAGTGACGCACCCGCCCCGGCGCCGGAGGTGACCAATGCCTGAGGTGAAGTCACCGGGCGCGCCGCCGGAGTTGGAGCCGGCCTCCCCGTCCTCCACCGGCACAGAGACGAAAGAGACACCGGAGGAGGGCCACGCCTGGCCGGCCTCGCCTCCGCCTCCCTCCTGGCCGCCGCCGGCCGGCACCATGCCGACGATCGAGACACCGGCCCTGTTCCCGCCCCCGCCGCCGCCACCGCCACCGCCACCGCCGGCATCGCCGAAGCGGGGGCTGGCGGGAGCGGCGACGTTGGTCGCCGTCGCCGTCCTCAGCGGGTCCGCCGGCGCCGTGGTCACCCGTACCCTCGACGACGACCCCGCCTCCACCCCCAGTGGCGCACCTGCAGGAAATGCCGCGGCCCGGTCCCTGAAGCTGGACGACAAGACACTCGACGTGGCCGGCGTGGTGGCCAAGGCCGGCCCGTCGGTCGTCTCCATCCAGGCCACTTACGGCGGGCCCGACAGCAGGGGCGCCGGCACCGGGGTACTGCTCACCGCCAACGGAGAGATCCTCACCAACGCCCACGTGGTGGACGACGCAACCGCCGTGGCCGTCGTGGTCGCCGGCGAGGCGCAGTCCCGGCGGGTGGAGGTGGTCGGCCTCGACGCCGCCGCCGACCTCGCCCTGCTGCGCATTCCCGACGCCAGCGGCCTGCCGGCCGCCGACCTCGGCTCCTCCTCCGCGGTGGCGGTAGGGGACGACGTCGTGGCCATAGGGAACGCCCTGGCCCTGCAGGGCGGGCCCACCGTCACCCGCGGCATTGTCAGCGCGCTCGACCGCACCCTGGACACCGGCGCCGACGCCATGACCGGCCTGATCCAGACCGACGCCTCGATCAGCTCCGGCAACTCCGGCGGCCCGCTCGTCAACGCCGCCGGCCAGGTCATCGGCATCAACACCGCAGTCGCCGCCTCCCGTGGGGGAAGGGCGGCCGAGAACATCGGCTTCGCCATCGCCATCGACGAGGCCATTCCGGTGGTCGAGCGTCTTCGGGGCAACACCTCGGCGGCAAGGACCGGCCGCCTGGGCGTGAGCACCACTGACCCGACCGACGGCAGTCGAGGAGCCCTCGTGGCCGAGGTCGTCCCCGACTCGCCCGCCGCCCGAGCCGGTATCCGGGAAGGCGATCTCATCACCAGCGTCGGGACCAGGACCGTGGCCGGTGCCGCCACTCTTGGCGCCGCAATACGTGCTCGCCCCCCCGGCGAGGAAGTCAGCCTCACCCTGGTCCGCAACAGCCGGACCATCACGGTCAAGGCCACTCTCGCGGCCTCGCCGGATGAGTAGTTAGAACCGGGCCAGACGGCCGCAGTCGGCAAACCACGGATCGAGACCTCAAACCTCATTCCGGCACAATGGGCGGTTTGTGTCGGATTAGCTGTAGGCTCACGTCGGTCACGTGCATGCTCCAGCCCTGGGTCACGCCGGAACCTCGTGCACATAGCAATTCGGCAAGACGCCTCAGGGCTGCCCTATCGTCGGCTGCGGAAGGACTGTCGCCATGACCTGGCTCCGCCCCAGCGGTGGGCAGACCACGAGAGGTGGCAATTGAGACGGCAGGCGTGGAGAGTTGTGGGCACGCTCGGCGTCCTCGTCGCCATCGCTCACTTCCTCGTGCCCATGGGTACCCCCAGGGCCGTCCTCTACCTCGGGTTGGCCGTGTGCGGCGTGGTCAGCGTCCTGGTGGGTGTCCGGTGGCACCGCCCGGACCACCCCATGCCGTGGTACCTGTTCGCCATCGGCCTGTCGCTGTTCCTGGTGGGCGACGGTTTCTTCTACTTCTACAAGCTCGTCCGCGAGGTCGAGCGACCCTTCCCCTCGCTCGCCGACGCCTTCTACCTGTCGAGCTACCCGTTCCTGGTGGCCGGCCTCCTCCTGCTGATCCGCCGGCGCGATCCCGGCCGCGACCGCGCCAGCCTCATCGACGCGGCCATCGTGGCCACGGGGATGGGCCTGCTGTCCTGGGTCTACCTGCTGGTCCCCTCCTTCGTCGCCCCCGGCCATCCCCTCCTCGACCGGATGATCTCGGTGGCCTACCCCCTGATGGACGTGCTGCTCCTGGCCGTCGCCGCCAGGCTGGCGGTGGGTGCCGGCGCCCGCCAGCCCGCCTTCTACCTGATGGGACTGAGCATCATCTCGCTGCTCGCGGCCGACGTCGCCTACGGCGCGATCCAACTCACCGGGTCCTTCGATCTGGGAACTCCGTTCGACGCCGGCTGGATGGGCTTCTTCCTCTTCTGGGGGGTGGCCGCCCTGCACCCGTCCATGGGCAGCTTGGCGCAACCCTCGCCGGCCGGCCCGGCCGGGTTCGGTCCCCTGCGACTCGCCCTGTTGGGAACGGTGGCTCTCGTCGCTCCGGGTGTGCTGGCCATCGAGGCCGCTCGTCGTGAGTACGAGAACATCCCGTTCATCGCCGTCGGGTCCGTCGTCCTTTTCCTGCTCGTTCTCGCTCGCATGTCCACGCTGATGACAACGCTGAGTACCGCTCTGGATCGAGAGCGGACCTTCGGGAAGGCCGCCGCCGCCCTGGTCGCCGCCACCGACCGGAGCGAGATCCAGGAGGCGGTACTCACCGCCGCCGTCGAGCTCGCCGATGACGAAGACGTTCTCGTGCGGGTCGCCGCCGGCAGCCCCGAGGAGCTCGTCGTCGTGGCGGCTCACGGCGGCCAGGCCCTCTCGGTCCTCGGTGCCACCCTGCTCCCAGGAGAAGTGCCTGAGCTCGCCAGCAGTTCAGGCGCCGCCGTCGGGCCGCTGCCGATGCAGGATCTCGACGACGAGCTTCGTCACCGGCTGGGCCTCCCGCCCATGGGAGAGATGCTGGTGGTGCCGGTGCTCATGCAGGAGAAGCTCAGCATGGTCGTCATCGTCGGGAACGAGCCATCAGTCGATCCCCGCTTGACGAGCGGCCTGGAGACCCTCGCCTCGCAGCTGACCCTGGCGCTCGAGAGCGCAGCGCTCGCCGAGGCTCTCCACGTACGCCAGAGCGAGACCCGCTTCCGGTCGCTGGTCCAGAACTCCTCCGACCTCATCAGCGTGATCGATGTCGACACCACCGTGCGCTACCAGACACCGTCGGTCGAAGAGGTGCTCGGGTACGACCCGGCGGAGATCCTCGGCACTCGTCTGATCGACCTGGTGCACCCGGACGACGCCTCGCCACTCCTCGCGTTCTGCAACGACGCCATGGTCCGTCCCGGTATCAGCTCGCCCTTCGAGGTCAAGATGAGAAGGCGGGACGGGGCATGGCTCGATCTGGAGATGGTGAGCAACAACCTCCTGCACGATTCGAACGTGCGCGGCATCGTCCTCACGGCGCGGGACATGAGTGAGCGCAAGAGCTTCGAGAGCCAGCTGACCCACAAGGCGTTCCACGACGACCTGACGGGGCTGGCCAATCGGGCCCTCCTCAGCGACCGCGTTCGCCACGCGCTGGCTCGTCGCACCGTCGCCGGGGAGCGCCTTGCCCTGCTTTTCCTCGACGTCGACGACTTCAAGACCATCAACGACAGCCTCGGGCACGCGGCGGGAGACACGGTGCTGGTGGCCGCCGCCGAGCGTCTCGCCACCTGTTTGCGCCCCGCGGACACGATTGCCAGGCTGGGCGGCGACGAGTTCGCCGTGCTCCTCGAGGCCACGAACACCGATCAGGCCATCAACCTGGCGGAGCGGATCATCACCACGCTCCACCAGCCGCTGGCCGTCGAGGGAGTGGAGGTGTTCGTCAGCGCCAGCGTCGGTATCGCCATGGTCGAGCAGGACCAGACCACTCCAGAGGAGCTCCTGCGCAACGCCGACCTCGCCATGTACCTGGCCAAGAGCCAGGGCAAAGGCCTGTGGCGCCTCTTCGAGCCGAGCATGCACGCCGCCGTGCGCAAGCGGCTGGACCTCAACGCCGAGCTCCAGCGGGCCTTGGCGAACAACGACTTCGTCGTCTACTACCAGCCGATCGTCGACCTCGTCACTACCCGCATGGTGGGCGTGGAGGCCCTCGTCCGCTGGCTGCATCCCGAGCGGGGCATCATCGGACCGGCAGACTTCATGCCCATGGCCGAGGAGACGGGGCTCATCGTGCCGCTCGGGCGCTGGGTCCTCGAGGAGGCCTGCCGTACCGCGCTGTCGTTCGTCTCGGGCAACGGTTCGGTGGGGATCAGCGTCAACCTGTCACAGAAGCAACTGCAACAGCCCGGGCTGGTCGACGAGGTGCGCACCGCCATCGACCGCTCCGGTCTCGCCGCCAGGCGGCTGACGCTCGAGATCACCGAGAGCGTGGTGATGGAGGATGCCGTGGCCACCGTCGCGGTGTTGAACCAGCTCCGGAGCCTGGGGATGCGCCTGGCCATCGACGATTTCGGGACCGGCTACTCCTCCCTCAGCCACCTACGGCAACTTCCCATCGACGTGTTGAAGCTCGACAAGGAGTTCGTGGACGGCATCGCTACCGGTGCCCGTGACTCCGTACTGCCCAAGACCGTCATCGAGATGGCCAACACCCTCGGGCTCCATACGGTGGCCGAGGGGATCGAGACCGAGGAGCAGCTCCAGAGCCTGCGTGCGTGGAAGTGCGAGCTGGGCCAGGGCTATCTCTTCGCCCGGCCTATGCCCGCCGACCGCATCGTGGAGATGCTGCGGGCCGAGAGCGGGGCGTCGCCTAGGGCGGCGACCGCAGCGCCCGATGCTCTCGGGGCCCGCTCGGGGACACCGAACTGACCGGCGGGAGCGACCGGGGCGCCGGGAGGGCCAGCACGGGACCGTTTGTGGAGGTCGTCTCGGGGCCCACGCTCCTCGACGACCTCGGTGCCGATCTCGACGAGCTCCATGAGCTCACGGACGCACCGATCACGGCGCGGCGGACGTGGCTGGGGGCGTGGCTGGGCGCTTTCGCCCAGGGCGATCCGACGGCGGTCACCGTCCGCGACGGGCCCAACGGCCGCCTCGACGCCGTCGCCCTGCTCTGCGCCCGCGAGACCGATGGGCTCATCGAGGTGGGCGCCGTCGGCCACGGGCGCAACGACCGTGGCCGCCTCCCGGCCCGCACCCCTGGTGCATGCGACGCTCTGGTCTCCGGCCTCGTCGGCTTCCTCGACTCGCTGGGCCCGGAGTGGTCGCTCCGGGTCGAGCAGCTGCCGGCCAATGACCCCGTCGCCTCTCGTCTCGTGAAGGCTCTGGAGATCGGCTTCACCGTGCCGGGCGGGCCCGTTCCCCGCATCGAGTTCGAGGAGAGGGCCGGCGCCCTGGAGGAGCTCCTCGGGAAGGGGATGCGCAAGCAGCTCCGGCGGGCCAAGGGGCGGATGGAGAACGAAGGGGTCGAGGCGTCGCTCGCCTTCGACTGCGACCCCGACCGCATCGCCGATCTCATCGACGAGATCGAGGAGACGCACCGGGCCCGCGACCACGCCGTGGGCCGAGCCAGCGACATCGATGCCGAGCCGGCCCGCCGGTTCTGGCGGGACGTGATCGGGAGCCATGCCGAAAGGCGAGAGGTCGAGGTGGCCACGCTGCGGTTCGGCTCCAGCCTGGCCGCCTACGTCGTCTCCTTGATCGACGGGGAGAGCTACCGGGTCCTCGACGGCCGCTTCGACACCCAGTGGTCCCGGTTCTCCCCGGGCCGGGTGGTGGAGACGGCCACGCTGGAGAAGGCCTTCGGGGACGCGCGTTTCAGCAACCTCGACTGGATGAACAGCGTCGCCTCCGAGAAGCTGGTGGCCGCCAACTACTTCGAGGCTACCGAGCATCTGGTCGGCTGCTCGCGCCGCCTGGCCGAGGGCCTCGCCCTGCCCGAACTGAGGGCCCTGCTCGACGAGGACGCCGAGAACCGGCCGACGGCGGAACGTGCGCTGGCCGCTCTTCTCGGACGGGTCGCCCGAGAAGGCCGTCCATCCGGTCCATCCGGTTCATCGGCCTGAATGGCGCTGGTTCTGGCCCTCGTCGCCGCCATGAGCTGGGGCGCCTCGGACTTCGTGGCCGGACGGGCGGAGCGCGTCTCGCCGGGTCTGTCGGTCGCCGTGGCGTCGCAGTTCGCAGGGCTGCTGGCGGCGATCGCCCTTCTCCCGCTGGTGGAGGGCGACCGCGGTGGCGCCGCCCTGTGGGCCGGGGCGGCCGGCGGCATCGGCTCGGCCATCGGCCTGGCGCTGCTGTACCACGCGTTGGCCGTCGGGCGTATGAGTGTCACCGCCCCGATCACCGGTGCCGTTGCCGCCGCCATCCCCGTCCTGTACGGGCTCGTCACCGGGGAGCGCCCGGCCGTGCTGGCGCTGGTCGGCGTCGTCGTCGCCCTTGGCGCCATCGTCGTCCTGTCGGCGACTCCACCGGCCTCCGCTCGGGATCTCCCGGCTGAGGGGCCCCTCCCGCCGGAGAGCGAAGCGTCCCGGCGGCAAGGCCTGCTGTCTCAGCCGGGAGTTGCCGCCGCCCTGATGTCGGGGGTCGGCTTCGGTGCCTTCTTCATCTTCCTCGGCCGCACCGGCGACGGCGCCGGCCTGTGGCCCATCTTCGCCGCGAAGCTCTCCGCCGTCGCCCTCCTCGGATCCGTCGCCCTCGCCACTGGTCGGACGGTGAAGCCGGCGCCCAGCGCCCGCTCGAGTGTCGCCGTGGTGGGCTTGTTGGACATGGCCGCCAACGTTCTGTTCCTTCTGGCCACCCGGCGCGGGCTCCTGTCCCTGGTGGCCCTCGTCACGTCGCTGTACCCGGCGGTCACGGTGCTGCTGGCCCGTGCCGTCCTGAAGGAGCGCCTCACGCGGGTCCAGGTGCTGAGCGTCGCCACGGCCGGCGGCGGCGTCGCCCTCATCGCCCTGGGTTGACCTGCCGAGGCGATGTGGCGACGGGAATGTTGACCGGTATGGTCAGGTTTCTAGTTGCGGAGGTTCCGTCATGTCCCGTGTGTTCTCGTTCCCCAACCCGGTCAACGAGGTGTCGGCCCGCCTCGTCGCCGGCGGGGTCGTGCTGATGTCGCTGGCCACCCTCCTCTTCGACCAGCCGCTCCTACTTGTCCCCATCGCCTATGGCTTCGTCGCCCGGGTCTTGGCCGGCCCCAGGTTCAGCCCCCTGGCCCTGCTCGTGACCGAGGTGATCACCCCCCGTCTGGCCATACCCGAACGCCTGGTACCCGGTCCCCCGAAACGCTTCGCCCAGGGGATGGGCGCCGCCATGTCGGTCACCGCCGCGGTTCTCGCCCTCGGTTTCGGTAACCACGGAGCCGCCTACGCGCTCCTCGCCGCCCTGATCGCCGCCGCCACCCTCGAAGCCGTGTTCGCCATCTGCCTCGGCTGCCAGATCTTTTCGCTGCTCATGCGAGCCGGCATCATCCCAGAAGAGATCTGCGCCGAGTGCAACGACATCTGGTCCCGCCGCCGCGTAGGCGCCAGCGCGCCCTGACCCCCCTTCCTCTCGCCGGCCATCCGCCGCCAGTGATTTCAGCAGAGGCCGTTGCGGGCTTCGGTGGCGGCGTCGGATGAGCCGTTGAAGGTCCACCACCCCCGCCCGCGCTCCGCCGGCGGTGCGGCGCAGAGGTGGGCGATGACCGCTTCGCGGTTTCGCTCGTCGAGGCCGGGGAGACCGGAGACCAGCTCCGGCACGGCGTCGTCGGACAGCTGGCCGAGGTAGCCGGCGTCGAAGCGGCCGGTGCGCTCCACCGCGGAGAGGTTGTGGCGAACGACCACCGCCTCCGGGTTCGCTGCGTTCAGCGCGAGGAGCCCGACCAGACCGAGGCCGGTGGCGGCGCCCAGCAACCACGGCCGCCGCTGTCCCACTCCGGCCAGGGAGACGCCCAGCAGGACGAAAACGCCGGCGATCCACACGGCGAACACGGTGCTGTAGAGGCGCAGCATCGTGAGCCCGAAGGCCTGCTCGTACAGGTGCAGCCGCCGGAGGGCGACGCAGACGATGAGCAGCGTGAGGCCGACGGCCACCTCAGCCAGCACCATGAACCGCCGGACGTCGCGGGCACGGCCGAGGTCGGTGCCCGTGCGCAGAGCGGTGAGGGTGGCCAGGGTGATGGCCGCCACCGCCAGCAGCTGGAAGAAGCCACCGCGGGCGTAATCGGCGTAGCTGAGCCCGGCCGTCTCGATGACCCGGCGGCCGCCGCCGGAGAGGGCCACGACCTGAGAGACGGCGAAGGCGGCGAACACCGCCACCAGGCACGAGAGCACCGTGATGGCCTCCACCGGACCGATGGGAGAGCGCCGGCCCCCGACCTCGCCCCTGCCGACCGCCTCCTTCACCCCCGCCTCCGCCGCCAACCGCAGTAGCCCCGCCATCCCCCAGCCGCCCATGACGAGCAGGACGGCGTGGCCGGCCAGCGAAGCCGGGTTCAGCGACACCCTGAAGAACGAGGCGAACACGGCGTCGGCGGACGACAGGAGCAGTCCGACGACCAGCACGATCGGAGCGGCGAGGATGGCGCCCCGCACCACGGCCATCCGCCGCCCGTCGCGCCCCACCAGCGGCGCCAGCGCCTTGGCTACGAACACCGGTGCGGCCAACCCGCTGAACAGGGCGTGCAGCCCCCGTCTCACCACCGCCCCGATCCGGAGGTCGAAGACCGATCCCTCGGAGGACAGGGAGGCCGCCAGCACGAGGAGCCCGCCGGCCGCCAGCACGTCGAGCGGCACCAGCCAGGGGCTGGTGCGCACGGCCAGCCACATCCCGAACAGCGGGGCGCCGGCAATGGCCGCCTGCGCCTGGCGGTTCACCACGGTGCCCGAAGCCAGCAGGAACCCGCTCGCCACCAGCACGGCGATGGCCCCGGCCAGCACGGCGACGCCGCCGCGGACGGCGACGTCGACGGCGATCGCCGCGGCCAGCGTGGCCACCAGGACCAGGCGCCCCGCCGGCCGCTCCACCTCCGGGGCGTCGATCGGTAGTTCGGTGACGCTCATCAGGCGGGCCCTCTCGGTAGAACGACCACCATGCGGCAGCCGTGGGGATGCACGGGCTCCGGCCGGATCTGGCCGCCGTGGAGATCGACGATCCACCGGGCGATGGACAGGCCCAGGCCCGCTCCCCCCGATGTCGACGACCTCGCCGGGTCGGCTCGGTAGAAACGCTCGAAGACCCGGCCCACCTCGCCTGGATCGATCCCCGGCCCCTGGTCGGCCACGGCGATGGTGACGGTCCGTTGATCAGCCGAGGCGGATAGCTCGACCGTGCCCCCGGCGGGGGAGCAGCGCATGGCGTTCTCGACCAGGTTCGCCACCACCTGGTGGACCCTCTCGGCGTCGCCGTCCACGGTGGGCGAGTCCCCTTCGACCCGCACCGTCACCCGCACCCCGGAGCCGTCGGCCTCGGTGTGCAGGCGGGCGAGGGCGGCCACCTCCTCGAGAACGGGCTCCACCTCGAAGTCCTCCCGCTGCAGGGGAACGGCACCGGACTCCAGCCGGGACAGGTCGAGCAGCTGGCTCACCAACCGCCCCAGCCGCTCGACCTGGGCCAGCATCGTCCGCAGCGTGTCCGGGTCGGCGGGTGCCACGCCGTCGACGATGTTCTCCAGCACCGCCTGCAGCGCGGTGATCGGCGTCCGCAGCTCGTGGGACACGTTGGCCACCAAATCCTTGCGGGCCCGGTCGACCTCGGCCAGCTCGGCGGCCATGGCGTTGAAGGCCCGGGCCAGCTCACCCACCTCGTCCCGTGAAGTGGCTCGGACCTGGCGCCCGTGGTCCCCGGCCGCCATGGCCCGGGCGGCATCGGCCATGGCCCGCAGTGGCGATGTCATCCCGTGGGCCAGGAGCTGCACCATGGCCAGGCCCAGGATCCCGGCCAGCACGGCCCGCGCCGGCGCCTTCACGTTCATCCGGAGCCCGACCTCGTTGACGACGATGGTCACGGCCACGGCGGCCACGATGACCACCCCGAGCTTGACCTTGATCGACGACAGGGGGTCGAGCGGCCTCATTCCTGGCCACTGCCTGCCGTAGTGGCCGCCGCCGCGTAGCCCACGCCGTGGACGGTGCGGATGATGCCCGCCCCCAGCTTCCGGCGGACGGCCTGCACATGGGAGTCCACGGTGCGGGCCCCCGAACCGTCCTGCCAGCCCCACACCTCGGACAGGAGCTGGGCCCGACTGAGCACGGCGCCCCGATGCTCCGCCAGGCAGCGCAACAGGTCGAACTCCGTCGGGGTGAGATGGACCTCCTCCTCCCCGAGGTGCACCCGCCTCGTGCCCGGGTCCAGGCGGGCATCGCCCAACGTCACCGTCGATCCCCGACCGCCCCTGCCCGCCTCGCCGCCTCCGGGCTCGGCGGCCGCATCGGCGGCCCGCTCGAAGCGGCGCAGGATCGCCGACACCCGGGCCACCAGCTCCCGCGGGCTGAACGGCTTGGTGAGGTAGTCGTCGGCACCGACGGCCAGGCCCACGAGCAGATCGGTCTCTGCGTCGCGAGCGGTGAGCATGAGCACCGGGGTGGGCCGCTCCCGCTGCACCCGCCGGCACACCTCGAGGCCGTCGAGGCCCCGGAGCATGAGATCGAGCACGACCAGGTCGGGCTGAAGCCGCTCGCACAGCTCCACGGCCGCCAGCCCGTCCCCGACCACCTCGACCGCGTACCCCTCGCTGCGCAGGCGCGCCGCCACCGCCTCGGCGATCAGCTCCTCGTCCTCCACGACCACGATGGTGCGAGCGGGCATGGGGCGAGGATAGAGACGGGATGCGGAGAAGTCCCCAGGTCCGGTGCGGAGATCTTGTCAAGGATCGGGCGCCGGCACCTACTGCCTCCTCGGCTAAGCGGCCGGCAACCGTACCGGCAGACGTAGACCGCCGCCTTCGCTCCGATCGCGGGTCAGGACTTCCATGTCGTGGGCCGACATGGGCCGGGCGAAGTAGAAGCCCTGGCAAGAGCTGCACCCGAGGTCTTCGAGGGCCTTGTGTTGCTCGGCCGTCTCCACGCCCTTGGCCACGACGGTCATGCCGAGGACGCCGGCGAGCCCCACGACGGCCGACACGATGACGGGACTTGCAGGATTGTTGGCCAGGCCGGCGACGAGCCTCGGGTCGATCTTCACCACATCGATGGGGAAGCGCTGGAGGTAGCCGAGTGACATGTGGCCAGAGCCGAAGTCGTCCAGCGCCAGGGTCACCCCTAGGTCCTTCAATTCCTCGAGCACGATGTGAGCGCGCTCGGGATCGTCGATGAAGACGCCTTCCGCGAACTCCAACGTCACGTGCCGCGGCTCGGTCTTGGTGCCGAAGAGGACCGCGGTGACCGTCTCGGCGAAGTCAGGCGACATGAGCTGCTGGGTCGAGACGTTGACGGAGAGCGTGGCATCGTCGCTGCTCGGCAGGCTTCGCCATCGGCTCCGGTCCCGGCAGGCTGTCTCGAGGGCCCAGCGCCCGATCTGGGACGCGACTCCCGCCTGCTCGGCGAGCGGAACGATGAGCGACGGCGACAACCAGCCTCTGGTCGGGTGGGCCCACCGCAGGAGGGCCTCGACGCCGACGACTCGTCCGTCGCTGATCGCCACGATCGGTTGGTACTCGAGGCCCAGCTCGCCGCCTCGTGCCGCCGCGTCACGCAGATCCTGCTCCAGGTTGGCGCGGCCCTCCAAGAGCTCCTGCTCGCGAAGATCGACCACCTGGTGGCGCCCGCCTCCTCGCCGCTTGGCCTGGTACATGGCCGTGTCGGCATCCCGGAGGAGCAGCTCCGGAACATCCTCGCCAGTGCCCGCGAAGGCGATGCCGACGCTGGCACTGACCTGCAGCTCCTGGCCTGAGAGGTCGAACGGCAGGGCCAACGCCGCCTCGATGCGGACAGCCAGCGGTTCGACCTGGGACGTGTCGGCGAGGTCTTCACACAGCACCACGAACTCGTCACCCGAGAGGCGGGCCAGGGTGTCGCCCGGCCGCAGCATCCCCGTCAGTCGCTCCGCCACCGCGATCAGGAGTGCATCGCCTTTCTGGTGACCGTGGATGTCGTTGACCTGCTTGAACCGGTCGAGGTCGGCGAACAGGAGCGCCACCAACTTGCCGGAGCGGCGAGCCCGCAGGATGGCGTGATCGATCCGCTGCCGGAAAAGTACCCGGTTGGGCAAGCCGGTCAGGGAGTCGTGGAGCGAGCTCTGGCGGTAACGGTCCGACGAATCCCGCAGGTCGGCACGAGCCTGGGCGTTGGTCAGGTAGGAAGCCGCCACGTCCGCCAACGTGTTGGCGGCACCCATGGCGTTGTCGTCCAGCAGGCCAGGCGTGTCGCGGTACAGGTCGAGCGCACCGAGGCATTCCTCGCCCTGGCGCAACGGAAAGGTGAACACGGCCACGAGCCCGGCATCGACGGCCTTGGCCGCGAACGTCGGGAAGCGATCGTCTTCGCGCAGGTCCGCCACGGCGACGGGTTCGCCGGTGTCGTAGGTGGCGACGCAGGGCCCCTCACCAAGCTCGGCCTGGAACTCCTCGAAGCGCAGCGCCGAATCGTCGGAGGCGGCGACGTAGCGGGGTTGGGCACCGGGGGTGATGAGCGTGACCCCGGCGGCGGTGATGGGCAGCACGTCGACGATGCGTACCACCAGGTGATCCAGGATCGCCTGGATAGGGAAATCGGTCACCATCGTGCGGGCGAACTCGCTGAGCACGTCCGACAGTTGCTTGTCTTGGTTCATGGCCTCGGCTCGGCAATCTCTTTGTACCGATCAGGCAGGGTCTGGGCGGGAACGGAGGTGTGGTCAAGACTGTACCGCCCCTGGCTTCGCCTCCCGGCCCAGGTCGTCTGCCTACGACGTACGAAGGTGCGCAGCCCCCGAGTCAGCCGCTCGAACCGGGGGAGCGGGTTCTGGGCCGATGGGAACGCGGCGTAGGCGTTGTCGTCGCTGCGACTCGGTCGTGGTGCCCGGATCCGTGACCACGCAGGGGTGAGCTCGGGCGTGGCCCGGTAGTGGCGGGCGGACGGCGTCTTGACTCAACTGGGTGTGGATCACTGGCAGAGCCCTCGCTGGTGATACTACCGATGGTAGCATCGAAGTATGAAGCTGAGCGTCAGCCTGCCCGATGAGGATGTCGAGTTCCTTGACGCCTACGCGCGCGCCCAACGGTTCCCCTCGCGGTCCGCGGTGGTGCACCGGGCCGTCCGGTTGCTACGAGCTTCTGAGCTGGGCCGTGCCTACGAGGAGGCTTGGGACGACTGGGTCGACCGAGGAGAAGCCGAGCTGTGGGAGCCAACGGCAAGTGATGGGGTCGGCGGTTGATGCGCCGCGCCGAGATCCGACTGGTCGATCTCGACCCTGCCCGCGGCGCCGAGGCCGGCAAGCGCCGGCCGGCGGTGATCGTCAGCAACGACGGCGCCAACTCCACCGCCGAACGCCTGGGGCGAGGAGTGATCACCGTCGTCCCGGTGACGACAAGTACCCAACATGTCTATCCGTTCCAGGTGCTGCTCTCCGCCAAGGAGACGGGCCTGAAGCGCGACTCCAAGGCGCAGGCTGAGCAGGTTCGCTCTATCGCCGTCGAGCGGGTTGGGCGCCATGTCGGTATGGTGCCGCCGCATCTCGTCTCCCAACTCGACGAGGCGCTGCGGCTTCACCTCGCCCTCTGAGTAGTTCATCGCGTAGCGGGGGCAGCGGCCCTTAGGCAGCACAACGCGGATGCCGAGATCTACGACCCACCGGGCGGACACTTGCTCCTGCGGAAAGCCCAGCAGCCCCGACAGCGGCACCCCCCAAATCTGGCTCTTGTGACCGATCCGTGGGAGCCTGGGCAGCCCGACCTCGGTACCTTCCTGGGAACTTCGGTGAAGACGCCTTGGTCGGGAAGGCGGGATTCGAACCCGCGGCCTCAGCGTCCCGAAGGCAGCCAGGCCGACTGCAGCGGACGGCTACGGATCAAAGGTGCTGGTCAGCAGGTGTGGCGGTAAAACTCGGACGGCGGCGAACTACGACGGATGTTGGATGAATGTTGGATGCGCCTGGCGGTCGAGCCCGCGGTGCCCGGGAGTGCACCGGACAAGACCTCGGGGAATATCAGCTAAGTGATCCTCGTCAGAAGTTCCCGCGTGAATCAGCACGGTCATCGTGGCGGCGCCTCGCGCCCGACGCGATGTCATCGTGCAGCAGAGGTCGCAAGCGCGGTCGAGCGCTTCTTCGGGGAGGCGAGTGAAGCTGCGCCGTGGGAGGACGGCTGCACGCCTGAGTCGGCGCGGAGCATTATCGGGCGTCGGGGAGCGCCCTGGTTCGCCGGTTACCTGGCGGCCATCCTCACGACGACCACGCTCGCGGTAACGAGTCGCCCCGCCATGGCTCGACGCGCCGCTCATCTCACAAATGGCAACGGCCCGATATTGACGACGTTGAGCCTCAATCGCCACGAACGCACGTTCGCCAGCCACGTAGGACAGCATAAGCCACAAAGGCGTACCATCAAGGGGTGCCTCCGGACGAGATGGACAAATCCGAGAGCGCTGAAGATCGGAGTATACGGGCTGAGATCACTCGTCCCAATTTAGAGGCGATCGTCGTGGAGAAGATTCGCCGCGCGGAAAGGTATTACCGCCTTGGCGCCATATCGAGCATTGTCGGTGTTATCACGGCAACACTTGTCACTGCCGATCTCGTATCGGGTCAAAGCCTAACGTCCTGGCAATCAGTTATCGCCGTACTCGCCATTTCGGGAGCAGCTGTTGGCGCAAATCTTGGGGCTGACTTACTGATGCGTCGCCGCCATCGAAGCGAAGTACATGCACTTGAGCGCCAGACCGCGGAGATTAGAGCTGCCGTCCGCATCAGAGTCGGGAAATCTCTCGATCTCCGTTGGAAGACGGAGCCAGCAGAAGGATCATCGAGGATGGAAGCGACAGAAGAGTGAGCAGCCGGCGGGTTAAGCCGTTGTCGCCCGCCGGCAGGGAGAGGGTCACAAAGCTGAGCGAAGACTTCGCCGAGGACGTCACTGTAATTGCCGGTCGTATCGCGTACCGCCTTATGGCAGATGAGGCCTCTGCGGACCACGTTGACACGGCTGCGGAGCAGATATACCAGGGGGTAACGAGTCGAAGGGAAGAAGCCCAGATAGCACTTGGAGGCGTAGTCAGTGGCCTGGCCGGTGGCGCCTTTATTGCCTATACTCAGGCCGCCACAATTAATGGTACAGCCGTGGTAGCGAGCGTCGTTGCGTTGGTTGGCGGAATCGTGGTAATGCTCATTGGTCTCCGTCGGCGTTAGCTCGTTATGGTTTGGTACCGAGAACAAACCGATCGGCAAATCACTCTCCAAGAAACTGGCTGTCGCCACCACGACGATCCGCTACCCGATGCCGAGGATCTTCACCTTTGAGACGGCGGATGCACCGGTCTCTTCTCTACTTGCTTGGGTTTGCAGCCCACCGCCGGACACCGCCCGAGTGCGGCACCGGTGTTGCGCTCGGTACTCGCGCAGTTGCGCAACCCACACCGCCCGGGGTCGTTCCGGGAACCCGTTCTGTCGCTCCCGTCAAGCACGATCGCCGACTCCGTCTCGCGGCCTACTGCGGGAGCACCTCTTCGATTCGCTCCCAGCGGGTCGTGATCTTGGGGCGCACCGCGTCGCACCAGTGGGAGAGTCCGGGCTTGCCTTCACGTGGTACGTCAACGCACTGCCTTATTAGCGATGCAGCAGCCCGCACAGCTCTGCTGGCGTTCACGCCGCTGAAGGCGACGAACCGCCACTCGACGCCAACATTGAGAAGATCGTGATGCAAGGGAGCTCGGTAGTCCCCAGGCGGATGGACCGCCCAGTCCCGGAACCGGTAGATGCTCTGCACCATCTCGGCCGCCTGTCTTGCACCGGTGTTGCCCATCTTGAACGACCGTCGAAGCGCTTCGGATACACGCGCGTGTCTCGGCGTCTTCTTCTCACGCCATTGCGCCTGGAGCTCATCGAAGCCAGGAACCGTCTCGACGACGGAAGCGTACAAAGCGTCAAGGGCGAACGCCGCCGACGCTATGGCGACCATTCCGGCGCGACACTCCTTCTCAAGCAGCTCTGCGGTCCACCCGCCGGTCTGTTCGCTCGCTCGACCCTCCAGCTCGTCGCGAGCATGTACCGCCGCGAGTGCGTGCTCAAGACCCACGTCTAGTCAATACGGCCAGACATCGAGTCGCACCTCGACGTGAACCGGCGGTGACGAGAGTGAGCCGTCTTCATCGACACGGATCTGCAGCGCACCCTCCGGAATCCTCAGTTGCATGCCCTCCGAGATGAACACCACAACGCCATCGTCCCACGCAGCCGTCTTCGCCGAACGCTGGTGTCTAGGGACTCCTCGAACGCCTACCTGTCGACGCCTATGCCTTCGTCCAAACGAGGCAACCGTGTACAAGAACGCGCGCCCGACCAGGTGCGCCCACCGCCGTTCCGGGTGGTCGAGGTGCCAGGTCTGGGCGCGAGAAAACGGCACGACTACGGTGCTCGATAGCTGCAGCGAGCGAGACTCTAGACAGCCGCGGACTAACACCCGACGCGTAGAGACTTTCCCCGGACTCGAGCAGCTTCTACCCTGGGCGGACCTGTGTGAAAGCAGGGTTGCGACGTACCGCAGTCTCTAGCTTCTGCCACAGATGCCGGGTGACGGATTGCCATCGTCGGAACTCTTGCAAGGGCTGGAGTAGACCCAAGGCCATGCAAGGAGAGCGTCGAGCAGGACGCTGGTCAGTCCAGCAGGCGCGACGGCTCCAGCTCGAATTCATTCGGACACGATGGAAGGCCGTTGGCCAAGTCGTCGCGATGCTCTCCGCTCTGGTGGCGATTCTGGCGGTTGTCTCGCCCGAAGCGTTCCGGCCGTACGTGGTAGGCGCCGGCGTTGCGAGCGTCCTCTGGTACGTGGTCGTCATCGTCGTGGTGATGGCAGGCACTGGGTCATACCTGCTCGGTTCCTACGGGGAGCAGTGGACCTCGGATGCCCTGCGCAAGCTCTCACGACACGGCTGGCGACTTATCGAGCATGTCCCGCTGCAGTACGGCGACATCGACCATGTCCTTCTCGGCCCCGGCGGTGCGTACGCCATAGAGACGAAGAACAGCTCGAGACGATGGGATCTCGCTGACCCCGATAGGCGCCTCATGGAAGCCATCGATCAGGCCCGTGGTTGTGCCAACCGCCTCCGAAAGCTGCTCTTGGAGCACTCCGTGCGGATTCGCACGGACGTTCGTCCTCTCGTGGTCCTGTGGGGAACGGCCAGTGCAACCCAGTCAACGTTCGACGGTGTACAGGTCGTCCATGGGTCAGCTCTTTCCGAGTGGAAGGACTCCCTCGGTGTCCGTGCTCACTGAACCTCGCGTTTGATGCTCACCGAAAGTCGCGGTTGTAGCTGAGGACGTGCTCCTCCTGGCCGGTATCCACCGGTCGGGGTCAGCGGCCCTTCCAGCCTTTTGGTGCTGCCAAGCACCGGCCGGCT
>DATLOM010000026.1:0-89032 GCA_035536185.1 Acidimicrobiales bacterium | reverse complement strand
GACGGTGGCCGAGGCCAGGCTGGTGTCGTCGGCGTCGACCACGGTGGCGAGCCCGGCCAGGGCGGCCGCGGCGCCGTCCTCGGTGAAGGTGGCGGTGTTGTCGTTGCCGGTGGTGGCGCTGTTGAGGTCGACCACGGGGGCTGCATTTGTATGGGCGAGAAAGTCCCTCGTCACGGACTCGCTAGCAGACAGCGTGATCGTCTGAGGGTTCGGCCCAGTCGGGCTGTATCCAGAAGGGGCTGAGTACGTGAGCGTGTAGTTCCCAGCTTGGAGACCTGTGAAGGAGTATGTACCGCCGGCCGTCACGGTCAACGGTGTTAGCGACACGGGTGGCGTTCCGCCGCTGATTCCGATGGTGCCGCCACCCACGGTCCCGGTTTCACCAGCATCCTTTACGCCGTTGTTGTTCACATCGTTAAATATTGTTCCCGATATCGAGGCATTTCGCTGTTGTGCGAGAAAGTTGTTTCCCGTCGTGGACGCACTCGTAGTGCTCAGGACCACTCGGATCTCGTCGTTGCTCACCTTGCTACTGCTCGTGCCAGTTCCGCTGCCGGAGATCGCATTCGTCGAAAACCATCCAGCCGACGCCGGGTTGCTGCGGACGAGAAAGTAGGTACCGCTGACAAGACCGGACGCAAACCCGTAGGCGCCGGTCGAGGACGAGGTTGAGGTACCGACTGTGGTATCAGACGACGAGCGCGCGGTGGCTGTGCCAACCGCAGCCTTGTACAGAGTGACGGTAGCGCCGACCAGCGGAGCAGCACCATCATTCGCCGAGGAGTCGCCGTCTACATCGTTCAACGCAGCACCACGGATGCTCGCCGCCGCGCTTACTGTGATCGATCCGTCTGCATCCTTACGGCTGACGTGGCAAACGCCACCGTCGTTAGCGTTGAATCGGCTTACGCTAACGGTCCACATTCCAGCGGTGTAGCCCGGCGGGAGGAAGTATGTGTTGCTGCCGCCTGCAGCACCAGCCAGGCATGGGCTAACAAAACTTGGCGCCGAGGCACCAGGTGCCGTATATGAGTATTGGTAGAACTTTTGGCTGTTCGGATCGCCACCTCCACTGATCGAACCAGTGATTGAGGATGTGGACACGTTGAACGTCGCGCTCACGGTGAGGCCGCCGCCGGCCGCCACCACATACGGCCCCACGAACGGGCCGCCGCTGCCTAGCGGCGCCGCGCCGGCAGGTACAACTGCTTCAGTAGAAGTGTCGGCAATCGCACGGGCCAGGTTCACCCGGCCGTTGCCGGTCTGGTCGGCCGTGCCGGCGGCGTCGGCGTTGCGGGCCAGGCGGCCGACGATGACGCCGTTGGACGCCGCCGAGTCGTTGGCCGCCAGCAAGGCTGCCGAGCCGGCGACGACGGCCGCCGAGCCCGACGTGCCGGTGATAGAGGTGGTCCCGCCCCCTGGAGCGACCGCCCCGATCTCTACGCCGGGCGCGCCCAGGAAGGCGCTGGCACCGGAGTTGCTGCTGGGCCACAGACCGTCGTTCTGGTCCGTGGCGGAAACGCCGACGACCTTGGCGTCGCCGGCGGGGTAGGTGGGCTCGGTGGAGCCGGCGTTGCCGGTGGCGGCCACGAGCACCGCGCCCTTCGACCAGGCGTAGTCGACGGCGTCCTGGAGTGACTGGCTGAAGCCGGGGGCGCTGAAGCCCATGAGGATGACGTCAGCGCCGTTGTCGGCGGCGTGCACCACGCCGGCGATGACGTCGCTGTCCTGGCCGAGGCCGGAGTCGTCGAGGACTCGGACCGGCATCACCTTGACGCCGGCGGCGTAGCCGACGCCGGCGATGCCGGCGCTGTTGTCGGCAGCCGCGGCGGCGATGGTGGCCAGCGCCGTGCCGTGCCCGTTGGCGTCGACCTGAGGATCAGTGTTCGGGAAGGCGGTGTAGCCGGGAACGAGACGGCCCTCGAGGTCGGCCACGGGGGCGACGCCGGTGTCGAGGACGGCGATGGTGGCCGAGCCGGCGGGGGCGACCGTGTCGCGGGCAGCGTCCCAGCCGATCTTGGGCAGGGCCCACTGGCCGGCGTAGGCGGGGTCGTTGGGAGCGGCGGAGGCCTTGCGGCTGCGGTTGGCGTCGACCCGGCGCACCTGCTTGTCGGCCTGGTAGCGCTTGGAGTGGTTGGACGCCTCAGCGGCGGGGACCGAGATCACGACCATGGACAGGCGGGTGATCTCCGACACGAGCGTGCCCCCGTTGCGCTGGACGACCTGGCGCTGCTGGTCACGTGACATACCCGATGCCAGCTTGACGATGAGGCGGGCGGAGCTCGAACCCGACCCGGCGGTGGCTGCGGGGCCCTCGGCGGCGCCGGCCACCGTCCTGCCGAGTGGGCCGAACAGCGACGCCAGCAGAGCCACGACGACCATGCCGATGGGCAGGCGCGCCAGGCGCCGCCCCGACATCCAGACCCACAGCCGGTCCGGCGTCGCCTGACGCCCACCCGCTTGAGTCGATCCGGTCCGCCAGCTCTTGCTCGAGTTCATTGCCACCCCAAATCTGGTTGTGATCTCGTGGACAACTCCGCCAGGGCCGCAAATGACTCAGTGCCCTGCCTAGTTACCTTCGACTACTCGACCCCCTTCCGACATGGGCCGAACGGCCCTAAAGGACCGGGATCTTTCAGGTCAGAAGCGGGACGGGCGGGACGCGTAGGTGCTCTCCGGGCGCAGTCGGCCGACCAGAGCGTCCACTTGCGCCCTTACCTCCGCCTGCTCGAGGTGCAGGGCGGAGCTGATCTCGCCGTCGGTAAGACCATCGATGACCAGGTCGAACAGCTCATTCTGGGCCTCGTCGGCGCCGGCCATGCGCGAGCGGAGATGCTCCATGTCGGTCGGCGACAGCGCATCCCTGTGGTCCCCGCCACCGCTGACGGCCCGCACGGCTCCGACGATGTCGGTCTGGCGCAGCTGCTTCACCAGGTAGCCGTCGGCGCCGGCGAGGGCCGAGGCGACCCGGGCCTCCTCGTCCGAGGCGGAGGTCAACAAGATGACGTGGGTCTGCGGTCTGCGGGCCCGCACCTCGCGACCGGCCCGGATGCCGCTCTCGGCGCCCAGGCGGAGGTCGACGATGGCCACGTCGGGTTCGGCGACTGCCGCTACCGCCTCGGCCTGGCCCACCCCGTCGGCCTCACCGCACACGACAATGTCGCCCGCCGCCTCCAGGATGGCCGCCACGCTGCTGCGGACCTGGCGGTTGTCGTCCACGATCATCACCCTGATCGGGCGCCGCAGTGCGGCTTGGGCCGAAGTCATCTCACCACGATCCTGAGCCTCGGCAGCCGCCGTGTCCAGGGCCGAACGGCCCTTTCGGACCGGGACCCGGTCTCGACCTGGGTTTTGCTACCGCCGCGGGATCAGCCATTGGGGTGTGAGGGCGTGGGTGGGCGGGCAGCGGCCGCGGCCCGACGGCCGCCTCGAGGTTGGTGACGACATGGCAGATGTGGTTCTTCACCGTCTTCTCGGACAGGTGGATGTCGGCGGCTAGCTGCCCGTTGGTCAAGCTTGACACGCCTTGCACGCCATTGAGCCCGGTCGCGACAGAGCGCCGGTGAGGCCGGGGCGATCCCGACCACACCGGCGCTCGCCGGGCTGACAGACGCAGCTACACCGTCGGCAGCAGGCCGAGGATGGTCGCCAGGATCTGGGCGACCTCCGAGGGCGGCGCGGGCGGGCTAGCCGGCGGCGTGTTGACCAGGCCCTCCAGGGTGGCGATGGCCTCGACGAGCTCCGACGGCAGCGTCGGCGGCTCGGGCGGACCGGCCGGCGCGTTGTCGACCAGCCCCTGCAGGGTGGCGATGGCCTCGACGACCTCGGGCGGCAGGTCGGGCGGACCGGCCGGCGCGTTGTCGATCAGGCCCTGCAGGGTGGCGACGGCCTCTACGACCTCGGGCGGCAGGTCAGGGGGACCGGCCGGCGGGTTGTCAACCAGGTCCTGGACGGTGGCGAGGACATCCTGGACCTCGGGAGGCAGGTCGGGCGGACCGGCCGGCGGGTTGTCGACCAGCTCCTGGAGGGTGGCGAGGACATCCTGGACCTCGGGCGGCAGGTCGGGCGGGCCGGCCGGCGGGTTGTCGACCAGGTCCTGCACGATGCCGACGACATCCTGGACCTCGGGCGGCAGCTCGGGCGGCACCGTCGGGGTCGGGAGGTCGTCGACGAGAGCCATCACCTGGGCGATGGCGGCGTTCACGGCTGACGTGTCCGGAAGGCCGCCCGGGTCGGTGTGGACGTCCACCGTCACGTGGGGTGGCTTCCCGCTCTGGCCGCGAGGGTTGAAACCAACCTCCACGGAGGCGTCGGGTGCGGCTTGGGCGGTGATACCCCCCAGCGCCAGCAGACCGGCGGTGGCGCCCGCGAGTGCGACCAAATTGCGTGACCTCATATCTGTGTCTCCTTCGTCGTTGGATTTTTGGCCGGGCACCAATTGAGTCAGTGCCCTTGCCTAGTTACCTTCAACTACTCGACCCTCTTCCGACATGGGCCGAATGGCCCTATATGGTCGGGATATTTCAGGTCAGCGGTCGGGACAGGCGGGGCGGCATAGGTGTGCGGGCCCGCACCTCCCGGCCCCCGCTCCCCACTCCCAGGCGGAGGTTCAGGTTCACCGGTCTTGGGCCGGTGGCCACCGCCGCCGGATCAGCCGTTGGGTGTTCGGGTGTGGCGGGCCAGGTATGCAGCGGCCTCAGCCCGCCGGCCCACCTCGAGCTTGGTGAGGATGTGGGAGATGTGGTTCTTGACCGTCTTCTCGGACAGGTAGATCTCCGCGGCGATCTGCCCATTGGTGAGACCATCGGCCACCAGGTTCAGGATGCGCTCTTCCTGGCCCGAGAGGCGGGCCAGCTTCTCGTCCTTCAGCTCACCGCTACGGCGCACCCGCTCCAGGACCGAAGTCGTCATCGACGGATCGAGCATGCTCTGGCCGGCGGCTACCGAGCGCACGGCCTCCACCAGCTCCGCGCCGCGGATCTGCTTGAGGACGTAGCCCGAGGCTCCAGCCATGATGGAGGCGAAGAGGGCGTCGTCGCTGGCGAATGACGTCAGCATGATGACCTTGACCTCAGGTCGACGGTCACGGATCTCCCGGGTCGCCTCGATCCCGCTCTCGGCCCCGAGCCTCACGTCCATCACCACGACGTCGGGGAGCGTGGCGTCGGCCATCTCGACCGCCCGCCCCACGGTTCCGGCCTCGCCGCAGACCACGATGTCACCGGCGGCCGCCAGCACGGCGGCTACACCCTCGCGCACAACCTCGTGGTCGTCCACCACCATGACGCGGATCACGCGTCGGTCTGTTTCGGTCATTGCGTCGCCGTCTCTCCCAGGACTAGCCCGCTACTAACAGCGTATCGCACTTGTTGCCCCACAGCCTCTTGCGCTCTAAGTGGCTGCTCTCAACACACAGAGTGAGTCAGCCCATGGTACCTTCCGCGAGTGGAGGCTTCGCCCCCCACCCTGGGGAAGGGACGTGTCGTGGTCGCAGATGCCGACCTGCGCACCCGCTCGGAGGTGCGGACGACGCTCGAGGCCCATGGCTACGTGGTCTGTGCAGAAGCGGCTGACGCCGACGAGGCGGTGGCGGCAACGGCCTCCCTTCATCCCGACGTGGTGCTCGTGGACGTCGCGCTGCCCGGCAACGGCATCCGGGCCGCCGCCGACATGGGGACCGTGCCCGGCACCATCGTCATCATGCTCACTGCCTCCCGCGCCCCCGGGGACATCCTCGACTCCCTTCGGGCCGGGGCCGCCGGTTACCTACTGAAGGAGACCGCCGTCTCCCGCCTGCCGAACGTGCTCGGGGCGGTGATGGGCGGCGAGGCGGCCATCCCCCGTGCTCTGGTGGGGACACTCGTCGAAGAGATCCGCTCCCAGAGCGACCGCCGCCACCGCCTCGCCCTGGCAGGGAAGAAGCCGGGCGAGCTCACGGCCAGGGAGTGGGAGGTGCTCCAGCTGCTGGCCGGCGGGTGCACCACGGCCCAGATCGCCGAGCGCCTCTTCATCGCGAAGGTGACGGTGCGCAGTCACATCTCGGCCGCTCTCCACAAACTGGGCGCCCCCGATCGAGCTGCGGCCCGCCGCCTGCTGGCTCCCGCCATTGACCGTTGAGAAGAATCAACGCTCTTTTGCATTGCTTAGATGTGGTGGGACACCTACTCTCCGCGCGCCGAGCCACTGGGGTCTCGGCCAGCACAGGGGGTATGGGATGCGCCTGTCAACCAGTTCTTTCAAGTTCACCGCTCGCGGTCCGGCCATGGGCAAGCGAGCATTGGTCCACAGCAAGCCCGCTCGCACCTTCCTGGTTCTGGCGATGATGCTGGGAGTGCTCAGCTTCGTCGGGATGGCCGACGCCGTGCACGGTACGGCAGCGTTCGAGCTAGAAGGGGACGCCGTGAACGGTGTCGCAGCCGGGGACGACTGGGACAACGTCTGTCACGAGGTGACCATCACCAATGATCCTGGCAACGTAGTTCCCGATCAGTGCGCAGGTGCCGGCGACACCGCTGGCGCCACGGCGACCTCATGGGCCAACGACGGCCCCCTCAACGCATCCATCTTCACGGGCGGGGGCTCGAAGGACTTCATCGACGTGAACCAGTGGGCGTGGAAGGACGAGGCCGGCGGGCTGCCGGACAAGTCGAACCTGCTGCACAGCTTTGCCGCCCGATACTCCCTGCCCAAGAATGCAACCACTTGTCCCGCGCCCGCGGCGTCGACGACGTGCGAGGTCCTGTACTTCGGGTCCGACCGGTACGACAACAGCGGCGATGCCCAGCAGGGCTTCTGGTTCTTCAAGAACGAGATCGGTTTCGGGACCAACTCGGTGGGCGGGGGCACCGGCTTCACGGGTACTCATGCCAATGGCGACCTGCTCGTCATCTCGGACTTCAGCAACGGCGGCACGGTCTCGACCATCACGGTCTACAAGTGGGATTCCACCTGCAAGAAGACAGCTGGGACGTGCGCCGAGGCCAACCTGAGACAACTTGCCACCTCGACCACAGCGAAGTGCCATCCTGGTCTTGTCAACACCGACGGGTTCTGCGGCGTCGTCAACCCGGCCGACGGGGCGGTCGCGCCGTGGACCACCTTCACCGACAAGAGCGGGAGCTCCAGCTACCTCAATGGCGAGCTCTTCGAAGGGGGGATCAACCTGTCCCAGCTGGGTCTCGCCGACCAGTGCTTCTCCAGCGTCCTCTCCGAGACACGGACGTCGACTTCACCGACCGCGGTGCTGAAGGACTTCGTGCTCGGCGGCTTCGGCAGCTGCGACACGACCCTGGTGACGACCCCGAAGACTGGCGCAACTCCGCCGGGGACCATCCCCAGCGCCGGCCTCTCGATAGGGACCGGCTCGGTGACGGCCAAGGACACCGCAGTCCTGACCGTGAGCGGAGTCTCGACGTGGTCCGGTGACATGGACTTCTACCTGTGCGGGCCTATCGCTACCGGCACCTGTACGACCGGTGGCAAGAAGATCGGCCCGGCCATTGCCGTCACGAACGCCACACCGCAACCCATCCCATCGGCGGCGGCGAACATCACATCGGTCGGCCGGTACTGCTGGAGGGGTGTGTTCACCTCGGGCACCAACGGTGTGCCGAACGCCGAGGACAGCTCGAGCGGAGAGTGCTTCACGGTCGTTCCGGTGACGCCGACGCTGGACACCTTGGCAGTCGCGACGCCGGTCGCCTTCGGGCAGCCGGTACAGGACAACGCCACCCTCAGCGGCACGGCCACGCAACCCGGCACCAACGGGGCGGAGACCGCCTATCCGACCATCGACGCCACCAACGGTGCCCCCGCCGGCGGCAAGATCACCTTCACGCTGCTGAAGTCGGACTGCACCGCTCTGGCCACGGGGACGGGGACCAACCCGCAGGACGTCACCGTCAGCGGCAACGGCACCTACGGCCCGGTCAGCTTCACGCCGGACGCACCCGGTACCTACCACTGGAAGGCGCAGTACCACCCGGCTACCGGTGACCCGAACAACGTGGGAAGCACCCACAACGCAGCCTGCGACGACCCCGACGAATCGGTGGTGGTCAACGCCGCTCCCACGGCGATGACGACCCGCCAGTTCGTCTTCCCGCAGGACAAGACGGTCATCACCGCCCCCGCTGGCGGGAACCTGACGGGCAGCGTCATCTTCAAGCTGTACGAAGCCGCAACCGCTGGCAATCCCGCCGATGCCAACTGCCAGGCGAACGGGGACACCGTCGGAGCAGGGGGCCTTCTCTACAAGGAGGGGCCGCTGGCAGTCAGTGGTGCTTCCCCGCAGTCGGTGACGACGAACAACACCACCGTTCGGGTACCCAGTGATGCCACCCTCTTCTGGAGGGTTACTTACACCTCGACAAATGCAAACCAACTCGGCAGTTCGAGTATCTGCCTGGAGAGCACGGCTCTCACGTACTCCGGCAACGACTCGAACATCGCCATCCCCTGAACGCTCGCTGGATGACCAGCATCTAGACGAGAAGGCCCCGGCAGGGTGCCAGGGCCTTCTCGCTCAGTCGGGGATGGGCACCCGTATGCGGACCATCGTGCCGCCACCGGTGACGGGCTCTATCTCCAGCACCCCACCGAGCGCGTCGGCCCGGCTCTTGAGGTTGACCAGACCCCGGCCGTTGCCGGCGACGTGGTCGGGATCGAAGCCGTGGCCGTCGTCGGCCACCTCGACGACGGCCTCTCCACCGTCGAGACAGAAACGGAGCCCGATGCGCGTCGCCCCGGAGTGACGAACGGCGTTGGAGATGGCCTCCCGGGCCGCCTGCAGGACCGTATCGCTGCGATGAGCGAGGGCCGATGCCGCCCGGGGATCGATGGTCGTGACGATGTCGACGCGGCCCGACCGCTCGAAGGAGCCGGCCACGTCCCGAAGCGCCCGTTCCAGGTGGCGGTCGGCCAGGTCGTCGGGGCGGAGCCCGTAGATGTAGTTCCGCAGGTCGCGAATGGCCTTGTCGATGCTGGTGACGGCCTCGAAGCGGCGCCGGCGCATGTCCTCGGGTTCGTCCTCGCCCTCCACCTGCAGGGACAGGCCAACGGCGAACAAGGTCTGGACCACCCCGTCGTGGAGCTCCATGGCGATGCGCTCCCGCTCCTCCAGCACGGTGAGACGCTCCAGCTCGTCCCTGATGCGCCCGTACTCGAGGGCGACCGACGCCTCGTTGGCGAAGGTCTGCACGACGAGGAGGTCGTCGGGGGTGAAGACGCTGCCTCCGATCCCGTTGGCCACGGCGAGCGTTCCGAAGGCCCGGCCCCGCATGGCCAGGGGGATGAACAGCGCGGGGCCGAAAAGGCCGGTCTGCACGATGGGCTGGCTCTTGCGGTCGTCCGTGGAGGCATCGGCCACCACCACCGGCTGGAGGGTCCTGATCACCTCGCCGCTGATGGAGTGGGCACCGCGAAAGCTGGTGCCGACACTCCCCTCGGTGTGGTCGCCCTCGACGACCCGGACGACGAGCGTGTCTCCCTCACCGATGGGGGTGACCACGCCGGCGAAAGAAGACGAGACCAGCTCCCGGGCCCGGCGGGCCACCAGCTGCAGCACGTCATCGGTGGGCCGCCCCTCCAGCAGCGCCTGCGAGACTTCCTTCACGCCCTCCAGCGCCCGCTGGCGGACCCTCGCCTCCTCCAGCAGTCGGGCGTTCTCCAGCGCGACGCCGGCCTGGGCGGCGAAGAACGCGAGAGCCCGCTCGTCGTCGTCGCCGAACGCCTCTCCCGCCGCGGCCTCCACGAGCCAGAGCACTCCCAGCTGGCGCCGGCCGGCATGGACGGGGACGGCCACTACGGCCACAGGCTCGTGGTCGCGGGCGAGCCCGATGAGGCACGGGTCGTCCTTCACGTTGTCGACCCTCACCGACTCGCTCCTCGACAGAACCGGCCCCAGAAGACCGCGCTCGGCCTCGGCACGGTCGACCTTGCGCCTCTCCAACGAAACGCCGCTGGTGACGAACCGGCGGACCTGACCGTCGTCACCCAGGACGATGAGGCAGGCCCTGGCCGCGTTGGCCAGCTCCGCGGCCAGGTCGACGATGCGCTGGACGACGACGGCCGGCGTGACGTCGGCGGCGAGGTCGAAGCCCGCCTTGAGCAGTAGCTGTTCGCGCCGCCGGCGCTCTCCAGCCATGGCGCGGACGGTACCACCCGCACGCGGCACGACCGCGCCGGGTACGGCGCCGCTACATACGGTCGAGCAGCTGCGCCTTCTTGACGTCGAACTCGGCCTGGGTGATGACGCCCCGCTGGCGCAGCTCGTCGAGCTTGTCGATCTGCTCGGGGATCGACAGCTGGCGGCTACCGGCGGCCCTTGCCGCGTCCCGGGCCTGGGCCCGCTCGATCTCGGAGTAGATGAGGTTCTGCACCAGGAACGGCTTTCGAATGTCGGAGAAGACCTGCTGGCCGCGCTCTCCGCCCGACTCGATGGTGACGTCGCCGGCGCCGATCATGCGCTCGAACAGCGACTGGCGGACGGCGATGTCGTTGAGCCGTTCCAGCGGGATCTCGATGCCCCGCTTGCCGAGGACGCCCTCACGGAAGATGAGCCGGTCCGTGGTGACGACGAAGTTGGTCGTGGCCCACTTGGCGTAGCTGACGCCCACGGCGATCAGAGACCCCAGGATCAGAAGGGTCGAGAGGATCCGCAGGACGTCGGGGGCGTCACGTAAGGCGACGGCGGCGGCGGCGGCGGCGACCAGCAGCGCCGTGGGCTTGACGAAGAACCACCAGTGAGGGTGAAGCTCGAGCACCACGTCCTCGCCGTCGTTCAGCAGCTTGCGGGGGAAGGGCACGGTGCTGAGAGTATGCCGCGAAAGGAAGTCCGAATACCTCTTGTCATCTTCCTGACATATGGATAGAGTGCCGGAATTCCACTACCAGCATGGGGGGTTCACATGCGTACACGCATAGCAGCAGCGGTTCTGGTCATCGGCGGTCTGGTGGGTCTGTCGGCACTGCCGGCGGGCGCCGACGCCACCGTCTGTTACAGCGCCAGCGTCACGGTGAACGGCGGCTCGGTGGTCGATCAGACCAACATGCCGGACTGCACCACCGTCGCACTTCCGTAGCACCCAGTAGTAGGGAGCCCGGGGGGCGGGCTACACAGTTGGCGGACAAGTCTGGGATCATCGGTAGACCTTCCGGCGGAACACGGCGTCGGCCGAGCTGACCCGGTCCAGGAACAGCAGGCCGTCCAGGTGGTCGATCTCGTGCTGGAACGCACGGGCCTCGAAGGCGTCGATGTGCACCACTCGCTCCTCGCCCTCGGGCGTCAACCCACGGATGACGAGGGCCGTGGCCCGGGCCACCTCGCCCGTCAGGTCGGGAACGCTCATGCATCCCTCCCGTCCGTGAACGGCGTCCTGAGCCAGCAGGATCTCGGGATCCAACAGCACCACCTCGCCGTGGCAGGACCGCGCCTTGCGGTGCCCGGTCACGTCGACGACGAAGGCCCGCAGGCTCACACCGATCTGGGGAGCGGCCAGTCCCACGCAGGCCGGCGACGCCCTCATGGTGTCGACGAGGTCCCGGACCAGGGCACGGGCAGTGTCGTCCACCCGCCCGACCGGCTGTGCCTTCTGCTTGAGCACCGGCTCCGGCAGCCGGAGCACGGGGCGCACCGCCATCAGAGGATGTCGGCCTCGGAGGGATGGACGCTGCACTCCACGCCGAGCTCCGTGGCCCGGGCCTCCAGGCGGGCGGCCAGGTCGTCGCCGGAGAGCGCCAGCGGCAGGGTGACCTCCAGGATCATGGCGTACACCGGGTGGTCGTCGTCACCGATGAGGCGGGTGGTGAGGTCGAGGATGTTCACACCGGCCTCGGCCAGGGTTGCCGTCACCTGGTGGACGATGCCCGGCCGGTCGGCTCCGTAGACGGCGACGTTCCATGCGTCGCCCTCCGGGCTGTCGGGCACCGCGTCGTCGATGGGGCGCACGGCGACGACGAGGTCGAAGCGCCCGGCGATCCCGGCCAGGGCGCTCTCGAGGTCGGCCGGCGCCAGGCCCTCTGGCCCGGCCACGACCATCATCATGGCGAAATGGCCGCGGAGGATGGACATGGAGGTGTCCTCGAGGTTGCAGCCGTGGTCCACGAGAACGCCCGTCACCGCGGCGACGATCCCCGGTTGGTCGGCCCCCACGGCGCTGACGGCGAAGTGCGACACGACCTCGGACCGTACTTGCCGGGGGCCGGCGGCCGCCTTTGTGAGCAGGAACCGTTGCTATACGACGAATCTTGCTCACAAAGGGTGAGGTTGGGGCGGTGCAGTCGGGGCGGTCGGTGCCGGCGGGGTCAGCCGAGCTTGCTGGCGATGCTGGAGGCGGAGCGGAGGGCGGTGCCGTCGGCGCCGGCCGCGGTCCAGTGGGTCGTGGGCCGGCGGGCCGCTTCGTCGAGCAGGTCCTGGAGCAGCTGGCCGAACGGGATGGCCGGTGCCACCCAGAGGTACTTGGCCAGTGAACCGGGGATCGTGTTGATCTCGTTGACGAACACCTCGCCCCCGCTGAGCAGGAAGTCGATGCGGGCCAGGCCGCGGAGCCCGGCCAGCCCCGCCACCTCCGCCGCCAGCTCACGCACCTTGGCCTCGGTCGCCGCCGGCAGGTCGGCCGGCAGCTCACGCGGAGCGCTCACCATGCCCTCGCCGCCCAGGTACTTGTCGCCGTAGCCGAGGATCTCGCCAGCGCCAGCGGCACTCTCGCGTCGCAGGGGCTTCTCGATGGCCGACTGCTCCAGCGCCGGCCACGACCGTACGGCCACGTTCAGGTCCACTGCGTCCTGCCGGTACGGCTCCGCCACGGCGCCGGCCCTTAGGTGGGGGTTGGCCTGGAGGCGGGCGGCGGCCACGCCGGCATCGGCCACCACGTCGATGCCGATCGAGGAGCCGCCGAAGCGGGGCTTGACGATGTAAGGGCCCGGGAACGGGGGCGGACGATCAGCGGTCAGCGCCACCCGTGGCAGCGACGGGAGGCCGGCCGCAGTGACGACGTTGCCGAAGGCCAACTTGTCCATGCCGAGGGCGGCGCCGGCCAGGTTGGGCCCCGTGTAGCGCAGGCCGGCCAGGTCGAGGGCGGCCTGGATGGTGCCGTCCTCACCGGGGCCACCGTGGCAGCAGTTGAGGACGGCGGAGACGTCGAGCGGGCGGCGCCTGCCCACCAGCCCCTCCCCCGGGACCAGCCGCAGCTGGCCCGACTTGCGGGGGACGCCGTCGGCGAAGGCCCCGGCTTCCAGCCCTGAGTCGACCTCCCAGAGTGAGCCGGTCTTGTCCCAGTAGACGGTGTGGACCTGCCCGAGGGCACGGGCCGCCTGCAGGCCGGTGAGGATGCTGACGTCGTGTTCCGGCGAGGGGCCGCCGAAGAGGACCGCGGGCTGGGGGGACAAGAAGGCTCCTTGGGGATGGACGGGCAGTGCCGGCGGTGCTGGCGGGCTGGCGGTGCTGGCGGCTCAGGGGAAGTGGTCGGGGAGGTCATTCTCGTAGAGCACGACATCGCCCTGGCCGACATGCTGCCTCACCCAGGCCACAGCCTCGTCCCGTGTCTCGGTCAGCACCAGTTCGGCCCGACCACCGGCGGCGCCGGCCACCAGGGCGGCGCGGTTGGTGTGGCCGACCACGACGAGGTGGGTGGCCGCCCTCGCCGCGGCCGCGGCCAGCCGGCGGTTCTCCGCCTCCTGCACCGGGCCGAGCTCGACCATCCCCGGCGTCACCACCACCCGCCGGTGTTCGGAGCTGGCGTGGCGGTCGAGGGCGGCCAGCGCCACGGCGGCGCCGGCGGGGTTGGCGTTGTAGGTGTCGTCGATGATGGTGGCGCCGGTCTGGCCCTGGGAGACGCTGAGTCGGTGCGGCGCCGTGGGCAGCGTGGCGAGCCGGGCGGCGACGGCCTCCTCGGGAACGCCCACCTCCAGCGCGGCGGCCACCGCGCAGGCGACGTTGGTGGGGGCGGCGCCGGCCGCTTTCGGCACCGTGCCGAGCCGCCGCCTGTCGACGAGAACCACACCATCGGCGACGCGGACTTCGGCAATTGGCGTGCCGGCGGCCGCTGGCGGCCCACCGGCGGGTGTGGTCGCGTCTGGCGCGTGCCCGGCCGAGACGGTGGCGCGCCCGGCGGGCAGTGTTTGGTTCAGCGGATCGTCATCCGAGGCGGTGGCGATGCCGGCTGTGTTCTCATCGGCAGCGTGGCCGGCAGAGGCAGTGGCGCCGCCGGCACCCGCCGCCGAGCAGCGGACCACCCGCTGCCCCGCTGCCTCCCGTTGCCCGGCCAGGCGGGCCAGCAGGGGATGGTCCACGTTGAGGATCGCCACCCGCGCTCCCTCCAGGATCTCGGCCTTGGCGGCCACGATGGCCTCCTCGGTCCCCATCCGTTCCAGGTGCACGGGCCCGATGGCGGAGATCACCGCCACCTCGGGCGGGCACCAGCGGCACAGGTCGGCGATCTCGCCCTTGCCGTAGGTGCCCATCTCGGCGACGAACACCTCCGTGCCCGGGGCCAGATGCTCGTTGACCGCCCGCGCCAGCCCTGCCCGGTTGTTGAAGCTGGCCGGTGTGGGCACTACCGACCGGCTCCCGGCCACGAGGTGGGCCACGTAGCCCTTGATCGTGGTCTTGCCGTACGAGCCGGTGATGGCGAGCACCGTGGGGCTGACCTGCGCCAGTCGAGTGGCGGCGCTGGCCACGAAGGGCCCTACCCGCCGCCGCTCCAGCGGGGCGGTGATGGCAAGGGCGGCGTCGATCAGCAAAGGCGTCAAGGTGGCGGCCAGGGCGGCCACGGGAGGGCCCACACCGGCCAGGACGCCGACGCCCACCAACAGCAGGTGGAGCGCCACCCACACCCCCGTCAGCGTGCGGAGGCGCCTGGTCCAGGCCAGCGCGGAGGTGCGGCCCCGGAGGGAGAGCCCGAAGGGGCCTGCCGCCAGCGCCGCGCTGCCGGCCACCGCGGTCAGGGGCGCCTGTTGGGCCAGGACGATCCCGAGCACGACCGCCAGCCCGAGGAGCAGGTTGGGCCCCGCCCGCCACCAGCGCGCCGCGAACCGCGTCACCGAACCGGGCAGGTAGTGCTCCCGCTGAGCAACCCGGAGCCAGCGCACCCCGGCCAGGCCGGCCCCCACGAGCGTGGCGGCAATGGCGAGCACGGTCACAGTCGGGGTGTCACGTTCGAAGCCCCGGGATCCGCCAAGCCGGACGAGGCCGGTAGCAACCGCCTGGGCCCCTCACTGTGCCGGGGCCCTCGCCACGATCATCGCAAGGACGATCGTCCCTGTCGGCACGGGCCGCGCGGCTTCCTTCGGCGTCATGCTCGGAGGGCGAGGCAGCGGGTGACAGCCGCCCGCAGTTCCGCCGGCGCCGTGCGGGGGGTGAAGTGGCCGGCGGCGCCGACGACGGTGAGGGTGACGGGGCCGGCACGGTCCGAGCCACGCAGGCGGGATGCCGCCGCCTCGGCCACGGAGAGGGGGGCGTCCGCGTCGTCTTCACCCCATACCAGCTCGACGGGGCACGACAACGCGTCGAGCTGCTCCTCGTAGGTCTCGTTCACCACCCGAACCAGCACGTCGCGCATGACCCCGGTGGCGGCCCGGTAGTCGGCCGACCCGTGGCGCCGGCGCAGGTCCTCCATGCGGCTGTCGGGAAGAAGGCCGCGCCGGTTCAGGGCCCGTGCCAGCCGGTATCCGAGGGGCGGACGGCGCGCCTTCGGCAGAGCCCCAGGGCGGCGCACCAGAGGCACCCCTGTGAGCACCAGGGCAGCGACCCGCTCCGGCTCCAGCGTGGCCAGATGCACCGCCACCCGCCCGCCGAAGGAGTGACCCACCACCACGACCGGCATGGCCATGTCGTCCAGGACAGGGGCCACGGCCTCGGCATAACCGGCCGCCCCCCAGGGTTCCGGCGGCGGCGGGGTGGCGCCGAAACCGGGCAGGTCCAGAGCCACGGCGTCGAGACCGGCGAGGGTTGAGTCGAAGTCGGCGGAGGTGCGCCCCCAGCCGTGGAGAGCCAGCACGGAGGGTGCCCCCGAGCCATGGACGGCGCCGAAAAGACGTCCGCTGGCGAAGGCGCTGAGCACGCCGACGAACGTACCGGACAGCCTCGAGCTGTGGATGACATGGGGACCGGTAGCCCATCACCAAGGATTTCCTGGGGATTTCGAAAAACTGCTTGACTCCGCCCGGGGCCGGGTGCACACTGCACTCACTCCTGCGAAACGCAGCCCACCGGGCCGGCGAGGGAAGGGGGGCCCCAGGCCCACCCACCACGACGGCCTAGGAAGCGTGCAGCGCAGGCGAGGACCACCGCCGTTGGTTGGTGCAGTTCCCTCGGGAGCGGCCACCACGGACGTCCGGCGCCGCAAGGCAAAGGACGGACGGAGGCGAGGGTCCGTAGGTGCGGCCCCGAGGAGCAAGTGAGGCGCAAGCCGAACGGGCTACTCGGGGTCGTTCCGCGTCCGGGGCTCGGTCGGCGGACGGGGACCATCCACCTCGTTGTCACACCCCCTGGATACCTTCGGCTCCATGCAGTTGCTGGAGGGGCTCGACCCGTCCCAACACGATGCGGTGGTGAGCGAGGCGGCGCCGCTGTGCATCCTGGCCGGCGCCGGCTCGGGCAAGACGCGGGTCCTCACCTCCCGCATCGCCCACCGCATCGCCACCGGCACCGCCGATACCGCCCACGTGCTGGCCCTCACCTTCTCCCGAAAGGCGGCCTCCGAGCTGCGCAGCCGCCTCACCGCGGCCGGCATCGCCGAACCCCTGGCCGCCGGCACCTTCCACGCCATGGCGTATGCCCAGCTACGCCGGCGCTGGGCCGACCGGGGCGAGCGCCCGCCCGTCCTCCTCGAGAGCAAGTTCCGCCTCCTCGCTCCCCTGCTCCCTCGGGCCCGGGCCGCCACCGGGGCCACCGCCACGGTCCAGGTCCCCGATCTGGCCGGCGAGATCGAGTGGGCCAAGGCCCGCATGGTCGTGCCGGCGACCTACGAGGCGGCGGTGGCGGCAGAGGGCCGCACCACCGCGGTCCCGGCCGCCACCATGGCCGGCCTCTACGAGCGGTACGAGCACGACAAGCGGGCCAAGGGGCTGGTCGACTTCGACGACCTCCTGTTGTCGTGCGCCACCGCCCTGGAGGGCGACGCCGAGTTCGCCGCCGCCCAGCGCTGGCGCTTCCGCCACTTCTTCGTCGACGAGTTCCAGGACGTCAACCCGGCCCAGTTCCGCCTGCTCCAGGGATGGTTGGGTGGGCGCCCCGACCTGTGCGTGGTGGGCGACCCGAACCAGGCCATCTACTCCTGGAACGGGGCCGACCCGAGCCTGCTCACCCAGTTCCGCCGCCACTTCCCCACCGCCGGCGTCGTCCGCCTCGACCGCAACTACCGCTCCCGGCCCGAGATCGTCACGGTGGCCGCCGCCGTGCTTCCCGCCGCCGGCGGGGCAATCGCCCACCGCTCCTCGGGGCCGCCCCCTGTGGTCCGCCAGTTCGACACCGACGTGGCCGAGGCCCAGGGGGTCGCCAGGGCCCTGCGGCGGGCCCACCGGCCGGGGGTCCCGTGGGCGCACCTGGCCGTGCTCGCCCGCACCAATTCCCAGCTGGTGCTCTTCGAGGAGCACCTGCGGGCTGCCGGCATCCCCTGCCGGCTCAGCGGGGCCGGGGCGCTCCTCCGCCAGCCCGAGGTCAGGGAGGCCATGGAGCACCTCCGCCGGGCGCCCGCGCTGAGCAACTTCACCAGCCTGCTCCACGACATCGAGGCCATGGCCGGCGAGGGGGGCGCGGTCGAGCGCCGGCTCAACCTGGAGACTCTGGTCCGGCTCGGGCGCGACTACGCCTCCGTCGATCCCGATCCTTGCACCGCCGGCTTCGCCGCCTGGTTGGCGGCCGGCACCCGGGGCGACGAGGCGCCCGGCGCCGGCGCCTGGAACCACGACGTGGTCGAGCTCACCACCTTCCACCGGGCCAAGGGCCTCGAGTGGCCCGTCGTCTTCGTCACCGGGCTGGAGAAGGGGCTGGTGCCCATCGCCCACGCCGAGGGGCCCGAGGCCCACGACGAGGAGCGCAGGCTGCTCTACGTGGCCCTCAGCCGGGCCGTCGAGGAGCTGCACTGCACCTGGGCCGAGCGCCGCACCTTCGGGTCCCGGAGCATGGGGCGCAGCCCCTCGCCGTGGCTGCCGAGCATCATCGCCGCCGTGACCGCCGTGGCCGAGGCCGGTCCCGGCGCCACTCCCGCCGAGTGGCAGGCCCGGATCGCCGCAGAACGTACCCAGCTCCAGAGCGTGCCCCGGGCCGGCACCAGGCGGGTCAACCGGGGAGGCGCTGCCCAGGCCGGCACCGGCGCCAACGCCGATCCCAGGGTGCTCGAGGCCCTGAAGGCGTGGCGGTCTGACAAGGCCCGGGCCTCGGGTGTCCCGGCCTACGTGATCTTCCACGACTCCACGCTCGCCGCCGTGGCCGAAGCCCGTCCTTCCAGCCGGGACGAGCTGCTGGCGTTGCCCGGGCTGGGGCCGGTGAAGGCCGAACGCTACGGCGAGACCCTCCTCGCCCTGCTCGCCGCCATACCGGCCTGATGGCCCGCGGTGATGGTTCTTCATTTAGTCCTTGACGGCGTCGCCGATCGGCGCGACAAAGGGGACATGCGTACCTTCCTGTGGCCAGCGGAGGACGGGTGGCCGTACCCCGACTCCGGACCGGAGCTCACGGACCCGAGCGCTGATCTCGACGAGGACCTGCTCTGTCTGCGCGCTCCCTCCCCGCACCTGTTCGAGCAACTCGACCCCATGGAGCGGCGCGTCATAACCACCCACTACGGCCTGGAGGGCCAACCCGCCCGGAACATGAAGCAGCTCCACGCCGACACGGGGCTGTCCCGGGCCGAGCTGCGCCAGGTCCTCGGCTCGGGCCTGGACAAGTTGCGCGCCGAGCTGCGCTAGCCGGTTCTCGCAGCAAGAGCTCTCGCCCCGGCGCGGGTTCTCGCGGCCGGAACGGATTTCGGCCGGTCAGTCGGCCAGGTCGACCAGCATCGGCGCGTGGTCCGATGGCAGCTTCCCCTTGCGGGCGAAGCGGTCTATCAGCACGAACTCGACCCGGTCGGCCAGGGGCTTGCTCACCAGGATCAGGTCGATGCGCATCCCCCGGTGCATGTGGAAGTCGCCGGCGCGGTAATCCCAGTAGGTGAACAGGCGATCCTCGTCACGGCGGAGCCGGAAGGCGTCGACCAGGCCCCATTCCTTTACGTGCTCGACGGCATCCCGCTCGGGCTGGCTCACGTGGGTAGACCCGGCGAACTTTCGGACGTCCCACACGTCGCGGTCCTCGGGCGCGACGTTGAAGTCCCCGCACACCGCCACCGGTTCGGCAGGGTCGGCCGTGTTCTCCAGGTGGCGGCGCAGGCGCTCGAGCCACGAGAGCTTGTAGCGGTAGTGGTCGCTGCCCACGCTGCGGCCGTTGGGGACGTAGACGCTGGACACCCGGACCCCTCCGCAGGTGGCCGAGATGAGGCGGGTGTCGGTATCGGCCTCCAGCCCCTCGCAGAACCCGTCGACCACGTCCTCGATGCCCACCCGGCTGAGGATGGCTACCCCGTTCCACTGGCCCCGCCCGTGATGGGCGCTCTGGTAGCCGAGGGCCTCGAAGGCCAGCGCCGGAAAGGCGGCGTCGGCCAGCTTGGTCTCCTGCAGGCACAGGATGTCGGGGCGGGCGTAGGCGAGCCACTCCTCCACCCTCGTCATCCGAACCTTGAGTGAGTTGACGTTCCAGGTGGCGATGCGCATGCGCCACCCACCCTAGATTCGCCCTGCATGGAGGCCATCGTCTGGAACGACTACCTCTGACCCTGGTGCTACGTCGGCCTGGATCGGTCGGCCCTGCTCACGGAGTTGGGAGTACAGGTGACCCCTTTCCCGTTCGAGATCCACCCCGACTTCCCGACCACCGGGCTCACCTTCGAGGAGCGCTGGCGGAGTGGTCCGGCCACCGGCGAGGCGATCTACTCGAGGGTGGAGGCGGAGTGCGAGGCCGTTGGCCTTCCTTTCCGGCGCCCGAAGCGGATCCCCAACACCCGCCGGGCCCTGGAGACGGCGGCCTATGTCCGAAACGAGGTGCCGGAGGCCTTCCCGGTCCTCGACCGCTCGCTGTTCGACGCCCACTTCGTGCACGGGCTGTTCCTGGGTGACCAGGACGTGCTCGACGGCCTGGTGGCCGCGGCCGGTGCCGATCCGGCGGAGGTGCGCAGGGCGGTGGACGCCGGCGAGGTGTCCGAGGGAGTCGACTCGTCGATGATCGTTGCTGCCGAGATCGGCATCGACGGCACACCGGCCTGGCTCATCGGCGGCCAGACCCTCGTGCCGGGCGTCTTGCCGCGCGAGCACTACCGCTCCGTGGTGGAGTCCATCGCCGGGAGCACGGGGTCCTAGGGGCGGGAACCTTCGCCGGCGATTTCGTTCACATCCTCACCGGCCTGCCCAACCGGGTCGTGATCATGGACCGGCTCGGCCTGGCTCTCGCCCGTTCCCGCGTGAAGGCTCAAAGGTGGCGCTGCTCTTCCTCGACCTGGACGGGTTCAAGGCGGTCAACGACAGCCTCGGTCACGACCTGGAGTCCCTGCTCCGCGATTCCGCCATGTACGCGCGCAAGAAGCTCACCCGCGCCTAGCCTCGCGCGGCTCCGGGGGTCGGCACCGGCCCACAGCGCCTAGTCAACGCTTTGTGTGCAAAAACCGTTGCTATACACCGTTTTTTGCTCACAGAGGCCGCTGCCGCCATCCCCACCGGCCTAGCCCCACCATCTGGCGGCGCTCCTTGGGCCGGCCGGGACGAAGCCCATTCCTTTGCGCGCTATTCCAGCGGGCCCCTGGCTTTCGTCGCCCTCTGGGCGGCCGGCGCCTTGTTGGCGGCCGGAGCCTTCTTCGCCGCTGCCTTCTTCGCCGCCTTTTTCGCCGCCGGTGACTTCTTGGCTGCCGCGCCCTTGGCAGGGGGGGCCGTTTCGGCCGCCGGCACCTTGGTCGCCTTCGCCACCTTGGCCGGGGCCCGCTTTCTGCCCGGTGCCGACATCACCGGCTCGGCCGGTACGGGGGCGGGCAACTCGTCCTTTGGCGGGACCGACGGCCTGGTCGCAGCCTTCTTGCGGGACGCCTTGGCCGGGGCGGGGGCCGGCGGGAGCGCCTCGGCCATGACCGGGGCCAATGGCCTAGAGCCAGCCTTCTTACGGGTCGTCTTCGCCGGGGCCGGGGCCGCCGGGGACACCTCGGCCGCGACCAGCGCCGGCGCCGGCAGGTCCGCCGGCTCCGGGAGATCGGCTACCGCTGCAGCCTTCCGCGCCGGGCGGGCCTTCGCCGGCGGGGCTGCCGCCTTTGCCGCGGCGCGCTTGCGGGCAGCCCGGGCCGGCGCGCCTTCGTCGGCGGCGAGAGGATCGGCCACCGCGGCGGCTACATCCGGAGCGGGCTCCGTGGGGGGCTGGGGCGGGGCGGCGCCCACGCCGGCGAGTTCGGCGACTGCCGGTTCGATCGTCGAGGCGGGGTCCTGGGCCGGCGCCTCCCGCCGGCGGCCGCCGCCCCTCCCCCGCCCGCGGGACCGGGAACCCTCCTTCGACGAAGCAGCCTCGCTGGTGCGGATCTCCTCCTCCACCGTCTCCGGCGAGGGCGAGCCCGACACCCGGGCGAACTCGGGAAGCGCCAGCTCGACCCCGCGGCGGGGTGGGTCGAGCGCCTGGACCACGAACGTGCGCATCTCGCCCTTGCGCAGGACGTCCTTGGCCGCTCGCGGCGGCGGGTCGCCCAGCGCCGACAGCGGGATGTAGCAACGGGCGCCGCCGGCGTTGACGAAGGCGCCATGGGAGGAGAAGGTGTCGACCTCGCCCTCGATCTCGCTGCCGAGCGGGTAGTTGGCCACCAGCTCGATGAAGGCCAGCGGCTCGTTGACCGGCTCGGCCGGAGGCGGGCTGCCGCGGCGCCGGCGCCGGCGCTTGGCCGACGGAGAGTCGGGCTCGACCACCTCCTCGGTGGCCACGGCGATGGCCTTCTGGACCTTCTCCTGCTGCTCCTCGGGAAGCGGCTTGCGCCCGCCTCGGTCCCGCTTGGCGCTGCGAACGGCGTCCCGGCTGCGGGGACCACGTACCGGCGTACGGGGCGTGAAGATCCAGCCCACACCCGGAACCGGCTTTCCGCCGATCAGCCGGCCGTTGGTGAACAGCCACTCGTACTCGCCGTGGAACTCCTGGAACGAGTCGTTGGACAGCACCGTCGCGCCCACCTTCTCGGCGATGCGTAGCAGGAAGGCGTCGCCCCGGCCGATGGCGCCGGCAGGCGGCGACACGATCTCGTTGTGGGCGACGGCCTCGTCGAACGTGGCCCGCTCCGCCTCGTCGATGCGGTGGCCGAAGGTGGCGTCCACCACCACCACGATGGTGTCGTCGGGGAACTCGCGCCGGTACTCACGCACAGCCTCGTCGAGCTGCGCCAGGCTGGGCATCGAGCGGCCCTCGGTGGCGATGTTTGAGCCGTCGACGACGACGTGGCGGGCGAACACGGGTGCGGCCATGGTAGGGGAAGCGCCTGCGAGCCCAGGGGGATGGCGGTCGCGTTTCGAGTGCGCAGGGTGCCTTTCGGCCCGCTATGTCCTCGAAACGCTCAAAGCGGGATGGTCAGAGGCCGGCAAAGGCGCGGTTGAGGAGGTCCTTCTGCTCGAGCTGGTGGAGGGTGGCGCTGCCCGAAGCCGGACTTCCCGACTCGATGCGGGTCACCGACCGCAGCTCGTCGTCCTCCCGGAGCAGCGGGAGCAGGCGGCTGCGGACGAAGCCCCAGGCGCCCATGTTCTCCGGTTCCTCCTGCAGCCAAACCACCTCGGTGGCCTGCGGGTAGCGGCCGAGAATGGCGGCCACCTGCTGGGCCGGCCAGGGGTAGAGCTGCTCGACGCGGACGACGGCTGCCGGCGCCGACACCTCGTCGCGGCGGGCCATGGCGTCGTAGGCGACCTTGCCGGTGGCCATGATCACCCGCTCCACGCCGCCGGCGGCGGCGTCGGGTACCGACGGGTCGTCCAGCACCTCTATGAACCGGCCACCGGTGAGCTCCTCCAGGCGGGAGCGGGACTGGCGGGCCCGCAGGAGCGACTTGGGAGTGAAGACCACCAGGGGCTTTCGCCGGTGGCGGCGGACCTGGCGGCGCAGGAGGTGGAAGTACTGCGCCGCCGTGGTGGCGTTGACGACCTGGATGTTGTCCTCGGCCGAGAGGGTGAGGAAGCGCTCCATCCGGGCCGAGGAGTGCTCGGGGCCCTGGCCCTCGTAGCCGTGGGGCAGCAGCATCACCAGGCCCGAGGTCTGGCCCCACTTGTCCTCGGCGGCCACCACGAAGTTGTCGATGATGACCTGGGCCCCGTTGGCGAAGTCGCCGAACTGGGCCTCCCACGCCACCAAAGCGTCCTTGTGGGCGACGGAATAACCGTACTCGAAGCCGAGGGCGGCGTACTCGGAGAGCAGCGAGTCGTAGATGAAGAACCTGCCCTGCTGCCCGGCCGGCGCCAGCGACGTGAGGGGGACATGTTCGGTGCCGGTGCGGTAGTCGACGACGACGGCGTGGCGCTGGGAGAACGTGCCCCGGCGGGTGTCCTGGCCGGCGAGGCGCACGTCGGAACCCTCGAGCAGGAGCGAGCCGAAAGCCAGCGCCTCGGCCAGGGACCAGTCCACCTCGCCCTCGGCGTACAGCTGGGCCCGGGCGTCGAGCTGGCGCGCCAGCTTGGGGTGGACGGTGAAGCCTTCAGGGATCTCCTGCAGGGCCGCGGTGATGCGGTCGAGTACCTCCCGAGCAACACCCGTCTCCGGCGAGGGGACCACCACTACCGGCGGGGCGTTCACGAGCACGGTGGGCTTGGGCGGGGCCGAGGAGCGCGTCTCGTCGAGCGCCGTCTGGAGCCGGGCCGAGAAGTCGTCCAGCGCCTTCTCGGCTTCGTCCAACGTGATGTCGGCCCGCTTGACCAGGGCCTCGGTGTAGAGCTTGCGCGCCGAACGGCGCCGGTCGATGCGCTCGTACATCTGGGGCTGGGTGTAGCCGGGCTCGTCCCCCTCGTTGTGGCCGAAGCGCCGGTAGCAGACCATGTCGATGACGACGTCCTTCTGGAACGCCTGGCGGAAGGCGAAGGCGATGCGGGCCACCCGCACGCAGGCCTCGGGGTCGTCGCCGTTGACGTGGAAGACGGGCGCCTGGACCATCTTGGCCACATCGGTGGCGTACACCGACGAGCGGGCCGACTCCGGCGTGGTGGTGAAGCCCAGCTGGTTGTTGATGACCAGATGGACGGTGCCCCCGGTGCGGTAGCCGCGCAGGGCCGAGAGGTTGAGCGTCTCGGCCACGACGCCCTGGCCGGCGAAAGCGGCGTCGCCGTGCACTAGCACGGGCAGGACAGGATGGTCGCCCTCCTGGTCGAGCTGGTCCTGGCGGGCCCGCGCCATGCCTTCGACCACCGGGCCCACCGACTCGAGGTGCGAGGGGTTGGAAGCCATCGTCACATGGATCTCCTGGCCGGAGGCGCCCACGAACTTGCCCACGGCGCCCTTGTGGTACTTCACGTCGCCGCTGCCCTGAACGGTGTCGGGGTCGATGTCGCCCTCGAACTCACGGAACAGCTCGCCGTAGGACTTGCCGACGATGTTGGCCAGGATGTTGAGCCGGCCCCGGTGGGTGACACCCAGGACCACCTCGGACAAGCCGGCCTTGGCCGCCTCGTCGAAAACCGTGTCGATCAACGGGATGGCCGACTCGCCGCCTTCCAGCCCGAACCGCTTCTGGCCCACGTACTTGGTGTGGAGGAACTTCTCGAAGGCCTCCGCGGCGTTGAGCCGGCCGAGGATGTGGCGCTGCTCCTCGGGGGCCAGGTCGGTGTTCACGCCCTCCACGTGCTCCTGGATCCAGCGCTTCTGGTCTGGTTCCTGGATGTGCATGTACTCGACGCCGACGGTGCGGCAGTAGGCGTCCCGGAGGATGCCAAGGATGTCGCCCAGCGTCCGGATGTCCTGCCCGGCCAGGTTGTTGGTGAGGAACTCCCGCTCCAGGTCCCAGATGGTGAGGCCGTAGGTGGCGGGGTCCAGCTCGGGATGGGTGTGGGGCTCCTTGGCCGCCAGCGGGTCGAGATCGGCGATGAGGTGGCCACGGACCCGGTACATGTTGGTGAGGCGCAGCACCTGCATCTGCTTGGTGAGGTGCGACCGTTCCTGGTCCACGGGGTTGACGTCGCGCTTCCAGCGGGCTGGCTCGTAGGGCACGGCCATGGACCGGAAGACGTCGTCGTAGAAGCGGTCCTCGCCGAGCAGCAGGGCGTGGACCTGCTTGAGGAACATGCCCGACTCAGCCCCCTGGATGATGCGGTGGTCGTAGGTGGAGGTGAGGGTGATGACCTTGCTGATACCGAGGTCGGCCAGCTTGCTGGGGTCGGCGGCCTGGTACTCGGCCGGGTAGTCGATGGCGCCCACGCCGACGATGGCGCCCTGGCCGGGCATGACCCGTGGCACCGAGTGGACGGTGCCGATGGTGCCGGGGTTGGTGAGGATGATGGTGACGCCGGCGAAGTCGTCGGGCGTCAGCTTGTTGGAGCGGACCTTGCGGATCAGGTCCTCGTAGCCGATCCAGAAGCGGCGGAAGTCGAGGGTGTCGGCCTCCTTGATGCACGGCACCAGCAGGGTGTGCGAGCCGTCGGGCTTGGTGGTGTCGACGGCCAGTCCCAGGCCCACGTGCTCGTGGCGCACCACGGCCGGCTTGCCGCCCTCGCCGGCCACGTAGGCGCTGTTCATCACCGGCACCTCCTCCAGCGCCTTGAGGACGGCGTAGCCGATGAGGTGGGTGAAGGAGACCCTGCCCGTGCGGGTACGGGAAAGGTGGTTGTTGAGGATCTTGCGGTTGACCTCCAGCAGGCGGGCTGGGACGGCCCGGGCGCTGGTGGCGGTGGGGATGGCCAGGCTGGCCTCCATGTTGGTGGCCGTCCGGGCGGCGGCACCTGTGAGGGGTTGGCCCTTGGCCTGGGCTCTGGGCGCGGCCGGCGCCTTGGTGGGCGCGGCGGTGGCGGGTGCCGTTGCCGAGGGGGACGCCGCCGGTGTCCCCGTCGCTGTCGCCGTTGCCGTGGGCCCGTTTCCGCTGCGGTCCTTGCCGTCCGACCGGTAGTCGGTGAAGAACTCCCGCCAGCTCTCGCTCACCGAGGAGGGGTCGTGGCGGTACTGCTCGTACATCTCCTCGACGAGCCAGTCATTGGTACCGAACGATCCGGCCGGCCGCTGGGCGTCGGGCATCTCGGTTCTGATGCTACCGGCGGAACGAGGCCACTCTGGTCGACTCAGTTCATCGCGTCATCCAGCGGCACAACCACCCTTCCCGTGCCTACTCTTGGGCATCGACGACGTGGCGCTGGAAGAACTGCGGGCGACGCTCCGAGGGGCGGTCGTGGCACCCGACGATCCCACCTACGCCGAGCACCGCAAGGTGTGGAACGGGTCGATCGACCGGCACCCCGACCTCATTGCCCGGTGCGAGGGGGTGGCCGACGTCCGTGATGCGGTGCGGTTCGGCCGGCGCCACGAGCAGCTGGTGGCGGTCCGGGGCGGCGGGCACAGCTTCCCGGGGCTGTCGACCTGCGACGGCGGGATGCTCATCGACCTGAGCCCGATGAAAGGGATCCGCGTGGACCCAGGCGCCCGGACGGCTCGGGTGCAGGCCGGCGTGCTCCTGGGTGAGCTGGACCGGGAGACACAGTCCTTCGGCCTGGCCGCCCCGAGCGGGATCGTCACCCACACAGGGGTGGCCGGTCTCACCCTCGGCGGCGGCATCGGCTGGATCATGCGCAAGTACGGGCTGACCATCGACAACCTCCTGTCGGTGGACCTCGTCACCGCCGACGGTGAGTTCGTGAAGGCCAGCGAGAGCGAGAACGCCGATCTGTTCTGGGGCGTGCGCGGCGGCGGTGGGAACTTCGGGATCGTCACCGAGTTCGAGCTCCGTCTCCATCCGGTGGGGCCCCAGGTAGTTGCCGGGCCGGTGTTCTGGCTGATGCAGGACGCGCCCGAGGTGCTCCGCTTCTACCGCGACTGGATCGCCGGCTGCCCCGACGAGCTGATGACCATCGTCGTGCAACGGCAGGCCCCGGCGCTGCCCATCGTCCCGCCCGATCTGGTGGGGAAGCTCGTCGTGGGCGTCGTCGTCTGTTACGCCGGTTCGGTGGAGGACGGGGAGCGGGTCCTGCGCCCACTCAAGGAGTTCGGCTCGCCCGTGCTCGACGCCTGCGTGCCGAAGCCCTTCCTCGTCCACCAGCAGAGCCTCGACCCCTCGTTCCGCCACGGCTGGTGGTACTACGTCCGCTCCTGCGACGTGGCCGAGCTGAGCGACGACGTGATCGACATCATCGTCGAGAATGGCCGGCGCATCACTTCGCCGATCGCCAGCCTGGCCCTCTGGCAGATGGGTGGGGCGGTGGCGCGGGTCGGCGAGAACGACACGGCGTTCAACGGGCGGAACGCCGGGTTCACCTTCAACATCAACGGCAACAGCCTCACCGGTGACGGCTTCGAGGAGCAGCGCCAGTGGGCTCGTGACTACTGGACGGCGCTCGAGCCTCACCACACCGGGGTGTACGTCAACTTCCTCATGGAGGAGGGGGACGAACGGATCCGCCAGGCCTACGGCGGCGAGAAGTTCGACCGCCTCAAGGCCTTGAAGCGAACATACGACCCGACGAACTTCTTCCGGCTCAACCAGAACATCAAGCCGGACTGACCTCCCGCGCCGGCGGCGGGTCAGAGGCGGGCGGACTTGGCCGTGGCCAGCTCCTCGAGGAACAGCTCCGGGTGGAGGTTCTCGGAGGGGCCGACCACCTTGGGGCGGAGGCGGCTCGCCAGTTCGCGCGCGAGGCGGCTGCGGGACTCCGGGGTCAGGGTGGTGCGGCGCTCGAGGAAGCGCCGGACGGTGGCCAGCTCCTCGGCGGTGACCGAGGCGACGTCCCACGTGCCGATGTCGGGCGACGGCGGCCCCGGGATCAGCCGCACGCTTCTCGCCGTCTTGCGCCGAAGCCTCCGCCGGTCCACTGTCCGCCCCCCTGAGCGCTCCCTCACCACGAGGGTGCCGGCGGCCATGTCGCCGAGGCGCTGGTTGCGGTTGCTGGCCAGCACCGAGACGATGGCCACGCCGTAGAACCCCGGCAGGAGATCGACCAGGCGCAGGAGGTTGCGCACGACGCTGGTGAGAAAGCTGACCGGGCCGCCGCCGGTGGTCACCACCCGCAGGCCGGTCCAGCGCTTGCCCGGGGTCCGGCCCGACGCGAGGGTCTCGAACAGCACGTGGTAGCCGAACTGCACGGCGAAGAGGAGCAGGGCGGTCACGGCCACCGCGGCCAGGGCGACATCGTCCCCCCCGCCGTCCAGCTCGCTGCTCCCGCCGCCGGAACCCCCTCCCCCACCGCCGCCGACGCCGGCCAGGGTGCCGGCGAGGGCCAGAGCGAGCAGGACGGCGGACTGGAGGAGCTGGTCGACGAAGGTGGCCACGAACCGCGAGCCGACGCCGGCGAGGGTGAGCTCGATGTCGACACCCTCCGGCGTGGCGATGGACATGCGATCCTCGTAGTCCACGACGAGATGAAGCTAAGGGACCGTGACGGAACTACTTGCGCGGCACTGCCAACATTGAGCGTTTCGCATGGGCCTCCTCGGCCTTCGGCCGCGCAAGTAGTTCCGTCTCGGGCCCTATCCACCTTTCTCAGCGACCGGGAACGGTCATGGGACGAGCTCCGGGGGCTCGTTGCCGCGGCCAAGGGCCGGCCCGAGCGGCTGGGCCCGGAGCGGGTGCGCCGGCTCGGCACCCTCTACCGGTCGGCCGCCGCCGACCTGGCCATCGCCCGGCGGCGCTATCCCGGCGATCCTCTGGTGGGGACCCTCGCGGGCCTGGTGGGGCAGGCCCGCCACCTCGTCTACGCGTCGGAAGCCAGGAAGGAGTCGGTGGTGGCCTTCCTCTCCCGGGGCTACTGGAGGCGGGTGCGGGATCGGCCGGTGCCCCTGCTCGTGGCCGCTCTTCTGCTCGTCATCCCCTCCGTGCTCGGCGCCGTGTGGGCGGTCGACGACCCCGGTGCCGCCGGCGGCCTGGTGCCCGAAGCCTTCCGGGCTGTCACCGAGCCGGCTCCCCGCGGCGCCGATCTCGGCCTGTCGCCGGCGGCCAGCGCCGCCTTCTCCGCCCGCATCCTCACCAACAACATCCAGGTGGCCTTCGTGGCCTTTGTCGGCGGCATCACCGCCGGGCTGCTCACCGCCGTGGCCATGGTGGCCAACGGCCTGATGGTGGGCGTGGTCGGGGGCCTGGCCTTCGGCGCCGGGAACGGCAACCGGCTCCTGCAGCTCGTGGTGCCCCACGGCGTGCTGGAGCTGTCGTGCATCGTGGTGGCCGGCGCCGCCGGACTTCGCATGGGCTGGGCCATCGTCGACCCCGGCCGGCGCCGGCGGGGCGACGCCCTGGCCGCCGAGGCCCGCCGGTCGGTGGAGCTGGTGCTGGGAACCGCCGTGTGGCTGGTGGTGGCCGGCCTGGTGGAGGGCTTCGTCACGCCGGAAGGCCTCGGCGTCGGTCCGGCGGTGGCGGTAGGCGTGGCGCTCGGGGCGTCGTTCTGGGGGCTGGTGTGGTGGCGGGGACGGCCGGCCGGGGCTGGGGACGCGGCAACCCCAACCCCGATTTGGAGTACATAAGGGGCGAATTCCGCCCCTTATGTACTCGAAGTTCGGAGCTTTACAGGCGGGCCAGGGACTTCATCCTGAGGTAGGCGCCGACGCACGCCTCCCCCAGCAGGCCGGGCGGCGCCTCGAGCACTTGGGCACCGGCGCGGGTGAGCTCAGCCGCCACGGCTGCTCTGGCGTCGAGGACCTCGACGGCCACCGAGGCGGCGTAGACGTCGAGAGGCGCGTCGGGCGGCTGGGACACGAGGGCCGTGAGGTCGGGGTCGGTGATGCTGGCCACGGCGACGGAATGGCGGCGGGCCAGGACGGGCACCGCCTCCACGAGGGGGCGGGCGGCGGCCTCGTCGAGCAGGTCGGTGAGCACCAGGACGAAGGCCCGCTTGGACCGCCCGACCCGATGGAACGCCATCTCGTAGTCACTGTCCAGCGGGCTGGGCTCGAGGTCGAACAGCGAGCGCACGACGGCCGTGCCTCCGCTCCGGCGCGGGGGGACGGCCCGCAGGACGGTGGCGTCGAAGGCGAAGGCACCGCAGCGGTCACCGACCTCGTCGGCGACGAGGGCGACGGCGGTCACCGCGTCCAGCGTGGCATCGAGCCGCTTCCGGTCACCGACGGGCGCGCCCATCAGCCGGCCTGCGTCGACCAGGCACACCACGTCGCGGTCCTGGTCGACCCGGTACTGGTTGCTCATGGGCCGGTCCATACGGGCCGTGGCCCGCCAGTTCACCTGGCGCACGTCGTCGTCCGGAACGTACTCACGCACCAGCTCGAAATCGGTACCGAGCCCCAGCGGGCCGCGGCTGAGGCGTCCCTGATCGCGGAAGCGGCCCTGGCGCACGGCGAGGACCAGGCGGCGGGCGGCGGGCAGGTCCGGGTACACCTGGACCTCGGTGTCCTCGCCGTCGCTGTGGTCCCACCGGCCGAGGCCGAGCGGGCCGACGGCCCGCACCGCCGGCGGGGGGAGGAGGTGGCGGCCACGACGGTGGGGAGTGAGCACGCCGTTCAGGCAGCCCTCGGCGTCTGACGGCTCGAGGCGGAGGTCGGGCGGCACGGGCTGGCGGACGAGCAGCCGGCCGGCGCCCTCCGACTCGGCCACCACGGTGAGGGCAGTGGGAACCCCACGGGCCAGAATCGTGGCGACCTCTCGGCGAACCGTCGGCGGCCGGCGGGCGGCAAGCGCGTCCACGATGGTGGCTGTGACGAGGGCGATGGCGGCCATCACGACGAACACCGGGGGAAGCACGAGTACCAGCGCGGCGATGAAGGCCAGGGCGACCGCAGTTATAGGAGCGGGACTCACGGTTCTCGAGGGGCCTTGGCGCCGGCCATCAGCGAGAGCGAGCCTCGGCACGCGTCGAGCGGGCCGGGGGGTGGCCCGTAGGGGAGGGGCCCGACCGGGTGGGACCCGCCGTCAGGCGGGAGGGACCCGGTTGGGAGGGGAACCCTGAGGGACAGGACCCGCCGGCCCGCGGGGGCCAGTGCCGGCGAAGGGACGACATGGCGCCGGTCAGCGGGGGACGGGGACAGCGGCCACGGCGGCGGCTATGGCGTCGTCGGGGCGGTAGCGCTCCAGCTCGGCCTCGGGTCGCAGGATGAGGCGGTGGCGCAGGACGGGCGGGGCCATGCGGATCACGTCGTCGGGAGTGACGAAGGCCCGCCCGGCTAGGCGGGCGGCGGCCCGGGAAGCGGCCAGGAGGTGTACGGCCGCCCGCGGGCTGGCGCCGAGCGAGACGCTCGGTAGCTGGCGGGTGCGGCGCACCAGGGCGGCCACGTAGGCGACGACCTCCTCGCTTACGACGGTGGCGTCCACCTCGTCCCGCGCCGCCAGCAGCGCCTTGGCGCCGGCGCCGGCGACGGCCACGATGTCGTCGAGGGCGGCGGAATCGACGCCCCGGTGGGCCAGGTGCAGCAGGGCGATCTCGTCGTCCTCCGCGGGGTACCCCACGTCGACTTTGGCCAGGAAACGATCGAGCTGGGCCTCGGGAAGCGGGTAGGTGCCCTCGTACTCGATCGGGTTCTGGGTGGCCACGACGAGGAACGGCTCGGGCAGTGGCCGGGGCTCGCCCTCCACCGTCACCTGGCGCTCCTGCATGGCCTCGAGGAGGGCGGCCTGGGTCTTCGGCGGCGTTCGGTTGATCTCGTCGGCCAGCAGCAGGTTGGTGAACACCGGGCCGGGCCGGAAGACCAGCTCCCGGGCCCGCAGCGTCATGGTGCCGGTGATGTCGGAGGGCAGCATGTCCGGGGTGAACTGGACGCGGCGGAAGTCCAGGCCGAGCGCCCGGGCCATGGCGTTGGCCAGCAGCGTCTTGGCCACTCCGGGCACCCCCTCGAGCAGTACATGGCCACCCACGGCGGCGGCGGCGAGCAGGACGTCGAGGACGTCGTGCTGGCCGACCACGACCTTGCCCACCTCCGCCGCCACCTGATCCCGCAGGGTCACCAGTTCGTGGGTCTTTGCTCTCACCATGGGCGTCTCTCCTGGTCGGCGTGGCCGGGAACGCGGGCGGCGGCGCGGCCCACCGCCAGCAGCTCCCGGTCGTTGCGCGGTGGGGCGAAGAGGGCGGCGACCTCCTCCTCGGGGACGCCGAGCCGGAGGGCGGCGGCCCGAATGGCATCGTCGCCGGCGTCGGGGGCCAGGCCGGCGCGGCGGGCCAGCCGCCGGCGGGCAGATTCCTGGAGCGGGCGAACCGACATCGCTGGCTTGCGGGTCTTGGCGAGGGAGGCGGCCATGGCGTCCACATAAGCCCGCCGGGGCGGTGGCATGGCCCGTTCCTCGTCCTCGGGGGGACCGTGGCGGCGGCCCCGGGACCACATCCACACGAGAATGGCGACGACGACGCCGGCGAGGGCCAGGCGCCAGCGGCGGGGAACGGCGGCGATGCCCTCACTGTCGGCGTAACCGTGGGCCGCCTCGGCGAACGCGACCGGTCGGCCCCGCTCGCCGGCCACGGCCAGGGCGAAGGCGGCGTTGTCGGCCTCAGCCAAGAAGGCGTTGTGGAGGGGCGAGGTGTCAGCCAGGGCGATCACCCGGCCGGCGCCGGCGGTGGCCACGGTGGCGAGGATGGCGGGGGGACGGGCATCGCTGGTGGGGCCCCTCTGATTGCGGTCACCGCCGGGTTCGCCGCCGCCGGCACCACCGTCGGGGTCGGCGCCCGCACCTGCACCGGGCGTACCCAGCACCGGCTGGCCGGTGCCCGCCTCGGACCAGGATCCGCGCCCGGCTGAGCGCACGAGGGAGACGTCGGCCAGCTCGGGCACCCGAAGGAGCGGCCTGGCCGAGCGGGCACCTGCCGGCGCCCATACCGGCGCCCGCGCGAGGATCTGGCGGAGCGAGGGCACCACGTCGGCGCCGGCGGCGACGAGCCGGCCGCCGTCGGCCACGAACCGGCTGAGGGCGGCGTTCTCCGCCTTGCTCAGGGGAACCGGATCGGCGACCACGACAGTGCTGCGAGGATCGAGCTCGGCCTCGTCGAGGGTGGTGCGAAGGCGCCGGACCGGGTGACCGAGCTCGGCGAGAAGATCGGCGTAGGCAGCCAGGCCCTCGGGCACCGTGGCGTAAGACGACGACGGCGGGCCGGCCGGCGCGGGGCCCCCGGTGACCACGCCGACGCCGGCCACCATGAGGTTGAAGCTGACCAGAAGGACGACCACGACGACGGCGACGCGAGTGAGAAGCGGGAGCCGGCGCCACCGTTCCGCGGCCGAGGGCGGGGGCGGGGGCGTATGTAGTGGCGGGGGCGTATGTAGTGGCGGGGGCGTATGTGGTGGCGGATCGGAACCTGGCGGGGAACCGGAGCCTGGTGGCGTGGCCGAGGCAATGACGCGCGGCTGGCGCGAGCTTGGCGGCTTCGCCGCGCCTGGCCGCCGGCGCGACCCCGAAGCTGGCGGCGCACCCGTGGCCGGCGACCGACCCGGGCCTGGCCCCGTTCCTGAGCCTGGCGCTGGCGCCTCTCCTCCGAACTTGGTCACCGAAGCGGGGTCCCCGCGCCGCCTCGGTGACCAGGTTCCCGAACGGGTGCTGATCCTGGGGTACGAAGCCGCGTCGTGGCGCCGCCCCGGTCACCAAGTTCGGGATCGCGGAGGACGTGGGGCCAGCCTGTCCGGGCCGCCTCGAGGTCGGCGGGGGCGGCGGGACGTCCGCCGTAGGTGATCTCGTCGAAGGCGTTGGCGAGCTCGGCGAGCGCGGGCGAGCGCACCTCCTCGATGAGCTGTCCCGTGGTGAGCGACGGTCGCCACGGCACGATGCCGGCGCCGTCGAGGCGCAGCAGGCCGGCCCGGAAACGGAGGCGGAAGGCCAGGTCCAGGTGACCCTCACGCTCGGCTCGGTCGGCCCGCCGCTCCAGCTCGTCCGGGTCGTCCTGCCGGTGCCGGCGCTCACGCGTTCCCTGCGCGACTCCCGCTGCGTTGCGTCGCCGGACGAGGCGGATGCTGCTCAGGGCAGCCACGCCGATGACAGCTGTCACCAGCACTGCCCGCCACAGGACACTGCCGGCGACCTCCTCCCACAGCCGGCGCACCGGGTCCGCCACCGGCCGGATCCACCCGCCGAGCCGACGGAGGGCGCCACGTAGAGGGCGTGGCGTCCGGGACGGGTGGAAGCGCCGCTCGGCCAGGATGCGCCGGGCCTCCGCCCTGGCCGCATCGGCCGGTGACGGCGGTGGCCGCGCGTTCGAGCCGGCGGGGTCACCGCCGCCGGCAGGGACGCCATCTCGCGCCTGCGCGGCCAGCGTCTTCAGCTGCCAGGTCACCGCTTCTGCCGCGCCAGCCCGTGACGTCGAACGGTCCCCCCGGTTCAAAGCCGCCGCTCCCGCCATCGGCCCCTTCGCCATTCCGGCCGCGCCCCTCAGATCGCCCGAACCGATCACACCCATGACGACGATGAGGAACACACCCGCCGCCGCCGCGGACGGCCGCGGCCGACGTCCGGACAGAGCTGCACCGCGGGGCTCGGCGCTCCTCACCAAAATGGCCACCCCAGAACCCGAACCTGGTCACCGCGGCGGCGCCAGGGCGCCGCTTCGGTCACCAAGTTCGGGAACTGCGGCCGGTGCCGGCGTGACGGCCGGTCAGGCATCCGGCGGCGGAGGCTGCCCGGGATCGACTCCCACACGGCGGGTGAGCAGCTCCAGGTCGAAGCCCTCCTTGCGCACCCGCAGATCGAAGTACACCACGGCGATGACGGCGGCCGTGAACGGGGTGGTGACCACGCTGGCGGTGATGTTGGTGGCGGCGTTGGCCAGAGCCACGGCGGTGTCGTTGTCCCCGTCGCTGACGGCGGCGAAGAACAGGGAGCCGAAGATGGCCTGCACGATGGCGGTGAAAACGGTGGAGAGGAAGATGACGGCGAGCGTCGGCCACCACCGGTCCCGAACCAGGGCGCGGGAGCGGGCCAGCGCCTGGCGCCCCCGCAGGCCTTCGAACAGCAGCACGGGGGTGGCCACCGTCCAGGCCACGGCGAAGTAGAAGCCGGGGATGATCAGGGCCAGGAAGGCCAGCACCAGGAAGAACCCGAGCACGACCGACAGCCACAGCAGCGAGCGCAACCTCGATGCGGCAAAACCGAGCGACTCCCGCCATGTCGGGCTCTCTCCGAGGTAGGCCCCGCTGACGATCCTGAAGCTCGCGGCCGAGGCCAGCTGGGAGGCCACGAACCCGAGGACGGCCACGAGGAACACGCCGGCCACGAAGGTCCACAGGTCGCTGAAGTCGACGGAGGCGGCCTCCCCCGGCAACCGCGCCTCGTCCTCGGAGGACGCCGACAGTTGGACGAGGGCGCCCAGGACGAAAACCGGTGTGACGGCCACCGCCACCACCTTCACCAGATCGGCGAAACGGGACCGGTACACCTTGATGGCCAGGTCGAGGATCTCTCCGACGCCGAGGGGCCGCAGCCCGGCAGGGTCCATGGTGTCCCACCCTAGGCCCGCCCCCAATCGCCACCTCCGGGGGGGCCAGTACGGTCGCGGCCGTCATGGCTGCTCAGTTCATCATCACCATGCGGGACCTCCGCCGCTTCTATCCGCCGGACCGGGAGGTGCTGAAGGGCATCAACATCTCGATGTACCCCGGCGCCAAGATCGGGGTGATCGGCTCCAATGGGTCGGGAAAGTCGTCGCTCCTGAAGATCATGGCCGGCGAGGACGACGGGTACTCCGGCGAGCTGCGCCTCACCCCGGGCTTCACCGTCGGCCACCTGGCCCAGGAGCCGAAGCTCGACCCGGACAAGGACGTGCTGGGCAATGTCACCGAGGGCGTGGCCGAGACGAGGGCGGTCCTCGACCGCTACAACGCCGTCTGCGAGGCCATGGGCCTCCCCGACGCCGACTTCGACGCCCTGCTCACCGAGCAGGCCGACCTCCAGGACAAGATCGACGCGGCGGGCGCCTGGGACCTCGACCGGACGCTCGAGATCGCCATGGACGCCCTCCGGCTCCCGCCCCCCGACGCCGACGTCACCACCCTCTCCGGTGGTGAACGCCGGCGGGTGGCGCTGTGCAAGCTCCTCCTCGCCCGCCCGGACCTGCTTCTCCTCGACGAGCCCACCAACCACCTCGACGCCGAGTCGGTCGCCTGGCTCGAGCGCTTCCTGCAGGACTACCCGGGCACCGTGGTGGCCGTCACCCACGACCGCTACTTCCTCGACAACGTGGCCGGCTGGATCCTCGAGCTGGAGCGGGGCCAGGGCATCCCGTGGGAGGGCAACTACTCGTCCTGGCTCGACCAGAAGCAGGAGCGCCTGGGTCGTGAGGAGCGGGCCGACTCCGCCCGCCGCCGCACCCTGCAGCGGGAGCTGGAGTGGATCGCCATGTCACCCCGCGCCCGCCAGGCCAAGGGCAAGGCCCGCCTCAACGCCTACGAGGCGCTGCTGGCCGAGTCGGAGGCGGCGCCGGAGCGGGCCGAGAAGCTGGAGATCGCCATTCCCCCCGGCCCGAGGCTCGGTGACGTCGTGGTGGAGGCCGAGGGGCTGGCCAAGGGCTATGGCGACAGGCTCCTCGTCGAGGATCTCACCTTCAGCCTTCCTCCCGGCGGCATCGTCGGCGTCGTCGGGCCGAACGGAGCGGGCAAGACCACGCTGTTCCGCATGATCGTGGGCGACGAGAAGCCCGACAACGGGACGATCCGCGTCGGCTCCACCGTGCAGCTGGCCTACGTCGACCAGAGCCGCGAGTCGCTCAACGCGTCCAACACCGTCTACGAGGAGGTCACCGGGGGGGTGGACAACCTCGTGGTCGGTGGCCGGGAGATCCACGGGCGGGCCTACGTGGCCAGCTTCGGGTTCAAGGGGTCCGACCAGCAGAAGAAGGTCGGCGAGCTGTCCGGCGGGGAGCGGAACCGCCTGCAGCTGGCCAAGGTGCTCACCGCCGGCGGCAACGTCCTGCTCCTCGACGAACCGACCAACGACCTCGACGTCGACACCCTCCGGGCCCTGGAGGAGGGCCTGCTGGCCTTTGCCGGCTGCGCCGTGGTCATCACTCACGACCGCTGGTTCCTCGACCGGGTGGCCACCCACATGGTGGCCTTCGAGGGTGGCTCCCAGGTCCGCTGGTTCGAGGGCTCCTACAGCGACTACGAGGCCGACCGCAAGCGCCGGCTGGGGGCCGAGGCCGACCAGCCCCACCGCATCAGGTACAAGCCGCTCCAGAGGGCCTGAGTGCAGCCCGAGCAGGCGGCGGAGACCTGCCCCGCTCCGGCGGGAGCCCACTGAGGTGGCTGGCACGCGGCGATGAGCGCCAAGGCCGTGCGCCGCATCGTGCTGGCCATCTGCGCCGGCGGGATCGCCGGCATGATCGCCAGCTCCATCGCCGCCAGCACGGGCGCGGCGCTGACCTTCGGCCTCGTCACCGCCGTCGCCGTGCTCTGCGCCATGGTGGCGACGGCCGTCACCTCGGGGGTCGCGGCCCGTGGTGGCAACGGCGGCGACCGTGCGCTGGTGGTGGACGAGGCCCAGGCGGCCAAGGTGGAGCAGCTGATCCGGCGGATCGTCGGCCAGGGAGCCCCCGAGGACCAGGTGCGGGACCTCGTGTCCGAGGCCGTGCGGCTGGGTCGGGGCGGTTCCGGCCACCCCGGCGGGCCTGCGGCGGCCCCGTCGAGCGAGCGGGATTGAGGGCCCGGCCGGCGGTCAGAGCGCCGGGGGCAGGTGCACGGCGGACGCACCCGCTCCCCGACGCACGTCAACCATCACATCTTTTCGGCCGCACGTCAATCTCAGGAGGGCAGAATCTGCTCAGAAGGCTCACGAACGTGGCTCGATCTGCCGATACAGGGGCATGGTGAGCGCGACTGTGCAGAAGAGCAGAGCTGTCGAACGGTTGGTGGAGCCCGGGAACTCGGCCATGTGCAAGCACTGCGGTGCGGCCGTGAAGTTCGCCGCCCGGGCCCAGCTCCGTCAGGTCATCGCCAACGTCTACGTGAAGGGCACTTGGGCCAGGGTGGAGCACTTCCACGCCCCGTGCTACGTAGAGGCCGGCGAGCCCTACGGCCCCACGGCCTGAGCATCAAACGGGGGAAAGCCTCTCCCCCTTGATCTGGCATCGTCTCTACACGGCTTCAGCCACGATCAGGCTCTGCGGGCCGGCCAGGGTGGTGTGCTCGATGAACCGCCAGCCGCTTGCCTGCAGCCAGCCCCTGACCTCGTCCACGCTGTAGACGTCACCGTCACGCAACTGGGCAGCAAACTCACCGGCCATCAGGGCGGCGAAGAGCGGCTCGGTATGGGTCGCGTCGGTCCAGAAGTCGGCGAGGAGGAGCCGAGATCCTGGTTCGGCGGCGCTGCGTACACGCTCCAGGAGGGCGAGGTTGTCCCCGGGCGTCCAGTAGTGGATGAGGTTGGCCACCAGGAAGACGTCGTAGCCCGTGGGAAGGTCGCCTGCCATGACGTCACCGACCTCTGCCCTTACCCGCGCGGCGAGACCGGCGTCGGCGATCCGCTGGCGGGCCATGGGGACGACGACCGGTAGGTCCACGACGGTGGCCTCGAGGTGAGGGTGCCGCTGGGCGACGGCGATCGTCCACGAGCCTGTGCCGCCCCCGATGTCGAGTAGGCGCCGGTGAGGAGCGAAATCGAACGTCTCCAGCAGCGCCCTGGCCGGGCCGGCCAGCACGGCCTCGATCCCCGCCGACACGATCTGCTGCGACTCGTCATCCAGGTCGAAGACCTCTTGCGCCGGCGCGCTGCCGAGAGCGTCAGCGAACCCGATCCAGGCCGGGTAGCTGATCTTGTCCCAGAAGCGGAGGAACGGGCGCAGGTCGGCCGGCGTCCGCCCGGCCAGGTACGTCGCCGCCACTTCACCGTTGCGATAGGTGTCGCCCTCCCGCTCGAGCAGGCCCAGGGCCACCATGGCGTCGGCACTGATCCGGGCCGCCCTTGGGGTGAGCCCGGTGCGGGCGGCCAGGGCATCGAGGTTTGCGGGGGATTCGCCGAGAGCTTCGAACATCCCGAGCTCGTTGGCGGCAAAGAGGTGCTTGGCGGCCATGAACCCGGATGCGAGCCGCATGATGGGCTCCGGGTTCACACCGGCCTTGGTCGTCGTGGTTTCGGTCCGATCGGCTGTCGTCGTCGTCGTGCTCACAGAAAGCTCCTTCGTCAGTGGTCTGAACCGGCACGGCTTGTGCTGGTAGCGCCCATCGTGAGCCAGGACGGGCGGAGGGCCAATCCCACATCTGCGGGTAATCGCCGCCCAGGCATCCCAGAATCCTGGGGTAGTTCCACCGTCTTCCCAGAGGTACGGTTTCTGCGGTGAACCAGGACCGCTTGAACCGCACCCGCGCCGCCCTGGTCAGGCTGGCCGACGAGGGCCTGGACTGGGTCGGGTTCTCTGCCCAGGCAACCGAGATCATCCGCCGGGTCATCCCGTTTCAGAGGAGCTGCTGGCACACGATCGACCCGGGCACGGTGCTGCTCACTGGGAGTGTCAACCAGGGCATCACCTGCTCCGGATCCTGGCTGGCCAAGCACGAGTACGTCCTCGACGACGTGAACAAGTGGTCCTTCCTCGCCCAGAGCGGGCGGTTGGCCGGGGCGACCAGCCTGGCCACCCACGGCGACATCTCCCGCAGTGCCCGGCACCGCTCGCGGGAGGCGTACGGCATCGCCGACGAGCTGCGGGGCTCCTTCGTGGCGGACGGCACCTACTGGGGTTCGGCCGGGTTTCTCCGGGACGACGGCGAACCGTGGTTCACCGAGGAGGACGTGGTCTTCCTCTCATCGCTCTGCCATCCGATCGCCGTCGCCTTCCGGCGGGCGCTACTGACGACCGCGCTCACGACCGATCAACATCAAGAGGACGGGCCCGGCGTGGTCGTCTTCGACGAGCACGGCAACGCAGAGTCCATCTCGCCCGCCGCTGAGCGGTGGATCGAGGAGATGGTCGAGATTCCTTCGCCGGCCACCCCTGCTGAGTCGAAGATGGTCCAGGTCGTCGCCGGCCGGGCCCGTGCCTGCGGGGCCGGACAGGACCCGCTCCGTGCCGGCGCGAGGTCGCGGGTGCAGACGCGGTCGGGTAACTGGCTCCTGCTCTACGGCACCCGCCTCGCCGGCCGTGACGGCACCGGCGACCGAACCGCCGTCATCATCCAGTCCGCCGCTCCCAACGAGGTCGCCCCGCTCGTGGCCCTTGCCTACGGGCTGTCGCCCAGAGAGTGCCAGGTGACCAGGCTGTGCCTGCAGGGCCTGTCCACCAAGCAGATGTCCAGCAAGCTCAGCGTCTCGGCGTACACGGTGCAGGACCACCTCAAGTCGATCTTCGAGAAGACCGGAGTCCGGAGCCGCGGCGAGCTCGTCGGTCAGGTGTTCCTCGAGCACTATGCGCCGCGGTGGGAAGAGCTACCCGGCTCGCCGCCGGACTGGCGGGCAATCGGCTCAACTACTGCGACTGCTCAGGACGTAGAGGCTCGCATTCCGGCTCACCGGTAGGCCCGTCACAGGCCCCCACGCCTGCCACCGCACCACCGACTCGCCGGCCTCGACACTGGCGGCCAGGATTTGACCCCCACCCGTAGGCGTAGCCTCTTTCGGTATGCGCACACGGGTCACCCGTTCGTTCACCTTCGACGCAGCTCATGAGCTGCCGTGGCACCCCGGCAAGTGCCGGCGCCTCCACGGCCACACCTATCGACTCGAGGTGAGCGTCGAAGGTCCGCTGGACGAGAACGGTATCGTCCTGGATTTCGACGACCTGAGCACCGTGGTGCGCCGTGAGGTGCTGGAGCGGTTCGACCACCGGTTCCTCAACGACCTCATGGAGAACCCCACGGCCGAGCTGCTGGCCCAGGACACCTGGAAGCACCTCGAAGCAGCCGGTCTGGCTCTCGTTCGCCTGCGTCTCTGGGAGACGCCGGAGTCGTCGGTGGAGATCCTCTGCCGATGAGCTCCGGGCTGGTGGTGCTGTCCGGCGGGCTGGACTCCGCCGTGTGCCTGGCCCTGGCCCGCGACGAGCACGAGATCCTGCTCGCCGTCACCTTCGACTACGGCCAGCGCCACCGCATCGAGCTGGGACGGGCGGCCACGTTGGCCGGCCTCTACGGGGCCGAGCACCTGGTGGTGCGCCTCGACCTGTCGGCGTGGGGCGGTTCGGCCCTGACCGACAGCCGGATCGACGTGCCGGCGGCGGCTCCTGCCGGGTCGTCGGAGTCGGCGGCCTCGACCAACGGGGCGGAGCGGGTCGGCGGCGCTGAGGCGCCGGGCAGCGCCGGCATCCCTGTCACCTACGTGCCCGCTCGCAACCTGATCTTCCTGTCCGTGGCCACCGGCATCGCCGAGGCCCGGGAGGCCGACGCCATCTACCTCGGGGTGAACGCCCTCGACTACAGCGGCTATCCCGACTGCCGCCCGGAGTTCATCGCCGCCTTCCGGACCGTGGCCGCCCTGGGGCTGAAGCGGGGCGTGGAGGGCAACCCGGTCGACATCCGGACGCCGCTCATCGACAGGTCCAAGGCGGAGATAGTGGGGATCGGGCGGCGCCTGGGCGCGCCTCTACATCTCACCTGGTCCTGCTACGGCGGTGGCCCCCTCCCCTGCCGCCAGTGCGACGCCTGCTCGCTGCGGGCCAAGGGCTTCGCCGAAGCCGGCGTGGTCGACGAGGCGCCGGCGTGAGCCTGACCGGCGCCGACAGTGCAACGACGGGGGGTGCCGGCACCGAGGTGGCGACGCTCGTAGTGAGCGAGGTGTTCGGGCCGACCTTTCAGGGGGAGGGGCCGTCCTCCGGGCAGAGGTCCGGGTTCGTGCGGTTGGGCCGGTGCAACCTTTCGTGCTCGTTCTGCGACAGCCGTCACACCTGGGACTGGGAGCAGCACGACCCGGCGGTGGAGCTGCACAGCTTCACGGTGGCGGAGGTGCTGGACCGCCTCGACACCATGTCGGTGCCCATGGTGGTGGTGACCGGAGGCGAGCCGCTCCTGCAGCAGCGCCACCTCCCATCCCTCCTGGAGGAGCTGAAGGCGAGGGGCCGGCGGGTGGAGGTGGAGACGGCGGGCACCATCGCCCCGGCGCTGGCCGAGGGGCTGGTCGACCAGTGGAACGTGTCGCCGAAGCTGGCCAGCTCGGGGATGGCGGTGGAGCGCCGGTTCAGACCGGCCGTGCTGGAGCAGTTCCAGGCCACAGGCCGAGCCGTGTTCAAGTTCGTGGCCTGCAGTACCGGTGACCTCGACGAGATCGAGGCCATCGTCGGCCAGTGCCGGCTCGAGCCGGTGTGGGTGATGCCCGAGGGTACCGACGCCTCGACGGTGATCGCCGGCATGCAGCAGCTGGCCGCGCCGGTGCTGGCCCAGGGCTGGAACCTCACGTCGCGGTTGCACATCCTCGTGTGGGGCGACGAGCGGGGGCGTTAGGCGTACTGATCCGCGTCACCGTCACCCCGTAGCGGGCGCGGACGTGCAATGTTGGAAGCCTCCATGCGTACCGTCAAAAGATTCGTCTTACGCGCCTTTGGTGCCGCGGCGGGCCTGCTCCTGCTCCTGGTGGTGGGGTGGATGGTCGACACCAACCGCCACGAGGGGAAGGTGCTGCGCAACGTGACGCTGGCCGGCCGCGACGTCGGTGGCCTCGACCGGCCGGCGCTGTCGAAGGAGGTGGCCCTTCTCGCCGAGCGGTACGCCAAGACGTCGGTGCGGGTGGACGCGCCCGGCGGCGGCTTCATCACCAGCGCCGCCGACTTCCGACTGTCCCTGGAGCAGAACGCTACCGTCCAGGCCGCGCTCGACGTGGGCCGGGACGGGCCGGTGCTGGACCGCCTGACCGGATGGGTGACCAGCGTCGTGGGCTCCCGGCGCTCGCCGATACGAATAAAGGTGGACCCGGCGTCGGTGTACAACGTCGTTGCCGCCAAGGACACGAACCGTGTGCCACCCACGGAACCGGGCATCCGCGCCGAGAAGGGCAAGCTCGTGCCGGTGGAGGGAAAGCCGGGTACGGGCATCGACGCGGCCACGGTCATCGCCGACCTGCCGGAGGCGGCAGCCAAGGCCATCCCTGTGGTGGTGGAGATCGAACGGGGGCCGGTGGCGCCGCGGTTCACCGAGGCCGACGCCGCCCGCCTGGCCCAGGAGGGCGAGCTGCTCGCCGTGCGGCCGATCGTGGTCACCGTCGACGACGATCGGGCCCAGGTCGGCGTGGCCATGCTGCGCTCGTGGCTGGGCAGCGAACCCACCGATGCCGGGCTGCGCCTGACCGTCGACGGTGAGAAGGTGGCCGAAGACCTCGGCAAGCTCCTCACAAAGGCGGGGGCGCCGGCGGTGGAGACGGCCTTCGACGTGGTCGACGGCACCGTGCGCATCGTTCCGGGCAGGCCGGGATCCGTCTGCTGCTCCCCGGTGGCCGGCGGGCGGATCGAGCAGGCCCTGCGGTCGGGCCGGCGGGACCCTGTGCAGGTGCCGCTCCGGCGGGTCGACCCGAAACTGTCGACGGCCGACGCCGAGGCCTTGGGGATCAAGGAGCCGGTGGGCACCTTCACCACGAACCACAAGCCGCGGGAGCCGAGGGTCCACAACATCCACCGCATCTCCGACCTCCTCCGGGGTCAGGTGATCCCGCCAGGCAAGACGTTCTCGGTCAACGACTTCGTGGGAAAGCGCACTCGGGAGAAGGGCTTCGTAGAGGCCGGCGTGATCGAGGACGGCCGATTCACCGATTCCGTCGGCGGGGGCATCTCCCAGTTCGCCACCACGACGTTCAACGCAGCGTTCCTGGCCGGTCTCGAGTTCGCCGAGTACCAGTCGCACAGCCTGGTGATCGGCCGTTACCCGTATGGCCGGGAGGCCACGTTGTCGTACCCCCACCCCGACCTGAAGATCCGCAACCCGAGCCCTTATGGCGTGTTGATCTGGCCGACGTACACAGACAGGAGCATCACCGTGACGCTCTACTCCACCAAGTGGGTCGAGGCCACCCAGACCAACCAGACCAGATCGGCTCGGGGCCCCTGCACCCGCGTGCGCACGGAGCGGACCCGGCGGTTCCTCGCCGACGGGACGACCAAGGTGGACCACGTGTCGGCCCTCTACCGGCCGGCCGAAGGGGTCAACTGCTCCTGACGGCGGGGGATAACCCGCACGCGGTCCCTTGCGAGTACATAGCGGGCCGTTTCCGCCCCCTATGCACTCGAAACTGAGGTGAGGTGGCACATGGGTGGGGGGTGACCGGCGGCGGGTGCGACCATGACAAGGTGAACGTCCTCGTCAGTGGCTCCCATGGCCTCATCGGTTCGGCCGTGGTGGCCTCGCTGGTGGCCGAAGGCCACACGGTGAGGCGGCTCGCCAGGAGCAGGACCGGCAGGGGGCGGGGTGGCGGCGGGGCGGCCGGGGGCGGAGTGGACAACCACGAAGTGGTCTGGGACCCGGAGGCGGGCACTGTCGATGAGGTAGCTCTGGCGGCCGCTGATGGCGTCCAAGGCGTGGTGCACCTGGCCGGCGCCGGCATCGGCGACAAGCGATGGAGCGACGAGCGCAAGGTGCTGATCCGCCGCAGCCGGGTGGACGCGACTCACGCTCTTTGTACGGCTTTCGCTCGGATGGTCACGCCGCCTCGGGTGATGGTCTCAGGCTCCGCCGTCGGCTACTACGGCGACCGCGGTGCGGAGGTTCTCACCGAAGATAGCCCGGGCGGGAGCGGGTTCCTCGCCGAAGTGTGCCGTGACTGGGAGGCGGCTACGGCGCCGGCGGCCGAGGCGGGAACCCGGGTGGTCAACATCCGCAGCGGTATCGTGATGTCGGCCCACGGGGGGGCGCTCAAGAAGCAGCTCCCCCTGTTCCGCCTGGGGCTCGGCGGTAAGCTCGGCAACGGGAAGCAGTACACGAGCTGGGTCTCGATCGACGACGAGGTCGGGGCCATCCTGCATGCCCTCGGCTCCGACTCCCTGAGCGGGCCGGTCAACGCTACTGCGCCCGAGCCGGTGACCGCCGGCGAGCTGGCCCGGGTGCTGGGGAGGGTGTTGCGCCGACCGGTGTTGCTGCCGGTCCCCCGCGTGGCGTTGTCCACCGTGCTGGGCGGTGAGCTGGCCGGCGAGCTGCTGGCCAGCCAGCGCGCCCTGCCGGCACGGCTTTTGGCGGATGGCTACACCTTTCGCCACCGCGAGCTGGAGGGCGCTCTGCGCGCCGTCCTCGGGCGGTAGGGGTGATGCGCGCCTGCGCTTTGCTTACGGCCGCATGGTTTTGGAGCGCGGACCGCGTGCCGTTCTGGGGCGGTAGCGGGTGATGGTCGCCGCCGATGTCGCGGTGGTGGGCGGCGGGCCGGCCGGTGCCGCCGCCGCCATAACGCTGGCGCGGGGTGGGCGGGACGTCGTGCTGGTGGACCGGGCTCGGTTCCCGCGTGACAAGTGCTGCGGGGACGGCCTCACCACTGGTGCCCTGCGCCGGCTGGAGGAGCTGGGACTGCGACCGTCCACGGTCGCTTCCTGGAAGCCTGTGGACGACGTCTGGGTGAGGTCGCCGTCGGGGCGCACCACCGCCTTTCCCTTTCCCGCTGGGCAGGGGACCTTCGCCGCTGTCGCCCGGCGCGTGGACCTCGATGCCGCGTTGCTGAACGTGGCGCGCGCCGCCGGCGTGAAGGTGTTCGACGGTCACGGCCTGAGAGGTGCTCGCTGGGAACCTGGTGCTGATGTGGTGGAGCTGGACGTGGACGGCATCGGGACCGTGGCCGCTCGGTACGCCGTGGGAGCCGACGGCATGTGGTCGCCGCTGCGCAAGGCGCTGGGGCCGGCGGACGAGGCGGGCTACCTGGGCGAGTGGCACGCCTTCCGGCAGTACTTCAGGGGGGTTTCCGAGGCGGCCGCCTCACAGTTGTGGGTGTGGTTCGAGCCCGACCTGCTGCCGGGCTATGCCTGGTCGTTCCCCCTGGGTTCCGGAAGGGCCAATGTCGGGTTCGGCATCCAGCGGGCGGCGGGAGCGCCCACCCGCAGCATGGGTGAGCAGTGGCGTGAGCTGCTGGAGCGGCCCCACCTGCGTGCGGTCCTGGGTGAGGGCGCCGAGCCCGAGGCACCCCACAAGGCGTGGCCCATTCCCGCCCGGCTGGAGCGTACTTCCGTGGCGGGCGCCGGCGGCCGGGTGCTGTTCGCCGGCGACGCCGCCCGGGGCACCGACCCCATGACCGGCGAGGGCATCGGCCAGGCGCTGGAGATGGGGATGCTGGCCGGACGCAGCATCCTGGCCGCCGGCGCGCGGGATCCCGGGGGGGCGGCGGCGATCTACGAACGGGCGGTGCGATCGGGACTCGGGGTCGACAACCGGCTGGCCGGTCTGCTCTCCCGCCATGGGATCGCCCACCGCAAGGGTGTGCGGTCGGCGCTATGGCTGGCCGGCACCAGCGCCTGGACCCGGCGCAACTTCGCCCGCTGGCTGTTCGAGGATTACCCCCGCGCGCTGGTGTTCACGCCGCACCGCTGGCGGCGCGGGACCCTGAGCCAGTCCGGCGCCTTCTCTTCGGGTACGCCGTTGCCGGCGCACCTGACCGCTCAGCGTCGGCCTGGCTAGTCCATGTTTGGCGTACCACGTATCGCGATACACTGGCACCATGAGCCACGCCATCTCCGTCCGGCTCGACGATGAGGCCGAGCGTGCACTGCGGTCACTCGAGGCTGCCGGGCTTTCGAGGTCCGAGGCGATCCGCTCCGCGCTCGTCCAGTCCGCTCGACGGCTGCGGCGAAGCCCGGTGCTCGCCGCCGAAGCGGCTGCATTGGAAGCCGACGACGCTGATCGCGAGGAGATGCTCGGCGTAGCGGTCCTGATGGAGTCGATGCGTGCTCCGAGGTGACGTCTACAGGTTGAAGCTCCCGAAGGGCGTCGGCCACGAGCAACACGGCGAGCGGTTCGGCGTCGTCGTCCAAGCCGATGAGCTCCTGCCCCGCTCGGTGGTGCTCGTGGCGCCGACCTCCCGGAGCGCACGCGCCGCGTCCTTCCGTCCTGAGATAGAGGTCGACGGCAAGACGACCCGGGTGCTCGTCGAGCAGGTCGGTGCCGTTGACGCCCGCCGACTCGGCGAGCTGTCCGGCCATCTCAGCCGCGAGGAGCTCTGGGGTGTGGACGAAGCCCTTATGACGGTCCTCGGGTTGGATTGACAGCTTCAGGCCGAGGCCGGCTCCCGATCCGGGGGCGCGTTCGGGTCGGGCGGGGGTCGAGGGGGGGCATTGGGATCAGGCGGCGCCGGCGGCGGGGGTGGGGGCGCCAGGGGGGTAGCGAACTGGAACCCGCGGGCGCGCAGCTCGTGGATCATCGGGCGGAGCGCTTCGACGGTCGTCGCCCTGGAGCCGCCGCCGTCGTGGAGGAGTATCACCGCCCCCGGCTTCACGCCGGCCAGGACGTTCTGGATCAGCTCGACCGCCGGCCGGCGCTGGAAATCGCGGGAATCGAGGGTCCAGTCCAGGACCCGCATCCCGTGACGCTGGGCGATCTCGACGGCGGCCGGCGTCAGGCGACCCGCCGGCGAGCGGTACAAGGATACCGGCTGACCGGTTGTCGCCTTCAACAGGTCGGCGCCACCGGTTATCTCCCGGGCCACCTCCTCCTCCGGCAACCTGTCCATGTCGGGGGCGTGGCGGAGGGTGTGGCTGCACAGGGTGTGACCCTGCGCGAGCACGGTCCTCGTCAGCTCGGGCCGCTTGCGGACCATGTCGCCCACCATGCAGAAGGTGGCCTTCACACCCTCCTCGGCGAGGATCTGCAACACAGCCGGGGTCCACGTGGGGTGCGGGCCGTCGTCGAAGGTGAGCGACACCACGTTGCCCTCCTCCCGCCGCGGGGGAACGGGCTCGGCGACGCGGCTCGAGGAGACGATCTCGCCACTGACCGTCCCCACCGTGACCTCGTCGACGCCGTCCTTGCCGGGGTACCACAGCAGCGACTCGACCGGTGGTCCCGGGGGCGCGGGAACGGGGTGCTGGCGTACCTCGACAGGCTCGATTCGGTCCTGGCCGTCCACGACGCGGACGCGGGCGCCGGCGACGACCCGCTGAGAGATCGAGGCCCGGGCCCCGTTCACGTACATCCGCGCCGGGGAGGAGTGGGCATCGAGCACCCGCCCACTCGATGCGGACCTCAGTGCCCCGTCCCTCGGCTTCACCCGGGCTGCCTTCAGCACGTTGGCAATGCTGGCCTTGCCCTGATCGACCTCCACCCGCCGGTCCCCCACCCACACTGTCACGGATGCCGGTCCGCTTTCGGTGCGAATAGGTCCCAGCAGTGTTGCGACTGCGGCCAGGCACACGACCAAGGCGGCCGAGAACGCCCGCCGGTTGCCACGTGTCATGTCGCTCCATATAACTCTGAGGTACAACCCTCAGGTGGTCGGGCGTATGTCGGTGCCGGACTTCACGCCGGTTACGAACAGCTGGCGGTTGTTGGCGCCGACCGGGAACCCGCCGGGTGTCCAGTACCACTGGTCGAACACGCCCTTGCGGAAGACGTTGAACAACGTGGAGTAGTAGAGGGGCAGCACAGGCAGGTCCTCGGCCAGGATCTCCTGCATCCGCCCCACCATCTTCCGGCGCTCCTCCTCGCCGAAGGTGGCCAGCTGGCGCTCGGCCAGCTCGTCGAGCTCGGCGTTCTTGTAGCCATCGGCGCTGTTGAGGCCCTTGGGCACGAGCGACGAGAACAACGGCCGCAACAGGTCCGGGTCGGCATGTGGACCAGGACCGCTCGGCCCCGGATAGAGAGCCAGGGCCATCTCGTAGTCGCCGGCGAGCTTCTTCCCGTAGAGGGTGGGGCCGAGCTCCACCGACTTGAGCCGGAGCTGGACACCGACGGCCTCCAGTGCCTCCCCCAGCACCTGGGCGAGGGGGGTGAGCATGCCGGGGAACAGCAGCTCGAAGCTCAGCTCCTCCCCCTCGGCGCTGCGCCTGACGCCGCCGCCGCCCGGCTTCCGGTAACCGGCCTGGTCGAGGAGCCGGTTGGCCGCCACGCGGTCGAAGCGGTACTGCTCCACGTCCACGTGGAAGAGGTTCGAGGGCGCCAGGAACCCCGGGTTGCCCGGGAGGCCGTTGCCCCCGGTCAGGCGCTCCACCACGTCCTTGCGGTCCACGGCCAGAGCGCAGGCGCGGCGGAAGCGCACGTCGGACAGCGCCCCGCCCTTGCCCAGGTTCCAGTACAGCGGGAACGTGAACCCGCCGGGCTGGTCGACGATGCCGTATGCCGGGTCGCGCTTGAAGGGCTCGAGGGCCAGGGGCCGCGTCCCGGTGACGGTGGACTCAGCGGCGTCGACCTCGCCGGCCAGCAGGGCGGTGAGCTCGTCGGAGGTGGGCGTCATCTCTATCTGCTTGACGAAGGGCCGCCCCAGGAAGTAGTCGTCGTTGGCCTCGAAGCGCATCGGGCTGCTGTCGCCGCCATAGGAGGTGAGGCGGTAGGGGCCGGAGCCCACCAGGACCTTCGTGTCCTGCGCGGCGGCAGGGTCGTCGATCACCGACCACACATGGCGGGGAGCGATGGGCACGGCTGCGGCCAGCGAGCCGGCGAAGGTGACGTCGGGGCGCTCGATGTGGATCTCCACCCGCTGCGGAGTGAGCGACTCCACCTTGGCGATCCCGTAGGGCTGGACCACCACCAGCGGCCCGAGCGTCTTCTTGGCGTAGTAGTCGAAGGTGAAGGCGACGTCGTCAGCGGTGAGGGGCTTGCCGTCGTGCCAGCGGATGCCGTCCCGCAGTTCGAACCTGTGGACCAGCCCGTCGTCGGACACCTCGTAGCTGGAGGCGAGCCAGGGCAGCAGCTTCCCCGAGCCGTCCTTCCAGAGCAGGGTGTCGTAGATCAGGCTCATCTGGCGGTACCCGAGGGTGGCCACGTAGGCAAACGGGGAGGGGAAGCCAAGGGCTCCCCCGGGCAGGCGGAGCGTGGGGCGGGGGGCTGGGGGCAGGGAGTCGGCGTCGGTGCCGACATCGGCGCCAGGTACCGCTTCTCCGAGCGTCGGCGGCAGGCGGCGGGCTGCCCCGCACCCTCCGACCACCACGACCAGCCCGGCGCCGGCCAGGCCCTTGAGGAAGCTGCGGCGGTCGAGCTCGTTCATGGTCGGGGCTCCACGGTCTCGGGGTCGAGTAGGCGGCGGGCGGTGGCACTCTCGGGGGTGGTGGCCACCCGATGGGAGGGGCCCTCCTCCACCACTCGGCCGCCGTCGAGCACCACGATGCGGTCAGCCACCTTGCGCACCACCGCCAGGTCGTGGGACACGATGACGAGCCCGAGGCCCATCTCGATCTGGCGCTCCCGGAGCACCACCAGCATCCGAGCCTGCTCGGACGCGTCGAGCATGCTCGTTGGCTCGTCGGCCACCAGCAACTTGGGGCGGGCGACGAGGGCGCGGGCCAGGGCAATGCGCTGCTGCTGGCCGCCGGACAGCTCGAAGGCGCGGACGGCGAGGAAGTCTCCGGAGGAAGGGAGCCCAACGCTGTGGAGAGCAGTGCGAACCTCGTCGCGGCGATGCGTCTCGTCACCCTCGCCCGCCACCACCAGCGGCTCGGCCACCAGCTCTTCGACGGTGAGCCGTGGTGACAGGGCCTCGGCGGGGTCCTGCATGACCAGCTGGATGCGCCGGCGCCGCGCCCGGGCCGGTCCCCGCCACGACGTCGGGAGCGGCTCACCTTCGAGCTCCACGGTGCCGGAGTCGGCGGCGAGGTGGCCGGCGAGGATCATCGCCAGCGTCGACTTGCCACTCCCGGACGGGCCGACGATGGCCACCGACTCTCCCTCCTGGACCGAGATCGAAACAGCGTCGAGGGCCCGAACGGGATGGCGGCGACTGCCGTAGGACCTCGTCAGGTCGACGCCGGCCAGCAGCGTCTTCAGCCCGCCGAAGTGGCAGGCCACGAGGCGGCCGCGGGACAGGGCGAGGTCGGGGTGCTTCTCGGTGCAGACGTCCTCGGCCTGGGTGCAGCGGGTGCGGTAGGGGCATCCCGAGGGGACGGCGCGAGGATCGGGGGCGTGGCCCCGGATGGGGCGCAGGTCCTTGGTGGTGGACAGAACGGGGTAGGTGTTGACCAGGGCCCAGGTGTAGGGATGGGCAGCCCCCTCGAGGACCTGGTCGGGAGTGCCGGCCTCGATCACCTCGCCGGCGTAGAGGACCATCATTCGCTGGGCCAGGCGGGCGGCGTCGTGCAGGTCGTGGGAGATGACCAGAAGGGCGAAGCCCCGCTCCTCGGCCAGGCGGTTGACCTCGGCCACCAGGTGCCGGCGGGAGGCGGGGTCGAGGCCGGCCGTGGGCTCGTCCAGCACGACCAGCGCCGGGTCGAGGGCGAGCACCATGGCCAGGGTGGCCAGCCGGCGTTGCCCCCCCGACACCTCGTGGGGGAACCGCTCGAGCATGGAGGGATCCAGCCCCACCTGTTCGGCCAGCTCGGCGGCGCGGACATGGGCCTTTTCCTTGCTGAGCCCGGCTGCCCCGCGCAGGGGCTCCGCGACCTGGGCGCCGAGGGTCATCACGGGGTTGAACGGCGTGCCCTGGAGGGCGATGGCGACGGTGGACCAGCGAAGCGAGCGGAGTAGCTCCGGCGATGTGCCGATCATCTCGTTGCCGTCCAGGCGCACGCTGCCAGCAGCCTCCGGCGGTTGGACGAGCCCCACCAGGGAACGGGCCAGAGTCGACTTGCCGGCGCCGCTCTCCCCCACCATGGCGACCGACTCGCCGCGATCGAGAGTGAAGTTGATGCCGCGGATCGCCTCCACACCGCCCTCGAACTCGACGCGAAGATCGCTGACCTCGAGGAGAAGGCTCACAGCGCCTTCCTCCACTGGGGGTTGAACCGCGGCTCGAGCCCCACCCCCACGAAGGCGAAGCCGAGGGCGGCCAGCGTGATGGCCAGGCCGGCGGGCAACACCCACCAGATCCAGAGCGAGCTGTAGTAGAGGCCCTGGTAGTCGAGGGCACGGTTGAGCATGGTGCCCCAACTCACCGTGCTGGGGTCACCCAGGCCGAGGAAGGCGAGGCCGGCCTCGAGCACGATGCCGGTGGACGCCCACTGCACGAAGCCGGCGGCGGCGATGGGCCCCACGGCGGGTACGAGATGGTGGCCCATGACGTAGCCGGACGAGGCCCCGAACCCCCGGGCGGCCCGAACGAAGCCCCGGTTGCGTAACTGCAGGACCTGGCTGTGCAGGACATGGGCGATGGGCGGCCATCCGGCCATGGCGATCACCACCACGAGGGCGACGCGGCTGGTCCCGGCCAACGAGGCCAGCAGTACCACCAGGGGTAGGCCTGGAAGGGCGAGGAAGCCGTCCACCACCCGCATCACGGCCACGTCCACCCATCCGCCTCGCAGGCCGGCTCCGACGCCCACGAGGATCCCGATGGCCACAGCCAGAGTGGCCCCGGGGATGGCCACGACCAGCGATGATCGGGTGCCGATGATCAGCTCGGAGAAGATGTCCTGGCCGATATCGTTGGTGCCGAGCAGGTGGCGTGCCGACGGATGCTCGACGGCCCCGCCGGAGAGGTCGCTCGGGTCGTAGGGGGCGAGGAGGGGGCCGAGGAGGGCGACGGCGCCGAAGGCGGCGACGATGACCAAGCCGGCCACCAGCAACGGAGGGCGGGGAGCCCGAGGCCTCACCGTGGTGCTCGCAGTGCCGGTTGCCGTGCTCACTGGGCCGTCCTCGGGTCGAGCCGCCGGTACAGGATGTCGGCCAGGAAGTTCAGCGTGAGCACCAGCACGGTGATCACCAGGAAGCAGCCCTGGATGGCCGGGTAGTCCCTGCTCCCGATGGACTCGAAGAGCAGCCTTCCCACTCCGGGGTAAGCGAAGACCCTCTCCACGAACACCGCCCCGGTGACGGCGAGGCCGAGCTGCACGGCGGTGTTGCTCACGACGGGGATCATGGCGTTGCGCGCCGCGTACCGGTACTTGAGCCGGCGCTCGGTGAGCCCCTTCACCCGGCCGAGGACCAGGTAGTCGGCGCCCAGCTCGCTGACCACGCTGCCCCGCGCCAGGAGGAACTGCAACGCGGCCACCTCGGTGGCCAGCACCAGGGCGGGAAGGGTGAGGTGGCGGGCCACGTCGGCCACGGAGGCCAGAGCGCCGAAGGAGCTGAACGGCGTGCGGGCCCCGCTGAGCGGGAACCAGGCCAGCTGGACCGAGAACAGGAGCAACGTCATGGCCGCGAGCACGAACGACGGCACGTTCTGCAGGGCGACGAAGGCGGTGATGAGGCCGCGGTCGGAGCGGCGCTCCGGCCGCCACCCGGCGTTGACGCCCGCCACGAAGCCGACGACGGTGGCCACCGCCACACCGGTGGTGCTGAGCAATAGCGTCCAGGGCAGCCGGTCCTTGATCAACTTCGACACCGGCGTGTGGGTGGAGACCGAGCGGCCGAGGTCGCCCTGGGCCAGGTTGGCCATGTAGTCCACGTACTGCGCTCCCATGGGACGATCGAGCCCGTAGTAGGCGGCGAGATCGGCTCGGGCCCTCTCGTCGTAGACGTAGGTGGGCGAGCCCACGCTGAGCTGGGCGTCGATGGGATCGCCGGGCATGGCCCGGGGAAGGAGGAAGTTCAAGCTCACGAGCACGAAGACGGTGACGACGTAGGAGACGGCCAGCCCGAGGCGCGACCGTGCCCGGGGTCGACCAGCCTCTGTACCGGAGTGCGGGGTGCTCAGAGCCGTTCCACGACCTTGGCCGCGACCGATCGGGCCACCTCAGCGGGGAAGGGAGCGCCCGGGTTCGAGAAGACGAAGGTGACCTCGGCTCGGCCCTTGAATATCCGCACCAGATCGATGTTGACCGGAACTTTCATCTCGCCGATGTGGATGGTGCCGTTCACCCGGTAGGCCACGGTCCGGTCCCCGTGGGTGGGAAAACGGGCTGGGGAGACCTTCACGTCCTCCACCGTGGCGCCCTCCGGCGCCACGGCCTGTACCTGCTTGGCGAACCCGGGCTCGGCGCATTGAGCGAACTTCTCCCCCGCGAAGGCGGCGGCATCGGCGGCGGCCTCCTCCTCGGACCGCACGTAGGTGATCACCGACGATGCGGTGGTGGCGAATCCGCTGGTGAAGTCGGGAGATCGGACTTCGGCGGTGGATCGGGTCGACGGGTTCGAGATACCGATGCACTGGGCGACCTCGGCCGTGAGCTCATCCTCGCCGGGCAGCTTCTCGTGCGGCTTCGGGCTCCAGCCCGACGGGAAGTCGGCGGCCCTCAGCATCGCCTCCCGGGCCTTCTCGCGGTCAGCCGCCAGGTCTGGCTCGTCGTCGTCGCCCCCGCAGCCGGCAGTCAATGCCATCACAACCGCCAGCGCCTTGAGAGAGCTCTTCCTTCGCACTCGGTCCTCCTGGGGACTGCCGCCACACCCACCGGTTCTAGGGGCGGACGTAACACTCAACAGGTGCTCGCAGCCTACGTACCACCGTGCACGAAGAACATCCCCCGGCACGGAGGGTTCCATTCCCCTCCTTCCTTGCCACATGCTCATGCCCCACGGGAGCGCCTGGCAGCCGGAAAACCCCGAGTTGCCTGCTGTTGGCGCTCCTCACACAACCCAGGACCCCCGGGCGACCACGCGGCGGCGCAAGAGGTAGCTCTGCGGCGCCAGCGACGGCGCTGACCTGCTATGAGGCCAGGCGCCTCTTGATGTCGCTGATCTCGGCGTTGACCTGGTCGAACCTTGCATCAACCGTGGTGAAGCCGGCGGTCATGTTGGCTCGCAGCTCGGCCATTCGGTCGTCCATGTCGGTCCGTAGGGACGAGATCTCTCCGCGGACAGCGGTGAAGCCGTCTCCGACAAGGGTCAGGGTGCGCTCCAAGTAGCCGCGTACATCTGTGGCCAAAGCGGTGAAGTCCTGGCGCTGCTCGGCGACCACGTCGACTAACGTTCCCACCGTCTGGGTGAGGCTGCGGATGTCCTGGCCCTGCTGCGCCACGGCCTGCGTGAGGCTACGGAGGTGCTGGCCCTGCTGCGCAGCGGTCTCAGTCAGATCGCGAAGGTCCTGGCCCAGCTGCGCCACGGTCTGCGGCAGGTTCAGCAACTCCTCGGTGAGCAGCTCGCGCCTCACCGCGGCCCGGAACTCATCGTCCTGGCGCAACGTGGCGAGGAAGCGCTCCCGGTCCTGGTCGTTCATCAGTGTCATGGTACCCCTCGGTCCTCTCGTGATCATTCAGAGGGGAGGGCTTGTCGCCGGCACCTCGAGGCGTGATCGAGGCCAGACGGTGTTGAATCGAGGTCAGGATCCAGCTGGCGAAGCCTTTCATCCGCTATCATCTCATGCTAGCATTCAGGTATAGCTTCGACGCGTACGACGTTCACGCTCGACGACGCCCTCGCACGACGGGCCCGGCAGCTCGGCATCAACATCTCAGCGGCGGCTCGCGAGGGAGTCTCCGCCGCGGTGCGGGCGGCCTTGGCGGAGGCGGACCGGGCCGCGTACGAGCGCCGTCCCGAACGCCCCGATGTGTTCTGGACCGAAGCTGAAGCTTGGAGCGACGATTGACGCGCGGCGAGATCTGGTTGGCCCGGATCGGTCGCAAGACTCGCCCCGTCCTGGTGCTGACCCGGCCGGAGGTGATCGACGTTCGCCGCCTCGTGACAGTGGCGGAGATCACGACATCGATCCGGGGCTTGGCCGCTGAGGTCGACCTCGATCACGACGACGCCGGGATCGACCAGCATTCGGTGATCAACTGCGACGGGCTCCACACGGTCGACCGGTCGTCGCTTGGCAGCTTCGTCGGCACTGTGGATGACGACACGATGAGCAAGGTGTGCTGGGCCGTCAGCTACGCCCTCGCCTGCTGACACCGCCAGACGGCCAACTCGACTGGATCAGCCGAAGCGGCCCGCGGTATAGGTGAGCAGGACGGCGGTGAGGATGAGGCTCATCATGGCGAAGATCATCGTGCGGGACTGGCCGGCAACCTCTGCGTGGATCCGCCCGATCACCCGCTCCTCCACCTTCTCGAAGCGAAGGTTCGTACGCTTCCTCCAGCTGTAGCGGAAACTATCCGCTCGGGCCAGGTTGGTGACCTGACTGGCGTTAGCGGCGCCAGAAGCGCCAGCCGCCGGAGCTGAGCATGGCCATCAGGCCCAGGGCGCCGGCTCCCAGGAACCCGCCTACCACCCAGGGCACGGCGTCGCCGCCGTCCTCCTCGGTGTCGGATGCCAGGGGCTTGAAGTCCCCGGGCTGGACGGGGGCGGTTGGCGGCTCGGTATCTCGGGAGCCGGGCGCCGGGGGGACGGTGGCGTCCAGCGGCGGAACCCCGGCGGGCGCGCGGGGCGGCGGTGGCGCCGGCGTCGGATTGGGGGCGGGGGCGGGCGGGGGCGGGGCAGGAGCGGGGGCGGCGGAAGTGGAGATGTCGATCGACCAACCACCGCCGATCTGGCCAGCTCGACCATTGGGGTCGGGATCATTGGGATAGTCGTCGACGACGTAGAGGTTCCACGCCCCATTGGCGGCAGTGCCGTTGAGGCTCGAGAGCTGCGCCGTGGTGGCTGGCTCCGGCGCTCCGGGGAACTCGTCGGGCTGGTGGAATGGGAACTCACCGTCGTCGTCGTCGTCGACCGGCTTGAACGTGCCGCTGGCACAGGCCCCGTCGGCAGGGAGGGCGGCGCCGGCCTGGTCATCGAAGCTCAAGGTGATCGGGGTAGTGACAGGGTTGTTGTTGTCGTTGTTGCCACAGGCGTCGGACATCAACATCACGGACTTGCCACCGGGGGCCACGAGCATGATGTCGGCGTCCGGAGGACCGTTGTGCTGATAGCTCAGGTCCCGCAGGGTCACGTTGACGTCGGTGACGGTTCCGGACTGGCCGGTCACGGCGATGGCGGATGGGAAGGGAGCGGCGGTGTCGGAGGGACAACGGGGAGGGCAGCCGCCTGGCGGGCCCCCCAGTGACAGCACGATCGGAGTGGCGTTGGAGAATGTGGCTGCCGGCGCCGGCGCCGACGCCAGGACCGGCCCCACGAGGGAGAGCCCTACGGCTATGAGCGGCCGGGCGGCTCTCCCCAGGTTCGGAGCCAGTGGTCGGTCCTGCTCGGCGGCGGATGTGCCGCCCAGGCGGCCGCGGCTTCGGTTCGGAGCCAGTGGTCGATCTTCGTCAGCGGCGAATGTGCCATCCAGACGACCGCCCTTACGGTTCGGGGTCAGTGGTCGGTCCTCATCAGCGGCGGGGACGGGTGAGGGCCGTCTCACCAGGCTTCGAAGAGCCGGCGCCGCGGCGGGGGGGGGCTCCGCCGTTGAAGACCCCAGCGCCCGCCCCTGTCATGGGGGCGAGGAAGTCCTCGAGCGCTCGGCCCTCCAGGGTCTCCTCCTCCTGGAGGCGGGTAGCCATGGACTCTAGATGGCTGCGGTTCTTGCTGAGGATGGCGATGGCGCGGGCCTCGGCCGCGGCCACGAGGTCCTTCACCTCCATGGCGAAGGTGTGCAGCACCTGCTCCGATACCGACGAGTCCACCGATGTGCCGTCGCCGCCGAGGAAACCGCCCGCGAAGCGGTTGAGTATCTGCACTCTGCCCAACTCGTCGGACATGCCGTAGACGCCCACCATCAACTTCGCAAGCCCGGTCGCCCGGGAGATGTCGTCCTCGGGCATGGTGGAGGACCCTCCGTAGACGAGTTCCTCAGCGACCAGCCCGCCCATGGCGATGGCCACCTGGACCTCCATGTCGGCTTCGGTCAGGAGGGCGCGGTCGCCTATGCCGATGTTGGCCGATCCCACTCCCCTGCCCCTGGCCACCACCGATACCCGCACCACGTCGCCGCCCCGCCCACAGGCGGCGGCGACCAGGGCGTGGCCGGTTTCGTGAACGGCGATGCGAGCCCTCTCCTCGGGGGCCAACAGCTTGCCGCGGTGCGGCCCGTGCAGCACCCGCTGCACCGCTTCCGAAAGATGGTGCGAGTTGATCGTCGCCTCTTCCGAACCATCCCTGATGGCCAGAAGCACCGCCTCGTTCATCACCGAGGCGAGGTCGGCTCCGGTGAAGCCCGGAGTGCGCCGGGCCAGCAGGGCGAAGTCCACATCTGGGGCGATGTTTCGGTTGGCCGCGTGCACCTGCAGGATGGCCTTTCGCCCCTCCACGTCGGGGGCCTCCAGGGTGATCTGGCGGTCGAAGCGCCCGGGGCGCAGAAGGGCGGAGTCCAAGATGTCGGGGCGGTTGGTGGCGGCGATGAGAACCACGCCGGCGGCCACCTCGAAGCCATCCATCTCCACCAGCAACTGGTTGAGGGTCTGCTCGCGCTCACCACCGGAGACGCCCTCACCCTCGCGGCGGCGGCCGACGGCGTCTATCTCGTCGATGAACACGATGGCCGGGGCCAGCTCACGCACCTGGGCGAAAAGGTCACGCACACGGGCCGCACCCACCCCTACGAGGGATTCGACGAACTCAGTTCCCGACACCGACACGAAGGGGACACCGGACTCTCCGGCCACCGCTCTGGCCATCAGGGTCTTGCCGCAGCCAGGAGGTCCGAACAACAACACGCCCTTTGGCGCGATGGCACCCACCGCATCGAACTTGGCCGGGTCCTTCAGGTAGTCGATGACCTCCCGCAGCTCCAAAACGGCGGTGTCCTGGCCGGCCACGTCGGCGAAGGTGACACCGGTGCCGGCTTTCTTCTCACGCTGGCGCTTCCTGCCCAGACGCCCGAACCCGGCGATGTCGGCCATTGAGGAGTCCCCGCCCTTGGCCACCATGATGATGCCGAACAGCGTGGCCAGCAGGATCAGTGGCAGCACGAAGCTCATCAACAGCTTGGCGATGGCCTTCTCCGACTGGCGGTCCACCTTCACCTGGGCCCGGGTGCCCAGGCGCTCGATGAGCTGGTTGGTGCCGACGTCGCTGGCCGGATAGGTGGAATGGAAGCGCTGGGGCCGGTCTGGGCAGGTGACGCCGGTGGCGGAGGTGCCCCGCACCCCGGCCGGGCAGAGCTGGCCGACGACCACCGAGTCCTGGTCCAACAGCGTGGCCGACATGATCTGGCCGGATTCGGCGGCGCGGAACAGGCGGTCGAGGCTGAGCTCGCTTCCGGGCTCAGGGGCGCTGTACGCGACGCGCACCAACAGGGCGTAGGCGATGATTACCGCCACCAAGATCCCGAGCAGCGCCCGAACGGTGGTTTTGGGGTCCTTTGCGGCTGATTCGGCCATTGGTCCAATCCTTTTTAAGCCTTAGGCGACCTTCGAAGATGATAAGGAGGCGGCGAAAGAACCACCCCCCCGGATAGGGGTTTTCATCGTACCCCCGCACCTAGTTGCATCTCATGGAGGCTGGCCGGCAGACGACTTGTAGATGCACCACCGATAGTCACTTTGCCTGCGGTGGCGGCCTCTGATTCTTTCAGTCGGGAGGCGGGCTCTGCCCTGGCCGACGGGTGGGCGAAGTGGCCCCCGTTGGTGAGCCGGCGTGGGTGCTTTGGTCGTTTGGGCAAGGGCGATGACAAGCCCGACGGTCACCAGGCCGCCCCACAGCGCGGCGGGGCTTATCGGGGAGGGCTGCCGGACGCCAGCAGCGAGGTGCGTGTCTGGCTCTGCGACAGGCCCTGAGACGTAGGCCCGCTCACCTTGCGTTTCACGCGAACGCTCGCCCGCCAGCCCCGCTTGTCTGTGGAATTGTCCTTGGCTCTGGGCGTGGCCATGGGTCTGAACCTGGTGTTGCACCTGCTGCTGGGCTTGTTGCTGTACCACCTGCTGCGCCTGTGCCTGGGCCTGGACCTGGACCTGGGACTGGGCCTGTTGCTGCAGCTGGGTTTGGCCGTGGGCTGCCGGTTGTGTCGAGGGATTGACCAGTTGTGGGGGGGCCACCTGGGCTAATGTGGTGGGAGCTGGAGCCATCGGGGCCTTGTTCGGCGGATCACCGGCGATGCCAGCGTCGTCGTTGACGATCGTCCCGACTCCCTCGCCGTCGGTCACCGCGCTTCCAGTTGCGCCGATCAGAACAGAGAACGACTCGTCGGGCTCAGCTAGTGTGTCTGTCACGACAGGAACGGTCAAAGTCTGCGCCACGGGACCATTGGCCGTGAAGCTCAGGCTGCCCAACGTGGGCTCATAGTCAGATCCCGCGGTGGCCTCGCCGTCGGTGGTTCGGTACTCGACCGTCAGGGGGAAGGTGGCTGGACCATTTGCCGTCACGGTGAACACCGCCTCGGTCCGTCCCAGGTTTCCCTCGGTCACCTTCTTGTCGCCCACCGACACCCCGGGGCGGGCGTCGGTGATGAAGCCTTCGGCCACGGCCTTGCCCAGGATCAGGTTCAACGGCTCTGCGGTGGTCTTGATGGTCGTGGTGGTGGCCACACTGAGGCTCCAGCCGTTGACGATGCGCCCTGAGGGTTTGTTGGGGTCCGGGTCGTTGGGGAAGTCGTCCATCAGGTACAGGCTCCAGGTGCCGTTGGGATCGATCCCGTTGAAGCTCGACAATGGAAGGGTCGAGCCGGGAGCGGGGGCAGCCGGCTCAGGGAACACATCGGGCGGACGGGGCTGTCCCACACCTTCGAACTCGCGGGTGTCGTCATCGTCATCGAGGGGGCGGTAGCTGCCCGAAGAACACGGCGTATCGGCGGGCAGGGGCCCTCCCGCGTGGTCGTCGAAGGTCAGCTCCACCTGGGCGGAGCGCGCTATAGGATGGGGGTAGTCGTTGTCGCCGCACGCGTCGGACATGAGGATCACGGATTTACCGTCGGGCGCCACCAGCATCAGGTCGGCGTCAGAGGGGCCGCTCTTGTCCCACCACAGGTCCCGGAGCGTCACGTTGACGTCGGTGACTGTGCCGGTCAGGCCCCTCACCGAAACCTTGGAGGGATAGGGCGCTGCCGTGTCGGGGGGACAGGCGGGAGGACAGCCTCGGGGCGCCTCCCGTAAAGGCACATTGACCGGATTGGGGTTGGAGAACCGCGCCGCGCCAGGTGTGCCGGTGGACAAAGCCATCGTCAACGACTCCGTGGGCTCGGGCACTTCATCGCCCAACACGTCGACAAGTACGGTCTTGGAGGTGGGCCCACCAGGTTCGAAGCTGAGCGTTCCCCCCGCCGGCAGGTAGTCGTCGCCGGCCGTGGCCGAGCCATCTGCGGTCGCGTAGTTCACCGACACCGGCTTGTCCACCGGGCCGTTCAAGCTCACCGTGAACGGCATTGGCACTGTCCCGCCAAAAGACTCTGGAACCGTGGCTCCTTCGATGTCGACGCGCCGGCTGGCGTCGACGATGGTTGCGCTGGCCTGGCCAACGGCTATCCGGTAGTCGAACGGGCGGGGGAACACCGGATCCAACGGCTCGGCCTGCACCTCGGAGCGAGGATCGGACAGCCGCAGTGAAAAGGTCTCGTCGGGCTCAGCGGCGGTGTCGGCCAGCACCGGCACCTGCACGATCTTCTCGTCCTCGTTGGCCTCGAAACGCACCCGTAGCGGCTCGCCCTTGGTGCCTTGGTAATCGGCACCGTCGGTCGCTGAGCCGTCGGCCGTTGCATAGGCCACCGACAACGCTTGGCAGGCCGGAGCGTCAAGGCTGACCTGGAATGCCGCCTCAGCCGGGCCCGACACTGGCTCGTTCACCCGTGTCTCCACCGGGCCGAGGGAGAAGACGCGGGACTCCGTGCCACCTCCCATGTAACGGGCCATGGCCACCGCCTCGCTTCCCCGCTCCCGAGCCATACCGCCGGCCACGATCCTGCCGTCAGGCTGGACGGCCACATCCAAGGCCCCCGAGGAGAGCCCGAAGTTGGTACGCACGTAGCCGGGAGTGCCGCAGGTGTCGACGGTCCCATCAGGGTTGTACCTGGCGAGGAGAAAGTCTCCCGCGCCCGCCGGCCCCTTGCCCGCCAGCACGATCTTCCTGTCAGGTTGTTGGGCCACCGACACCGCGTTGGCGTAGCCGCCGTCCTCGGGGCCGGAGATGGAGCCATCGCTCCCCTTCCCCTGGTAGCCGCCGAAATGGGTCGGCGCGAGCTGCTTGCCGCCGCACGGCGGCTCCGCCGGCACGCACGGGTTGAAGGTGCTGTCGAGGCTCCCATCGGGCTGGCCTGGCACTTCCACGTTGTAGCGAATCAGGGCGAAGCCGACCCCCTCGGCCGCTCCTCCCCAGCCAGCCAACAAGATCTTGCCATCGGGTTGAATGGCGACACTTGTGCCGGCGGCGCTGCCACCCACGGCGGCGTTGCCGACAGGCGTCTCGAACGGGGTGACGACCACCCCTCCGCACGGGACCGTACCGCGGCCACAGGGGTTGAAGGTCGGATCGAGCTGCCCGCTGGTCGTGAGGCGTCCCGCAGCCGGATCACAGTGGGGATACGTGGCGGCGAGCAGGTTGCATTGAGATCCGACCACCACGACCTTGCCATCCGATTGAAGCGCCACTCCACCCTGGCCGGTGGGGACGAACCCAACACCGAAATCGAAGCTGACGGAGCCATCGCCGTTCGGGCCGAAGTCGAGGTCGACCTGGCCGTCAGTCTTGTAGCGAACGACCCTCATGTGAGGTACCCCAGGAACGGTGTCGAGTCCCAGCAAGGAAGCCGCGGCCCCCGACATCGGTACACCATCCAACTCGAAGCTGTTGCCCAGCACCACGATCTTGCCGTCGTCTTGAACGACGACCCTGAAGAAGCCTCTGTCCAACTCGACGCTGCCGCCGGGGCCGAAGCTCAGATCCGGTGCGCCGTCAGTGGTGAACCGATAAAGGCGCGAAGAGAAGATAGGGCCCGAGTTGTCTTCGCTGTCGCGTTCTTCCGAAGCGAGCACCAGGATCTTCCGGTCCCGCTGCAAGGCCAGGTCCGTGGCGCCGGCGGAGCCAGACATATCCTCGGTGAACTTGGTCACCCCCGCGTTCCCGAAGCTGCCATCAGGTGTGCCTTCCGTGGTGAAACGCCGAAGCTGGTTGCTGGCGGCCATCACCACTCTGCCGTCGGGCTGGATGGCCATCCCCGAGCCGGTGTTGTTAGGCGGGACACTCTCGGTGATCTTTCCCAGACAGCCAAAGGTGGGGTCCAAGTCGGTCCAATGTCCTGAGCCGCTCGTTGGATGGGCCGTGCACGACCGCGGTAGGTCGGCCGGGGTCTCGGTCAGTCTCGCCGGGAGGAACGACTCAGGGTATTTCGAGGAGCTGGCACCGATCGTCTCGTCGCCGTCCGTGATGGAAGCGGTGATGGTGGTGGTGTACCTCCCGTCCCCATGGTCCCTCACAGGGCCGAAGCTGACATCGCCATCGGTGTTGAACTCCACCTCCAGCCCCGATACGCCCTGACCACCGACTGTGTAGGTGGCGGTAGCGGTGGATGTCGACCTACCGTCGGCGGGAACGCTGGGCGGGCGGAGGCTGACCTTGCGGTTGACGTTCGGGTCGATGCCTCCCGCGGTTCTCTTCCCCTCCCAGGTCCAGGTATCGTTCAACTCCGAGCTAGCTCGGCCACCGAAAAGCACGACGTGCCCCGAGGGAGCGTGATAGGCGAGTCCCGCGCCCTGGCGTCTTGTTGGCCGCACTTGAGGGTTTCGTTCCGTCCAGCTCGACCCGTCCCAGGTCCAGGTGTCCCCCCCGGCACTGTCAGGCCTGCTGTAGGCACCAAAGAGGACCGTTTCCCCGGTAGCTTCCAGGAAGGCCATGGACGCGTTCTCCCTCGGATGCGGTCCAGGGCTCTCACTCGCCCAGTTAGTGCCGTCCCACGACCAGGTGTCGCCGTACGTGACATCGAACGGGGCCGAAGGCCTCTCCTCGTTGCGGCCGCCGAAGAGGACGGCTCGTTTGGTCGGGGCGTGGTAGGCCATGGCGGCCCCTGCCCTGGGCGGAGGGCTCTCCGCCGGCCGCTCTTCGATCCAGTTCAGCCCGTCCCAGGTCCAGGTGTCGTCGAGGGGCATGGCCGGTGTCGCGTTCTCCGGATCGGGACCGTTGAAGACGACATCCTTGACACCACCGAAGAGGACCACGTTGCCCGAACCATCTGCCGCCATGGACGCGCCGTTCCTGGCCGGTGGTCCCACCGCCGGTGCCTCTTGATGCCAGTTTGACCCGTCCCAGGTCCAGGTGTCGCTTAGAGAACTGCCATCGGTCCCGCTGAACAACACGAGCTTTTCACTTCGGGCGTGATAGGCCATGACCGCCCGTTGACGAGACGGCGGGCTCGTCAACGGCGTCTCTCGTTGCCAGCTCGATCCGTCCCACGTCCAGGTGCCCTGCAGGAGCTCATCGGGGAACAAGCCCTCACCGTCGACTGTGTAGCCCCCGAACATCACCACGCGCTGGGTCGGTGGGTGGTAGGCCATCACGTGGAAGGCGCTGGGCGGAAGGGGAGGCTCAACGGGTTCCTGCTTCACCCACGGAGAGTCGCTTGCGCCCGGCGGGTACTCGGGCGGCACGGTTGTCGTGGTGGTGGACGAAGTGGTCGTGGTCGTAGACGAGGTGGTCGGCGGGACCGTGGTGGTGGTGGTCGTGGTCGTACTTGTCGTCGTCGTGGTCGGCTCAGGCTCGGCTGCCACGCAAGATTCGCTCGAGTCGATCTGAGCCCCGACCTCGCCCTTGGGGACGACTGTCTTGTCGGTGCCTGTCCCGCCGTCACCGTCGAGGTAGGTGTCTCCCGTGCCGCACCCGTCGTACAGCCTCCCAGTGCCCAAGAGCGCGGCGCCGTTCACGCCATTCGTTCCAGGAAGCTTCACGTCCCCGGCCAGCGGAGCTTCGGTACCCGTGGGTGCGTACGAGGTGTAGGAGTCCGTTCCGGACATGTCGGTGAGCGAGCCAGAGCCGGCGGTGCCGCCGCCGCCGTTGGTGGCGGTGTCGCCCGCGAGGTAGGTGTCGTCGCCGCCGGCGTCGACGATGCCGCCGACGCCGCTCCCCCCGCCGCCGTTGGTGAACAGATCGCCGGCCTTGTAAACGTCGTTGCCGCCACCATCGACCAGCAGTCCTGTGCCGCCGCCGGCGCCGCCGTTGGTGGCGTTGTTGCCGGCGGTGTAGACGTCGTCGCCTTCGACGTCGATCAACAAGCCGGAACCGAAGGTGCCACCACCGTTCTTGCCGTTGTTCAGACCCGGCCCGCCCTTGATGCCGTACTCGTCGTCTCCGGCCAGGTCCAGGAGGGCGGCTGCACCGAGGCCGCTACCGCCTGCGTTGTTCTGATAGATGTCGTTGCCACCGATGTCGAGCACAAATAGATAGTTCGCGGTGTAGAGGTTGTCGACGCCCACGTCGTCGATGGCCAGGACGCCGGGGACGCTGACGGCGGGCGGCACGGGGCTCGCCGCCTGGAGGTGCACCGCTGGTCCATCCGGAGCTGCCTTGGACAGAGCTGAGGCTGCCGGCCTGGCTTCGGCCATGGCCGAGGCCGCATCGACCAGGAGGTCGCGGGCGGACAGGACCGGGCCCAGGTCCAAACCGGTGCTGCGCAGCAACTCCCCCGGCTCCCTGAGCCCCGCACCGAGCACTGGAATGCCGCCGGGCAGGGCGCCATCGACCGGTGCCGTCACCGGGGCCGGGCTGACAGCCAGAGCGACAACCTTCGCCAGTTGAGCCTGGTCTGCATCCGCATAGGCCTTCGTGTTGGCGGCTTGGAAGCCGGCGAAGGCGTCAAGAAGGTCGGTGAGCGCAGAGCGGCTTGCCGGTGCCAAGCCGTCGAGCGACACCAGGCCTGCCTGCTGAGCTGGGCTCGGTGTCACTCCACTGGCGGTGAGCAGGTCCGCCGCCGCCTCCGACGGCGACGCGTGGGAGATCGACGATGTCTGCGGCTCCGACAGAGCCAGTCCCAACACAGTGGCTGCCGCGGCGGTGCGATCCTTGGCCAACGCCAGCGCCGGAGAAACCCCGAGTGCTGTCTTGCCTCCTGTAGCAGAGCGCTCGCTCTCGCTCGACGCCAAGCCGTGCAGTTCCTTGAGGCTCACCAGCCCCGCGGCAGCCAGTGCCACAGCCACGAGGACGAGCATGACCTGCGAGGCCAGCGAACAGGGCTTCCTCTTCTGCTGGCAACGCCGATTTCTGGTCACTCAGTCACCATGGAAAGCTTCGTCAGTCACCGCAGCTTTCCCTCCATCTCCGCTGAGTCGAACCCGTCCACGGCTACAAGACCGTTGCCGGTCCGGGCTCCTTTCACGAAAGGTGTTCTCGCGCGAGCGCGGTAGGCACGGACAAAGCACCCGTGCCTACCGCATGCGCATACGGATGAGCCAGTTGGCTAGGGGAGAGCTGGGCCGATCAAGCATGTAGCCGGCGCGATGATGGGCACGCACACCGCGACCTCGTCACCGGCATCGAAGAACGGGGGGATCGGCACCGGCGTGGTCTTCGACATGAGGTCGTACTCCAGGACTCCCGAGCAGTCGGTGCTGCTGTAGACGACCTCGATGCTGATGTAATTCCGCTCGTAGGTGGCCGGCACGGCCACGCAGTTCGGGTCACCCGCGATTGTCACCAGGAAACCAGGGATGGCATCCGTTGCCTGGTTGTAGGGGTAAGTGGGGCAGTTGTTGACGTTGGGGCCGGCGTACTCGTAGGTACCGCCGGGGCCTTCGTTCCACAGCGTGCCGGGCAAGCTCACGATCTCCGCATCCATCACGGGGTTTGTGAATGCCACGTTTGCCTGGTAGTTCGAGTAATGCGCGCACGGCTGATTCGGGTCAAGGCTGAAGGGTACCCCGGTCATGGTCTCGATGCCGGTCCCTCCGCTGGCCGCGTGAGCTGGTGAGACGGTCGTCATCAGCACGGCTACGACGACCGCCAGGACGCTGAAGGCACCTCGCCCGAAGAGGCGAGTGCGGTGACTTGTGATCATGTGATTTTCTCCTTTGGTTGTTGGTGGTATGTGCGATGAGCCCCTAAGAGCACATTGATCAGCGTCTCACTCGCGGGCCGGGTGAAACACGCGCCAGAGTGGCGCGTTCTCAGTGTCGTCTGCCCAAGTAGCCACCGGAGGGTGAAGCCAGGTTCCTAGACCTTAGGAGGATCCTCAGCTACCGCCGCTTGCTCCCGGATCTGACGGCGGGAGGAGATGTGGAGCTTGGCGAAGATCTTCTTCAGGTGGCCTTGCACCGTACGCGGGGACATGAAGAGGCGAGCAGCGACCTCGGGGTTCGTAAGACCTTGGCGCACCAGCTCGGCCACCTCTCGCTCAGCACCAGTGAGGCTCTCCCAGCCGGTGATGGCGGAGGGTCTGGGGCCCCGCCCACGAGAAGCGTAGGTCACGGCCTCGTCGGCGGTGAGTGCGGCGCCTTCTTCCCACGCGGCAGCAAAGGCCTCAGCACCCAGCTCCGCCTCCAGGCCGGCCTCGGCTGCGGTGGCTTCGCGGCCCTCGCCTCTTGCCCTGTCCGCTCCGAGATCCTGGCGCAGGGCGTTCACCGCTCCGAGCAAGCGCACCGCGACGTCGGGTTGGCCGTGGGCACGAGCGTGGTGAGCGAAGGTCTCCAGCGAACGTGCCACTCCGGCACGGTCACCCACCTCGTGTCGAAGGCTCAGGGCTTCGACGTGCATCGACACGGCCCGCTTCTGGTCGCCACGCGCCTGGGTGAGGGCGGCCAGGGCGGAGAGGGCGTCGGCCGTCGCTCGCCGGTCCCCAACGTCACGAGCGAGCGACAGCGCCCGCCGAAACCGATGCCGGGCGAGCCCAGGCTCACCTTTGATCAGGGACAACTCCCCGAGGCCTTGCAGGCAGCGGGCACGGAGTGACCACAGCCCCGCCCGCTCCGCCACCGCGAGCGCGTCGACGAAGCAGCGTTCTGCCCTCTCCAGATTTCCCTCGGCCAGCGCCAAACGGCCGAGGTTCTCGAGGCAACTCGCGGATGGCAAAGGTGCACCGGCCGCTTGCGCAACCTTCAGTCCGATGTCGAAGTGCTCCCGGGCCTCATCGACCTCACCACGGGCCGCGGCCAGCTCCCCGAGAAAGTTGAGTGTCAAGGCGTGGTCGTTGCCCTGTCCCCAGCCGTCCGAGAGAACCAACGCCTGACCGAGGAGGTCCTCGGCGGTGTAGTAATCCGATTGCGCCAGAGCCACCCATCCGAGGCCTGCAAGCGCAGCGGCGACGGTCTGGGCGTCGCCCGCCGCACGTGCCAGATCCAGGCACTCCTCCAGGACTGGTCGAGCGGCGACCGGGTCACCCCGCAGGCGGTGGATCGAGGCCACCACTGCGAGCATTCGGGCCAGGTTGACCCCTTCACCCTCCTGCCGTGCCACGGCTACTCCCTCCTCCAGGAGAGGCAGTGCGACACGGGGGCCCTCACCGAACGAGGAGGCGAAGCCCAGCAGGCTCAGCGACCACGCGATCATCTTCGGGTCCTGGCGACGGCGGCCGAGGCCGAGGCTTTCCCGGAAATAGGCCGTTGCTCCAACCCAGTCGCCTGTCAGCGTCGCAAAGGTGCCAACATCGAAGAGAATCCGCACGTGGAGCTCCGGAACACTGCTCAAGTCGAGCTCCAGCGCAAGATCGCACCACCGGCGCCCCTCCTGGTAACTCCCACGGGCGTGCCAGAAGGGCACCAGCGCCGAAACCAGGCTCACGGCCAGCTTCGTTCGGCGCTCGCTCAGCGCCCAGGTCAGACCGGCCGTGAGGTTCGGGTACTCCTTCTCGAGCGCCTCTGCCGCCTCCGGCGTGAGGTGGTCGGCGTTGGCGTCCCCGGACGTCATCTCCAGGGCAAGATCAAGACACCAAGAGGCGTGACGGGAGGCAGTTCGTGGCAACTCCCCGGCCTCCGCCAGCTTCTCCTCGGCATACCAGCGGATGGGCTCGAGTAGCCGGTACCGCGCCTCGCGCCCGGCGGTGTCGGCCACCACCACCGACTTGGCCACCAGAGCACCCAACGAGTCCAGGATCTCGTAATCCTCGAGCCCGCCCCCGTCACAGACCTGCTCGGCAGCCTCGATGCCCCAACCGCCTTCGAAGACAGCCAGGCGCCGGAACAGCATCTGCTCGGCGGGCAGGAGCAGCTGGTAGCTCGAGTCCAGCGACTCCCGCATGCTCCTGTGGCGGGGGGCCGGACCAGGGTCGGGCACGTTCAGGATGGTAGCCCTCTAGGCAACGAGGAAAGCCAGCTTCTCGTCATTCAAACGGCTCAGGATCTGGCCCGGCGACAGCACGTCGGCCCGCGCCGCGGCCAACTCGATAGCGAGGGGGATGCCGTCGAGGCAGCGGCAGATGGCGGCTATCTCGGCGGCGTGGGCATCGACGTTGAACTCCGGTTGAACGACAGTGGCTCGGTCGCAGAAGAGGTGGAACGCGTCACTGACCTGCACCGCCGCCAGGCTGTCGTCGTCGGGCAGCGAGAGCGGAGCGAGATTTAGGGTCTGCTCGGCGACAACCCCTAATGGCTCGCGGCTGGTGACAAGCATGGTGGCGTCGGGCCAAGCGCCGAGGAGCTGGCCCGTGAGGTCGGCGCATTCGGCCAAGGCGTGCTCACAATTGTCCAGGACCAGGATGAGACGCTTCGGGGCCTCCTGCGTGGGGGCGCTGGCCCATGCCGCCGCGCGGACATCCACCCACAAAGCGCCATCAGGGTAAAGGGGCAGAAGGCGCCACGCGAGCGACAGGGCCAGCCGGCTCTTGCCCACGCCTGGCGGCCCGGTGAGAGTGAGCATTCGGGTGCGCCGGAAGGCCATGGCAGCTTCTTCGGTCTCGGCCGCTCGCCCAATCAGCGACGAAGCAGGATGGGGCAGATCACACACGGAGGCAGACGCTGGCACAGCTCGTGCGGATGCCACAGATCCCCGTGCCAAGCGCCGTGCGCTCCCACTCATCTAGTGGCTGCCTCGGGAGCGTCTCGCTCTCCGCCTGCCCTCGTTGCCGAGCAGTGTGCGGAGCGCAGGCGGACGACGGTGCAACGTTCTGCTGACCGACCCGTACGTCCACGTTCTGCTCCTCGTGCCCTTGTGGAATTCTAGCAGCCCACACGGCAGCTTCTCGTAGCGAGGCATCCGGAGGAGCGGCCTCGCAACAGATCTGGGCACCGTAGTCGCCACACCACAAGCCCTCGGCGACGACAAAGAAGGCGCAGAAGCTGTAGGCCCAGGCTAAGATGGTTACGATAAGCGTCAGATCGTTGCGTTGGCGATGGCGAGATGGTGCGCCGACCAATGGGACAGGTTTGTCACCTGGTGCGGGCGCAGGACCTCACAGGCCCAGCCCCAGTGGATGGAGACGGTGTCGCCCACCGACACGTCATCGGTGAAGCCCTGCCCCGAGATGGTTCTCAGGACCCGCTCCGGAGCCGGCTCTCCCAGCGCAAGCTTGCCGTCCTTCATGCGAAGGGGCGACCGCTGCACCATCAGGGCGCCAGGCTCGACCGCGGTGACCTGGCCCCAGCTGATCCGGCAGCCGTCCATGGCAGCCATTCCCACCTCGTCGCTCTCAAGGTGACGGTAGACGTCGAGGACGTGGAAGAGGTGGAAGGGCCGGGCACCCTGTGGAGCCTTGCGCAGGACCTGTTCACGCATGGTGCCGACCAGGCGGTCGCCGAACCGCTCCTCGAGGGAACGGAACAGCGCCGACGCCTCCACTCCCTCCAACAGCTCGTTCCCCAGCCAGTACGCCTCCACCACCCTCGCATCGAGTGGGTCGGCGATCCCGTTGGCGCCGGCGATGGTCTGCAGGTAGGGAAAGGCGCCGGTGAACTTCACCAGCAATGGCGCCAGCCGCCGGTCGTCTCGGCCCTCGACGGCGTGCTCGAAGAGCACCTCGTTGTCGTTCCCGCCGCAATAGCCGAGATGGTTCGGCATGAACCCGTAACGGATGAAAGAGAGCAACCCCGAGGCGGCAGCGGGGGCATTCGCGGCGAGGGAAGGCACGGCGCGAGCCTACGACGCCTGCTGTCGGCCACGGTCGCGCGGCATGCGGCCTGCCGCCTACGAGTGCCAGCCGCTCGGGGTGCTGGAATGGGCGGCCGTGCCGGAGGGAGAAAAGCATCGTCCGTGGCTGTGGGCGCTGATGTCCACCGCCTGCCTGCTCATCGGGACGTGGCTCCTGATTGCTTTCCCGAGCAGGTCAGACGAGGCGGAGAGGTACGAGCGAGCCTTGAGAGCCGGGGTAGCCGAGGAGAGCGCGGCAACGGTGAGCGACCTTCGCAAGTACGAGCGCCGGCGCAACGACGACTTCTACGTCGACCTGCGGCTTCAGGACGGCAGCGTGGAGCGGTCGGTACAGCTCGAGAGCGGCGCCGACTGGAGGACCTTCGGCAAGGGGGACGAGGTGACGGCGATCTTCTGGGAGGGCCAGGTCGCGCGGATCGAACGCCCTCGCCAACCTCCGGTGGAGACGACCCACAGCCCGGTCCACGAGCAGGCTGCCTTCGCAGTCTTCGGCGTGCTGCTGGTGCCGTGGAGCGCCTTCGGGCTCTGGACCGCCTTCCGCCTTCGCCGCCGCAGCGGGTCGTGGAGGCGGAGGGCAGCCATGCCCCAGGGCCGGTTCACCCGCAACCGGGCCATGGGCTGTGGCGCCATCATGCTGGCGTCCCTGTCCGCGGTGCTCATGCTGAGCGCGGCGATCTACGACCTCGGCGTCCTGGCCCTGTTCGTGGTGATGGCGGCTGTAGCCGGCGCCGTGATCGGCTTGGCCTACTGGCTGGTGAACAGGCTCTGGCGCCGTTCCCGTCCGGCCGGAGGCGACGAACGGGAGGACGACGACGAAGACGACTGAGCAACTTCAGACGGTGGCGGCCAGGCGCGCGATTGGCGCCCCCGGCAGGGTGCCGCACAGATGGGAAACCATGATGAACAGAGGCGGCTGTCACTCGTGGTGGAGGCCCGGCTGCCCATCCGTGGCCGCTCGTGAACGAAATGCCCGGCGGTCGATCCCATCGCAGGGTCCACCCGCTGGCCAGTTCTCGGATGGGCAGCGCGTCGGGACGGAGACCTTGCCGGCGCATTACCCGGCGCCCCCGACGTGCCGAACTCGAGGTCTCCCGTCGCCGACGCGGTCCGGACATTGCAATGGATGGACGCTGGCGGTGTGATGTCCACACGAGTGTCATTGATCCAGCGGTGTGAGGGGACTTGGACATTGCAGTGGTAACGCCTGCACTGGACTGAGGTCGCCAGAGTGGCGTGGATCTATGTACGAAACACCTGCTAGCGTCACTAGCCGCAATGAAATCTCGGGTCGGCGCGAATGCGATCAGGTAGATGGTGCGCACGACGCGTCGGCGAGGCCATTTGGTACGTGACTGACTCGAATTTCATCCATCAGGACACCCAAGTCTGGAAGTGTCGGAAGACCTTCGTTGTACGCCGGCAGCTCGGGTCGCAGCCGCTCTCGGACGGCTCGGGTTTGCTCATCCGTCGCGAGGTACACGTAGAGCGTGAACATCCCTTGCGGACCGCCCGGCTCGCCGACCTCCACACATTGGCTCCAAGTCCCGTTGTCTCTGAGTTCAGTGCTTCCGCTACCCTTCGGGTAGTACCTCTTTTCGGCGCCGTCCGGTAAGACGACCACCCAGAGGTTCTTCGTCCGAGATACGTTTTCCCAGACACCAGCGACCTCGATGGGGGTCCCGACGCGTGCATTGTTGGACGGGCTCGTGATTTCCACCCGAGGCTTCGGTGGCTTCAGGACCTGGATTCCGAGATAAGTAAGAGCGGCTATCAGGAGGCCAACCGCTGCCATTACCGTCTGAGCCAAGCGGTGTCGTCCTTCAGATCTCGACTTACTCATCATGTGGGAACGCCCTGATGCGGAGTGAGGGTAGTGTCATCCAGCAGTCACGATAAATTCCTGGGCTTCGGCTGTGTTACCGAACAGCGCCTTGGTGCCGAACTCGGCCACTTGCCAAGCGCAGTTCCGCGTGTGCTGACGGCGATGGCCTGCAACGAGACTACGACGTAGCACCCGAAAGACCATGCGCCAGGCGTTGAGATACCGCGCCAGATGATCAACTAGCGTATCGAGAGCTTTACGGGTTACTTGCACTAGACAGCGCCGATTTTCGTCGTCACGAGGCTTGCGTCCCAAACCCGCGGACGTCTCGGCCTCGGCGGACTTCTGCGGTTTCGCCCCGAGTAAGCAGGCACGCCTGCAGCAGTTGGCGGCCGGACTGCAGGACTGGAAGTCGCTCTGGGTGGTTCGAGAGGTAGAAGGGCTCACTATCCGACAAGAGCCACTGCGACGGCTCACCTATGGCTAGCTCAGCGCGTCCATCCGCAAGTGCAGTGCTTCCCGGAGGCAACCGCCCCAACCGCGCAAGATGGCCAGGACCAATGACCTGATAAGGGAAGGCATCAGCGACAATCTCGTCGCACACGAAGGGCAGATCGCTAGGCTCGGTTCCTCCAGAGGCAGACCAATCAGATGGGTGGATTATGTTTGCGAAGTAAGCAAAGTTTGGCTCAATGCTAATGAAAGCGTAGGCGACCATGGGCGCCATGCGCCGAGCAACCGCCTTCAGATCCTCAAAAATTGCCACGAGGTCACCGTTGGTGCATCCCGGGCCCCCGCCTGCCAGAGCAATGCTAGTTCGGACCGCCCAGAAACAACCATGAGCACCACGTATACGGTGTCCGAGACGCCCTGCCAACAAGTGTGAACTGGCGCAATGCGTGATCTGGGCCTCTTCGAAGAATGTCTGGGCTTCGGCGGCAGGAATAGCGAACTGCATCGACTCTATGTCCGCCCACACCTCGTCAAAAGGCTCGATACCAGCCGTGACCCACTCGGCCGCATCCAGAACACACTCCCGGGCGATTTCCGAGCGTTCTCCGCGCCGTCTCGGTGGTAGGGGATACATACGAAGGACGACAGCCCTAGACTCACTCTCCAAGCTGTTTCCCCACAGTGCTCCTAGTGCTGGAGATGCCAGCAGTGCGTCTTCTATCCCCTCTTCCTGAAGACGTTGTGCAATGATCTGGGGAATCGTCTGTAACACTTCAACAGGCGTATGGCCCCCGTCTATCCGGACGAAAGGCCCGTTGCCTGTGGGTAGCACGCCCGAAACGTGCTTGGGGCCGTTACGATCTCCGGGCGAGAGTCCTGGGGCCGATTGGAAACCTCCGTCAAGCGCCGCTATCTCCTGTGCGGCCTTACCGAGGGCACGGGCGGCGCGCCGCGAATCTGAGACGTGTTGAACCTGAATAACGATATTTTCCGGAGTCCTCCTGATGCAGGTAGCCACCCCGCGGGTAACCTGGATCGCCATCGGAACCTCTCTGAGATTGCACAGTATGGACGTAAACCAGCATGTGTCAAGGTCGTACAGCCGCTCCGGAGCGCACGTTTGACGCATCGCCGGCGGACTCGACCACCACATAACGCGGCACCACAGCCGTCCGGGAGCTCTGTCGACTACCCGACGGCCTGCGGGTGCTATCGACAGCACCGCTGTTGCGGCGGATCGCGCGCAAGCGGAGGGAGTCCTGTGGCACGATCATCGCGCGCGGGGAGGCGTTACTGCCCACGGGAACCACTTCGCCCTCTCCCGCCTCTAGTTGAAGTTCCATGCTGAGGATGATCCCGCTTGGCCGAGATGCGCGCGGTGGGTCTTGTTCACCCGCTCGGACACCACGCCGGCGACGGGTGTCGTAGTTGTGCAGCGGGCTGAGTGTCGACCTCAACCGCGTCCAGCCGGTCAACACGGACTCAGTCGACCGCCGACCCGGCCCAGATAACCCATGCCCGCGCCGGCAGCAAGCAAAGCAGCTAACCACACCAGGTATTCCATCGGCTGCGGTACAACATCAGGAACGGGATCACCTGTCGGTGTATCAGCATCGCGACACAGAGGGATTCGCCGTTTGACATCATCAGGAGCTACGACGCGATTGGAATGTGGGGAAACTGGAGCGAAGTAAATATTTCCCTTGTGCAAAATTGGGTCCGGGTCTGCCCAAACACACCAGCGCACGCCATCGCGGTCAAAATAACCCATTCCCCATCGAAGGTGGTTTAGGAGATCATATCGCCTAAAATTGAGGTTCCCATTGTATAAGGGAGCCTTATCAACGTAACACTCAAGTCGGCGGTCGACGTCCACGGGCGCCGTACCGCTCCAAGCCCTCACCTCAAGAAGTCCCGGTTGATAGCTGGCGTCGGCGACGGTCGGGTCATCGCTCTCGTCAACCGCTACGTCTGCCCGCCAGCTCCTGATCTTCTGTGGTGTACTAATGTCACAAGTCGGGTCTTCAGGCAACTCGGGTGGATCGACATCTTCAGGATCACTTGGATCAAGCGGGTCGGTCGGACCGGGTGACACCTCCCACTGCACTTGCGACGGGGCCACAATCTGCTCCTGCGTATTTGTGACTACAGCTTGCTGGTCAAGCATCACTGAGAGCTGTTGGATAACGATCGACTGCGCGGTAGCCTCTGGACGGAAGGCTCCTGCCCGCGTTCTACAATCCACCCTAGCCACTACGCAAGGGTCATTTAGGTAGCCGCGTGCCCGCATTTGCACACGTTGCACCCGGATGTTCTTGCGCTTGTAGGTATCAATCGCAGCACCGACTGGCGCGAACGAGGACGTTACCAACGAGAGAACTAGAAGCTGCGCGGTAACATAGATTGCCCGGTGACGAGCGGCGCTCGGTTTAGTAATCACTAGCCGCTTTCCCCCAGCTCCATCGTGAAACATCGGGTGTCTCGCCGAACCGTCATTTCACCATACATCGGATGCCTCCTGTTCTATGCAGAGCAACTTGGATCTAAACCATCATCCAACCATTACTCGCCTAACTCGCACTCCGTTGAGGGAACTGAAACGAAGATGCGTCATGCGGCAGGTCGTACTCTGGCGAGGCGCGGAACGCTGGCAGCACCACCTTCGACATGTCGGCGATCATCTGATTCTCCTGCTCTGGGGAAAAGCCGAGTGAGAGTCCAGCCGTGCCTACTGGGAGCGAGTCGCTGTCGAACCAGTACCGAGGGAACAAGCGACGGAAGTACTCCGTCACGTCGCCGCCCTGTAACTCGGCATAGTCGACGATCAGGTCGCGCCGCTTGCGCTCCCTTGGGTTCAACTCGAGGAACTGCTGATACCAGTTGGCGTCACACATCCCGGTTCCTTTCGACTAATGATGGCGGGGGCTAACACCGAGTGAGACAGACTTCCTGCTCCATCCGAGAGTCAACGATGCGATCACGAAGTGCGTCCGCGCAGGCTCTCAACTTCGACTCGTCGCTTCCGGCTTCCGAAGCGCAGGCGTCGAAGTCGTCGCTGGCCATGGCGTCAGACACGACACGCTGCTCGCTGCATGCGGCGAGGCACGGTGTCCGGTCACCACCGGTCTCACCGGTGCCACCGGCGGTACCATCGCGCCGACCGATTTCCGGGGCTGCCGGGCAGGGGTCGAGGTGACTGGTACAGCCGAAGGCGCGTGCCAAGGGGACGAGACCGGCCCCCATCGCCGCGCCGCCGACCAGGACACTGCGCCGGGTCAAGCGACCGTGGCGGGTGTCGGCGTCAGCGGATGCGGCGTGATTTTCGAGAGATGAGCCAACGGGCCGTTCGTCGGGGAGCCCTCGCCTCGACCGGAACATGGAGCCACCCGAGCTGGCAAGGAGCCCCACGGTGGCGGCGGCAATAAGCCACGAAGCACGCATCGACGGCCAGCCGCGGGCTTCGTTGCCTCCGGCGACGATCAGGGCCCCCCGGCGACACCGGCGAGCCTCAGAACGGGTATGGGCCTGTTGGCACCAGAGGTGCTGAGGCGCCCGAGACAAGCGCAGCCGGGAACTCCGCGACGCCGAGCCACCACCAGACCGACGAAGAAGACGCCGAACAGCCAAGCGACAGCCAGACCGGCGATGGTCGCTGATCCGACGAGCAATCCTGCGATCGTGAGCAGCTCGGCTGCGATGACGGCGACCCGAGCCTTCCTCGCAGCAGAGGAGGAGAGTCCGAGTGAGCAGAGGAAGGTGCTGAACCGGCCCCTGTCGGCCAACTTGCCTACCACTGCAATAACAAGCACCCCTACCAACACGCCTCGAGCTGCGGAGGCAAGATCAACGGCGATGCTCGGCACTTGGAAGAAGTCCATCCCCACCCCGCCCCTCTGCTCGCGCACCATGGCTACTTGCGACGATAAGTTGCCCCGGAAAGCCTGTCAAGAGGAAATTTTGCATAATCTTCTGATCTACGGACTGCCATGTGACGTGGTGCGCTACCTTGAGCCGTGGTGAGGGGGCGACGCATCCCGTGGACCATGCCGCTCGTAGCGGCCAGCGTGATGGCCGTCTTGGCGGGCGCCTGCGGTGGATCGAGCGCCCCCGCGCCGGTGCAGAGAAACCTGGCTGTCAACGTCGGTCCTGCGCCGTGGCCCCCGCCGGAGCGACCGAGTGAGCGGATCGCCGCTTCGGGGCTGCCCGCCTACAAAGAAGGCGGAACCCTGCACCTGCACACCCACCTCGACATCTTCGTGGACGGCCGCAACGTCCCCGTCCCAGAAAACCTCGGTCTTCACCCGCCCTTCTCGCCGCTGCACACGCACAGCCCGAGCGGCATCCTCCACGCCGAGACCGACACCAAGGGAGCGGTGTTCACCCTGGAACATCTCTTCGCGCTCTGGGGCGTGCGCATGGACCGCTCCTGCGTCGGCGCCTACTGCGCGCCCAAGACGCCGATCGTCGCCTACGTCGATGGCCGCAAGCACGAAGAGGCGGTCTCGGAAATCCGCCTCGCCCCCTTCCGCCAGATCGCCCTGGTCATTGGTACTCCTCCGTCCTCCATCCCGAAGGGCTACGACTGCCACAACGCAGCGCCCCTCGAGCGCCAGTCCTGCCAAGGATTCCTGGCAAAGGGCAGTTGAGGAGGATCAGCCACCGGGTCAGGACCTTCCTGGCGATTGGTTTTGTGGTCGCCATCGTGATCGGCGGCTTCGCGGTCTCTGCAGCCCACGGCCCCCGTCCCAGCTTCGGCCCGCCAGTAGACGACGAAGTGCAGGTTTCCAACAACGACCCGCGCCTGGCGCGAGCCCAGAACTCACCAGTGCTCGCCGCCGATCCCCGCGACTCCGACCTGGTTGTGCTGGCTAGCCGCCTCGATGCCCCCAGGCTCAACTGCGCACTGCACCGCTCCCGAAACGGCGGACGGCGTTGGGAGGGGGTGAACCCCGTGCCGAGGCTTCCTCCCGGAGCGGACACCTGCTATGCCCCCGAGGTTGCCTTCGGTCCCTCGGGACAGCTGTACTACCTATTCATCGGCCTCCACGGGCGGGGTAACGAACCGATGGGTGTCTTCCTCACCGTCTCCGAGGACGGAGGCGAGCATTTCGGTCCCCCTCGCCAGATTCTCGGTGCCAACCGTTTCGCGGTCCGCATGGCGATCGACAACGCCATGGGTCGCCACGGCCGCATCCACCTGGTGTGGATCGAGGCCGGCGCCGATCCCGTGCTCGGTGGATTCCAGCCGGTCCCCAACCCCATTCTCGCCATGCACTCTGACGACGGGGGCACAACGTTCTCGGCTCCTGTTCGTGTCAGCAGTCCGACGCGCCCACGGGCGGCGGCCCCGGCTCTGGCCATCGGTGCCGACCATGCCGTCCATGTCTTGTACTACGACTTGGGCGAGGACGCTCGGGACTACCAGGGCCTGGAGGGGCCGACGTGGGAGGGGCACTGGGCGCTGGTGCTTACCACCTCGGGCGACGGCGGGGTCAGATTCAACGCCGAGGTGGTGGTCGATGACGAGGTGGTCCCGCCCGAGCGGGTGATGCTGATCTTCACGATGCCACCTCCGGCGCTGGCTGCCAACGGCGCAGGGGCGCTGTTCGCGGCCTGGACCGACGCCCGCAGCGGTGACTGGGACGTACTGCTTCGCCGGTCTCACCACGGCGGGCGGTCCTGGGACGAGGCGCACCGGTTAAACGACGACCCCTTGACCAACGGTCGTCACCAGTACCTGCCCCGCCTCGGCGTTGCACCTGACGGTCGCCTCGACGCCATCTTCTACGACCGCAGGGGTGACGCTGCAAACCTGCGCCATGACGTCTTCTACACCTTCTCTCGTGACGAGGGCCGCACGTTCTTTCCGAACGATCGGCTCACGACTTATCGCTCAGATTCCCGCATTGGCCAGCGCTACCTGGGCCCCGCCGCCGTAGGCAAGGTGGACCTCGGGTCTCGGCTGGGCCTTCTCTCGCAGAAGACGGCCGTGCTCGCAGCGTGGGCTGATACCCGGCGTGCCCGTAGCAGTCGCTCCCAGGATGTCTTTGCCGCGCAGGCCAAACCTTCACGATAGCTCCGCCACAGACCGCAACCTGACTTACTTCCGTTGGACCAACCGTAGAAACACACCAGCGCCGAGGCCAAACCCCCACCCCGCTATGTGAAGCTCGAGCACATTTCTCGTATGAGTCAGGTCGTTGTATAGTGCCACCGGCAAGAGCGGAACAAGAACCACTGCAGCCTCCACGCCTGGGAATCTTCCGAAGGCGAACATACGGGACCTAGGATAGAGAATCAACAAGGCACCCTGTAGCCCGAAAATGGCCGCCGAAGCACCAATAAATGGTGTCGTGACATTGGGTCGAAGCGTCGCATAAATCGCTACGCTGACAAACTGTGACAAAACGAAAATTGCTAAGTAGACGAAAGAGCCCTTTCGTCGTTCTAGAGGCGCACTGAGGAGCCATAGGCCGAGCAGGTTGCCTGCAAGGTGATGCAGGCGGTCGTGGATCAACGCCGAGGATACAACGGAGAGATATACGTTCTTCTTGGGGAATAGTGGCTCAGGAGCCGGCAATGAAGGCAAGGGTAGCCGGTTACATGCCTCTGAGTCTCCTGCAAACGTGTTCAGAATGTCCTCGCTGGTTAGAGGTTGTCCTCTTCGGACTTCGCAGGGAATAGCTGCTCGTTCGAAGTAGAACATCGCGCTAGCGTCGCGTCCGTGGGGCTGCCCGAACACAAACATGATGATCCAGACAGCTGTGACCAAGGCTGATGCCACTGGAATCGAACACATCAGTTGTTTGCCCCTGTGAATCATGCTTCTATCCTCTACAATAACCAGACTGGTTGAGTGTCAGGCTGGGTCCCGTCTGGTATGCGCGAGGGCTTGAACGGCCGGTACGAGGATCGCGCCCCGCGGAGTGGTGTAGGTCGGCGCCTTTGGGATCGTCGACGACAGTCTCAGTGTGTCATGCCGTGATGGCGAATGTGGCCTCGGGGTTGGTGTCGGCGGTGACGCCGATCTTGGCCATCGATTCCTCCGAGTGATAGCGCCGTCGCTGACCGCCCACTCGTCATGTGTCTCGACGAGCACCGCAGTCACGAGGCGAAGGATGGAGGCGTCGTTGGGGAAGATGCCAACGACGTTGGTGCGCCGTTTGATCTCGCCGTTGATGCGCTCGAGCGGGTTCGTCGACCAGATCTTTCGCCAGTGGGCCTGAGGGAAGACGCAGAAGGCCAAAAGGTCATCCAGCTGCACCCCAGCCAGCCCACGAGCACGCAGGCCCTTCAGGAACGCCGTCCAGAACGCTCCGTCCTCGCTGTCGCTCACATCCACGCCGAGGACTTCTCGGTCCCCACTAGCGGTGACGCCGGTGGCGATCACCACCGCCCGCGACACCACCCGGCCGCGGACACGGCCTTTTGATGTAGGTGGCATCGAGAAACACATAGACGAAGCGGGCGTGGTCGAGGGGCCGGCCCCGGAACTCTTCGAGGTCGCCGTCGAGCTGGGCACAGATCCGACTGACCTCGCTCTTGGAGATGCCACTGACCACCCCCAGGGCCCTGACCAGGTCGTCGACCTTGCGGGTCGACACCCCGTGCACGTAGGCCTCCATCACCACGGCGAACAGCGCCCGGTCGATGCGGCGGCGGCGCTCCAACAAGGTGGGGAAGAACGAGCCCTGGCGGATCTTGGGGATTGCGAGGTCCACGTCGCCCGCGGCGGTGGACAACAGCCTCGGGCGGTGCCCGTTGCGCTGCGTCGTGCGGGTCTCGGCGCGCTCGTGGCGGCCGGCGCCGAGAAGGAGGCGGCCTCGGACTCGATCGGTTGCTGGCCGAATGGTACGTGCGCCAGATGCTGGAGTTGTCCTGGGACGGCTTTTGCGAGCACACCACCCAGGGCTGGAACGTCGGGGTGCCCCCATACGGCTATGTAGGCGAGAAGGTGCCCCACCCAGTGCCGGCCAAGAGAGAGGAAGGCCTGGCCAAGACCCGCCTCGTCCCCGAGCCCCTTCGGGCGGCGGCAGTGAACAGGATCTTCGTGCTTCGGGTCACCGAACGCCTCTCCTACCAGGCCATCGCGGAGCGGCTCAACGAAGACCTCGACCGCCACCCGCCCAAGCGCTCGCTTCGCCCTGATCTCCAACGCGACACCTGGAGCGCGTCGGCTGTGCGCGAGGTGCTAGGTAACCCCAAGTACACCGGCTACATGGTCTGGAACCGACGGGCCTCCAAGACGGGCAACGGGCGGATCAACTCTCCCCGTGATTGGGTGTGGTCACCGGTGCCCACCCATGAGCCGCTGGTGACCCTCGATCTGTTCAAAGCAGCCAAGGAACTGGTCTCTGAGCGGGAGCGATCACGCAGTGCGCCGGGAGCCAACCATGCCCATCCGCAGACCAAGCGCAGCTACCTGCTGCGCTCCTACGTCGTGTGCGCGCAGTGCGAGAGGAGGATGTTCGGGAAGACCCGAAAGTCCCACTCCTACTTCGCTTGCCAACCCAGTGCGAACCACGGCAAGGAGGCAGCAGTCCGATTCCCCGCTCACCCCGCCAGTGTGTGGGTTCGCGAGGACGCGCTCCTCGACGGCATCCTGGGCTTCTTCGCCGAGCGGGTACTCGGGCCTGACCGAATCAGCTACCTGGCCACCGAGTTCGACGACACCGAGCGTGATCGCGACAAGGCTCTGGCCCGCCAGGTCGAGTCGCTGCGGCGGGCAGTCTCGGATCTAGACCGCAAGCGGCGGCGGCTCGTTCAGAGGCTCGAGGACATTGATGACCCTGACGGCAGCCTCCTGCGCTCCGTGCGCGACCGTCACCGGGAGTTGACCCTCGAACGCGACGAGAGGCTGGCGACCCTTGCCACAATCACCGACGCCTTGTCGGCCTGTTCCGGTGGGGCGGAGCACCTGCTGGGCAGACTCGTGCGTGCCGACGCCCAAGTCCTGCGCGATGCCCCCGAGCCCATCCTGAGAGCCCTGTTTGACGCGTTCCGCTTGCGGGTCAGCTACGACGCCCGGACACGTGAGGCCCTGTGCCGCGTGGTGCTGAGCGACGACACGCTGCCGGGCGTTCAGGGGGCGCTACAGGCCGCCTTGGCGCCCGAATCGGTTCCCGCTGGCCGTTCATGCCCCGACGCACCAGCTGGGGGATATACCGGTGACCAGCGCCAAGCGGATGGGAACCGCCGTTTCCCATCTGCTTGGCGCCCCCGGCAGGACTCGAACCTGCGACCCGCTGCTTAGAAGGCAGCCGCTCTGTTCCACTGAGCTACGGAGGCATTCACCCGATGTTCGACAGAGCGTAGATGACTCAGATTAGCTCGCCTTACGGTTACTTGATATCTTGATATACTCCCTTGGGACAGGAGGACGTGCATGGCCGAAGCGAAGAAGTTGTTGCTCCGTCTCGACCCAGTGCTGGCCGAGCGGCTACATGCGGTGGCGAACGTCGAAGGGCGGACCGTGTCCGATGTCGTCCGTGAGGCCATCGGCGAGCACATCCGCCGTCGCCAGCAGGACCCCAAGTTTGCCCGCTTAGTGCGGGAAAGTCTCGTCCGGCACAGGCAGCTCCTCGACTCTCTGACCGAGGACGACGAATAGTTGGGACACCTCGATGTCGTGGACGTTGGCGCCATCGCAGTGCGTGCTGCTGGATGTGCCACCGGCCGAAGTGGCCGAGTTCCTCGACCTGGATTCTGTAGCCGAGATCCTGCAGGCCGCTTCTGGTGATGGCGTATCACCCGCCGAGGAGGCAGCGGGCCTGCTCCACGGGTTTTTGAAGCAGCGGCCGGCGCGGTCCAAGAACCGCGCACTGGCGCTGCTTGTCGCCGTCCAATTCCTCCAGACGGTGAACTTCGACGTCGACCTCGACCCGGCAGAAGAGACGCGAGCCCATCTTCGAGCGATTGCCACCGGCGAGGCGACCGTCGAAGCGACCTTGGCATGGCTTTCTGAGCGGATCAGCCACCATCCACCAAATAGGGAGGTGTGGTCGTCAGAACGGGGGGACGGTGAGTTGGTGCGGATCTACCTGGACGAAATAGACCGGTACCCCCGGCTCACGAATGAAGACGAAATGCGCCTGGCGGACGTGATGGAGGCGGGTGTCGCGGCCAGTCAAGAGCTGGAGCAGTCGAACGACCTGTTAGGAGTTCGTCGCGCTGAGTTGCGCGCCCACGTGGAGGAGGGTGATGAGGCGCGACGAACCGTCGTCCAGTCCAACCTGAGGCTGGTCGTGAAGATCGCCAGGAAGTATGAGACAACTGGGATTCCGCTACTCGATCTCGTCCAAGAGGGAAACCTTGGTCTCCTCCACGCCGTCGAGCACTTCAATTGTCAGCGCGGATTTCAGTTCTCGAGCTATGCCACCTGGTGGATCCGCCACGCCATCACCACGATCATTGATGCTCCGGCACCCAACTTGGCCGTCATGGAACCAGGGCGCCAAAAGCAAGACGTAGGCGGGCTTCCGCAAGAAATCGCCCGGATGCTCGAACCTCTTGATCCCCGTGAGAGGGACATTCTGCGGTTGCGGTTCGGCCTCGACCGTGGTGAGCCCAGAAGCCTGGCCGGAGGTCGCCCGACATCTCAACCTCACCCCGGATCGGATTCGCGAGCTGGAGGAACGCGCTCTGCGGAAGCTGAAGCGCCCGCCTGCAAGCTGACCGCTAGCGGTTCACTCCCACTCGATCGTGGCCGGTGGCTTGCTGGTGACGTCGAGCACGACGCGGTTGACGGCGGTGACCTCGTTGGTGATGCGGGTGGAGATGCGCTCGATGAGGTCGTAGGGCAGGCGGGACCAGTCGGCGGTCATGGCGTCCTCGCTGCTCACCGGCCGGAGGACGATCGGGTGGCCGTAGGTGCGATCGTCGCCCTGCACCCCGACCGAGCGGATGTCGGCGAGCAGGATCACCGGGAACTGCCAGACGCTGCGCTGGTGCTCGGTGGCGGCTAGTTCCTCTCGGGCGATGGCGTCGGCGGCACGGAGTGTCTCCAGGCGTTCGGCGGTGACCTCGCCGATGATCCGGATGGCGAGGCCTGGGCCGGGGAAAGGATGGCGCCAGACGATCTCCTCCGGCAGCCCCAGCTCCAGTCCGACGGCTCGGACCTCGTCCTTGAAAAGGGTACGGAGCGGCTCGATCAAGGAGAACTGAACGTCTTCGGGGATGCCGCCGACGTTGTGGTGGGTCTTGATGTTGGCGGTGCCGGTCCCGCCGCCGGACTCGACCACGTCGGGGTACAGCGTTCCCTGAACGAGGAACTCGATCGTGTCGTTGTGGTTCTCGCGCCTGATGAGATCCGCCGCCGACTCCTCGAACACCCGGATGAACTCGCGGCCGATGATCTTGCGCTTGGTCTCCGGGTCGGAGACTCCTGCCAGCGCGGTGAGGAAGCGCTCCCTGCTGTCCACCACGTCGAGCTTGATCCCGGTTGCGGCCACGTAGTCACGCTCGACCTGCTCGCGTTCGCCCTGGCGAAGAAGGCCGTGGTCGACGAAGACACAGGTGAGCTGGTCGCCCACGGCCCGGTGCACAAGCGCGGCCGCGACCGCTGAGTCGACTCCTCCCGAAAGAGCACAGAGGACGTGCCGGCTGCCGACGGTGCGGCGCACGGCGGCGACGGTGTCCTCGATGATGCTGGCCGGTGTCCAGTTGGCAGTGAGGCGGGCCCCCCGGAACAGGAAGCTCTCGAGCATGCGCTGGCCTCCGGCGGTGTGGAGCACCTCGGGGTGCCACTGCACGCCGAACAACTGCCGGTCAGGATCCTCGAAGGCCGCCACCTTGGCGCCGGCCGTGGAACCGACCACCTCGAAGCCGTCCGGAGCCGAGGCCACCGAATCCCGGTGGGACATCCACACCGTCTGGGTCTGCTCCTGGCCGGCACCGAGCACCGAGTCCGTCTCGAGGGCGGCCTCCGTGCGACCGAACTCGGCGACGTCGGTCCGGTGAACCTCACCACCGAGAGCCGACGCCATGGCCTGGAAGCCGTAACAGATGCCAAGAACGGGGATCCCACTCGAGAAGATCTGGGGGTCCACGTGCGGTGCATCCTCCGCGTAGACGCTCGCCGGCCCCCCCGAGAGGATGATGGCAGAGGGGCGCTTAGCCGTCAGCTCCTCGAGGGACGCGGTATGAGGGACGATCTCGCTGAACACATGCGCCTCGCGTACCCGCCGGGCGATGAGCTGGGCGTACTGAGCACCGAAGTCGACGACCAGGACCGGCCCGGGAACCACGACAGGGGCGGCCTTGTTGGGCTCGGCCGGCCGGACGAGAAGCTCGCTCATGACCTGCTCTCGATGAGGCCCCTGTGCCCCTGCCTACTCATCTGGAGAGTCTTGCATATGTGCCATGCTGGACGAGCCCACGGTGGCCGTAGCTCAGTCCGGTTAGAGCGCCAGGTTGTGATCCTGGATGTCGGGGGTTCGAATCCCCTCGGTCACCCTCAGCAGCACCGATAGTCTCACCCCAGGCGCCTCTAGCTCAACGGCAGAGCAACGGACTCTTAATCCGCAGGTTCCGGGTTCGAATCCCGGGGGGCGCACGCCGACAAGTTCCTGGTCGCGGTGCCGGACACGGCCGTGACGCTCGTCGAATCGCGGTGGCGATCCCACCCCCGATCCCCACCCCGATCCCACCCCGAGGTCAGGCGTCTCGGGTAGCTGGCGCGGGTGGCCTCCACCCCCAGCGACCCGTACCGCCGACGCCCCCGCTCCGGGAGCCTGCGCTCCCGCGGCCGCGGCCTTTGGGACCTGCGGCTGCCTTGTCTCCCGACCCTGCCACCGTCGGCGCCGGCAGCGAAGCGTAACCGACCTCGGGCTTCACGCAGACGTGGCTGAGCCGGTTTTTCCACACGGACCCTGCGGCCTCATGGACCTTTTCGCCACGACCTGCTTGAGGACCTTGAGGTCCTTGTCGTCGCCGGCATGGTCACGAAGGGCCTGGAGATCAACAGCGACTCGGTGAAGCTCCTCATGGCGATGTGCGCCACCAGCTATGTGATCGCAGCTGGCTTGCACCTGCGGCACGTCGGCTGGACGACGCTGACTGGAAAGGTGACGATGAACCTCCGGGGCTTCGTCCACTCCGCTACTGGGTGCAACGGACTCAATGAGAACCGTCCTCGGTGACACTGACCTTGCGGTCAGCTTCCGAAGGAGCGGCCGCGGCACCGGACTTGACCAGGACGCGAGCCTCGTCAAGCTCTCGAGCTACCAAATAAGCCGTCAGCCTCCGTGGATGGCGCACGCCCGATGCTGCGTTGCCGAGGAGCAGACTGTTGTAGGCGTCCACGTGATCAGGCTATGGACACGACGACATGCGTCATTATCCCGCTGATCGCTTGGCTGTCTATCTCGAGGAAACACTGACCGCCGCCCTGCGCTCGCGACCGCTATGGGCCCGCGAACGCTGCAAATTGCACTACTCAGCGAGAATGGCCGCATGGAGCCACTGGCGCCCGGACAGGATCTCTACGCCGTTGAACCTGAGGAGTTCACTGCCGCGCGCAACTCGTTGGTGAAGCAGCTCCGGAGGGAGGACCGCAAGGACGATGCAGCGGCGGTGGCCAGCCTGCGTAGACCACCAGCGACCGCATGGGCACTCAATGTCCTGGCGAGGGATCGGCCGGAATTGGTTCAAGCCGTCCTCGACGCCGGCCAGAGGCTCCGGTCAGCCATGGAGCGAGCGGTCGATGGCGACGCGTCGACGCTCCGCGACGCGCAGCTGGAAGAGCGGCGATCAATAGATACCGTCACCGCGGCGGCCGTCGCACGTCTAGAGGCAACGGGCCGGGCCGTGGGGGACACGTCCCGGCGGCGCATGGCGGCCACTCTGCAGGCGGCAGTTGTTGATCCGACCGTGGCCGAGGCCCTCGTGGCCGGAGTGCTCGATGCCGATCACGATGCGCCTGGCTTCGGCTTGGAGAGCCTCACCGTTGGAGCGGCAGCGCAGCAGACAAGCGGGCAGGCCCGTGGCGGCAGCAGCAAGGGCGATGCAGGCACCGCGCCAGCGCGAACCGGAACGAACGAGCAACGCAGCGCACCCGAGAGTGCCCCTGGAGAGCCTGCCCGGGGCAGCACCGCTCACGACCAGGCGGAACGACGGGACCCAGAACGCGCACGACGGCAACACCTCCGCGATGCCGAGGCGGATGAAGCCGAGCAGCGAGCGCGGAAGACCGAGAGGGCCGCGGTCGCCGCTGAGCACCGTGCACGAGACCTCCGGGCCGCTGCGACGGCCGCCGCCGAAGAGGCGGAAGCGGCCTCTCGGCGCGCCCGCGATCTTGAGCACGAGGCCACAGCGGCCCAAGACCGAGCGAAGTAGGAACGGGCCGAGGCCATAGCAGCAGCCGCGCAGGCCACGTCTGCCCGCCGCCGAGCCGGCGGGCACAACTGACCTTCGGCCTCCGCAGGCTGCCCACCGAGGTTGCGAGTTGGTCAGGTAGCGCCGCCCGGTTCGTCGCTTGCGGGCGCGCCAGTGCCGACGATCGCAGTCACCGTCTTGCGATCTAGGCCAGACACCTCGGCGAGCTGGCGGAGCGAAGCACCGACTCGGTGTGCCACTCGGATCATGTCGTCGCGGATCTGGGTTTCCTTGGCGGCTCTCTCTGCGCTCAGACCAACAACGGCCAGCGCAGCACCAAGCTCTCCAGTGTCGCCACCTCGATACTTCTCGACGGCGGCAACGGCGGCGGCGACTTGTGCGTCGCTGTAGGTCATGGCTCCTCCAAGAGGGCGAGGGCAATCTTGTCTCGGATGGCCATCAGCAGAGCGACGCGAAATGAGATCTCCGCTCTCGCTTCGGCGTCGTTCAGATGAGCCAGGTCATGGCAAGCAGTTCGAGCGCCTCGACTCGTTCGAACTGGACGCTGACCATCGGTCCAATTATATCCGGCTGCGGTCCACATCGGACCACCGGCAGACCGGCTCAATTCTGGGAGCACCTCAAGACCGCCTCCGCCCGCGCCATGGCCGGGCCTGGGGGCCTGTTGACGCCTTACTACCTAGGTAGTAAGATTGCCGTATGTCGGCTGAAAAGTTCTCCGCTTCGATGGATGATGAGCTGCTCGAGCAGGCCCGCTCTGCCGCAGAAGCCGATGGCGTCACCTTGTCCAGCTGGCTGGCAGACGCCGCCGCCCACCGGCTCCGCCTGCGAGACCTGAGAAACACGGTCGACAACTGGGAAGCCAAACACGGTGCCATCACCGCGGAGGAACTTGATGCGGTCGAGCGCAAGATCGCTAAGGCCAGAGGAACCAAGAGCCGGAGGACCCCCAGGGCCAAGGCGTCATGAGTGGCCTCACCCTCGACACGGGCGCTCTCATCGCGCTCGCCCGAAACGACCGAGCGGCCTGGGCCTTTCTCCGCCGGTCGGTTGACCGGGAAGAGGTTCCGGTCGTCCCTACCGTCGTCGTAGCCCAAGCATGGCGGGGGTCGCGTCGTGAGGCTCTCCTGGCCCGCGCTCTCAACGCCTGCCAGAGCGAGGTGCTCGACGACGAGCTGGCGCGATGGGCCGGCGCGTTGTGCGGGCGGGCGGGCACAGCCGACATCGTGGATGCAGTGGTGGTGGAATCGGCTGCGGGGCGCCACGACATCATCGTCACGGGCGACCCGAATGATCTGAGGCACCTGGCTGGGCATGCGACCGGCGCCATGACAGTGGTCCCGATCTAGCCAACGGCTGCGCTGGCCGACGCGCTGGCCGGCCGTCGCCCAGTTTCCGTCCGTATCCGCGACGCCTACTCTGATGTTCATGGATCGTCGCTTGTGCCAGACGGCGGACGTCGTGGAGGAGGCGGTGATGAGGCCTCCTCGGCGATGTCGTGGGCGGCGGCCGAGCTGAGGTCGCCATCGGAGGTGATCTCGGCCTCGGCCCGCAGCTCGTGGCCGATCCAGCGGATGCAGACGTTCTCCACTCCCTGCACGCCGGGAACCGAGGCGAGGACCCGG
>DATLOM010000025.1:0-49719 GCA_035536185.1 Acidimicrobiales bacterium | reverse complement strand
GAGATTGGTCACATGACCACACTCGGGGATCACGACCAGGGTCGCGTTCGGGATCGTCCGTTCGAACTCATGCGCGATCCGCAACGGCGAGCGCGCGTCCAACTCGCCCCAGACGAGCAAGGTCGGCACCGAGATGGTCGGAAGGACGAAGTTCAGGTCTGTCCCAGCCATGATCGAGAGCGCAGTCCGCATGCTGTGGCGTCGAACTTCGGCGGCCATGGTGTGCAGCAGGGGAACGAACGGCGCGGGTGGTTCACCCGCAAAGAGCCCCGGGAAGGTCGGGTCGAAGTGCTCGGGCGGTGCATCGAGCATTCGCTCAACGCCCGCACGCCGCGCCGCAACCTCGTCCGCAGGGAGCGAGCCCTTCCAGCCTGCATATGCGCCCGTCAAGATCAGGGTGGCGACCGCCTCAGGATGGCGGTGAAAGAGCTCGAGTGTGATGGTCGACCCCCACGAGAGGCCGACGACGTGAGCGGGTCCCAAGCGAACGGAATCGATGACCCCGGCCAGGCATGCTGCGTAATCACCCAGTTCAAACCCTTCGGCGGGGAGCTCGCCCGAGTGGCCGCCTCCTGGCTCATCCCAGGCGACGACGGTGAAGTCGTCGTGAAGAGCTTCGAACTGGGGCGTCCAGGTGCGACTGTCCTCCGCCGCGCCGTGCACGAACACGATCGGCGGCCCGCTTCCGGTCCGCCGGTAGGCGACATCGACGCCGTTGATACGCACGTGTTCCATCGTTGAGTCCCGCGCCGGACGCTGACGCCGGCCGCCCGATCATGCCACCGCCGTAAAGTCACCTTCGACCTCCGTCCTTCCGCGGCCTTTTACGGCGACGTACTGACCACGAGCGGAGCCGGGGATGAACGCTTTCGCAGCCCTCCTCTCGAAAGTCTTCCGGCGCAGGTCGGCACGCCTGTGAGCCCGCTCCACTGGCCTCCCACTCCCTCGCCGTATCGAACGACGCGGTGGCGCGGGTGTTGACGGCATCCAGACGGGCCATCAACCGGTTCAACTCGACGATGGTGGCCGGGTCACGAAGCACTGCGGGATCGGTCCCGCACAGCTTGTCAATCGCTGTTTCCAGCTCCTCCAACACACCAACATCGTACAAGGGGGGTGTGACACGATCAGCCGAGAATCCCTTGTAAACATGGGAAAACGTGGCGCCGAATCAGTTACGGAGCGCGGCGGCAATGCGCCCCGCCACGTCGGCCATCTCGGCTTCGGAGGGATAACGTTGGCGGGGCCAGAAGAAGCCGCGAAGGCCGTCTCCTCTGGTGCGGGGGACGACGTGGACGTGGAGGTGGGGGACGCTCTGGCTCACCACGTTGTTCATGGCTACGAAGGTGCCCTGCGAGGCCATGGACGAGGTGACCGCCGCCGCCACGCGGCGGACGCTGTCGAACAGCGGGGCGGTGAGACCAGGGGGAATGTCGAGCAGGGTTTCGTGGTGGGCCCGGGGCACTATCAGCACGTGACCCGGGAAGAGGGGCCGCTGGTCGAGGAACGCCACCACCGTCTCGTCGGCCATCACGATGTGAGCCGCGGCATCGCCGGCCACGATGGCGCAGAACGTGCAGGCAACGGGCATGGGGCGGGGAGCCTACGATCGCTGACCATGCCCGATTCCCCTGTCACGCTCTCCTCCGGCTTGCCCGAGACGGTCCTGCCGCCGCCGTCCCCGGAGGCCGCCTCCCGACTGGAGTCGGCGCTGGCCGAGCCGCCCGAGCGCCGGCGGGATGCCGTGGCCGGCGTGGTGGCCACCTTCCCCGCCTACCTGGACGGGTGGGCCCGCCTGGGGGAGCTGGCTCGTGACGACGTGGAGGCCTACGCGTGCTTCCGCGTCGGCTACCACCGGGGGCTTGACGCGCTGCGCCAGGCCGGCTGGCGGGGCTCCGGCTACGTGCGGTGGAGCCGTGAGCCCAACCGCGGCTTCCTGCGGGCGGTGGAGGGGCTCCGCCAGGCCGCCGCCGCCATCGGCGAGGCGGCCGAGGAGGAGAGATGCTCGCAGTTCCTCCGCCAGCTCGACCCCGAGTGGCGGGGCCTGCCGGCCTGAGCCCTGCGGGAGCTGAAGGTCCGTGCCTTCGCCCTCGGAACGCGACGTCACCGCCCTGGCCCGGTCCATCGCCGACCTCGGCGAGGGCGAGAAGGCCAACGTCTACAAGATGTCGTGGTGGAGCGAGCGCATGCTCGGCTACGCCATGGCCCACCCGTCGTTCCGCACCCAGCTGTTCCGCTTCGTCGACGTCTTCCCGGCCACGACGGGTGACGCCGATGTGCTGCGCCACGTCGACGAGTACTTCGAGGGCACCGACGCCCCGAAGGTCCTCGAGCTGGGCATCGATGTCGCCGACCACCTCCCGTTGGGCGACCGCATCACCGCGGCGGTGGCGCGGCGGAACATCGAGCGCATGGCCCGGCAGTTCATCGTGGGCCAGGGACCGGGCGAGGCGGTGGCCGGGCTCCACCAGCTGTGGCGCCAGGGGAGCGCCTTCACCGTCGACCTGCTCGGGGAGAAGACCGTCACCGAGGCCGAGGCCGACCGCTATGCCGCCCGCATGGAGGAGATGCTGCGATCGCTGCTGGCCGGGACGGCCTCGTGGGCGCCCGACGACCATCTCGAGCGCGACCACCATGGCCCGTTGCCCCGCGCCAACATCAGCATCAAGCCCACGGCGCTCTCGTCCAAGTACGCCCCCCTCACCCGCGAGGAGGGCCTGGCCCAGGCCCGTTCCCGGCTCATGCCACTGCTACGGCGGGCCGCCGACGAGGGAGCGTTCGTCTGGTTCGACATGGAGAGCTACGACGTCAAGGACCTCACCCTCGAGCTGTTCAGGTCGCTGGTGGAGGAACCGAGCCTGGCCCGCCTGCACACCGGCGTCGTGTTGCAGGCCTACCTGAAGGACTGCCGGCTCGACCTGGCCGACGTGATCGCCTGGGCTCATGGTCTCGACCGGCCCCACCCGATCAGCGTGCGGCTGGTGAAGGGGGCCTACTGGGACGCCGAGACGATCACGGCCAAGGCCGAAGGCTGGCCGGTGCCGGTCTTCGAGGAGAAGGAGGAGACCGATGCCAGCTTCGAGCGCTGCACCCGCCTGTTGCACGATCACCACACCACGGTGCGGGCCGCGTTCGGCTCGCACAACCTGAGGTCGCTGGCCTACGCCGTGTCGTACGCCCGCGCCAACGGCGTGCCGGACACGGCCTATGAGCTGCAGATGCTCTACGGGATGGCCGAGCCCGTGCAGGCCGCCATCCGCCGCCTGGGCCTGCGCCTGCGCATCTACGCGCCGGTCGGCGAGCTGGTGCCGGGGATGGCCTATCTGGTGCGGCGACTCCTGGAGAACACCTCCAACGAGAGCTTCGTCCGCCAGCGCTTCGCCGAGGGTCGGGAGGTCGAGGAGCTCATCGCCCCGCCCAAGGTGGACCGTCTCCCGGACCCGGAGGCGCCGGTGCCCCGCCCGCCTACGGATGTGCGGGCCCTCCTTGCCACTCCCGAGGCCGGCGTGTACCGGCCGGAGCCGCCGGGGGAGTGGCGGCGGGCGGATGTCCGGGACGCCTTCGCTGCCGCGGTGGAGGCGGCCGCGCCGGGCGAGGGCGGTAGAGGGCCGATCGACGTCCCCGCCGTCGTCGCCGGTGAGCGGCTGCACACCAGAGGCACGATCACGTCGGTGGACCCCGGCGATCCCGAACGGGTCGTGGCGGTGTCGGCGTCCTGCGGGCGAGAGGAGGCCGACGCCGCCGTTGCCGCGGCGCTGAGGGCGTGGCCGGCGTGGCGCCGGGCGCCGGCGGCGGACCGGGCGGCTGTTCTCTTCCGAGCCGCGGAGTGGATGCGGGCTCGCCGGGTCGAGCTGGCCGCGCTGGAGGTCTTCGAGGCGGGAAAGCCATGGGCGGAGGCCGACGGGGACGTCTGCGAGGCCATCGACTTCTGCGAGTACTACGGCCGCCAGATGCTGCGCCTCGACCGGGGCGGCACGGTCGATTCGCCGCCGGGGGAGTCGAACCGGATGCTCTATCAGGGCAAGGGAGTCGGGGTGGTGATCGCTCCGTGGAACTTCCCGCTGGCCATCCCCACCGGCATGGTCGTGGCCGCTCTGGTCGCCGGCAACGCCGTGGTCCTCAAGCCGGCCGAGCAGACGCCGGCCGTCGCCTACCGGCTGATCGAGGCCCTCGAGGCCGCCGGCCTGCCCGCCGGGGTGGTGGGCTTCCTCCCGGGTCTCGGCGAGGAGGTCGGCGCCCGCCTGGTGGAGCATCCGGATGTGTCCCTCATCGCCTTCACCGGGTCCAAGGACGTGGGGCTCGCCATCAACCAGGCGGCGGCCGTGCCCCGGCACGGACAGCGCCACGTGAAGCGGGTCATCGCCGAGATGGGCGGCAAGAACGCGCTGATCGTCGACGCCGACGCGGACCTGGACCACGCCGTTCCGGCCATCGCCATCTCCGCCTTCGGGTACGCGGGGCAGAAGTGCTCGGCGGCGTCCAGGCTGGTGGTCGTCGACAGCGTCTACGACGAGCTGGTCCGCCGCCTGGTGGGGCATGCCGCCGAGCTACGGGTTGGCCACCCCCGGGAGATGGCCGTGAAGGTCGGGCCGGTCATCGACGAGGAGGCGTGGGGTCGCGTGCGCGGCCACGTGGAGAGGGCGCCGGCGGAGGGGCAGGTCCTGCTGGCGCGCGACGACGTTCCCTCGCCCGGATGGTTCGTGGGGCCCACGATCGTGGGGGACGTGTCGCCGGGCTCGCCTCTGGCCCGTGACGAGATATTCGGCCCGGTCCTCACGGTGATGCGGGCCAAGGACCTCGAGGAAGCGGTCGAGATCGCCAACGACACCGACTACGCCCTCACGGGAGGCGTCTTCTCCCGCTCACCGACGAGCATCGCCTATGCCTCTGCCGAGCTGAGGGGGGGCAACATCTACGTCAACCGGGCCGTCACCGGCGCCGTGGTCGGCCGCCAGCCCTTCGGGGGCTACGGGATGTCCGGCGTCGGCTCGAAGGCCGGTGGACCGGACTATCTGCTGCAGTTCCTCGATCCGCGGGTCGTGAGCGAGAACACCATGCGCCAGGGCTTCGCCCCGCCCGACCCGGTTGTACCGCGGGGCTGATCAAGCAACCGGAGCCAGCGGGTCAGCCGGGGTGGCTGGAGCGGTCGATCGGCTCCAGGCCGTCGCGGTGGCGCTGGGACAGCTCGGCGTAGTGGGCGGCATTGGTGCGCACCCAGTCCTCCCCCGGTGATCCCTCTACCGGGCGGCGGATCTCGGTGGGGACTCCTGTGGCGAGGAAGCCGACAGGTATCACGAAGTTGGCCGGGACCAGCGAGTGGGCCGCCACCATGGCGCCGGCCCCGATGGTGGCGCCGTCGAGGACGGTGGACCCGTTGGCGACCATGCAACCCTCGCCGAGGACGGCACCGTGGACGAGGCACAGGTGACCGACCGTGGCGTTGGCACCGACCTCGGTGACCGTGCCGGGACGGCCGTGGAGCACGGCCCCGTCCTGCACGTTGGCGCCGGCCCGCACGATCACCTGCGCGCAGTCACCGCGGAGGACGGCGCCGTACCAGACCGATGCTCCGGCCTCCACCACCACGTCTCCCACAAGGGTCGCGGTCGGGGCGATGAAAGCATCGGGGTGGATGTCGGGCGATTTACCCTCGAACGAGAAAAGCGGCATTCCGCCGACAGTAACCACTTCCGCGGGCGTCGGCGTCCATGGTCGGTTCAGTCGCCGCCGGCGGCCCCATCGCCGGCCGCGGGGGCGGGCTGATTCGTAGAGGCCAGCTCGTCCAGGCCGGCCACGGCCAGGGCCAGGACCATCACGGCCACCAGAGCCCCTCCGATCCCGTAGAGCTCCAGGCCGGCCATGCCGCCGGCGACCGTCAGGAAAGGGCCCAGGCGAATCGAGCGGCGCTCCACACGGCGTTGGATCACGAGCGCCTCCAGCACCTGATAGGCGAGCAAGACACCGGCGACGGCGATACCGCGACTGGTGTGGCCCACCCCGCTGAGGACGACGATCGGGAGGGCCCCGACGGCGAAGCCGATGATGGGTACCAGGTCCCACAGTGCCACCCAGAGGGCCAGGGGTACCGGTCCCGGCACGTGGGCGGCGCGAGCCACCACGTAGGCGACGAGCCCGGCGCCGGCGCTCATGAGGAGGCTCCCACGGGCGTAGCCGAAGCCCCGGTTGAACGCGGCCAGGGCGACGCGTTGGGCCCGGTCACGGGTGGGGCCCTCGTGCATCTGGCGCATGGCGCCGGCGGCCAGCGCGCCGCCGTGCAGGAGGAAGAAGATCGACAGCACCACCGTCGCCAGGTAGGCGACGCCGCGGGTGGCGGCGGCCCGGATGGCCTCGGCCGGCGTCCCCCCCCGAAGCCGCTCCGGGAGCTCCTCCAGGAACTGCTCGGTGCGCTCCGCCAGCCGGACGTCACGGGCGACCTCGCCGATCTGGTCGTCTCTCTCGATCCGTTCCGCGGCAGCCGGGGCCGCCTCCTGAAGCCTGGCCGTCTCGGCGACCAGCGAGTCCACCAACCGGTAGCCGAGCCCTCCGAAGGTGGCCACCGAGCCTCCGACCACCAGCAGCACGGCCAGCCCACGCGGGAGCCGGCTGGCCAGCCGGGCCACCAGCGGGTGGAGCAGGCCGGCGATGGCGGCTGCCACCAGCATCCACCCGAGTACCCGCTGGGAGGCCACCGCCACGCGCAGCAGGAGCAGGGTGAGACCGAACATGGCCACGGCGAGCACGGCCGAACGGGGCGTGATGCGCAGCTGGCGGGTAGCCCCACGCGCTGGCATCGCCGGTACAGTACCGGCGGCATGCCCGACGCCCCGGACAGCCTCGAGGTGGACCTGGACTGGCGTTCGGTACTGGTGTTCCTGGCTGCCTTCAGTGCGCTGGTCGCAGCGACCGGGCTGGCCCGCTCGGTGCCACGCACCATCACCGCAGTGGCGATCGGCACGCTGCTGGCCCTGGCCCTCAACCCGGTGGTCGTGCTGGTCCAACGCCGCTTGCGCCTGGGCCGGGCGAATGCCGTGGCCGTGGTGGCCCTTGCCGCCGCCGCTGTCGTCACCTCCCTGGGCCTCCTCCTCGTCCCGCCGGCCGTGCGCCAGGCGGGGGCCCTCGGAAGGGAGCTGCCGACGGTGGTCGCCGACCTCGAGGACCTTCCGGTGGTGGGGAACGCCCTGGCCGACGCAGGTGCTCCCCGGAAGGTCGAGAACTGGGTCCGGGAGCTACCCGACCGGCTCTCGGTCGATGCCTCGCCGCTGCGCCGGGCCGCCCAGTCGGTGGCCGGCGGGGTGGCTGCCGGCGTCCTGACCCTCCTCTTCGCCTTCTCACTGCTCCTCGACGGCGAGCGGCTCCTGAGGGGGGCGCGAAGGCTGCTCCCCGAAGCTCGCCGGGAACGGGCCGACCGGATGGCGCTGCTGACCTACAGCGTCGTGGGGCGCTACGTCGCCGGTTCGCTTCTCGTGGCGGGGGTGGCGGGACTGGTCGTCCTGAGCGCCGGCCTGGTGCTCGGGGTACCGCTCAGCCCGTTGGCCGCGGCATGGGTGGCCGTGTGGGATCTCGTGCCCCAGATAGGCGGGGCGGCCGGGGGGATCCCGTTCGTGCTCCTCGGGCTCACCCAGGGCGCAGGAACGGGACTGGCCTGCGCGGCCATCTTCGTGGTCTACCTCCAGATCGAGAACCACGTGCTCGGCCCCCTGCTGGTGGGCCAGGCCGTCAAGCTGTCACCTCCGGCCACCATGACGGCCGCCTTGATCGGCGTCTCCGCCGGGGGAGTGGTCGGGGCTCTTCTCGCCGTGCCCCTCCTCGGCGCGGCCAAGGCGATCTACCTCGAGCTCCGTCCGGAGCCGGCGCCCCTCCCCGAGCCGGCGCCGGCATGACAGGCGCCGAAGCCGGCGCGATGAAGCCGGAATGGGTGGGCGAGAGCGGCCGCTTCCGGGAGATCGTCGAGGAGGTGGCCGAGGTGGAGGCTTATGCCATCGACACCGAGTTCCACCGGGAGCGCACGTACTACGCCCAGCTGGCTCTCCTGCAGATCGCCTGGCCCGGTGGCCTGGCCCTGGTTGACCCGCTGGCCGTCGACGTCGGCCCGCTGGCCCAGGTGCTCGAAGGTGGTGGCACGGCCGTGCTCCACGCCGCCGACCAGGATCTCGAGGTCCTGCTGCGGGCCTGCGGGGTCCTGCCCCGCCGGCTGTTCGACACCCAGGTGGCAGCCGGTTTCCTCGGATTCTCCACCCCCTCCCTCCAGACGCTGGTGGAGCAGATCGTCGGGCGCCGCCTGCCCAAGGGCGACCGTCTCACCGACTGGACGAAGCGGCCGCTCACCAGCGAGCAGCAGACCTATGCCGCGGCCGACGTGGAGTACCTGCTCGAGCTGCACGCCACCATCTGCGAGCGGCTCCGGGCCCGGGGCCGGCTCCAGTGGGCCGAGGTCGAGTGCGAGGAGATGCGGGTGCAGGCGAGGGCGCCGCAGGACCCGGCCACTGCGTGGTGGCGCCTGAAGTCGTCACGATCGTTGAGGGGGTCCTCCCGTGGCGTGGCCCAGGAGGTCGCCGCCTGGCGTGAGCGACGAGCCGCCGACATGGACCTGCCGCCCAGGTTCGTTCTCGCCGACCTCGCCCTGGCCTCCATCGCCCAGCGCCCCCCGAGGAGCCGCGAGGAGCTGCTGGCGGTGCGCGGGCTCGACGGCCGCAACCTCAAGGGCAACCTGGCCGACGAGGTGCTGGCCGCCGTGGCCCGAGGGCGGCGGCTCCCAGAGGCGGAGCTGCGGCGCCCGCCGTCGGAGGAGCAGCTGGAGCGCACCCTCCGCCCGGCGGTGACCCTGGTGTCGGCCTGGGTTGGGCAACTCGCCTCCGATCTAGAGATCGACGCGGCCCTCCTGGCCAACCGGGCCGACCTGCAGGCGTACCTGCGGCGTGCCCCGGAAGCACGGCTGGCCACGGGCTGGCGCCATGAGCTGGTGGGCCAGCCGGTGGGGCGGCTCGTGGAGGGCAAGGCGGCGCTGGCCTTCCACGGCGACCGGCTGGTGCTGGAGGACCGCCAGTACTAGTGCACCGTCGCCGATATCACCTGGTGCCTCGCCGGCCAGCGATGCCCCTGGCAGCGTTGCTCCTCCTCGAAAGCCGGCAAGAGGATTCCTTCGTCGTCGCGCCTTGCCTGATGACACCGCTGGCTCGCCGATGCACCCAGGCCATATCAGCGACGGAGCACTAGCTGTCCTTCACCAGGGCCAGGGGGACCGAACCGCCGCGGCTGACATCCTCGACGTGGGTGTGGAGGACACCGCGGACACTCTCCACGGCGGCGGCCACGGCCGACACCCGCTGCGCCAGCAGGGCCGCCTCACGCTCGACGACCTCGGTGGTCGCCGAGGCGGCGCCGGCCAGCCGGGCCTGGTCCTGCTGGTGCAGCTTGAGCGACTCCAGGTGCACCGTGGCCTCCAAGCGATCGAGATCGCTGCGCAGGGCGGCCCGTGTCTCGAGCACGAGGTCGGCCACCCGGGCCGAGGCACCCGTCTGCTGCTCGGCGCCGGCGGCGAGCGACTGGCACAGCCCGGCCAGGCCGTTGATCTGGCGCTCCATCGACTCAAGAGCCGCCGCCGCCGACTCCATGGCCTTGCCCGTCCCGGCCTGACGGCGGCTCACGTGGACGAGACCTTCGCCGAGGTACGACCGCACTCCCTCCAGGGAGCGGCCGATGGAGGCCTCGAGGCCGGCCACTGCTTCCCGCAGCGCCCTGCCGTCGTCGGCCCGGTCGACCACCGCGGCCCGAACCTGCTCGAGGGCCGCCTCGTGGCGCCCGAGCGCCCCGGCCAGGCCGCCAGGCACGGCAGAGACGGCCGTGGCCACCTCCTCGGCCACCAGCCGGCTCCGCTCCACCTCGGCCTCCTGCCTGGCGATGGCGCGGCTCACCTCGTCGAGGCCTGGGACCAGGGCGGCGGCGGCACCCAGCGGAGCTGAGAAGCCATCGACCATCTCGGCGATGGTGCGGGCCCTGGCGTCGATCCGGCGGGTGATGGAGGTGTGCATGGCGGAGAGAGCTTCGCCCTGCTCACGTGAGGCGGCGTCGATGGCCTCCAGCAGCGGCCGGGCTCGCCCCTCGTCCACCAGGCGGCGGCTCACCTCGGCCAGGTCGGTGACCTCGGCGGCCAGGCCGGCCAGGGAGCTGGTGATGAGATCGACGCGGTTGCGCACGCCCTGCAGCTCGGCCGCGGTGGACTCGTCGGTGCGGGCGGCCAACGTGGCCAGCCGCTCCATCCCGGTCACGACCACGCCCTGCAGCTCCGAAGCCAGGGTGGTCGAGCGCAGGTCAGCCTGGTCCACGAGCCGGGTGAACGCCTCCTCGAGCCGGGCCACCCGATCGTTCACGTCCTCGATGACCGGCGACAGGTTCTCCACGACGGCCCTGGCCGCGAAGGGGGGCGCGTCCTGGACCGCCTGGACGCCCGCCTCGAGCCTGGACAGGTGCTCCCGGGTGGCTGCCGCGGCCTGTTCCAGGCGGATGGCGACACTGCCCGCTTCGCTGCGACCCTCGTTGTCGAGGGCCTCCAGCCGGTCCAGCCGGGCCTCCAGCGCGGCCACCGTCTCAGCCTGAGAACGGCTCACCGCCTCCTGCAGGTTGGCTGTGCCGCGACGAAGCTGCTCCAGCTCCTCGCCGAGCACGCTGAGCATGCCCTGGAAGACGGCGGCGCCACCGGGCGGCTGCTGCTCGGCTTCCCCGCTCGGAGCGGGAGCCGGAGCGGGAGCCGGATCGGGCGTCGGCACGTGGGGGTCGGGATACGACATGGCTGCCTCCTGGAGTGCGGCTGACACCCAATGATCCCGCTCCCGGTAGCGGGGAACGCGGATGCTCCCCGGTGGCGGCGAAGACCTCTTCTGTCAGTCCTTCGGCCGAAGGTCGATGCGCAGGGTCAGGATGCCGTCGGCGAGGGAGCCTTCGGCGTCACCGAGCATGGCGTAGTCCATGTAGTCGACCTTGGCCTGCTCGATGAACCGCTTGCGGTCGGGGCCCTCCACGGGGGGCACGCCACGACTTCGTACGGCCTTCGCCCGCTCCCGGAAGCGCTCGATCAGTGCGTCCACATCGAAGTTCTCGGCCATGGGAATGAACCCTAACGCTGCCGCTGTCGGGTACCATGGCCGGGTCATAAGCCTTCGTCTCAGGGGAGCACTGCGTGAAGAAGGGCCGGCACCGGCGTTTCGAAGAGGCTCGTGCGTTCAAGCTGCGCCCGACCGAGCTGCCCCCGGAACCCTGCGCGGAGTGCGGGGCCGACCCGGAGGACGACCACGCCTCGTGGTGCCTGGCCACAGAGGACCTTGCCACCGATGAGCCCCTCGACGACGAGCTCATGACCCAGACCGGTCCGCAGGACGCGGACCGCCCCGGCCAGGGCCAGGCCACCGGGACCTCCTGAACGAACTGTGCGACGAAGGCGAGGGGGCGAGGACGAGATGGTCGAGCCGCACCGGCGCCGCCGCGCCCGCCCTCCGGCCGGCCACGTGCCGGCGGCAGCTGTGGTCGGCGCAGGTGCCAGGCGCCGGCACGCTCGGACGCTGCACCTGCTGCGCGCCGTCACAGCTCTTCTGCTCGTGGCCGGCGCGGTCAAGGCCGGTACCCACCAGCGCGACCTCGTGCCGCCGCCGGCCATCGCCGCGGCCGGGGCGCTACCGCTGTCGACGCCACCTCCGTCGGAGCTGCCCACCACGACGATGACCACTCTCGCCCTCGAGCCCGTGACCGTGCCCCCCACCGTCGATGTGGCCCCACCGCCTACCGCCCCGCCCTCGTCGGTCACCACGAAGCTGAGCCCTCCGCCTCCCCCGCCCTCAGCCGCTCCCGCTCCACCTCCCCCTCCCACCACTGCGCCACCGTCACCACTCACCGCACCGCTCATCACCGGGCCGCGGCCGGCGCCGGCTGCGTCTTCCGGGTCGGCCCCCTACCGGGGCCTGGGCACCTGGGTCGACGTCTACGACTGGAGCCACACCTTCACCAACGGCCGCCCGACGACCTCGCCGGACGACGTCGATCGCATGGCCGACGCCGGGGTCCAGACCCTCTACATCCAGGCCTCCAAGCACGACGCGCCCACCGACGTCCTCGAGCCGGAGCTCCTGCAGGCCTACATCGACCGGGCGGTCAGCCGCAACATCTACGTGGTCGTGTGGTACCTGCCCACGCTGGTCGATGTCGGTCGGGACCTGCAGCGGCTGCGGGCTGTCGCCGCCCTACCCGGAGTCAGCGGCATCGGGGTCGACATCGAGGCCCGGAACGTCGGTGACGTCAACGAGCGCAACCGCCGGCTCATCGAGCTCAGCTCGGCCCTGCGGCAGTCCCTGCCCGGGCGGACCATCTCTGCCATCGTCCTGCCCCCGGTGGTGCTGGAGGTGATCAACCCCAACTTCTGGCCGAACTTCCCGTACCGCGAGATCGCGCCCTCGTACGACATGTGGATGACAATGGGGTACTGGACCAACCGCAGGGCCGACAGCGGCTACCGGGACGCCTACCGCTACACCCGGGAGAACGTCGACCGCCTGCGGGCCAACCTCGGGCAGCCCCAGGCGCCGGTGCACCCGATCGGCGGCATCGCCAACAACACGAGCGGCGACGACGTGGAGGCCTTCAAGCGGGCCGTGGCCGACACCGGCGGTATCGGCGGGAGTCTCTACGACTGGCGAACGACCGCGGCCGGCCTCTGGCCCGCCCTGCGGGGGCTGCGCAGCGGCTGACGGACAGGCCGCTCAGCGCCGGACGGCGGGGTGGGGGAGCGGCGTCCAGTCGCCGGAGCGGGATTCGAGATAGGCGGCGAGCCGGTCGTAGACCGACGCCCCGACCATGGCGGTCAGCTCCTCACGCATGGCCAGGTAGACCGGCTCGTGGCCGACGAAGGGCTCCGGGGCCTCTGTGCACCACCAGTGGAAGTCGGCCCCGCCGCCCCCCCAGTGACGCCGGTCCCACTGGGTGATGGTGGAGGTCACGTGACCGTGGCCGTCGTCGGCATCCTCGCGCCGTAGGGGCAGCTGCCAGCAGACGTCCGGCTTGAGGTCGAGGGGAGCCTCCCCCCGGTCGAGGGCGGCCAGGTGGAGGGCGCAGCCGGGGCCGCGGGCGAAGTCGGTGCGGTTGAGGAAGATGCAGGCGTCCTGGACGAGACGGGTCGTTCGTTCACCGGACCGGCCCGTCTTGGTCACTCCGCGGCGGAGGCCCTGGGCCCGGAACTGCCACTGCTCAGGGCTGAGCGTCGTGGCCGCCGCCTCCACCCGGGTGATGTCCTCGTCGCCGGTGAAGTGGGCACCGTAGGAGCAGCAGCCTTGGACCTGCTCGGCCGCCGGCCCGGTGAGGACCCCCTGGCAGCCCCGGCCGAAGATGCACGTCCAGCTGCTGAGCAGGAACGTCACGTCGAACAACCACGTACGCTCCTCGTCGTCGTCCTCGAAGCTCACCAGCTCGTGGGCCGAGGCCGGCACCGTCATGAGCGCCGCGACCCCAGATCGAGCCAGAGCTCGGCGGCGGCCAGGAGGCCCCGCCAGAACTGGTCCATCACGAGGCGCTCGTTCGGGGCGTGGAACCGGTCGTCCGGTAGCCCGACGCCGAGGTAGAGCACCGGCGCCCCGAGCACCCGGCCCAGCGCCTCTTCCGGCCCGCTGCCGCCCTCGCGCGTGAACAGCGGCGCCGTGCCCCACACCTTCTCGATGGCCCGGCACAGCGCGGCCACGGCAGGGTGGCCGGCGGGCGTCAGCGCCGGGGCGACCGCCCCCAGGGCGGTGAGCTCCCAGCGGATGCCCTCGGGCACCTGGAGGGCGACCCAGCTCCGGAAGGCGTCGGCCACCTGCACGGGGTCCTGGTCGGCGACGAGGCGGAAGGTGACCTTGGCGTTGGCCGACGCCGGCACGACCGTCTTCACGCCTTCTCCGCCGTAGCCGCCGGTGAAGCCCACCACCTCACACGTGGGTCTGGTCCACACCCGCTCCAAGGTGGAGAAACCGGCTTCCCCTTCGAGGCGCTGCACTCCGGCCTTGGCCTTCCAGTCGGCCTCGTCGAAGGGCAGCGCCCGAAGCGACGCCTCCTCTTCCGGTGTCAGCGGTCGCACCTGGTCGTAGAAGCCGGGAAGCGTCACCCGGCCGTCGCCGTCGTGGAGGGCCGCCACCATCGAGGCGAGGAGGTGCACGGGGTTCGGCACCGACCCGCCGAAACTGCCCGAGTGCAGGTCGGACTCCGCGGTGTGAATGGTGAGGTCGAAGGCGGCCAGGCCCCGCATCCCCATGCACACCGAAGGCACGTCGGGAGCCCACATGGTGGTGTCGGAGACGACGACGACGTCGCACCGGAGCCGGTCGCCCTCGGCCCGCAGAAGGGCCTCGAAGTTGGGGCTGCCCACCTCCTCCTCGCCCTCGATGAGGAACTTGAGGTTGACCGGCAGTCGTCCGTCGCGCCGGAGCAGGCCGCGGGCCGCTTCGATCTCGTAGAGCACCTGTCCCTTGTCGTCGATGGCGCCCCGGGCGCGGCACTCACCGTCCACCAGGACCGGGTCGAAGGGCGGCGACGTCCAGGCGTCCTCGGGGTCCACGGGTTGCACGTCGTGATGCCCGTACACCACCACGGTGGGGGCTCCGGTGCCGGCATGGAGCCAGTCCCCGTAGACGCTCGGGGCCCCCGGCGTGTCCAGCACCGTGACGTTCTCGAAGCCGGCCTCCTCCAGGAGGTGGGCCGCGAAGTGTGCCGATCGCACGACGTCCGAGGCGCGGGCAGGATGGGCCGAGATGGAAGGGATGCGCAGCCAGTCGAACAGCGTCGCCACGATCCGCTCCTGCTCGGCCGCCACGTAGCCGGCCAGCGCCAGGTCACCCATCGGCTGCCGACGCTACCGTTCGCCGCGCGCGAGGCTTGGCGCCATGGCCGCAGACATCGAGGACCTGCGCCGGCGCCTGGCCGACATCTCGTCCGAGCTCGGCGACCTCGCCCTCGACCGCCTCCGTGCCGCGCTGGATGGGGCCGAGGGGGACCCTGCCGGGCAGGAGAAGCGCCTGACCCGGGCCCGGCGCGCCGTCGACAAGGCCTGCGACCTCCTCCGCAAGGCCGAGGATCCCTGACTCACCGCGGCGTTCCCACCGTTGGGAGGGCTGCCGGCGGGGGGGCGCTGGGGAGAGTGTTGAGGCGGTCGATGAGGTCTCGCAGCCGGCCGTGGCTCATGCGGTCGAAGCACAGCACGATCCGGGGCAGGTCGAGCTGGTCGTCGTCGGCGACCTCGGCGGGGAGAGGGGCGGAGGCGGTTATGCAGCCGTCGGTGCAGATGTCGGCGAACTCCTCCGACAGGGCGGCGATCTCGGGTTCTGTCGGGGCGTTCCTGAGCCGGATGACGAACTGCTCGCCGACGGCCCGGCGGGAGCGGTAGTTGCGGTAGAAGCCGAGGATCTCGGCCACCGCGTCGGTCACGTCGTCGGCGATCCGGTAGAGGGAACGGTCCTCCGGCGATGCCAGGCCCCGGGTGATCACCTCCTCGGTGACGAACCGCTCCCACGCGTGCCAGTAGGTGCCGCCCGGCACCTCCAGCAGGACGATGGGGGACGGGTCGGCCTTTCCCGTCTGCATGAGGGTCAGCAGCTCCAGGGCCTCGTCCAGGGTGCCGAAGCCGCCGGGCAGGACGACGAAGGCGTCGGACTCCTTGAGCAGCATGAGCTTGCGGGTGAAGAAGTACTTCATGGTGACGAGCTTGGCGTCGCCGGCGATGAACTCGTTCGCCCCCTGCTCGAAGGGCAGGCGGATGTTGATCCCGAACGAGTGCTGGCGACCGGCGCCTTCCAGGCCGGCGGCCATGATGCCGGGGCCCCCGCCGGTGACCACCATCCACCCCGTGGCGGCCAGGACGCGGGCCATGTCGCGGGCCTGGGAGTAGAGGGGGTCGTCGGCCAGCGTGCGGGCGGAGCCGAACATCGTCACCTTGGGCACCCCCCGGTAGGGGGCGAAGATCCGGAAGGCCCGAGCCAGCTCCCGCAGGGCGGCATTGGTGATCTTGAGGCTCAGCCGGTCGACGTCGGCGCCGGCCAGGCGCGTCGCCGCGGCCAGGATCTCGAAGAGCTGATCGCGGTTCGGGTTGGCGCCGGCGCCGGCGGCGTCGAGCAGCTCGTCGAGCCTCTGGTCCAGATCGGCCCGCCCGGTCCGGTAGTGGGGGAGTCGCTCGGCCAAGTCAGGCCCCGCCGGCGCCGGCACCGGCGCCGGTGCTCTCGTAGAGCGTGGTGCGCTGCACGAGGGGGCGCCCCAGGGGCGATACGACGGCCGCCAGCGCCTCGCGGTCCATGGCCTGGCCGTGGGCTGCTCCCGCCGCCCGGGAGATGTTCTCGTCCATGAGGGTGCCGCCGAGGTCGTTGGCGCCGGCCTGGAGGGCCTGACGCGCTCCCTCGGGCCCCGTCTTCACCCACGACACCTGGATGTTGGGCACCAGGGGGTGATAGGCGAGCCTGGCCACGGCGTGCATGAGCAGCACCTCCCGGAACGTCGGCCCCCTGCGGCTGGCCCGCTGCAGGTAGATCGGCGCCGCCATGTGCACGAAAGGAAGGGGCACGAACTCGGTGAAGCCGCCGGTCTCCTTCTGCAGCGCCCGTGTCCGCACGATGTGACGGGCCCAGTGGACCGGGTGCTCGATGGAGCCGAACATGATGGTGATGTTCGACCGCAGCCCCACCTGGTGTGCGGTGCGGTGGGCCTCCAGCCACTCCTCGGTGTCGATCTTGTCGGGGCAGAGCACGGCCCGGATCTCGTCGTCGAGTATCTCGGCCGCGGTGCCCGGAAGGCTCTTCAGGCCGGCGTCGCGCAGGCGGCCGAGGTAGGTCTCCAGAGGCTCGGCCAGGCGGCGGGCACCCTCGGTGACCTCCAGCGCGGTGAAGCCGTGGATGTGGATGGTGGGCGACGCCGCCCGCACGGCGGCGATGACGTCGACGTAGTAGTCGCCGTCGAAGCTGGGGTGGATCCCGCCCTGGAGGCAGACCTCGGTGGCGCCCCGGGCCTCGGCCTCGACGACCCGCCGGGTGATCTCCTCGAAGTCCAGGAGGTACGGCTCACCCCGCAGGTTGAGCGAGAGGGGCCCCTTCGAGAAGGCGCAGAAGCGGCACTTGAAGGTGCAGACGTTGGTGTAGTTGATGTTGCGATTGGCGACCCACGTGACCGGCTCTCCCACCGCCTCCCGGCGCACCTGGTCGGCCGCCTCGGCCACCGCCGTCACCTCGGGCCCCCGGGCACCGAAGAGCGTGACGAGCTCCTCCACACCGGGCTCCTCCCCGCCCCGGATCCCGGTGAGCACATCGGCCACCGGGCCGTTGGCGGCGGCGGCGGGACCGGCCGGGGTCGAGACGGCGGGCACCAGCGCCGGCGGGGACGCGGTGGTGCCGGCGTACCAATCGAGGTCGTCGCGGGCCAGGCCCTCGGCGTCGCAGAGATCCATCACCGGGAAGCGCATGGCCGGCGACAGCCACCGGGCCGGATCACGGGCGAACTCCGGGTACACGGTCAGTCGGGGGGCCAGGGTGAAGCCGCGTGCACGGCAAACAGTGGCCAGCCGGTCCAGTGCCGGCCACGGCCGTTCGGGATTGACGTGGTCGGCGGTCACCGGGGAGATCCCGCCCCAGTCGTCGATGCCGGCGTCGAGCAGGCGGCCGAAGTCCTCCGACAGGTTGGGGGGGGCCTGGAGGTGGATCTCCATTGGAAGGACCAGACGGGCCACGGCCACGGACCACAGCAGCTCGTCGGGGGGGCACGGCGGGGCCAGGTGCATCGTCGTCCCCGGCTTGGGGAGGAAGTTCTGGACGATCACCTCCTGAACGTGCCCGTGCCGGCGGTGCGAGGCGGCGATGGCCCGCAGGGCGCCGAGCCGGTCGTGGCGGCTCTCCCCGATACCACAGAGGACCCCGGTGGTGAACGGGATGCCCAGCTCGCCGGCGGCCTCGAGCGTGGCCAGCCGGCGCTCCGGGGTCTTGTCCGGTGAGCCCTGGTGGCAGGCCAGGCCGGGCTCGAGGGCCTCGAGCATCATGCCCTGGGAGGCCGTCACCTCCCGCATGGCCGCCAGCTCCGGGCCCAGCAGGGCGCCGGCGTTCCCGTGGGGAAGAAGCCCGGTCGCCTCGCTGACGAGGGCGCAGGAGGCCCGCAGGTAGTCGAGGGTCGACTCGAACCCGTTGCGGGCGAGCCATTCGCCGGCCACCGGGTACCGCAGCTCCGGGCGCTCGCCGAGGGTGAAGAGCGCCTCGCGGCAGCCGGCGGAGGCGCCGGCGCGCGCTACGGCCAGCACCTGCTCGGGGGTGAGGTAGGGCGCCTCCAGCCGGGCCGGTGGCTGGGCGAAGGTGCAGTAGCCGCAACGGTCGCGACAGAGCTGGGTCAGGGGGACGAAGACCTTCGGCGAATAGGTGATCCTCCGGCCGTGGGCCGCATCCCGGACCGCGGCCGCCGCCTCGAGGAGCTCGGGAAGGGGCACACCGAGCAGGTCGGGCCCCATCACCGACACCGTACCTTGGGTGGCCGCCGTTCCCCGCCGGCGGGCGCGAGTCTCAACCCGTGTTGCGGAGCCCGGCGGCGATGCCGTTGACGGTCAGCAGCAGTCCCCGGCGCAACAGAGGGTCTGTGTGGTCGCCGGTGCGCCAGCGCGAGAGCAGGTTCACCTGCAGATGGCTGATCGGGTCCAGGTAGAGATCCCGCACGTCGAGGGTCCGCCGGAGCTCGGGCTGGCGCTCCAGCAGGCTCGACTGGCCGGTGACGGCGAGAACCTCGGCCACCGTGACCTCGTACTCGGTGCGGATGGCGTCGAACAGGCATTGCAGCTCCGGCGCGACCAGGCGGTCCACGTACATGGCGGCGATGCCCAGGTCGACCTTGGCCAGGACCATCTCCACGTTGGAGATGAACGTGCGGAAGAAGTGCCATCCCTCGTACATGTCGGTCAGCTCCCGGAGGTCGACCGCCCTGCCCGCGGCCAGGCCGGACCCGAGCCCGTACCAGCCCGGGATGATCTGGCGGGACTGCGTCCACGCGAACACCCACGGAATGGCCCGGAGCTGCTCGAGCTCGGTTCCCCCGTCCTGGCCCGGGCGCCGGGCGGGTCGGGAGCCGAGGTTGAGCTCGCTCAGCTCGTTGACCGGCGTCGACGAGCAGAAGTACTCGGCGAAGCCGGGTGCGTCGAGCAACGAGCGGTACGAGCCGGCCGCCGCCTCGGATATGGCATCCATGGTCCCGTCCCACCGGAGGAGCGTCTCGACCGTCAGTCGAGACGTCTGATGGAGCACCGTCGCCTCGGCCACGGCGGCGAGGGCCAGTTCGAGGTTGTGGCGGGCCAGGCTCGGGAACAGGTACTTGTCGGAGATGACCTCTCCCTGCTCGGTGAGCTTCATCGATCCCTGCAGCACGCCGAAGGGCTGAGCGAGGATGGCGTCGTGGGTCGGCCCTCCGCCTCGGCCGACCGTGCCGCCCCTTCCGTGGAACAGCCGCAGGTGCACGCCGTGGCGTGAGGACACGTCCCGGAGCTGGCGTTGTGCCTTGTGGATCTCCCACTGCGACGTTGTGATGCCGGTGTCCTTGTTGGAATCGGAGTACCCGAGCATGACCTCCTGGATGTCGCCCCGGAGCCGGACGATCGTCCTGTAGGCCTCATCCGACAAGAGGGCGTCCAGGATGGCTGCCGCCGAGCTCAGCTCGCGGACCGTCTCGAGCAGGGGCACGAAGCCGATGCGGGCTACACCCTCGAAGACGTCGACGAGGCCGGCCTCCCTGGCCAGCACCACCGCCGCCAGGATGTCGTCGGGTCCTCTCGTCATCGACACCACGTAGCTCTCCACGGCACCGGCCCCGAAGCGGTCGAGAGCGGCCCGGAGCGTCGTGAACACGGCCAGGACGGCTGCCGCCTCGCCGTCGAGGGGGGTGAGCGGCCCGATCAGCGGGTGCCGGCTCTGGAGCTCCAGGGACAGCAGGTCGAAGCGCTCCTGCGCGTCCAGATCGGAGTAGGGGATCTCCGGGTCGCCATGGGTGTCGATCACCGCGGCGAGCGCACGGTGGTGGCGCTGGGCGTGCTCCCTGATGTCCAGGGTGGCGACATGGAAGCGGAAGGCGGCCACCGTCCGCATGAGGCGGGCCAGTGAGCCGTTGGCCGCCAGCTCGCCACGGTTGGCCAGCAGCGACTCCCTGATCAGCTCGAGGTCGGCCAGCAGGCCGGCGGCGTCCGCGTACTCGGCGGCGGCCACCACGGTCCGTCCCTCGGCCAGGCGGTGCTGGGTGTTGCGGAGGCGCTGGCGGATGAACGAAACCTTGAGCCGGTAGGGCTCCTCTGCGTTCAGGCCGCCGAAGCGGCGCGCCACCTCGGGAAAGAGCAGCCGGTCCTGCTCGATGCTCTCGGCCAGCTCCGCCGACACCCGGACGATCTGCGTCGAGCAGCTGAGCACGGTGGTCAGGGCGTCGATGCCGCTGAGGAGCATCTCGATGCCCATGTCGTGCTGCTGGGCCAGGACCGACATCGTCACCTCAGGAGTGACGTTGGGGTTGCCGTCACGGTCGCCACCCACCCAGCTGCCGAAGTGGATGGGAGTGGCGGTCGGAGGCAGCTCGGCGCCGAGCTTCGACAGTTCGCCGACGTAATCGCGCACGACACCGGGCACGACGTTGCGCCCGAGGTCGTCGAGATAGAAGTTCACCGCCCCCGCCTCCTGGGCCGGCGTCGGCCGCTCCCGCCGCAGTTCGTCGGTTTGCCATAGGAGGTCGATGATCTCGGCGAGACGCTCGTCGATGGCGTCGTGCTCGCGGCTGGGCGCGTGGCTACGCCGCTGGAGCAGCTCGCCGACCCGACGCAGCTTCGTCAGGACCGATCGCCGGGCGACCTCCGTGGGGTGAGCGGTGAAGACGGGGCGCAACTCGATCCGCGCCGCGCAACGGCGAAGATCCTCGGCGGCCGCGGGATCGGCGGCCACCTTCTGGGCCATCTGCTGGATGGCGCTGCCGTGCTCGGCCCGCCACTGGTCCAGCGCGGCGGCCCGGTGCACCTGCTCGGCGGTGTTGGCCAGGTGGAAGTAGGACGAGAAGGCCCTGGCCAGCGCGATCGCGGTGGACAGGTCGAGGGCGCCCAGCACGGCCCCCATCCCGTGATCCCGCGGGTCCTCGCGACCGTGACGGCTCAGCTCGCGGACGCGCTCCACCAGCGCCAGGAGCTCGGGGCCGACCTGGCGCACCAGCGTCTGGCCGAGCAGGGTGCCGAGCAGGCGGATGTCGGCTCGGAGGTGCTCGTCGCTGTCGCAGGCTTCCTTCACGGCGAGGAGTCTGCCAGTCAGCGGCAGGTGCCCTCGCCGGTGTCGCTGAAGCTGGAGCCCTCCACGGGGAGGAATCGCCAGTCGTAGCCCTTCTCCCCGAGCACCAGCCGGAGGATGCCGTACCCGGCGGCGTGGCGGACCTCGCTGCCGGGGACCGGCGCCCTGAACGGGTAGAGACTGCGGCCACCGGTGCCGACGACGAACACACGGATCCCCTGAGCGGCCGGGCGGCCGGCAGGATCGAGGGTGGTGAAGCGCTCGTAGTCGTGGTCGTGGCCGGTGAGCACGACGTCGGCCCCGGCGTCCTGCAGGGCCCGCCACAGGCCGTCGGTGACGTCGTTGTCGCCGTGCAGCCCGGAGCTGAAGCGGGCGTGGTGCCAGTAGGCGAGGGTGCACCGCCGGGGGTGGGCGGCCAGATCGGCCCGCAGCCATCGTTCCTGTTCGGAACCCCGACCGCATCCGCCGACGATGGCGCAGTTGGAGTTCAGCGCCACCAGGTGCCAGCCGCCCACGTCGAAGCTGTACCAGCCCTTCCCTCGCTCACCGGCCGACGGGCCGAAGTAGTCGAAGTACGCCGTGGCCCGGCCATTTCCGTAGTCGTGATTTCCCGGAGCGGGCCGGGTCCGCCCCAGATGGCGCCCCCAGGTGGGGGCATAGCAATCGGCGAACTCGCGGGCCGTGCCCCTCTCGTAGACGTTGTCCCCGAGGGTGAGGATCGTGCCTTCGTGGGCGTCCAGCAGCGCGGCCGTGCGCTCGTCGCCCTGGGTCTCACAGCCGGCGATGTCGCCGGCGGCCAGGACGGTGGCCGCGGGGGGTGCCGGCGTGGTGGTCACCGCCGTCGTGGTCGAGGACTCGTCGAGCGGGGGTGAGGTGGGCGGCCCACCGGACGAGGCGCCGTCCGGTTCCGCCGTGGTGCAGCCGGCGCCGAGCGCCAGGCACACCGCGACGAGGGCCGGCCAGACGGTCAGTCGGTCAGTCGGCCTGTTGCAGCTGGGCCAGCCGGGCGTCGACCTTCTCGCGCTCACGGAGCAGCGCCTCCCGCTCGGCGTCGGCACCGTTGCCGGCGGCCACGGTGGCATCCACCACCGAGGCGATCTCGGCCACGACCTTTCGCACGGCCAGGGCCTGCCCCGGGCCGAGAACGTGGTTCGACCGGTCGGCCTCGACCACCTCGGCGTCGTGGGGGACGATCCCGGCGAGCGGTACCCCGTACTCGGCGGCGACGGTGCGGAAGAACTCGGCGTCCTCCGGCAGTCGGGCCTTGTTGCCCACTCCGTAGGACTTGGGGATCCCCAGCTCGTCGGCCAGGTGCAAGGTCCGCTGGGCGGTGAGGATCGACTTACGGGAAGGCTCCATGACCATCAGGAGGACGTCGGCGTAGGCCAACGTGCCACCGGAGCGGGAAAGGTGCTCGAGACCCGCTTCCATGTCGACCAGTGTGAGGTCGGCCTCTTCCTCGATTGCTGCTCCCAGGAGGCTGCGCACGGCAGCGTGGCTGCTGCAGGTTCAGCCGGCCCCCGCTTGGGTGACGGCCATGGCGTTGAGCAGGGTCACCTCCGAGGGGGTGGGCACGCCGTAGTCGGCCAGCAGCTGCGCCGGACTGATGGCCCCGTTGCCGGTGCCGACCACCAGCGCCCTCGGCAGCACGGGCACGGCATCGGCCTCTGCCGGGGACAGCCCGAGGCTGAGAGCGAGGTTCGGGTTCGAGTCGGTGTCGACGGCCAGCACCCGCTTCCCCTGGGCCGCGTAGTGCTGGCAGATCAGTGCCGAGAGGGTCGTCTTGCCGACGCCTCCCTTGCCCACGATGCCTAGCTTCATCCTGAAGAGCTCCTCTCGTCGTCCACACCACGGCCTCAGGCCGGTGCCGTTCCACCCACCATGGTATTGGCCGGCCGGCCCAACGGTGCCGCCTCCCGATCGACCAGCCACACCACCCGCTCGGCCGTCACCCGTGAGGCCGGCAGGTCCTCGCCGTCGACTATGCGCTGCATGGCGGGCCGCTTGCCGGCACCGGCCACGGTGAAGAGGACGAGCCGGGCCCGGGCGATCCCCGAGAGGGTGAGGGTCATGCGCCGGTGGGGGTTCAGGCCGGACGGGTCCTCGTTCATCACGACCAGGCGGCCTGGGTCCGCTTCCAACCCGGTAGACCCCGGAAAGAGCGACGCGGTGTGGCCGTCGGCGCCCAGGCCGAGGTGGACCACGTCGAAGCGACCGAGCTCCCCGATGCGCATCTGGTACGGGTCCGGCCCGTCGTCACAGCGCATGGGATGGATGGAGCCCGCGGCTCCCACCCGCTCCAGGAGCGCCTCCCGGCCGAGCCTCTCGTTGGAGTCGGGATCCTCCGGGGGAACGCAGCGCTCGTCGCCCCAGTAGACCTCCACGAGCCACCAGTCGATGTGGGTGGCCGACTCTGTCGCGAGGCGCTCGTAACAGGCACGGGCCGTGCGGCCACCGGAGAGGGCGAGGGAGAAATCCTCGTTGCTGCGGTGGCGGAAGGCATCGATCACGCGCTCGGCGAACTCGCCGGCGAGATCGTCCACCACCACGAGCTCTCCGTTCACCCTCCCAACCATAAAGCTTCTGCGCCGATCATTCCCCCAGGCCCAATGCCGCATGTACTGCCTGACTATGGACCCGATCGTGACGCAGATGGGTGAGTGCGTGGGCGAGGGACCACGAGAGAGAGTCGTCGGGCAGCGACAGCCGGTCCTCGTGTGTCGGCCCGCCGTCGACCTCGGCCCGGGCGTAGACCATGCGCTCGCCCTCGCGCCGTTCGACGGAGAAGCTGGCCCGCGCCCCGTCGTGCTCGGCCGTGAGGCGCATGGAGGTGTGCCGGCTGTCCACCAGGTCGAGCTGGCTGCGGGACAGGCCGAGGCGCGACGACAGCCAGCCGGCCAGCAGCAGGCGGGGCCCGGATTTGCCTCGGACCTCGGCGCGCGTGACGCCGTCGAGGAACGGCCGCAGGATCGGGCCCTCGAACAACCCGGCCAGCAGCTCTCGCCAGGGCCGAAGGCGGATCCACGACAGGTCGATCACGACGTTGCGCCGGCTCAGGGCAACCATGGCCGGCAGGGACTTCTCGCCACCGGGCTCTTCTGTCTTGGCATCGACGATCACCGCGTCGGCTGCGCTCAGCAGAGGGTCGGCCGGCTGTGGTGGCAGGCCGGCGAACCAGGCGACCACCGGCAGGTCGGGGAGGGTGAGGGGCTCCACCAGGGAGTCGAGGTGGTCGAGCAGGGGCCCGGCCACCTGCAGGTTCACGTCTTCCGACCAGACCGGATGGCCCTCGGCCTCGGTGCCGTGGAGGCGGACCTCGGCGTGGATGGAGGACCGCCCTCCGCCTCCGTTGCCGGCCGGCCCCACCACGACCACCGTGCGGCCGGGGTGGCGGCCGTCCAGACGGTGGAGCGCGGCGCAGGCCCGAGCGGCCTGGGCCTGGTCGCCGGCGCGGACCACCAGGTTGACCACGCAGGTGCGGGTGGCGTTGCGCTGCTCGCACCGGCGGAGGTCGGTGAGCGCCTCGAGGATCTGGCCCACCGTCACGTTCTCCCCCCGCCAGGTCCCGAGCTCCAGCACGCTCCCGGCGCTTCTCGCCGGTGCGGGACCACGTTCCCCGGTGTCGGTGGCGTTCACGGGCTGCGCCACCGGCGGCCGTCCTTCTCCAGCAGCCGGTCCGCCTCACGCGGCCCCCACGTGCCGGCGGGGTAGCGAGCCAGCGGGACCTCGTCCCTCTCCCATGCGGCCAGCAACGGCTCCACCACCACCCAGGCCTGCTCCACCTCGTCGGCCCGGATGAACAGGGTGGGGTCCCCCACCATGGCGTCGAGGAGGAGCCGCTCGTAGGCCTCGGGCGTCTCCTCCAGGAAGGCGGCGCCATAGGAGAAGTCCATGGACACGCTGCGGACCTCGAAGGCCTGGCCGGGGACCTTGGCGCCGAAGCGGAGGGTGATGCCCTCGTCGGGCTGTATGCGCAGGACCAGCGCGTTCGGCTCCAGGCCCTGAGCTGCTCCCGAGGCGAAGGGCAGATGGGGCACGGTGTGGAACTGCATGGCCACCTCGGTGATCCGCTTCGGGAGGCACTTGCCCGTGCGCACGTAGAAGGGCACCCCGGCCCACCGCCAGTTGTCCACCCGCACCTTCATGGCCACGTAGGTCTCGGTGCGGCTGTCCGGGGCCACCCCCTCCTCCTCCCGGTAACCCGGCGACATCTCGCCCTCGGCCCACCCGGCCTCGTACTGGGCCCGGACCACGTCCGTCGCCACCTCCTCGGGCCGGAGGATGTCGATGGCCCGCAGGGCCTTCACCTTCTCGTCGCGGATGCCCTTGGCGTCCACCGTGGCCGGGGGCTCCATCAGGGTCAGGCCGAGGACCTGCAGCACGTGGTTCTGGACGATGTCGCGCAGCGCCCCGGCCGTCTCGTAGAAGCCTCCACGGTGGCCCACCCCGAGGGATTCCGCCACCGTGATCTGCACGTGGTCCACGTACCGCCGGTTCCAGATGGGCTCGAAGATGGAGTTGGCAAAGCGAAGGGCGAGGACGTTCTGCACCGTCTCCTTCCCCAGGTAGTGGTCGATCCGGTAGAGCTGGTCCTCCCTGAACGAGTCGTGCAGCGTCTCGTCGAGCCGGTGGGAGCTGGCCAGGTCCCGCCCGAAGGGCTTCTCGACCACCAGGCGGACGAAGGAATCCTCGCGGGCCGACTGGTTGAGGCCGTGCTCACCGAGGGAGGAGGCGACGCCGGCGAACACCTCCGGCACCGTGGCCAGGTAGTACACCCGGTTACCCGACGTCCCCCTCTCCTCGTCGACCTCCTGGAGAACCCGCCTCAGCTGGTCGAAGGTGTCGGGGCACGTGTAGTCACCGCTGACGTACCGGAACCCGGCCACGAGGCGTTCCCACGCCGCGCTCGGCTTCTTGACGACCTCCAGCATGCGGCTCCGGAAGTCCTCGTCGCTCATCTCCGTGCGGGCGACGCCCACGACCGAGAAGGCCAGCGGGAGCTGGCGGTTGGAGGCCAGCGCCTCCAGGGCAGGGCCCAGCTTGCGGGTGGTGAGGTCACCCGATGCGCCGAAGACGACCAGAACGCACGGCGGTGCCCGCCGCTCGACCTCCAGGCCCTCGAGCAGAGGGTTGTCCGGGCTCATGCCCGCCCGCCGGCCGCCCCGCCGGCTCCCTCGTCGCCTTCCTTCCTCGCCTCCTCGGCCCCCGCCGCCTCGGTCAGGAAGCGGTGGCCGCCGAACTGGTTCCGCAAGGCGGCCACGATGCGGGCGGCGAACCGCTCCTCGTCGCGTGAGGAGAAGCGGGCGAAGAGAGAGGCGGCGATCACCGGCGCCGAGACCGACCGGCGGATGGCCTCCTCCACTGTCCAGCGGCCCTCGCCGGAGTCCTCGACGAAACCTCGGATCTTGGCGAACTCCTGGGGCTCGGCCAGGGCCAGCTCGGCCAGCTCCAACAGCCATGACCGCACCACCGAGCCCTGGTTCCACAGCGCCGCCACCTGGTGCAGATCGAGTTCGAACTCCCCGGCCGCGTCGAGGAGGGCGAAACCCTCTGCGTAGGCCTGGAGCATCCCGTACTCGATCCCGTTGTGGATCATCTTGGTGTAGTGGCCGGCACCCGAGGGCCCGACGTGGGCATAGCCGTCGGGCGGGGCGAGGTCCCGGAAGAGCGGCTCCAAAGGCCTGACGGCGTCGGGATCCCCACCGACCATGAGGCAGTAGCCGTTCTTCAGCCCCCACACGCCGCCGGAGACGCCGGCGTCCACGTACCCGATGCCCCGCTCGCGGAGGCGGGCAGAGGCGGCCACGGCCTCCTGGTAGTTGGAGTTGCCACCGTCGACGATCGTGTCGCCCCGCTCGAGTGCCGTAGCCAGCGCCTCGACCGTGGAGCGGGTGGGCTCGCCGGCCGGCACCATGCACCAGATGGCCCGGGGCGGATCGAGAGCGGCCACGAGGTCATCGAGGCTCTTGACGCCGGCCACGCCGTCGTCGGGCGCCTTGGCGATCAGGTCGGGGTCCCGGTCGTAAGCCACCACCTGGTGACCGTGCTCCACCAGCCTCCGGCTCATGTTCGCACCCATTCGACCGAACCCCACCATGCCCAACTGCATCAGCCGATCTCCTTCAGGTCGTCGACCGCCACCCGTAGGACCCGCCTGCCCCGGTCGACGAGGCTCTGGTAATCGCCGAGGGACTGCGCGGCGATCAGTGTGCCGAAGTCGTAGGGCAGGGACGGGATGGGAACCGACGGGACAGGAGTGCGGCCGACGAGCTGCACGGCCACGACGGTGTTGGGCCCGCCCTTGTGCAACTGGCCCGTCGAGTGGAGGAAGCGGGGCCCGTACCCCGACGTGACCGCCATACCCCCGAGGCCGTCGCGCAGCGTTCGCCGGAGCCGTTCCAGCTCGGTGTCCTGCCCAAAGGGGAGGTACGCCTGCACCGAGACGTAGTCGCCGGGCCGAACCTGGGCCTCGAGCCACTCCGTGACACCGGCCGGGTCGGCCGCAGTGGGTTCGGACAGCGGGAGGTTGGCCAGCACCTTGGCCGTGTTCGCCTTGGCCACGGCCACGTCCGGCTCGTCGAAAGGGTCGACGCCGAGAGTGTGGCCGGCCACGGCCGCAGCGATCATCCAGCGCATGAACTCCGAGGCGAGCTGGGCCGGCTCCTCCAGCTCCAGGGCGACGACGTGGCGGTCATCGCCCGTCTCCACCTCGGTGGTGGGAACGGGTATCACCCCGAGGCCCCGCTTGCCCGTGGACTCGGCGACCAGCTGCTCCACCCACAGGCCGAAGGCGGCGAAGCGCCGAGGGACCACGACGGTGAGCTTGTCGCGACCTGCGAGGGCCGCCTCGCCCATGGCGACGCCCAGCTCCACCGCCTGGGCCGTGTCGGCTGACATCGCCTGCTCGCACAGCTCGCCGATGTCGATGCCGCAGAGCGCAGCAGGTACGAGACCGAAGTAGGAGAGCACGGAGTACCGGCCGCCGATGTCGGCCGGGTTGCGGAAGACCCGCGAGAAACCGGAGTCGGTGGCCTGCTCGTCCAGCGGTGAGCCGGGATCCGTGATGGCGGCGAAGCGGGCGCCGTCGGGCACCTTGCTCCAGAAGTAGGAGAGAAGCGCCTGCGGCTCCAGCGTCGACCCGGATTTGGAGGAGACGAGGAAGAAGGCGTCGTCGGTGTCGACGGCGGCAACGGTCCCCGGCTCGGTGGTGTCGAGAACCACCAGGCGCTCGGACCCGACGGCGGCCCGGAGCACCTCCGGGCCGAGCGAGGAACCACCCATGCCCAGCAGCACCACCTTGCCGGCGTCGATCCCCCGGGCCCAGGCCATGATCTCGTCGGACTCGGTGCGCATGCGGCTGACCACGTCGAGCCACCCCAGGCGGGTCGCCGACACGTTGCCGGCCGGCCACAACGAAGGGTCCCTGTCGGACAGCCTCTGGAACAGAGCTTCGCTCACGACCCGTGACGCACGTTCGCCTTGTCCGTCATGGCCTGGATGAGCTCGTCGAAGGACTTGGCGAAGCTGGCCACACCCTCGTCCTCGAGGACCCTGGCGACATCGGCCATGTCGACTCCCAGCTCGCCGAGGCGGCGCAGCACCTCGCCCGCCCCGTCGGCGTCCACGTCGACCGTGGTGGCCAGGGTGCCGTGGTCGCAGAAGGCCTCGATGGTGGCTTCGGGCATCGTGTTCACGGTGTCTGGCCCGATGAGGTTGTCGACGTACAGCAGGTCGGGATAAGCGACGTTCTTGGTGGAGGTGGAGGCCCACAGGGGCCGCTGCACGCCGGCCCCCCGTGCCCGCAGGGCCTCCCAGCGGTCGCCGGAGAAGCGCCGGCGGAACAGCTGGTAGGCCAGCTTGGCCTGGGCCACGGCCGCCTTGCCCCGGAGGGCCATAGCCTCCTCGGTACCGAGGGCCTCGAGGCGGCGATCCACTTCGGTGTCGACCCGGCTGACGAAGAACGAGGCCACGCCGTGAACCGTGGACAGGTCGCCCTCGAAGGCCTCGAGCCCGCTCAGATAGGCCTCGATCACCTCGTCGTAGCGGTCGAGGCCGAAGATGAGGGTGACGTTGATGTTCCGTCCCTCGCCGGTCATGGTGGCAATGGCCGGGACCCCCTCGGCCGTGGCCGGGATCTTCATCATGAGGTTTGGCCGGTCAATGAGCTCGTGCAGCGACCTCGCCGCCGCCTCCGTGGCCGCCGTGTCGTGGGCGATCGACGGGGCCACCTCGAGGGAGACGAAGCCGTCACGGCCGCCGCAGGCGTCGTGCAGGGGACGCAGCATCTCCAGCGCCCCTTCGATGTCCCTGACCACCAGGGCCCAGTAGGCGTCCTCGACACCGTGAACTTCGAGGAGCCCGGCCAGCTGCTCGTCGTAGTCGGTTCCCGCCGAGATGGCCTTGGCGAAGATCGTGGGGTTGGACGTGACGCCACGCACCCCGTCGTCCACCAGCGCCTGCAGGCGGCCGCTCCCGATCATGGACCGGGTGAGGTTGTCTATCCAGGGGCTCTGTCGGTGCTGTTGGAACAGCTCATGAAGTCGGGTCACGTGGTGCTACCCCTCGTCGTCGTCCTCCAACTCGGACAGCAACTCCCTGGCCACTTCGGCCACGTTGGCAGGGGTGAAGCCCAGGTTCTCCAGCGCGACCTTCCCAGGGGCGGAGGCGCCGAAACGGTCGATGGACACCGAGTCGAGCGCCCACCGCTCCCATCCGAACGACGAGCCCGCCTCCACGGCGAGAGCCGGTAGCTCAGGCGGGATGACCTCCTCCTGGTAGCTCTCGTCCTGCTCCTCGAACAGCTCCCACGAGGGCATGGAGATCACGCGGGCCACCACGCCGGCGGCCGACAGCTCTTCGGCCGCGGCCAGGCACACGTGGACCTCGCTGCCCGTGCCGATGAGCAGGATGTCGGGTTCGTCGCCCCCGGCGGAGAGCACGTAGGCGCCGCGGGCCACGTCGTCGGCCCGCTCGGCCGTCCCCTCGAGGACCGGGAGGTCCTGACGGGACAGGAGCATCGCCGTCGGGCCGTTGGACTCGATGGCGACACGCCAGGCGTGGGACGTCTCGTTGGCGTCGGCGGGGCGGATGACCCGGAGCCCGTGCATGGCCCGCATGGCGGCGATGTGCTCGATGGGCTGGTGGGTCGGCCCGTCCTCCCCGAGACCGACCGAGTCATGGGTCCAGGAGTAGACCACCTTGGCCTCGCTGACGGCAGCCAGGCGGACGGCGGGCCGCATGTAGTCGCTGAAGATGAAGAAGGTCCCGCCCACGGGTATCACCCCGCCGTGGAGGGCGGCGCCGTTCATGATGGCGCCCATCCCGTGCTCCCGGATCCCGAAGTACACGAGCCGTCCACCGGGATCCTTCGCCGACTGCACGCCCTGGTCCTTGAGGAACGTGCCGGTGTTGTCGGTGAGGTCGGCGCCGCCGGCCAGGAGACCCGGCACCACGTCGGCGATGGCGTTGACGCAGGCGCCGCTGGCTTTGCGGGTGGCCATCTTGGTACCGGCCTCGAAGGTCGGTAGCTGGGATTCCCATCCCGACAGCCCCCGCCCGTCCAGGCAGGCGTCGAGCAGCTTCCGGTCGCCACCCCAGGCCGACAGGCGTGCCTCCCAGTCCTTGCGCAGGGCCTGGCCGCGGGGGATGCACTGCCGGTACATGTCGAGGACCTCGTCGGGGACCCAGAAGGTCTCCTCCGGTGGCAGGCCGAGGATCTCCTTGGTGACCTTGATCTCCTCCTCACCGAACGGGTTGCCGTGGGCCTCCGCGGTGTCGGTGTACTTGGGCGACGGGTAGCCGATGTGGCTGCGCAGGACGATCATGGAGGGCCGGTCCTCCACGGCCATGGCCCGCCGCACGGCGTCCTCCAGCGCGTCGGTGTCGTTGGCGATCTCGCCCACGTTGTCGACGTGCCAGCCGTAGGCCTCGAAGCGCTTGGGGACGTCGTCGCTGTAGGAGAGCTCGGTGGGCCCGTCGATCGTGATGTGGTTGTCGTCGTAGACGTACACCAGGCGGCCGAGGCCCAGGTGCCCGGCCAGCGACCCGGCCTCGTGGCTGATGCCCTCCTGCAGGTCGCCGTCGCTGCAGAGCACGAAGGTGTGGTGGTCGCAGGTCTCGGGGCCGAAGCGGGCCCGCAGCCAGCGCTCCGCGATCCCCATGCCCACGGCGTTGGCGAAGCCCTGGCCGAGAGGTCCGGTGGTGACCTCTACGCCCTTCGTGTGGTGGACCTCCGGATGACCTGGGGTCTTGCTGCCCCACTGGCGGAAGGACCTCAGGTCGTCGAGCGTGAGCTCGTAGCCGGTGAGGTGGAGCATGGAGTACAAGAGGATCGACGCGTGGCCGACGGAGAGCACGAAGCGGTCACGGTCGGGCCAATCCGGCTCCGAGGGGTCGTGGCGCATGATCCTGGTCCACAGCACGTGGGCCAGGGGAGCCAGTGCCATGGCCGTGCCCGGATGGCCGGAGTTGGCCTTCTGCGGCCCATCCATGGCCAGGCCCCGGATGACGTTGATGCCGAGCTGCTCGAGGTCCCTGTCGATCATGGGACCCAAACCTAACCGACAGCCCGGCCCGCCTCCTCCGTGAACAGGGCGATGGACGCCGTGAAACCGTGCACGAAGTTGCGCCCGCCGATCGGACCGAACTCTCCGGCGGCAAAGAACCCGGCCGAAGGGACGCCCACCCGCTCGTCGAGGACGCCGGCGTCGTGGTCGGGTGCTCCGAAGAGCCGGATCCCGCGGCCGTTGCAGGTGAACAACAAGGCGCCGTCGGCATGGCGACCGCCGAGAAGGTCCCGCAGGTCCTCGTCGGCTGTCGCCGCGTCCCTCACGTGGAACTGGACGGTGGTGCCCACGTCGATGACCTCGTTGACGGCGATGGCGCCTGTCGACTGGTCGGCCCCCAGGACGTTGTGGACCAGGAAGTCGCCGCGCTCGAAGTCGAGCTTGCTCTCGTTTATGACCCGCCCGACGTGGAGGCCGTGGTTGATCAGCTCCACGTCCTCCGCCGAGATGTCGGTGTTCGTCATCTGCAGGAGCCGGGCCAGAGCCGTCTCGCCGCCCAGCTCGTGGATGACGTTGCGCTCCGAGCGGGTCACGACGTAGGGGCGCCCGATGGGCCGGCATCCTTGGGACACGACGGCCTCGACCTGTACGCCCGGGCCCAGGAAGACGCCCACGGCGCCGGCCGTGTGGACCCGGCGGTCGAGCACGAGACGGTTGCCGCCCGGCCCGCGCGCCGCAGAGGCGTTGCCCCCCACCACGGGGAGGCCCGGGTAGAGCCGGGCGACCTCGGCGTAGAGGGCGTCGATCGGGAAGGAGAACGGGTCGGCCAGCAGCAACAGGGCCCTGGGCTCGAACGGGAGCTCGGCGGGCAGCCCGGTCAGGTCGAAACCACCAGGGCCGGGCGTGGCCTCGATGCGCACCGCCTCGACAGTTCCGAACCGGGCCGCCCAGAGGCTGACGGCCGGCTGCTCCTCGACCTCGCGCGCCTTGCCCACCACAGAAATGGCGGCACAGCCGAGAACGGCGGCGGGGCGCAGGATGTCGGCCACCGCGGCGGCGGCGTCCTCCAGGGCGCCGGCATGGGGAGGGGTCACGAACAGCAGGGCCAGATCGGGGGCGGGGCCGATGCTCTCCAGGACCTGCCCGGCCACCTCACCTACGGCGACAGCGGGAACGGGATGCTCGGAGAGGGCCGACGCGAACGGCATTACTCGGGAGCGGGGGGCACCAGCGTCAGGGGCACGACAGTCCACGGTCCCTGCCCGACGCGGCAGTGCGCCTCGATGGTGCCGTAGCTCTCGTAGGTGAGCTCACCCCGCACGAGACGGTAGGTGAACTTGCCCGGGTCAACGGTGAAAGGAGCCACGTTGCGGGCCACCTCGGCACCCTCCCCGTCCCGGAAGACGACCTCGAGGACCCCGTTGCCAGGCTCATCGGTGCGGCAGCGGATCAGCACCACTAGGTGGGGCGCGATGGTCACGGGCGGCTCGCCCGGTGCCGGCATCGAGAACATGATCCCGGACAGATCGATTCGGGTCGCCGGGCCGGGCACCTGGCGCAGGTTGATGTTCTCGCAGAACAGAGCCGACACGATGTCCATGTGCAGCCAAGGTAGTTGGGCACCCGCCCCGTTTCGGCCCTGGGGATCCGGTGGCGCCCTCGGGCGGGCGGCGGCCGGTACGCTCGACCCCGCGAGTCTGCAAAGCAGTCGGGCCTCGTACCACCGGACCAGGACGAGGAGTGTGCGAGCGTGGCGGTACGAGCGTTGCCGTCGACCCGCCAGGCCATCCTCGACGAAGGTCGGCGCCTGTTCGCCCAGCACGGGTACGAGGGGACGTCGCTGAACGACATCGCCGCCGCCGTCGGCATCCGGCGGCCGAGCCTCCTGCACCACTTCCCCTCCAAGGAGTCGCTGTACCGCGAGGTGTTCGAGGTCAGCCTGGCCGACTGGTTCAGCCGGGTCGGTGAGGCCGTCCACTCGCCCCAGGACGGCTGGGCCAAGGTCGACCTCGTGCTCACGGCCGGGTTCCAGTTCTTCTCCGAGAATCCCGAATTCGTGCGTATGGCCCGCCGAGCGGCCCTCGACGACAGCACCCACCTCGGCCTCGACCTCGGAGCCGCCCTGAAGCCGTTGTTCCAGAGGGCGTGCACCTTCTTCGCCAAGGAGATGGCGGCGGGGCGTTTCCGCCGCCACGACCCGGAGCAGCTCCTCCTCACGGGGTACGGCGCGCTGCTGAGCTACTTCAGTGACGTGCCGTTCCTGGAGTCCCTGCTGGACCGCGACCCGCTGGCGGCCGATGCCATGGAGCAACGTCTCCAGCACGTGAGGTCCTTCTTCTTCGCCGCGCTCGAGCCTTAGGCTCGGAGATCGTGCGCCGCCTATCGGTGCCTCCGAGGGGCCGGTGGCGGCCCTTGGTCGTGCTGGTGGTCATGGTCACCACCGGAACGGTGGCCCTGGTTCCCTCCGGTGCGGCCGCGCCCGGGGCGGCAGCGTCCCCGGTGCGGGCGCCGGTCCTGTCGGCGCGGCGGGTGCCGGCGCTGGTGTCGCGTCTGGTGGCCGACGCCCGGCTGAGGACGGCAGTCGACTCGGCTCTGGCTGGTCCAGCGCTCGGCGCCGGCAGGGAGAGGTCCTGCATGGTTGTGCGCCAGGGCCGGCGAACCATTCTCTCGAGACGCCCCGACGAGCGGCTCATCCCGGCGTCGAACCTGAAGGTTCTCACCGGTCTGGCTGCCCTGGCGCGTCTCGGCCCGGACGAGACGCTGGTCACCCAGGTGCGGGTGGACAGCCCCGTCGGTGCCGGCGGGGTGGTGGAGGGCCCTCTCTGGCTCGTAGGGGGAGGAGATCCGCTCCTGGCCACGACCGACTACGTGGCGTCGCTCCCGAACCAGCCCCAGCTGTCCACTTCTCTCGAGGCACTGGCGGACGACGTGGTGAAGGCCGGCATTCGCCACGTTCGTGGCGGGGTGCTCGGGGACGAGACCCGCTACGACCGCCAGCGCTACATCCCGACGTGGCGGCAGGTGTACATAACCGATTCCGAGTCAGGCCCGGCGAGCGCCCTCGCCGTGAACGACGGCTTCGCCCAGTTCAGCCCGAAGAAGGTGGCGGCGGCCGAGCCCGACGTTCATGCCGCCGCCGTTCTCACCGCCCTGCTCCGGGCCCGGGGCGTCGTCGTCGACGGCGGTCCGGGGGAGGGCCAGGCGGCCCAGGGCGCTCCGGTCCTGGCCGAGATCAGATCCCTGCCCGTGCGGCTCCTCGTCGGGCAGATGCTCCGGGAGAGCGACAACCTGACCGCGGAGCTCCTGGTGAAGGAGCTGGGCCAGCGGTTCGCCGGCGCGGGTACCACCGTCGCCGGCCTGGGCGTCCTACGCGAGACCCTGGCCTCGGCCTCACTTCCCGTGGAGCACCTCACGACGGTGGACGGGTCCGGCCTCGACCGCTCCGATCGCGCCAGCTGCACGCTCCTCATGGCCGCCCTCCAATCGGCGAGATCCGACGGCCACCTCGCCGCCGGCTTTCCCGTCGCCGGCAGGGACGGGACGCTGGCCAAGCGATTCCAGGGGAACCCGGCTGCCGGCCGGCTACGGGCCAAGACGGGCGCCCTCGCCGAGGTGGCGGCACTGACCGGCTACGTCGACTCCACCGCCGGCGGCCCGCCCCTGGCGTTCGCCTTCCTGATAAACGGGCTGCCCCGCGACGCGCTCGGGCGCGCCCTCCAGGAGCAGCTCGGAGCCCTGCTGGCGTCGTACCCGGAGGCGCCGGCCCCGGACCTGCTGGCCCCCTAGAGCAGCCCCTGCGTCGCTTGCGCCGGATTGGTCGGGGGATATAAGCACTCACATCATGCCCACCTCGAGCGACAAGAGCCTTCCCACCCTCGCCAGCGAACTGTGGGCGATGGTGATCGCCTACGTCAAGCAGGAGACGATCGTGCCGATCAAGGGCCTCGGGCGCTTCATCGCCCTCGGTCTCGCCGGCTCGGTCATCGTCAGCGTAGGTCTCCTGCTCCTCTCGCTGGCCCTCCTGCGCGCCCTGCAGACGGAGACGACGGTCTTCGCCGGCGACTGGTCGTGGGCCCCGTACGGGATCACCCTCGTCGCCTCCGGGCTCGTGGCGGCGCTGGCGGCACGCACCATCACCAGCCACAGGCGCCGGGCCACCGGCAGGAAGCAGGCAGCCCGGTGAGCCAGGACATCGACCAGCCGGTCACACGCGACGCCATCGAAGCCAAGCTGCGGCAGATCAAGGGGGAGGTGGACACCTCGGCCACCGCGGCGAAGCCGGTCGCGCTGATGGTCGGAGTGGCTGTCGCCGTCGCCGTGGTGGGTCTGGCTTACGTGCTGGGCCGGCGCAAGGGAAAGAAGAAGATGACCCTGGTCGAGGTGCGCCGGATCTGATGTTGCGCTTCCTTCTGCGCACCGGGGTACGTCGAGGTGTTTTCGGGGGGAGCCGCGTCTGGACCACCGTGGCCGGCGTGACCTTCGGCCTCCGGGTGCTGAGGAAGATCACCGGCGGCGAGCCGGAGCTCGTTCACACCACCAAGCTCCGTCCCGGCGAGACTCTGGTCGTCCGCCACGAGCTGCCCGCACGCACCTCGCGCCGCCGCCGGCGGTGAGCCGCCCCTTCCTGGCGGGGGAGCGGGTCCTGCTCCTTGATCGGAAGGCCCGTCGCTACCTGATCACGCTTCGTGCGGGCGGCGAGTTCCACACCCACGCCGGCTTCGTCCTCCACGACGACCTCCTGGGCGCCGAAGAGGGCACGACGGCGCGTTCCACCAAGGGCGCCGCCTTCCTGGCCGTGCGGCCCACCCTGGCCGAGTACGTGCTCGGCATGCCCCGCGGTGCCCAGGTCATCTACCCGAAGGACCTGGGGACGATCCTGATGGTCGCCGACATCTTCCCGGGTGCGCGCGTACTCGAGGCCGGGGTCGGCTCCGGCGCCTTGTCGATGACTCTTCTCCGCGCCGGGGCGTCGGTCGTCGGGTACGAGGTGCGCGAGGACTTCGCCCGCCGGGCGGAAGCCAACGTGGCCGGCTTCCTCGGTCCCGAGGCCGTGGCCCGGTACCAGGTCCAGGAGCGCGACGTCTACGCCGGCATCGAAGAAGTGGGGCTGGACCGGATACTGCTCGACCTCCCGGAGCCGTGGCGCGTCGTCAAGCACGCCGAGGGCGCCCTGCGGTCCGGGGGGATCCTGGTGGCCTACGTTCCGAGCATCACCCAGGTCGCGCAGCTGCGGGACACTTTGGCCTCCAGCTCCTTCGTCATGGCCCAGTCCCTCGAGGTGCTCCTGCGGACCTGGCACGTGGAGGGCCAGGCGGTGCGCCCGGACCACCGGATGGTCGCCCACACCGGCTTCCTCACCTCGGCCCGCCTGGTCTCGGCCGACACCCCGCCCCCGCCGGAGCCGCCGCCGCCGGAGCCGCCGCCGCCGCCGGAGCCGGAGCCCGCCCAGTGAACCTGCTCGACCTGGTGGTCATCTCGTCCGCCGCGGCCGCCGGCTTCGGCGGGTACCGCCTCGGCTTCGTCGCCCGTGCCGCGTCCTGGGTCGGTCTGGCTCTCGGACTGATGATCGCCATGCGTTTTCTCCCCGCCGCCGTGCGCACCTTCGAGGGGCCCGATCCCAGCACGAAGCTCTTCATCGCCGCCGGCGTCCTTCTCCTGGGCGGCTTCGTGGGGCAGGGGCTCGGCCTGGTCGCCGGCTCGTCCCTGCGACGATTCGTGCCCCACGGACCGCTCCGGGCCGTCGACAGCAGCGTGGGCGCACTGGTCGGCGTGGTCGGCATCCTCGCCGCGGTTTGGCTGCTGCTGCCCGCCATAGCCGACATCCCGGGCAGCTACGCCCGCCAGGCCCGCAACTCGGCCATCGCCCGGTTCCTCGACCGCCAGCTCCCGGAGCCACCGAACACCGTGCAGGCCCTCCGGCGCGTCGTGGGGGACACCAACTTCCCCCAGGTCTTCGAGGTCCTGCGTCCCGCGCCGAAGACGGGGCCCCCACCGGCCACGACGGGGATCCCAGCCCCGGTCATCGAGAGGGTGTCCGCCTCCACCGTCAAGGTCGAGGGGATCGCCTGCGATCGCATGCAGGAGGGAAGCGGCTTCACCGCGGCGGCGGACACCGTGGTCACCAATGCCCATGTGGTGGCCGGCCATCGCGCCGGGCGGACCCAGGTAGCGCGCCCCGACGGTCGGCGTTTCGATGCCTCGATCGTCGTTTTCGACGCGGCGCGTGACCTGGCCGTCCTCCGTGTTCCCGGGCTGGGCCAGGCTCCGCTTCTGGTCGGAGAGGCCAAGGTGGGGGACAGGGCAGCGGTCTTCGGCCATCCGGGTGGGCAGGACTCTCTCCGGATCGCCCCGGCTGCCATCCGTGAGCAGGTCAGGGCCGTGGGCCGCGACCTCTACGGCACGAAGTCGACCCGCCGTGAGGTATTCATCCTGGCCGCCGAGCTCGCCCAGGGTGACTCCGGCGGCGCCCTGGTGAACCCGAGCGGGGCCGTGGTGGGCGTGGCCTTCGCCATCGCCCCCGACCGCCCCGGCACCGCGTACGCCCTCACCGCCGGCGAGTTGCGGACCGTGCTGGCGGTGCCGCGCCGCCAGCCGGTTGCCAGCGGCCCTTGCCTCGGCTCGGCCTAGCGAGGGCCGGCGGCCTCGAGCCGGCGAAGATCAGTCGACCTCGATGTAGATGCACTCGCCTGGGCACTCCTCGGCCGATTCCACCGTCGCGTCCTCCATGCCCGCGGGCACCACGGCGAGGCCCTCGGCACCGCCGGGGTTGAAGACCTTGTCACCCTCCTTGACGTAGGCGAGGCCGTCGTCGAGCAAGGTGAAGACGGAGGGCGCGATCTCCTCGCAGAGGCCGTCTCCGGTGCACAGGTCCTGGTCGATCCACACCTTCATCGGTACTCGCTCTCAACACGGGTCGGGCCTGAAGTGTAACGGTGGCGGGAAGCCCTTTCGGACCGCCGCTCGGTCGGGTACGGGGTCGCCGAACAGGGGCGCAGGTCCGTGTATGGTCGGCCGAGACGCTGTGGAGGTGATCCCGACGGGCGATTCGGAGTTTCCCAGGACAGGCGACGACCAGGAGCAGGAGCTGGCGGAGCTTCGAGAGCAGGCGCAGGTGCTGGAGGAGGAGGTCATCTCTCTCCGGCGCAAGCTCCAGGATGCACCCAAGAGGGTCCGTACCCTCGAGGAGAAGCTGCTGGAGACCAAGGGACAGCTGGCCCAGGCCGTGTCCCAGAACGAGAAGCTCACCTACACCCTGCGCGAGGCCCGTGAGCACATCGGCGCGCTGCGCGAAGAGGTGGACAAGCTCACCCAGCCGCCGTCGGCCTACGGCACCTTCCTCAACAGCAACGACGACGGCACCGTCGACGTCTTCTCCGCAGGCCGCAAGATGCGCGTCGCGCTGCACCCCGAGATCGAGCTGGACAAGCTCGAGCGGGGCCAGGAAGTGGTGCTGAACGAGTCGCTCAACGTCGTTCTGGCCCGCAGCCAGGAGGTGTCGGGCGAGATCGTCACCATGAAGGAGCTGCTCGAGGGAGGCCTCCGGGCCATCGTGGTCGGCCGCGCCGACGAGGAGCGGGTGGTGGAGCTGGCCGAGTCGCTCGTGGGCCAGCGGCTCAGGGCCGGCGACACCATCCTCATGGACTCCCGCACCGGGCTCCTGCTCGAACGCCTGCCCCGCCCCGAGGTGGAGGAGCTGGTGCTGGAGGAGGTCCCCGACATCTCCTACGACGACGTGGGCGGCCTGGACAGCCAGATCGAGGCCATCACCGAAGCCGTGGAGCTGCCCTTCCTGCACCGTGACCTGTTCATCGAGCACCGCCTCCCGGCGCCCAAGGGCATCCTGCTCTACGGGCCCCCCGGGTGCGGCAAGACCCTCATCGCCAAGGCAGTGGCCAACTCGCTGGCCAAGAAGGTGGCCCAGGTCACCGGGGACACCAACGCCAAGAGCTACTTCCTCAACATCAAGGGCCCCGAGCTGCTCAACAAGTACGTGGGCGAGACGGAGCGCCAGATCCGCCTGGTCTTCCAGCGGGCCCGGGAGAAGTCGGAGGAGGGCATGCCCGTCATCGTCTTCTTCGACGAGATGGACTCGCTGTTCCGCACACGAGGTACGGGCATCTCCTCCGACATGGAGTCCACCATCGTTCCCCAGCTGCTGGCCGAGATCGACGGCGTGGAGACGCTCAAGAACGTCATCGTCATCGGCGCCTCCAACCGCGAGGACCTGATCGACCCGGCCATCCTCCGCCCCGGCCGTCTCGACGTGAAGATCAAGATCGAGAGGCCCGACGCCGGCGCCGCCGCCCAGATCTTCGCCCGCTACCTCACCTCGGACCTGCCCTTGGACGCGGGCGAGGTCGAGTCCCTGGGCGGGGGCGACCGGGACAAGGCGGTTCGGGTGATGATCGAGCGCACCGTCGAGGAGATGTACCGCACCGGCGACGAGAACCGCTTCATCGAGGTGACCTACCAGAACGGTGACAAGGAGGTCATGTACTTCAAGGACTTCTCTTCGGGCGCCATGATCGAGAACATCGTCCGGCGGGCCAAGAAGCTGGCCATCAAGCGCCAGATCGCCGGCGCCGGCAAGGGCATCCGCTGGGAGGACCTCAGCGCCTCCATCAGGCAGGAGTACAAGGAGCACGAGGACCTGCCCAACTCCACCAACCCCGACGACTGGGCCAAGATCTCGGGCAAGAAGGGCGAGCGCATCGTGTTCCTGCGGGTCCTGCTCTCGGACGCCAAGGAGGGCGACGTCCCCGTCGGGGGCCGGGCCATAGAGCGGGTGGGGACGGGCCAGTACCTGTAGGGCTGCGCTTGTTGGGCCCAAATGGGCTGTAGCTTCGGGTAATGGCCATCCCGAAGGTCTGTGGGATCGAAACCGAGTACGGGATCGATCCCCGCGGTATGGGCGAGAAGAACCCGATCGCCGCGTCCTCGGTGCTGATAAACGCCTACGTGAGCCAGCTGCAGCGCAAGGTCGGCTGGGACTTTGAGGACGAGTCTCCCGGGAACGACGCACGGGGCTTCTCCCGGGAGGGCGCCGCTCCGCCCGAGGTGGAGACCCACCTGGTGAACGCCGTCCTGACCAACGGCGCCCGCTACTACGTCGACCACGCCCATCCGGAGTTCTCCACGCCCGAGTGCCTCGACGCCCTCGAGTGCGTCCGCTATGACAAGGCGGGCGAGCGCATCCTGGCCCGCTCGATGGCCGCCGCGGCCCGGAGCCTGCCCGACGGCCAGCACATCGTGATCTACAAGAACAACTCCGACCGGAAGGGGAACTCCTACGGCACCCATGAGAACTACCTCATGGACCGCCAGGTGCCTTTCGCCCGCATCGTCCAGCACGTGATCCCGTACTTCGTGACCCGTCAGATCTTCACGGGCGCCGGCAAGGTGGGCACCGAGGCCGCCTCCACGGGGGGCCAGCGGGTCGACTTCCAGCTCACCCAGCGGGCCGACTTCTTCGAGGAGGAGGTGGGCCTGGAGACGACCCTGAAGCGGCCCATCGTGAACACCCGCGACGAGCCCCACGCCGACGCCCAGAAGTACCGGCGCCTCCACGTGATCGTCGGTGACGCCAACCTGAGCGAAGTGGCCACCTTTCTGAAGGTGGGCGTCACCTCGATCGTGCTGTGCATGATCGAGGACGACTGGCTCAAGGATCCCCTCACCCTGGCCGCACCGGTCCAGGCCATCCGCCGCGTCTCCTACGACCTGGAGCTCTCCCAGGTGCTGGAAATGGACGACGGGCGCCGCATGAAGGCCATCGACATCCAGTGGGAGTACCTGGACCTGGCCCGGAAGTACGCCGAGGACCGGGGTCTCGAGGCGGTGGGCGCCGAGGTCGGGGCCGATGTGCTGCGCCGGTGGGAAGAGGTGCTCACGGCCCTGGAGACCGACCCCATGTCGTTGGCCACCAAGCTCGACTGGGTGGCCAAGTACCGGCTCCTGAGCGGCTACCGCGAACGCCACGACCTGCCCTGGGACCACCCCAGGATCGCCGCCATGGACCTGCAGTACCACGACGTGCGCCCCGACCGGTCGCTCTACGAGAAGCTGGGAATGGAGCGCCTGCTGACGGAAGAATCGGTCGACGAGGCGACCACCGAGCCACCCACCGAGACCCGCGCCTACTTCCGGGGCCGCTGCCTGCAGAAGTGGGCCTCCTCGATCGCCGCCGCCAACTGGGACTCGCTCGTCTTCGACCTGGGTGGCGACCCGCTCCGGCGGGTACCGATGATGGAACCGCTAAGAGGAACGGCATCGATGGTCGATAGCTTGTTGGACGAATGTTCCAGCCCCGCCGAGCTGTTGGAGAGGCTGGGCTCATGAGAAGGATGTCGCAGCATGACTGAACGAGAGCAGAAGCGCCGCCAGGCCACTCCCCGGGAGGCGGAGAAGGTCGAGGAGGCGGCACCGGCCTCGGGCCAGGGTGAGAAGATCAAGGCCGAGCTGGACGAGCTCCTGGACGAGATCGACGAGGTGCTGGAGGTCAATGCCGAGGACTTCGTGAAGGCATACGTCCAGAAGGGCGGCCAGTAAGGCCGAGGCCATCGGCACGGAGGGCCGATTCGGTACCCTCCCGTTGCCGATAGCCTCGCCCGTCCATGAGCCTGCCCCTGTTCCCGCCCGCCGATGATCCCGGCCCCAGCTTCACCGGTCTCTTGCGCCGCCTCAACGGCGCGGAGCCGCGCTTCGAGGTGGACCCGTCGGTGATCACCCACGGCACGACCATCGTGGCCATCAGGTACGCCGACGGAGTGGTCATGGCCGGTGACCGCCGGGCCACCGCCGGGTCGGCCATCGCCCACCGGAACATGGAGAAGGTGTACCCCGCCGATCGGCACTCCGGGGTTGCCATCGCCGGCGCCGCCGGGCCGGCCATGGAGATGGTGCGGTTGTTCCAGCTGCAGCTCGAGCACTACGAGAAGGTCGAGGGGGCGTTCCTGAGCCTCGAGGGCAAGGCCAACCAGCTGGCCCAGATGATCCGCCAGAACATGCCTCTGGCCATGCAGGGGCTGGTGGTGGTCCCCATCTTCGCCGGCTACGACGTACGCCGCCGGCGGGGCCGCATATTCACCTACGACGTCACCGGCGGGCGCTACGAGGAGTCCGACTACCACGCCGACGGCTCAGGTGGGCGTGACGCCCGCACGACCGTCAAGCTCGGGTGGTCCGAGGGAATGGACCGCGAAGCCACCATGGAGCTGGCCATCCAGAGCCTCTACGAGGCGGCCGAGGAGGACAGCGCCACCGGCGGCCCCGACGCCGTGCGCGGCATCTACCCGGCCATCGCCACCATCACCGCCGCCGGCTACGAGGGTGTGGCCGAGACCGAGGTGGCCGAGCGTTTCGGCGCGCTCATCCAGCGCCGCACCACCCGGGGCCAGAACCCATGAGCGGCCCGGGAGGCCGCTCCATCAAGCCTTCATCGGGTGCCACCGCCCCAGGGGGTGAGGACCGATGACGATGCCCTTCTACGTGGCCCCCGAGCAGGTGATGAAGGACAAGGCCGACTATGCCCGCAAGGGCATCGCCCGCGGCCGCTCCCTGGTCGGCCTGGTGTACTCCGAGGGGATCCTCCTCGCCGCCGAGAACCCGTCGCGCACCCTGCACAAGATCAGCGAGATCTACGACCGCATCGCCTTCGCCGGCGTGGGCAAGTTCAACGAGTTCGACCAGCTGCGGGTCGCCGGGGTACGTCACGCCGACACCAAGGGATACGCCTACAGCCGCGAGGACGTGGACGCCCGTTCCCTCGCCAACGTCTACGCCCAGTTCCTGGGCCAGGTCTTCACCCATGAGATGAAGCCCATGGAGGTGGAGATCCTGGTGGCCGAGGTCGGCCCCAAGGACGGTGGAGAGGACCAGCTCTACCACGTGCTCTACGACGGCACCGTCTTCGACGAGACCCGCTACAGCGTCCTCGGGGGCGAGGCCGAGGCCATCCAGGAGCGGCTCGAGTCCAGCTACTCCGAAGCGGCCTCCCTGACCGAGGCGGTGAGATCAGCGGTGAGCGCCCTGGCCGGGCCGGACAGGCAGCTGACGCCGGCGGAGCTCGAGGTGGGCGTCCTCGTGCGCCCCAGCGAACGGCGCGCCTTCCGCCGCATCGAGGTAGAGGAGCTGGGCACGATCCTCGCCTGAGTGCCCGGCGGAGGTTGCTCTAGCCGTCCGGGTCCTCGGCGAACATGGCTTCGACCTCGTCGGCCAGGAGAAGCTGTCGGGCCACCGACAGGTCCTCCGGCACGACGTAGATACCGACCTCCCCGTGGACGGGGTAGGGGCCGTCGACGGCCCCCCGGAGCTCGGTGAGGATGCCGTCGGATCCGAGCCGGGCCGCGATGACCCTCGCATGGAACGCGTCGTGCACCGACACGAGGTGCACCATGGATCCTCCACGCACACTGTGAACGGTACCGTGGCCATGTGGAGCGGCGGATCTTCGGGCTCGAGAACGAGTACGGCGTCACGTGCACCCTGCGTGGCCAGCGCCGGCTGAGCCCGGACGAAGTCGCCCGTTACCTCTTCCGGCGGGTCGTCAGCTGGGGGCGCAGCAGCAACGTCTTTCTCGAGAACGGGGCCCGCCTGTACCTCGACGTCGGGAGCCATCCCGAGTACGCCACGCCCGAGTGCGACTCCATCCACGACCTCGTCGTGCACGACAAGGCGGGGGAGCGGATCCTGGAGCACCTCCTCCTCAGCGCCGAGCAGCGCCTGCGGGAGGAGGGGATCCGGGGGGTCATCTACCTGTTCAAGAACAACACCGACTCCGCCGGCAACTCCTACGGCTGCCACGAGAACTACCTCACCAGCCGGCGGGACGACTTCGGGCACTACGCCGAGGTCCTGATCCCGTTCTTCGTGTCCCGGCAGATCTATGCCGGCGCCGGCAAGGTGCTCAACACACCGAGGGGAGCGGTTTTCTGCCTCAGCCAGCGGGCCGAGCACATCTGGGAAGGGGTCAGCAGCGCCACCACCCGCAGCCGGCCGATCATCAACACGCGCGACGAGCCGCACGCCGACGCCGAGCGGTTCCGCCGCCTCCACGTGATCGTCGGCGACTCGAACATGAGCGAGTACGCCACGTTCCTGAAGGTGGGCGCCACCAGCATCCTCCTCCGCATGCTGGAGGACCCGGCCGTGGTGCTGAGGGACATGACCCTCGAGAACCCGATCCGCGCCATCCGCGACATCAGCCACGACATCACCTGCAAGCGGCGGGTCCGTCTGGCCAACGGCCGCGAGGTGACGGCGCTGGACATCCAGGGGGAGTACCTCGCCCGAGCCCAGAAGTACCACGCCCAGAAGGGCCTCGGCCCCCTCGAGGAACAGGCGCTGATGATGTGGGAGCACTGCCTGACGGGCCTGGAGAAGGACCCCCTCTCCCTCGACCGCGAGTGCGACTGGGCCATCAAGCACTCGCTCATCGAGGCCTACCAGAAGCGCCACGACGTTCCTCTCACCCACCCCAAGGTCGCCCTGATGGACCTGCAGTACCACGACATATCCCAATCGCGTGGGCTCTTCTACCGGATGCAGGAGCGCGGGCTGGTCGAGAGGATGTGCACCGACGAGGACATCGACACCGCGGTGGACGTGCCGCCCCAGACCACCCGGGCCCGGCTGCGGGGCGAGTTCATCAAGAAGGCGAAGGAGAAGCGCCGTGACTTCACCGTCGACTGGGTGCACCTCAAGCTCAACGACCAGGCCCAGCGCACCGTCTTGTGCAAGGACCCGTTCAAATCTCGGGACGAGCGGGTCGAGAAGCTCATCGCTTCCCTCTGACGCTCTCCCGTTGCTGGCGGCCCAGCGAATCTGGGCGGGTCCCTTCTCGCGGCGGCCCAGCGAGTCGGGGCGGGTCCTGTCGCTCACGGGTCCCCCCCCGGCATCCTCGCTGGCGCTGCGGTGCCGGGTCCCCCCCGTACGCGCCACCCCCCCCGACACGCTTCGCTTGTGGTTCAGCAGGTCGCTCTTCGAGGCGCCGCCACCCCGGACTGGCTTCGCTCGTGCCTAGCTTCTCGACGCAGGTCGTTACTGCGGTGCTGGCTGAGCGGGAGGGGCTGCAGAGGGTGGCGCTGGACTCGGGGCGGCGGGCCTATGTGCTGACGCAGTTGATCGGGGCGGTGGCGGTGGGGGACCCGGTCGTGGTGAACACGACGGCGGTGGACCTGGGGCTGGGGACCGGGGGTTGGGACGTCGTGCACTGGAACCTGGCTCGGTCTGAGCTCTCGGTGGCTGGGGCCGGGCATGTGATGAAGCTGCGGTACACGTCGCTGCAGTGCGACACGGGGGTGGCGGAGGAGTACGAGGGGTATGCGGCGCCCGATTCCCTGGGTGGGGTGCCGGTCGTGGCTTGTGGGCTGCACAGCCAGGTGGGGGTGGTGGCGGCCGTGCTCAAGCACCTGGCGCCGGCTCTACGGCTGGCCTACGTGATGACCGACTCCGCGGCACTGCCGCTGGCCCTGTCGGATCTGGTGGCCGAGCTGCGGGGGAAGGGGCTGGTCGATCTGACGGTCAGCGCCGGCCAGGCCTTCGGTGGCGACTTCGAGGCGGTGAACGTGCGATCGGCCCTGGATGTGGCGGTTTGGGCCGGCGCGGAGGTGGTGGTGGTCGGGCCGGGGCCCGGGAACGTGGGGACGGGGACGGAGCGCGGGCACGGTGCGATGGAGGTGGCGTCGGTGGTCGACGCGGCCAGCGCCGGAGGCGGCCGGCCGGTGGTTGCCCTCCGGGCCTCGTCGGCTGATCCGCGCCGCCGCCACCGGGGCGTCAGTCACCACTCGACGACGGCGCTGGAGCAGGCTCACGCGTCGGCGCTGGTGCCGGTGCCGCGGGGGAGCGCTCCTCTCGATGTGGCCGTTCACACGGTGCTGGAGGTGGACCTGCCGGATGTGCCCGCGTTGCTCGACTCCCATGGGCTCCGGGTGACTTCGATGGGCCGGACGGTGGCGGAGGACCCGGATTTCTTCGCCTACGCGGCGGCGGCGGGGGTGGCTGCCGCCACCATGGGCATCCAGAGCGGCGGTAGCGTCGTAGGTTCGTGACCGCCCCCGCTCCCGCCAGCCGCTCCACCTACGACATCCTCCCGCACGGCGAAGAGCCCGATCTAGGCGAGCACGCGCCGGAGGAGCCGCCCGGCAAGGCCAGCTCCACCCGGACGGTGGTGGAGTGGGTCGCCATCATCGGTGGCGCCCTCCTGGCCGCTCTGGTCATCAAGACCTTCCTCTTCCAGGCGTTCTACATCCCGTCGGAGTCGATGCTCCCCACGCTGGAGAAGCAGGACCGGGTCCTGGTGAACAAGCTGAGCTACCGCCTTCACGACATCAACCGCGGCGACGTGGTCGTATTCGAGAGGCCACCCAACGAGGCCGGCGTCATCCGTGACCTCATCAAGCGCGTCGTGGGCCTGCCGGGGGAGACCGTCGAGGCCAAGGACGGGAAGGTGTTCATCGACGGCGAGGCATTGCGTGAGCCGTACCTGCCGAGGGCCACGACCACGAGCACCTTCGGGCCGGAGAAGATCCCCGCCGGCCACGTGTGGGTGATGGGCGACAACCGGGCCAACTCGGCCGACAGCCGGGTGTTCGGCAGCATCTCGTCCTCGAGTGTGGTCGGGCGGGCCTTCGTGAGGGTCTGGCCGCTCAACGCCCTCGGCCTGCTCTGACCGACCGGTCGCCGGGACTGGCACCAGGCCCCGGACGGAGCGGGAGCAGTAGCTCGGCGGCCGTGGCCACCGGCTACGCCAGGACATCGTTCTGAAGATCGAGCTCGACCTCGGGCTCGGGGGGGGGGGGAACATACGTTCGCCTCCAGCGGCCTAACCCGCTATAATGGCGTGAAGGCAGAAGGCGAAGCCGAGTCGAAGGAGGCAGGCGAATGGGTGCACAGATCGATGTCGTCGGCGAGGTGGCCACCGATGAGGTCCCCCTCGAGTACCTGGAGCGGGAGATCTGCCAGCTGGGCAGCAACATCGCGGCGGCGACCTGCCGCTGGCTCCTGCTGCTGGCCGAGTTCGACCGGCGAGAGGGCTGGGCGGTGTGGGGGGCCCGCTCGTGTGCCGAATGGCTCAGCTGGCGCTGTGGTATCGGCGCCGTCGCCGCTCGGGACCATCTGCGGGTAGCGCAGCGCCTCGGTGAGCTGAAGCTGGTGAGGGCGGGCTTCGCCGCCGGTGAGCTCAGCTTCTCCAAGGTACGCGCCATCAGCCGGGTTGCTACAGCCGAGACCGAGGCGACCCTGGTCGAGCTGGCCCGCCACGCCACCGCCAACCACATGGAACAGATCGCCCGCGCCTATCGAGGACTCGAGCGCCGGATGGCCAAGGACGACAAGGACCAGGGCGACGGCGGGTACCTGCACTGGTACTGGGACGACGACGGGTACCTGGTCATCGTGGGCCGGTTCCCCCCCGAAGAGGGCGCCATCTTCATAGAGGCACTCAACGCGGCCCGAAGTGCGCTGGCCGGCGAGCCCGAGAAGGACGAACCGAGCACTGACGATTCCGCGGAATCGCAGACCTCCGTCGACCGCACCGACCCTCGCGATTCCGCGGAATCGCCGACCTCGCCGGCTGATCACACCGATGCGCGTGATTCCGCGGAATCGCAGACCCCACCGGAGGATTACACCGATCCTGACGATTCCGCGGAATCGCCGACTTCGCCGGCCGGTGCCACCGAGGATTCGGCGGGATCGCCCGGCCCCCACGATTCCGCGGAATCGCGTTGGGCAACTCCGGAGCACGATTCCGCGGAATCGCTTTGGACGGATGAGGAGGAGGACGACTACGTCAACGGGTACTGGATGGTTCCCGAGGATGAAGAGTCCGGTGAGCTCGTCTGGGTGGCGGGACGGATGCCCGAAGAGGACGATTCCGCCCAAGCGGTGCCGACGACCGCCGGTGACAATGACCGAGGGGGTCCAGCCGCCCGCTCAACCCGCGATTCAGCGGAATCGCGGCCGACCGCAGCGGATGCCCTGGTGTCCATGGCCGAGACGATGCTCCGGTACGGTCCCCAGGCCCGTGACGGCGGTGACCGCTACCAGGCCGTGGTGATCGTCGACGCTGAGGTTCTGGCCGGCGACGGACCTGGTCGCTGCGAGATCGACAATGGCCCTGCGATACCACCCGAGGTGGCAAGGCGAATCACCTGCGACTCCAGCGTCATCATGACCATCCTGGGACCGGGCGGCGAGCCGCTCAACATCGGACGAACCAGCAGGACCATTCCAAGGGCCATACGCCGGGCCCTCAGAATCCGCGACGGCAAGTGCCGCTTCCCCGGCTGCACCCAGCGACGCTTCGTCGACGGCCACCATATCCAGCACTGGTCACAAGGCGGCGAGACATCGCTCGAGAATCTCGTCCTGTTGTGCCGCCTTCACCACCGCAAGGTTCACGAGCAGAACTTCACCGTCCGCTACGACGGCGGCACGAGGTTCACCTTCACCCGCCCCGACGGCACCCCGTTCCCCGAGGCGCCGACCGCGGTCCCCGCGCTTCACGGTGACATCGTCCGAGGCAACCAGGAGCTCGGCCTCAGGATCGGCCCCGACACCGGAAGCAGCCTGTGGGCCGGCGAGCAACTCGACCTCGCCCTGGTCATGGACGGCCTACTCGCCTTGGAGGGCCACAATCTCAACTAGTGCCGCGTCAGGCAACGTTCGCCCTGTCCGACAACGGCACATGAGGGCTAGGTGATCGGCCCCCGAACCAGCCGGTTCTGGGACGCGCGTTAAGGAGTGGCGACTTCTAGCCCAACGTCAGTCCGCGAGCAAACCATTCCGTCGCCCAGTCCGGCTCGCCGTCGTGGACCTCGACGAGCACGCGGCTTGGATCACGCCGGCCCATCTGGTCCTCGGAGTTCGCGTCGAGCGGGTCGCAATACTCGGGCAGCACCGAGGTCCGGGTCGCCTTCGCCTCGAACCAGAACGAGCCGCCGTAGTCG
>DATLOM010000024.1:0-2253 GCA_035536185.1 Acidimicrobiales bacterium | reverse complement strand
CGGGGCCCCACCCCCGCCAGCGGTTAGCCGGCGAGTGCGTGTTGGACGGCGGCCCAGAGGGCGTGGTTGAGAGCGGCCTGGGACTCCTGGATGCGGTGGACGCTGTCGGAGCGGACCACCAGGCACTGCTCCACCGGGGTGCCCTCCGCAGCCAGGCGCCCACCGTCGTAGCCGGACACCCCGACGGTGAGCATGCCCTGCTTGCGGGCCTCGGCGAAGGCCCGCATCAGGTTCTCGGAGTTGCCGCTGGTGGAGAAGCCCATGGCGACGTCGGTGGCCCGGCCGTGGGCGATGAGCTGGCGGGAGAAGACCAGCTCGAAGCCGACGTCGTTGCCCAGGGCGGTCATGACCGCCTGGTCCTCGGCGAGGGAACGGGCCGGTAGCGCCCGCCCCCACGGCGGCTGGGTGTAGAGGTGGGCCACCGCCTCGGCGTCGGTGGCGCTGCCGCCGTTCCCGAAGGTGAACAGCCGGCCTCCGGCCTGGAACCGCTCGGCCATGGCGGCAGCCGTGGCCTGCATCTGGGCGGAGGATTGGCTGAGCGTCGCCTCCCGGAGCGCCGAGCTCTGCAGCCACTTCCCCCCGGCGGACCGGGCCAGGTCCTCGAGCAGCGTCTGCGGGTCGGTCTCGTCGCCCTCGATGAAGGGGTAAAGGAAGTCGGTGGTCTCGGGCATGTCAGCCGCCCGGCGCCATCGATGGCGATGCGGTGATGGCGAAGCCGGCGTGAATCAGGACGAGGTCGCCGGGGGTGGGTGGATCGATGAGCGACACGTCGATGTGCTCCTGCCCGTCCGGGGTGCGGACCAGGGCCTCGTCCCCGTCGACGGAGACGACCTCCGCCGGCCGGCCCTCGTCGGAGCAGGTGATGCACACGGAGCCGATCTCCCCTGTGGAGGTGCACTCCGGCTCGGGCTTCAACAGGCCGGGGTGCTCGAAGCAGACGTGGGTCAGCTCCCAGAGCAGGTGGTAGATCCGCACGAAGAGCTCCGACGCCTCGAGAGCGTCCTCGGTCTCGAGCCAGATCACGTGGTTGGCGGAGCCGGGCTCGGGCCGGCGGGCACCGGCGCCGATCCAGACCGTCTCCACCCCCCACGCCGGCCCCCGGCGCATGGTGTCGACCACGCGGGGATCGTCGGCGTCGGCCAGGACCAGGACGATGTCGCCGGGGACGACCGAGGCCCGGAGGCTGGCCACCATGTCGGCGGCGGGCGGCACGGTGACCGCCGGCAGAGCCCGCTTGCCCATGATCACCGGGTGCACGAACTCGACGGCCACGTGATGGGCGTGGAACGTCCAGTTGGGCGACGCGCACCACATGGTGGCCCCGGCCGAGAAGCGCCGGGCCAGGGCCAGAGACGCCCGGGCCAGGTCGGCGGCCACCGCCTCGACCTCGTCGGTCACGGCGGTCACGGTCACCTGCGTCGTGTCAGCCACAGATCAAGTGTCCCATCCGGAGATCGGTTCGGAACGGAAAGTTCCACCTGAAATCCATTCTGAGTAGATGTACCGTACATCTAGGCCGGGAACACCGGCCTCGGACAGTTAGTGGTCGCCGAGCAAACCCGATCTCAGGAGAGATGCTGGATGGCAGACATCAGGACCCGACGGTCGACAGGCAGTCGTTCAATGTCCCGGACCAAGGAACTCGTTCCCGACTCCCCTCGCGACACCATTGCGCCGGTCGGCGATCCGGGCATCGAGAACTGGCGGGAGAACCCCCTCGACCCGATGGCCCCCATCGGCATCCGCTCCCGGGCCGTGGAGCCCGACTCCAGCCGCATCCGCCTGGGGCCGCTGGAGAAGATCTACCTGATCTGGATGGTCGGTGGCTCCTGCGACGGCTGCACCGTCTCGGTCACCGGCGCCACCCACCCCCGGGTGGAGCACCTCCTGGCCGGCATCGTCCCCGGCCTGCCCCGGGTGGAGCTGATCCACACCGTGGTCTCCACCGAGGTGGGCCCGGAGTGGACCCACAACCTGTTCATGGCCGAGCGCGGCGAGCTCGACGCCCCCTCCGTCATCACCTGGGAGGGCTCGATCATGGACGAGTCCATCGCCGGCGACGGCTACTGGATGGGCCTGGGCGAGGACCCCCAGACCGGGCGGCAGATCACCTCGCTGGAGTGGCTCGCCCGCCTGGCCCCCGGGGCCGCCGCGGTCATCGCCATCGGCACCTGCGCCTCCTGGGGCGGCATTCCCGCGGCCAAGGGCAACGTCACCAACTCCATGGCCGTCATGGACTACCTGGGCAAGGAC
>DATLOM010000023.1:0-7254 GCA_035536185.1 Acidimicrobiales bacterium | reverse complement strand
GCCGGCACGCCTCCCCGGAAGGCATCGCCGAGCTCCGTTGAAGGCCGTCGTGTGCCCAACGGCACCTGACAGCGGTCAGATTCAGGCAAGGAGCTGGCGCTTGTGTTTCTTTTCACAAAATCTTGATTCACGGGAACCAGCAGGTCAGGCGCCTTAAACGGGTGAGAGAGTCCCAAATCAGCTCGTTCGGTGAAACAGCGAACCCGGTCGCGGTAGCTTGCATCTGCGCCGCCGAATTGCTCGTGGAAGATGGTGGGGGGCTCCAGCCCGATCCCCTCGGTGCAGCGCAGCCTGCAGCGCGTGTTCGGGCGGGAGCGCGTCCTGTTCGGCCGCCCCCTCGACGCCGTGGCCCGGGGAGCCGCCGCCTTCGTCGCAGGCGCCGATTTCTACGATTACATCCAGCACGACTACGCCATCCGCTGGCGCAACCCCGACACCGGCAACCACGGCCTTTCCGTTCGATTCATACGGGAAGGCCAGGTCGCCCTTGACGCTCGAGAGGATGGCCGGGCCTTCGTTCTCGAGGATGGCGGAGGTGATCCAGATCATGCAGGTGTCGCGAAATGAATGGCGTAGCGGTCGGGAGCGGCTGTAATGTGAGGCCCGGCGGGACGGGGGCCTCAGGTGGGCCTGGCGATCGGCGGCAGGTGCTCCACATCCCCTAAGAAGGATAATTGTGCAATCTGACAAAGTCCCCACTCTCGTGCTGCTCGGTGCCGGTGATCCTGACTATCGGGGATACGCCCTGAGGGCGCTCTCACAACAATACCGGGTGATTCTGATCGACCAAGGCCCCACCGACGGGCAAGCGGCCGTCGTGCACCGGGTGCTCTGCGTCGAGTGCCACGATCCTGATGCCGTCCTCGAGGCCCTCGGCTCACTGGAGCTACGGGTCGACGGGGTTCTGACCTACGACGAATTTTGTGTCGAGGCGGCCGCCGAGGTCGCCATGCGCCTGGGTCTGCCGCACAACGATCCGGGCGCGGCCCGGCGATGTCGCGACAAGGCGTCGATGCGCAAGGCCCTGGCAGCGGCGGCGGTTCCGTCGGCCAGGAGCATCCCCGTGGTCGACGTGGCGGGTGCGACGGCTGCGGCCAGCGCTCTCGGCTATCCGGTCGTCCTGAAGCCGAGCGCCCTGGCGGGGAGCATCGGCGTCGTTCGGGTCGACCATCCCGACGACCTCGCAGGTCGGTTCGCCGAGAGCCGCAGCGCCTCGCACGGCACCTACGGAGCGTCCACGAGCGCGATGCTGGTCGAGGAGTACCTCGACGGTCCCGAGGTGAGCGTCGAGTCCGTCGTGTGGAACGGTTCAGTGCAGGTGCTGGCCGTGACCCGGAAGGCACTCGGTCCTGCGCCCTACTTCGAGGAGATCGGCCACACTGTGGCGCCGGGTGAGCCGTTGCCGGAGCAGGAGGCCATCATCGGCGTCGCCATCGCCGCCCACGCCGCCCTCGGCGTCCGGTGGGGCGGCACTCACACTGAGCTGCGGCTGACCAGCCGGGGCCCCCGTGTGATCGAGCTCGCTGCTCGCCCGGCCGGGGACCTCATCCCGCTGCTCGTGCGGTTGACAACGGGGTTGGACCAGACGTGCCTGGCCGCCGCCGCCCTCACCCGGGACGGCGCCGCCCTCACCCGGGACGGCGCCGCACCACTGCCTCCTGCGGTGGAGCGCCGGGCGGCGGCGGTCCGCTTCTTCTACCCTCCACACGACCTGGAGCTCTCGTCCTTCGAGTTGCAGGAGGATGCGCTAAACCAGCCGTGGCTCCACCAGTTCTGCTGCGAGGCCCGCCCGGGCCAGGAGCTTCGGCTTCCTCCGCGCGGCTTCCTCGACCGCGCCGGCTTCGCGATCGTCGTGGGCCCGACGGAGCGGGTCTGCCAGGAACGCCTAGACGAGGTCTCCGGCGGCCTCCGCCTGACGGGAAAGCCCCTGCACCAGCCGGCTTGACCGTCCTGATTTCCAGCAGGCGCTGCCAGCCTGGATCTTCCCTCTCGACACTCGGTGGGCGGCGCCCGCCCGGATTTTTGCAACACCCTCGGCAAAGGAGCGGTAAAATGACGCAGTTAGACAGGGATCTACAGGACGCCATCGGGCGGCATTTCGCCTCCCGGGAACTGAGGGAGCAGCTGCCTGCTCTGCATCGCTCCTACCGCGAGGACGACTACGCGGAGATCTCCGGGTTCCTTCCAGAGGGCCTGTGGGCCCTGGCTGCGGGCGAACTGGAGGAAGCCTTCGACAAGCACGCCCGCCGACGGGACCTCATCGTCCGCCAGAGCGGCAACACGCCCCGGCGGTACACCAACATTGACCGCGACGTCCTGGCAACGAACACCACGGTCATCCCAGAGGTCTTCCGGTCGCCGGAACTTTACGATCTATTGGAGCAAGTCGTAGGCGAAAGGGTGTTGCCGGTCCCGTACGTGCCGGAGGAGTTCATCGCGGCCCGACTCCACCAGGCCGGCGACGTCCACGGCTGGCACTGGGACGACTACACGTGGGCGCTCGTCTGGATCTTCAAGATGCCGGACGAGCTCAACGGCGGCAGCCTTGAGTACATCAAGCGGGTGCCGTGGGACCAGGACGACCCGAGGACGGATGAGATCGTGGCCTCCCACCCCGTCACCCGCCGACACCCTGAGGTCGGCAACGCCTACCTGCTGAAGGCCGACACCGCGCTCCACCGCGTGTCGCCGCTCAGGGAGGACGCCGAGCGGATGATCGTCTGCTACAGCTTCGCCACCGAGGACGACCTCCGGCGAGAGGTGAACCACGAGAGCATGGAGGCGCTCTACTCGGAGTCCCACGCGCGGCACTATGCCTGACGCGGTGTCGTCGCCGACGGCGGAGGCCGGTTCGGTCCTGCGTCGTCACGGGTTGGCCGGTCAGGTGCAAGCTGCGAGATCACTGCTTCTCAACACCTGGGAGCCGTGGACGTCGGCGGAGGCCGGCGACGACGCGCTGGCGGTCACGGGAGGCAACGCCGACTCTGCGGCCCTGTTCCGACTGCTGCACCTAGGGCAGCCCGTGCTGAGGTCGATGCTCGGCGAGCCCGTCCTCGAGGTCCTGAGCGCCGCTGGGCTCTGCCGCCACGACGGGGAAGAGGTGCGGCCCGGCAGGTGGCAGGTGTCAGCGTCCCAAGGGCTGCTCGCCGTGGCCGACCGCGAGTACGGGAACACCGAGGCGGCGATCCACCTGGGTGAGGACTCCTTGCGGTTCATGGCGTTCGTCCTTGAGGCGGCGCCGGCCGGGCGGGTCCTTGACGTCGGGAGCGGCTCCGGCATCTCCACCGTGGCCGCGGCTCGCTCGGCCGACGACGTGCTGGCCGTCGACGTGCTCGACGCCGCCCGGGAGAGCACCGGCGCAACGGCCGAGCTCAACGGGGTCGGCAAGAGTGTTCATGTCGAGGTCGTCGACTTCCGCGAGCTCGGCGACGGGCGGCACTTCGACACGGTGATCGCGAACCTGCCGGGGGTCCCGATTCCTAATGGGATGCCTTACCCGGCCGCAGGCAACGGTGGACCCGACGGCCTCCGGCTCATCCGCACCCTGTGGCGCTGGTTCGCCGGCCAGAGCAGGTGTGACACGTTACTGATGCGCTTCCAGTCGCTGGGCCCGCCGGCCGGGCCCTCCGCCCTGGAAGAGCTGGCCATGGTGTTCGTCGGCTACGAGGTGAGGGTGGTGACGGACTCCGCCGTCCCCGCTATGGTCCGCGACGCGATCACGGCCGAACGAGTCGCCACGCTAGGCGGTCGCCGCGCCGTCGAGGTCTACGGAGAGATGGCGGCGGCGCGCGCCATCTCCGGCGTGGACCACTTCCACTGCTCGAACCTCAGCGTCCTCCGCTCCGGCAGCCCCGGGATCCACCACTCCCAGCACCATCCCGGCATCACCTTCGGCCGCCGCTACCGCGGGTCCGGGGTAGGGGTCGACCCGGCTGAGCTGATCCCGACCTACGTTCGCTGGCTGCGGTACATGCCGGACGAGTTCTGGTCGGTGCATGGCGAGTCGAGCGCGGCGACGACGCTGCGGAGGATACCCGAGCTCGGCGCTGCGCTGCAGGACGGGGTCACCTCCCTGGAGGCGGCCAGGATCGTGCTACCGGCCGACTGCGACGAGCGGCCCACGGAGCTGGCCGGCATGGCCCTGGCCGTGGCCATGCTGGCCCACGTAATGGAGCGGCGTAGGATGCTCACCCATTCGAACGTGGACGCGGAGCAGACAAGAGGGCTTGGGTGAAGGACCGCTGGGAGGTCATCGACTCGATTCGCAGTGTCGCGCGCGACGAGTGGGACGCAGTCGTCAGGGGCTGCGGCGGGTCGGTCTTCCAGTCGCACCGCTGGCTCATGTCGTACGAGGAGGCGCCCCCGGCCCCGCTGTTTCACACGCGGCACCTCTTGCTGAGAAAGGGCGGCCAGCTGCGGGCTGTCGCGCCGATGTACCACGTGGCTGAGGATCCCCACTACACGGGCTACGGGCCCGACTACGGCTTCGATCATCCGATCCTGCGCACACCGATGCTGGTGGGACACTCGTGGTACTCCTACTTCAACGGGGTCCTCTCCCTGGAGCCCGCCGACCAGATCGCGGACAGCCTCGTGGCGACGATGCACGACGTCGCCGGCGAGATCGACGCACCCTTCTACGGCTTCCCGGGTGTCCCCGAGCAGGATCCCCTAGGGCCCGAGCTGGCCCTTCGCGGCTTCACTCCCATCTACACCGAGGCCACCAGCGGCGTCGACTTCGCCGGCAGCGCCCAGGCGCACCTGGACACGCTCCGCACCGCCAAGCTTCGCCGCGAGTTCCGGCGGCTGGCCGGCAAGGCCGAGAAGCTCGGGGCCGAGGTGCGACAAGGGGTTGAAGAGGGGAGCATAGAGGCGTTCGCGAAGCTGGTCGAGGACGTCTGCGCCCGCCACGGAATTCCGAGCATCAACCCCCCGCACAGCCTGCGCAGCATCTTCCGCAACCTCGACGGCAACGTCCACTTCCTGTCCGTCTGGCGCGACGAGCGGCTGCTCGGCGGCTTCGTCCTGCTGCAGTTCGACGACGTCCTCTACGCCTGGATCGCCGGCCTCGACTACGAGCACAACAAGGAGTTCGGCACCTACCACGCGTTGTACGCACAGACGCTGGCCTTGGCCGAGAGGCTGGCCGTCCGCCGCATCGAGATGGGACGGAGCATGTACGGCTTCAAAACGAGGATGGGCTTCCATCCGCAACTGCTCGTGTCCTGGTTTCGTGCCCGCAACGACCAGGGGGCCGAGCTGCTGCTCACCGGCGTGCCCGAGCTCGAGGCCGCGTGCCGCACACGCTGGCGCATCGCCGAAGCCTACCGGAGCAACGGGCTCGACGTCCCCGAGTCGCTCCTCGGGGACGCGCGCTTCGCCCCGGTCCCGGTGGCATGACGCGACGGGCTCGGCTAGCGCACTGGCGCGTGGCCCTGCTCGCCGGCTTGGTCCTCGGCACCGTCTTCGGCGTAGTCGAGGGCTTCTCGCTGTTCTCGGTGTCGCTAGCCCGCGACCTCGGCATCAACCGCGGCGATTCATCCGCGATGTACTCGGTCTACCTGCTGGCCTGCGCCGGTTGGGCGCCGAGCGCAGGTCGAATCGTCGACCGTTGCGGCTCACGTCGGGTGATCCTAACCGCCTTTCCTCTCCTCGCCACCGGGCTCGCGTCCTGCGCTGCGGTCGTCGCCCCCTGGCAGCTGTACGGGGTTTACGTCCTGCTGATCGGCCCGGCCACCACCGCGCTCATCGTTGCCAGCCAGGTCATGGTGACCGGGCACTACGAGGTGGACCGCGGCAAGGCCCTCGGCCTGGCCTTCGCCTGTGTCGGCGTCGGAAACCTGCTTCTCTTCAGCCTCCTCGGGATCGTCGTGCAGGGGGCGGGGTGGCGAAGTGCCTATCTCGTGGCCGCCGCCGTCGGGATCCTGGTCGGCATCGGCTTCCAGAGGACGGAGCGGACCGAGGTAGCGGCGGCGGTCGCCCCCGGAGCCGAGGGGGAGGAGCTCGCGAGCTCGCCCAGAGCGCCGTTCCGACGGCCCGCCTTCTGGTTCCTGGCCTTGACGGCGATAGCAGCCGGCGTGCTCGACTTCGTCGTCTTCCAGCACATGGTGCCCTATCTCCTCACGGTCGGCTACACCGAGTCGGGGGCGAGCTTCATGCTTGGGCTCGCCTCGGTGGGTTACTTCGCCGGGCAGCTGGGGACCGGCGTGCTCTCCGACCGGGTCGGGCGCGAGCCGCTGGCCCTCACGGCCGCGCTTCTCTACGCGCTGGGGCTGGCTCTCCTCTGGCAGCTGCCACCGACCTGGGCCGTCGGTGGGGTGGCGGTGACGCTCGGAGTTGCCATCGGGGGAGCCATCGGGTGCCGCAGCGCCGCTATGGGCGACCTCTTCGCCGGGGCCGGCCTGGGCCGGGTGGTAGGCCTCATCCAGATCGCCGCCACCGTGGGCGCCGCCTCGGCGACGTGGCTCGGCGGGTTGGTCTTCGACCGCACGGGCGGGTACGGCCTGACCTTCTCCGTCGCCACCGGATGTGCCGGGGTCATGGCGGTGGCGTTGTGGCTGGCCGCACCCCGGACCGTGCGCCACCAGCGGGCCGAGACCGTCACAGACGCCCCTGTTGCGGTGATCTGACCAGCCTCGGCGCGCCCAGGGAGGCGGCCGAGACGGAGACGACGCCTTGGTCGCCGACTTCGAGGAGGCGTTCGAGACGGCGGGCCTGTTCGGGCGTGAGCTGTCGGACCAGGAGCCGCCACGCCCGGTGCTCGGCACGCTCGCGGGCACTGGTGCACAGGCGCTGAAGGATGCTGAACCCAGGAAGAAGCACCTGGTGTTCGACCAACCACCCCGTGGCGAGGTCGACGAGGCAGGCCGGCGGGTCGTCGCCGGTCCAGGCGCGACCCCACAGCCAGCGCAGGAACGCCACATGCCGTTGCCCGGCACCGAACACGGCGTAGCCGTAGTCACGACGGATGGCCCCCTGGTGCACCAGCCTGCCCGAGACGCGACCTAGTCGGCCCAGCTCGCCGGATCCGCGTCTACCTGCGCCGCCAGGTGGCTCACCACCACCTCCGGCGTTTCCGCCGGGTCGGCCAGGAACGCCCCCAGAAACCGCACGGTTGCCAGCTGTACGACGTAGCCCAAGCGGTTTGAGCGGCTTCGGGCCCGGTCGGCCCGCCTGAGGTCAGCTGGGCTGAGGGTGAAGAATCGGACCAGCTGCTCTGGGTTGGATCGCCGCCGTAGTGGCCCCACCGTGTCA
>DATLOM010000022.1:0-17281 GCA_035536185.1 Acidimicrobiales bacterium | reverse complement strand
TCCGTTGGAAGGACCAGATCGCTGCCTGGCATCACGCCCAGGTGAGCAATGCCCCTACCGAGGCCGTGAACAACCTGCAAGCGAATCAAGCGGGTCGCCTTCGGATTCTCCCGGTTCCGCAACTATTGGATCCGCACCCTGCTCTACGCCGGGCGGCCCAACTGGTCCCGTCTCGCGACGATCACACCCCTGAAATCCGAAGAGCCCCTTTGCGGGCACAGCTGCGCTGTGGTTCCACCATCAAGCTGGTGGAGACGTGCGTCGGCCTTCGACCCGACATGGCCCGACTCCACGAACCCACCCAGGCGCTCAAACTCGCCCTGCGATCGGTGGCCCGGCGAGCGGACGCTCTGGCCGTCGAGGCCCGCCAGCTCAACCGTCAGCTCGCGGCACTGACCCAGCGGGCTGCGCCGGCGACCTCGGCGGTGTTCGCCCTCGGCCCCGAGCCAGCGCCCTGCTGGTCAGCATCGGCGACAACCCCGACCGTCTCCGATCCGAGAGCGCCTTCGCCCACCTCTGCGGGGTAGCGCCGATCCCTCCTCATCGGGCAAGACGAACCGTCACCGCCTGCACCGGGGGGGAGACCGCTCGGCCAACCATGCCCTGCACATCGCGGTCATCGTGCGGCTGCGCTACTGCGAGCGCACCAAGGCCTATGCAGCCCGTCGCACGGCGGACGGGCTCTCCATGGCCGAGATCATCCGGTGTTTGAAGCGTTACCTGGCCCGGGAGGTGTTCACCGCTCTTCGCGCGGACTACGCCGCGATCATGACTTGACATCTATAGGAGCGTCCTCAGCCAACTCCTTGAGCATCGACTTGTCGAGCTCGGCCTCCGCCAGCAGCTTCTTCAGCCGGCCGTTTTCGACCTCGAGTTCCTTGAGCCGCTTCGCCTCGGTTGCCTTCATTCCGCCGTACTGGTTGCGCCAGCGGTTCCAGGTCGCCTCGGCGATCTCGAGGTGGCGGAGCACCTCGGTGAGGGTCTTGCCGTCGTTGAGCAGCCGGTCGCCCTCGCGGAGCTTTCGGACGACCTGCTCGGGAGTGTGTCGGTGTCGCTTCATCGTGGTCAGTTCCTCCTGCCCAGATACTGGGCTGTTGAACTCCCACAACTGGTGGATCACTTTCCGGGGCCTCGTCACCACGACCTGGAAAACCAATAACCCGAGTCTCCATCAGGCCCGGTGCGATTCAGACCCTGGCTCGGCCAGCGATGTGGGCACCGACAAAGATACCGGCGGCGGCAACAACGCACGCCCCCACCACGATCATCGCATTAACATGGTCTTCGTTGGACGAATCGTCAAGCAGCGCAATCACCTTTATCTCTTTCGGCTTGAATTCGGCGACGCTAGCTAAAGGCCTTGCCACGGAGAAGCGGACGAGACTGCAATCGCTCGCATTAGGAAGGATGCCTACGTCCCACGGATTGCTGGCGGTGCCAGTGCCTCCATGTAGTTCAACGGCCGTTCGCGCACATTGCTGGCCGCTCAGGCCCAAGGCGCTACGAAGCTCGTTCGCTGCTGGGTTCTCCGTGACACTCCACACGAGGTTCGCTGTCCTCCGCCCCGAGGCTGGTTCGGCATTTGCGCCTTCCGTCGTGGAATCTTTGCCAGGAGGATCGATCTTCAGTGCTCCGAGGTATGTCGCGGCCCCGAGCGCTGTCATCGCGGCGCCGACAAACACCCACTTCTTTATGGACCGAAAAGTTGCAGCAAGCGTCTCGAATGTTGCCCATTCGAGCAATTGACGGAGAGTACGGTCAATAACGCCCAGACTGTCGGTTGCAGTCTTGACGTGAGTGGCCCGGATGCCCGCAACCGGGTCCTGCGCTCGCTGGGCAGCTACCAGAGTATCTTTAGCGTTCGCCTCCAGGTCCCGCTTCGCCTTCTCTCTGGCCTCTAGCAGGTCGTTTAGAGAGGAGAATCCGAGTAGGTGGAGTTGGCGGGCCGCCCGGCTGCCCTCTAGCCGCGTACGCCACTTCAAAATCGTTGTGTTCTCGTCGCTGGTCAACTCAGCGATATCAGTCAACTCTGGCGCCATCACCTTCGTCACCTGCCAGACAACGAGACCGATTCCGAAGAAGGCGAGCGTTGCGCCCGCCAACGCTGTGGCTCCGGCTCGGTCCGCCTTCAAATCACCAAGGTTGACGAGGAGAGGGCCACTTCCTACTAACACGACTGATATGGCGACGAATGACTTGACGATCCAAGAAGCGTTGTCACGGATTGATTTGGCGAGGCGGGTCCATTCCGGTCCGGCGGCTGGCACCGCCTCGGGCGCGTGTTCTTTGCCTTGATCTTTCTTCTTGTGCTTCTTGCTCTCGTCCTCGTTGTGCTCCATCAAGCACTGTCCTCGGGGTCCGCCTCCACCTGTCCACTGACCGCTCCGGCTCCTCCCGGAATTCGCCGAGGTACAGGCAGCCACTGCGTGCCATCCCACCATTCCCACTCATCGCCCTTGCGTCGCCTGTCACCGACTTCGGGCCCATCGCTCTCCGGCACGGCCTTCTCCACTTCTCTAGTCCACCTGGCTTTCACTGTCTCTCACTCTGCTTCCACTGTCTCACCCACCCTGACTAAGGGTTCGCGCTGTGGCTACTTGCGTTACAACCTCCGCTGTCGATGGTCGGGCGCCGCCTCAACGAGGATCTTCGCAAGCGTCTGACCTCGGTGGATGGCGGCGCAGTGTCTGACAGGTCCCCTCAGGTGCTTTTGTAGGTGCTCACGAGGTGATGAGAACGGTCTGGATGGACAGAGGATGGACAAAACGGACGAAAGCTCCTACAGGGGCGGGTTCAGGCGGTGGCCGCAACGACCTGCGTGTAGGCCTCTGATGGTGTCAGGTATCCGAGTGTCTTGCGGGGACGGCTGTTGAGGCTGCGCTGGATGCGCTTGAGGTCGGCGGCTGAGTGCTTCGAGAGGTCCGTGCCTTTGGGCAGGTACTGGCGCAGCAATCCGTTGGTGTTCTCGTTCGAGCCGCGTTGCCAAGGAGCGTGGGGGTCGCAGAAGTAGATCGGAATCCCGGTCGCGGTGGTGAAGCTGGCGTGGGTGGACATCTCTGCTCCTTGGTCCCAGGTGATGGAGCGGCGCAGCTCGTCGGGCAGCGTGGCGATGGACTTGCGCATGGCGGCTTCGACGTTCACCGCGGAGCGGTCGTTCCCGAGGTGCAGCAACAGCACGAGCCGGGTGGTGCGCTCGACCAGGGTGCCGACCGCGCTGCGGCTGCCCTCGCCGAGGATGAGGTCGCCCTCCCAGTGGCCTGGCACAGCACGATCGGTGACCTCGGCAGGTCGTTGGGAGATGTTGACCATGCCGGGGATGCGGCCTCGGCGATCGACGACGCCTCGCTTCTTGCGGCAGGTGCGGCCCGATCGCAGGCATCGGGCCAGCTCCCGGCGCAGGTCGCCTCGGCCCTGCACGAACAGCGCCTGGTAGATCGTCTCGTGGCTCACCCGCATCTCCGGGTCGTCCGGGAAGTCCAACGGTAAGCGTCGAGCGATCTCGTCGGGCGACCACAGCTTGAGCAGCCGGCGGCCCACCTCGTCACACAGACGACCGGAGCGCAGCTTGCAAGACTTCGGGCGACGCGCGCCTGCGCGAGCTCGTTGATGGGCGCTCCACGCGGAGTAGCTCTCCCGGCCGCCGTTCACCGCGACCTCACGGCTGACCGTTGACGCCGAACGCTCGATCTTCCGGGCGATCGCACTCAGCGACTGGCCGGTCCGGAGCCCGACGAGGATCTCCTCGCGATCAGTGATGCTGAGGCACCCGCGTCGGGGCTCCCAATCGTCGGGCATGCCGCTCGTGAACCTCCCGTCGCGAACCATGAGCCCGACCATCGGCGCAGAGCAGCCGACTTCGCGTGCGATGTCCACGAGCCGCCAACCGCGGGCCCGGAGTCGAAAGGCAAGCTGCTTCTGTTCGTGGCTGAGGATGCCCGGCACGGCGACGCTCCTGTGATCGAGGGACTCGGAAGTTCACAGGATCAGTGCGCTCACCGGTTGGATCCGCCATCTCGTTAGCTCGCCGCAGCTCGCGGTTGTCCTTCTCCAGCTGAGCGATGCGGGCCTTGTCCTCGGTGGCGGTTCCTGAGCGGACACCGCCGTCGATCTCGGCCTGGCGGACCCAGTTGCGCAACGACTCGCCGCCCACGCCGAGCTGGCGGGCGACTCTGGTGACCACGCCGTAGCTTTCGCCGCCCTGGGCCTCGATCAACTCGAGCACCATGCGAAGGCCTCGCTCACGCAGGCTCTGGCGGGTACCTCTTCTGTGCGGAATGTTGAGATGCCATGGACTCCATGCTCCTTCCAAGCGATGGAGCCTCCGCGGATCCCGGTGTGATTCAAGGTCCTCACCATCCCGCCGCCGCCGGCGGCACGACCGGCAACCGATGGTCGAAACCTGGAGCCGAAGGCGGCGCCGTAGCGCCGCCACGGTGACCAAGTTGGCCGTGGAGAACCAGCAGCAACCCGGCTAAATCCGACGGTACCAAGGGCGGCGCCCTCCGCCGCTTGGGGCACCAAGTTGGCTGGTCGGAGGATCGCTGGTGTGCCCGAGTCCGAACCTCGTGCCGAAGAAGGCGCCGCCGTAGCGCCGCTTTGGTCACCAAGTTCGCTGGTTTACCGGACGCGGAACTCGCCGAACATGCCTTTGGCCACATGGGGCTGGCCGTCGGGGGCGTCGACGAAGCAGGCGTAGGCGTAGGTGCCGGAGACGAGGTTCAGCTCTGCGGAGCCCACTCCGCCGGCGTCTACCGGTGCCACGCCGCCCACCTGGTCGTCGGCCACCAGCTCCTCGGTGTCCCGGCCGGCGGCCTCGGCGTCGACGACCTGGCGGGAGGTCACGCCGTCCTTCAGGCGCACGATGTTCATCTCGTGGCGCTCCTTGCCCTGGTTGGAGAGCGTCACCGTCACCTTGCCGGCCCTTAGCACGGCCGGCCCGTTGAAGGCGTACTCCTCGGCCCGGAACGTCACCAGTGCGGCCCGATTGTTGCCCCCCCCGGCACCGGCGCCCTGGGAGCAGGTGGAGATGCCGACCGCTTCCAGGCTCTTGTTGGTCTCGGCGAAGGGGTCCTCGGGCGCCGCGAACAGGGCTTCGGCGGCCTTGGGGCTGGCGGCGCCCTTCCTCAGCGCCTCTATGGCCGCCTCGGCCCTCTCCAGGGCGTCGTCGAACTTGTCCTCCAGCTTCTCGGGCGGCTCGAGCCTCCGCAGCCCCGCCACCGTCTCCTCGGTTATGGGCACGACCCTCTTCAGGACCGCCTGCATCTGCTTCGGCGTGGGCCGCCCGTCGTCCCCGAGCTCCTCCTTGAACGCCTTCTGGAGCTTCTTGTCGGACCTGGCGCACACCACGTTCCCCTGGGCCGCCAGCTCCGTCGCCGTCAGGCGGTCGCTCTCCCCTCCACAGCCGGCGAGCCCGGCCGCGGCCAGCGCAGCCGACACCGCCAGAGCACACACCCGTCCTGCACTTCGTCCCAACGGGGGCCTACCCTTCACGTTCCGTCCCGGCACGCGGCAGCATACGGTCTGGCCGTGTTCCTGCTCGTCACCGGTGGGGCCGGCTTCATCGGCTCCCACCTCGTCCGTACCGCCCTTGGCCGGGGCCACCGGGTCCGGGTGCTCGACGATCTGTCGGCCGGCCGCGCCGAGCGCCTGCCGGAGGGCGTGGAGCTCCAGGTGGGTGACGTCAGCGATGGGCGCACGGCGGCCGCGGCCGCGGTCGGCACCGACGCCATCGTCCACCTGGCCGCCCGCCGAGCCGTTCCCCGCTCGCTGGATGCGCCGCTCGACACCGACCGGGCCAACACCCACGGCAGCCTCTCCGTCCTGGAGGCGGCCCGCCACGCCGGCGCCGCCCGGGTGGTGCTGGCCTCGTCCTCCAGCGTCTACGGCGCCACCGCCGCCTTCCCCACCCCCGAGACGACGGCTCCTCTCCCCCGCTCCCCCTACGCCGTGTCGAAGCTGGCCGGGGAGCACTACGCCCGGGTGTACCAGGAGCTGTTCGGGCTCTCGACGCTGTCCCTGCGCCTGTTCAACGTCTACGGCCCCGGTCAGCCGGCGGACGACGCCTACGCGCAGCTCGTCCCCCGGTTCCTCGCCGCTCTCGGCTCTGGTGCCGCCCCCGTGGTCCACGGTGACGGGACGCAGTCACGGGATCTAGTCCATGTGGCCGACGTCGTCGAGGCCCTGCTCCTCGCCGCCGAGCGTCACGAGGTCACGGGCGTGCTCAACGTGGGCAGCGGACGCTCGATCAGCGTCGTGGACCTGCTGTCCCTCTGCCACACCGTCAGCGGTCGCTCCCAGGGCCCTCAGCCGGCGTCTGGCCCCCGCCGCATCGGCGACGTCCCCCGGACATGTGCCGACACGACCAAAGCCCGCGAGCTGCTCGGCTGGTCGGCCACCACTCCTCTCGAAGAGGGCCTGGCCGCCACGTGGTCGGCCAGGCCCTCGCCTGACCTCTAGCTCGCGCTAATGGGGGGTCCACTGCCGAGCTCGCGAAGTTGAGGCAAGTTCTTGCAGGCGGCCGCTCCCGCCGCCGAAGGCGGCCGTTCTCGGATGCCGGCAGAGAGGAACGGCGGAGGGCGAGCCGGCTTCGCCGGTCGCCCGGAGCACCTTGTTGACTCGGGGAGCAAGCTCCGCTTGCGACCCGAAAGTCGCTAGACCTCTAGACGGGCTGGCGCAGGCCCAGGTTGTCGAGGCGGTTGCGCATGCCGTCGGCGGTGGTGTCGAAAAGGCAGCCGATGGCCCGCACGTCGTCGGACCGGATGGTGAGGACCCGCCCGTTGAAGTCCTGGCGCTGGACCTGGATCATCCCCAGGTAGCGGCGCAGCAGCTCGCGCTCGGGCGTGGCCACGTCCTCCAGCCTGGTGAGGTCGATGGTGACCCGGCCGGCGGACTCGTCCACGACCTGGTCGCGCCGGGGGCCGATGGCATCCGGGCTCAGGTCGTCGGCGTCGGCGCCCATGGCCGCCATGGCGCCGGAGAGATCACGGGGCAGCAGCTGGTCGACGGGCACGTTGTAGATCTGGGCCAGCCGCTGGAGCCGGGGGACCGAGATCGTCCGCTCGCCGCGCTCGTAGGCGCCCAGGACCGACGCCTTGAACTCGTCGCGGGACAACGCCTCCACCGCCTGCAGCGAAAGGTGCTTCTGCTTGCGCACGAGCCGAAGCCGCTCCCCCACACGCCCTGCGTAGTTGAGATCTTCTTCGTCGTTCACGCTGACTCCTTCGGCCCAAGAAATGACTACCCAGCACCACCTAGGCTTATTGCCTAGTTCCCACGCGCGGTCGCAAAAAAACCACCTGACGTGAGTCTATTGCAAATTGCCGGGTTGGTGCCGGATGATCTGCGAGCGCAGCCCGCACAGGAGCACGGCGGCGGCCAGCGCCGCCGTCTCGCCCCGCAACACCCCCGATCCGAGCCCGACGGTGGGCAGCCCCAGGCTGAGCTCGGCGTCCGACCAACCTCCCTCGGGCCCCACCAGAACGACGGGCCTGTCCAGGCTGGGCGGCGGGCCACCGGGCTCGGCCATAGAGGCGACAGACCCACGTGGGGAGGCGTATTCCGCCGCCACCTGGGCCAGCTCCTGAACCTCCGCCACCTCCGGCAGGCGGGCCCGCCGGCTCTGCATGGCCGCCTCCCGGGCGACCTGGCGCCACTTCTCGGCCTGGCGCAGCGCCCGCTCGCTACCCGGCTCCCACCGCACCACGTTCCTCTCGGCCACGAAGGGCAGGAGGCGGTCGACGCCCAGCTCGGTGAGCTTCTGGACCACCCACTCTGTGCGGTCGCCCTTGAGCACGGCGAAGCCCACCACCACAGGGGGTACCGGTGCCGGCTCGACCATCACCGGGCCGTCGGCGTCGAGGCGCCCGGCCAGCGCCCACCGGCACGACCGCCACCGGCCAGCGCCGTCGGAGGCGATCACGGCCTCGCCCGGCCGCAGGCGCAGGACCCGCTCGAGATGGTGACGATCGACGTCCTGGACGGTCATCTCCGGCCCATCGAGCTGCGCGGGATCGACGAAGGCCAGAGCGGCCGCCCGGCGCCGCTCGGGATCCACGACCCGGCCCGCCCTACTTGCCCTACTTGAAGGCGCTGCGGATCTTGGAGAAGAGCCCGTTGCCCGCAGGCACCACCGCCTCGCCCCGTTCCGCGGCCAGCTCCCGGAGGAGGCGTTCCTGCTCGACGGTGAGGCGGGTCGGCGTGTCGACCACGATCTGCACGAGCAGGTCACCCCGGCCCCGGCCGCCGACATGGGGCACGCCCCGGCCCCGCAGCCGGAACACCCGTCCGGTGTTGGTGCCGGGATCGAGCACCAGGGGTTCGACGCCGTCGAGGGTCTCCAGCTCCAGTTCGGCCCCGAGGGCGGCCTGGGTCACCGGGACGTGCAGCTCGTGGATGAGGTCGAAGTTCTGCCGGGTGAACCGCGGGTGCGACTTCACCTCGACGTGCACGTAGAGGTCCCCGTTGGAGGCGCCCCGTGCACCGGCGGCGCCCTGACCCTGGACGCGCAGGGTGGAGCCGCTGTCGACCCCGGCGGGCACCTCGACCATCAGGCTGCGCTCGTCGAGCACCCTCCCCTCGCCACGGCAGTTCGCACAAGGTGACGCGATGTGCTGGCCCTGGCCTTTGCAGCGGGGACAGGGCCGGGCGGTGACCATCTGGCCGAGGATCGACTGGCGCACGGCGCGCACCTCGCCGGCGCCGGCACACTGGAGGCAGGTCGTGGGGGTGGTGCCGGGGCTGGCGCCGCTCCCGTCGCAGGTCCCGCAGGCCACCGCGGTGCGTACCGAAACCTGCTTGCTGGCACCGAACACCGCCTCCTCGAACTCGAGGACCACGCCGACCTCCACGTCGGAGCCTCTCGCCGGGCCCCGGCGGCCTCCGCCTCCGCCGCCGGCCGCTCCCCCGAAGAAGGCGTCGAACAGGTCGCCGAGGCCGCCGCCGAAGAAGGCGCCGGCGTCAGCGCCACCGGCGCCTCCGTTGCGCAGGCCGTCGGGGCCGTAGGCGTCGTAGCGCCGCCGCCGCTCCGGGTCGTGGAGGATCTCGTAGGCGGCGGTGACCTCCTTGAACCGCTCCTCGGCCGACTCGTCGGGATTGGTGTCGGGATGCAGCTCGCGGGCGAGCTTCCGGTAAGCCCGCTTTATGTCGTCGTCGTCGGCGGTCCGGGCGACACCGAGCACCTCGTAAGGGTCACGGGCGGCCACCTAGCGCTCCGTCGGGTGATGTCGGCGACGGGGCACTAGCCCTCACCCTCGCTCAGGTGACGACCCAGGCGCCGGCTCACCATGGCCACCGCGGCGATGGCCTGCGAGTAGTTCATGCGGGTAGGCCCCAGCACGCCGATGCTGCCGGCGGCGTGGCCCTCCACCTCGTAGGGGGACACGACGACGGCGCACTGGGCCAGGGGCGCCACGCCATGCTCGGCGCCGATGGCCACCGAGAGGCCACTGGCCAGAACGTCACGCAGGAGGGTGACGACCACGTACTGCTGTTCCAGCGTCGTCAGCACCTGGCGCACGGCCTCCACCGCGTCGAAGGCGCCGGCCATGCGGGCTACGCCACCGACGAAGACCTGGTCGGGCTCGTCGGCGTCGACGGTGCTCAGGGCCTTGAGGGCGGCGGTCACCACGGCGTCGGCGACCTCGTCGCCGGGAGGAGGCACGGCAACGTCGGCGAGATCGGCCAGGGCCCGCCCCGCGGTGAGGCCGGCAATCCGTGTCGACGCCACCGCCAGCTGGGCGTCGCCGACCACCTCGGCCAGCTCCAGCGTGCGCTTCTCGACAGACCCGTTGGAGAGCACCGCCACCACCAGGGCGAGGCGGGGAGCAAGGCCCACCACCTGGGCCGTGCGCACGGTGGCCGCTTCGTGGACAGGACCGATCACGACCGCGGCGTAATCGGTGACCGACGCCAGCAGTTGCGAGGTGTGCTGGAGCTTGCGCTCCAACTCGCCGTGGGCGGTGCTGAAGAAATCCTGGACGGCCTGGCGCTGGACGGGGCCGAGGACACCGGGACCCGTGAGCTGGTCGACGAAGAAGCGGTACCCCTTGTCGGTGGGGATGCGGCCGGCACTGGTGTGGGGTTGGACGAGGTAGCCCTCGCGCTCGAGCACGGCCATCTCGTTCCGCACCGTGGCCGACGACACGGCCACACCCGCGTTACGGACGACGTGGCCGGAGCCGACGGGCTGCGCCGTCTCGATGTGCTCCTCCACGACGGCGCAGAGAATGGCCGCCTTTCGCTCGTCCAGCATCATTGGCACTCGATTGTACCGAGCGCCAGAAGGGACAATCGGCTGCCGCCCCGGACGTGACCGCCGGGCCCGCTCTCCCCCGGGGAGCCGCGTGACCCTGACGCAGGTCCTACTTCTTGGCGGCTGCGGCTTTCTTGGCCGGCGCCTTCTTGGCGGGATCCTTGGCGGGAGCGGCCTTGGCCGACGACGACTTGGCGGCCGGAGAGCTCGACTTCACCGGCGTGTCGTGGTCGTGGTCGTGGGCCTCGCCGTGGTGCTCCTGCTCGAAGTTCTCGTGCGGGAAGTGCGTGTGGGTCAGCTGCGCGTGGTCGTGCTCGTGCTCGTGCTCCGAGCTGAGGTGGTCGAACCCACCGGCCATCCTGTTGTGGTTGTGCGTCACGTGATAGTGGGTGTGAGAGTGCACGATCGCCTCGTGGTCGTGCTCCTCCCACTCTTGATGCTGCTCGTGGCCTTCGGCCATAACTCCTCCTTGGTTGGTCGCGTCGAAGCAAGTCGACCCGCAGACGCTTTGGTCAGCCCTACCCAATCACCCGGAGCTTGACCCAGAGGGCACGCCTGAAGCGGCGTCGGCGGGGGGCGGTCGCATGAAGTGCTTGCTCAGCGTCTCCTCCTGCTGCTGGTACGACGAGCCGATGCCCTGGCCGTAGAGAGTCACGGGAGGCTCCATCATGTGCTCGAAGGTGAGCTTGCACACCCGCTGGCCGTGCTCGATCATGAACGGCACGTCGTGGGCCCGCACCTCCAGGGCGGCCCGGGAGCCGAAGAAGCGGCCGTCGGGGTCGTAGCCGAAGCCGGGGTCGAAGAAGCCGGCGTAGTGGGTGCGAAGCTCGCCGCTGGTGGGGTCGTAGGCCGTCATCTCCGAAGCCAGCGTGGGCGGGATGGACACAGCCTCCTCCGACATCAGCAGGTAGAACCGTTGCGGCGTGAGCACGACACGGCCACCGCCGGCCTCCCGCTTGACCGGCTCCCAGTACGGCTCGGGTTCCACCGGTTGGGTGCGGGTGAGGTCGAGCAACGGCGCGTTGTCGCGGGCGCGGTAGCCGACCCCGCCGGCGTCGTCGCCCCGCAGGTCGAGACTGAGGAACATCCCGTTGGCCACGGCCAGCTCGGAGGGCGGCACCGGCTCACCGTGCCTGAACAGCAGTGGGTGCTCGGCATGGAACTCCCGCAGCTCGTCGTCGTCGAGCTGCGTGCGGCCGGCCGACAATCGCAACTGGTTGAGAGACAGGTCCTCGCGCACCCGGATGGCGAAGGAGAGGGGGACGACCTCGAGGTACAACGGCCCGTCGTAGCCGTCGGCGATCTCGTCGAAGCGGTAGCTCTGGTCGGTGATGACCCGCGTGAAGACGTCGAGGCGCCCCGTCGAGCTCTTCGGGTTGGCCTTTCCCCGCAACCCCGCCGGCAGCGACAGGCGCTCCTTCAGCGGGATGAGGTACGGCCTGTTGGTCTCCAGCACCGCCCCGTCGCGGTGGAGGTCGATCTCGTCGATGATGAAGTCCTTGACCTTCGTCTCCACCGTCTGGCGATCGGGAAGGAAGCTGCAGCGGATCCGGTAGGCGACCTCGCCGAACCGGAGGTCGAGGCTGGCCGGCTGCACGTTGGCTGCCGGGATGGTGAACCCGCCGGCGCTGATCACCCCGGCGTCGATGGCCTGGTGCAGGTACTGGCTGGGCAGCACACCCCTCTGGCCGGCGGGCAGAACGAGGGGCACGGCCCATCGTACGGTCCGTCAGCTCGAAGCGGTGCCCCTCCCGAGGACGAACCACGTCGCCTTGCCCCCGGAGGCCAGGGCACGGATGCCCCAGTCGTCGGCGAGAGCACCGATCAGCAGCAGGCCGCGGCCGTGGTCGTCGAGCGGGCCTGGGCGCCGGACGGAGGGGTAGCGGGGATCACCGTCCTCGACGCTCAGCTCGACGGACTCCTCGCCGAGGCAGACGACGAGGGCGCAAGGGCCGCGAGCGTGGCGGACGGCGTTGGTCACCAGCTCGCTCACGAGCAGGACCGCGGTGTCGACCCGCTCATCCCATCCGGCCCCCTGGAGCACGCCGGCGGTGAAGCCACGGGTGAGGGCGGCGCTCTGCGGGTCGGGTTGGAAGGCCAGGCGATGGACCTCACGGGGCGGCGCGTCCGCCGGTACGCGTGCGACGAGGATGGCGAGATCGTCGTCGCGGGTGGTGCTCTTCGGCACGAGAGCCTCCAGCAGCAGGTCGCACAGCGCCTCGGCGTGGGCGCCGGCGGCTCCCGCGGCGGCGACGGCGAGCCGTTCCAAGCCCACCTCGATCGACTCACCCCGTCGCTCCACCAGCCCGTCGGTGTAGAGGACCAGGACGTCGCCCTCCTGCAGCTCGGTCACCGCCTCCTCGACGGCGGACCCGGCCGAGACGCCCAGCAGGACACCGTTGCCGTCATCGAGGAACCGAGCGTGCCCGGCGCGCAGCAGCAGTGGCGGGGGGTGGCCGGCATTGCTCCAGCGAAAGGTGAGGGAGGCCAGGTCGAGCACGCCGAAGATGCAGGTGGCGTAGGAGAGCCCCAGGCCGTCGATCAGCCGGTCCACCCGGGCCAGCGCCTCCGCCGGCTTGGCGTGCTGCTCCCAGGCGTAGACCCGCAGGGCACTGCGCAGCTGGCCCATGGACGTGGACGCCGTGATGTCGTGCCCGATGACGTCGCCGACGACGATGCCGGTGGTGCCGTCGTGGAAGGCGAGGACGTCGTACCAGTCGCCACCCACCGACGCGCCGTCGGTGGCGGACACGTAGCGGACGGCCAGGTCCAGTCCCTCGACCGACGGCACGGTGGCGGGGAGGAGGGCCCGCTGGAGGCTCTCGGCGATGTGGCGCTCCTGTTGGAAGGCTCTCGCGTTGCCGACGGCCAGGGCGGCGCGATGAGCGATCTCGACGGCGAGGTCGAGATCGTCGTCACCGAAGACACGGTCACCTTCGGTCGAGAGGATCAGCACACCGAGGACGCGACCTCGTGCCTCGATGGGCGCGGCGATCGTCGACTGGATCGGAGGTCGCGGCAGTGGCGCGGGGCCGTTGGGCCGGGCCGCCCTCTGCAGCACCTGGTCGACGGCCGAGGGCGGCACCAGCTGCGCCTGACCGGTCCGCAGGACCTCGGCGATGGAGCCCTCGCCGGCGAGAGGCAGCGGGCTGGCACGAAGGAACCGGGCCACCTCCTCGGCTCGGTCACGGCTCCTGTGCGACACGGCGACCTGCTCGACGACGCCGTTGCCACCGATCAGCTCGATCACGCACCAGTCGGTGGCCAGCGGCGTCAGCACCCGCGCCAGCCTGGTCAGCAGCTCCTCCAGGTCCATGGTCGTGTTCAACACCGTGCTGGCCGTGGCCAGGACGGCGAGACGCTGTTGAGCCTCCTCGGCCCGGTGCAGGAGCACGAGCCGCTCGGCCTCGGCCCGCTTGGCGGCGGTGATCTCCACCAGCGTGAGACCGGCACCGACGAGGGCGCCCCCTGTGGCTCGGACGGGAAAGAAGCTCACCGTGAAGTGGCGTTGCCCGGTGACATCGGGACTGTCACGCAGCTCGACGTGCCTCCCCAGGATCGGGCGCCCGGTGGTGGCCACGCGACGAAGGTCGGCGGCCACATCGGCCTGGAGGGGGACCAGGTCCTCGAGCCTCTCCCCGACGTGCGCCGACGCGGGTACACCGCTGAGCACGGCGTAGGCGTCGTTGACCCGGACGTAGCGCAGCTGGAGGTCGAACACGGCTATCCCGACGGGTGCGGAGCTGAGGATCGCCTCCACCAGCCCCAGGGCCTCCTCCGCCGTCGCCCGCGCCGCCCGCTCGGCGCTGAGCAGCACCGACCGCTCCTGCTCGGCCAGGCCCTGGTCCATGCCGTCGGTGGCGATCCAAGCCGCTCCGGCAGCGCCGAGCGACGCCAGCCGGAACGAGCTGACGAGGAGGACGCCGTCGCTACGGCGCACGCGGAAATCCCCCTCCCACGGCCGGCCCCGCTCGAGGCCCTCGAGCAACGACGCCGCGGCATCACGGTCGTCCTCGTCGAACAGGACCTCCAGGGCCAGGGCCCCGAGAACCTCCGCCAGGGTGTGGCCGTAGAGGGTCCCTGCTGCGCTGTTCCAGCCCGTGATGCGGCCGGTCCCGTCGACCAGGACCACGGCCATCGGCAGCCCTTCGAGCACCTCTGCAGCGGCGATCCCCGCCGTGTCGCTCATCAGGCTCAGCCCTCGGGGCGGATGTCCAGACCGATGAGGACCCGCTCGGTGTTCGACAGGTCGCCGATGATCTTGCGTACCGGTTCGGGGAGCCGGCGCTCCAGCGTCGGGATGGCGATGATCTGCTCACCTCGGGCCAGCTGGGGCCGCTCGAGCAGGTCGATCACCTCGATCGTGTACTTACCGGCCAGGTGCTCCTCGCAGATCCGCCGCAGGTTGGCCAGCGCAGCCACCGAGCGCTTGGTCTCGCCGGCGACGTACAGGCGGAGCTCCCACGACTCGGCCCCCTCAGGCGGCTCGATCTCGCTGTCCGTCATGTCATCGTCCCTGCCCCGGTGCTGGCCATGTCGAGCATGCGTATACCCGAGTCGGTCAAGACGAATTCCCTCACCTGGTTCGAGTGACCCATCCCCCTCACCTTCTGGATGAATATCCCGCGGTTGCGCTGAGCCCCGGTCTCCAGGTTCCTCAGCTGGACCCAGTTGTCGATCAGCGACGAGACGGTCGGGTCCTCGGTCCCACGGTCGTGGACCAGGCTGGTGAAGACAGCTGTGACGCGCCGGTTCTTCAGGTAATCCACCACGCGCATCAACAACACCTTGACATCCCCGGCCGTCCCGAGGGCGGTGAAGTCGGTGATCGGGTCGACGACCACGACATCGGGCTGGTGCGCCTCCACCTGCTCGTAGATGGTGGTCAGGTGACGCTCCAGGCCGAGCTCGGTGGGCCGGCTGGCGTGGATCCTCAGCATGCCGTCGTCGATCCACTGGGCGAGATCCATGCCCACCGAGGCCATGTTCCGGGTCAACTGCGGGCCCGACTCCTCGAAGGCGAGGAAGAGGCAGCGGAGCCCGCTCCGACAGGCCGTGTCGGCGAAGGCGGCGGCAAAGGTGGTCTTCCCGGTCCCCGACTCGCCGGAGATCATGGTGACGCTGCCCTTGTACCAGCCTCCCCGGCTCACCATGGCATCGAGGTCGGGGATGCCGGTCGAGACGACTTCGGTCGCGGCCGGGTGGTCGAGCCGGAACGAGGTGACGGGCACGACGTTGAAGCCGTCGGCACCGATGATGAAGGGGTACTCGTTGGTCCCGTGACTGGACCCCCGCAGCTTGACGATGCGGAGGCGCCGCACGGCCAGCTGCTCCGCGACCCGGTGATCGAGGGAGATGACGCAGTCGGCCACGTACTCCTCGAGGCCATGGCGGGTGAGGGAGCCCTCGCCCCGCTCGGCGGTGACGATGGCGGTCACGTTCCTGGACTTCAGCCACGAGAAGAGCCGGCGCAGCTCGGCCCGGAGGCGCTCGGAGTCGTCCAGGGCGGAGAAGAGGACCTCCAAGGTGTCGAGCACGACCCGCTTCGCCCCGACGTCGTCGATGGCGCAGCCGATCCTGATGAACAGGCCCTCGAGGTCGTAGTCACCTGTCTGGTCGATCAGCTCCCGCTCCACCTTGAGGTGGTCGACCACGAGCTGGCCGTCGGCACACATCTGCTGGAGATCCCAACCCAGCGACGCCACGTTGGTGGCCAGCTCCTCGGCTGTCTCCTCGAAGGCCAGGAAGACGCCGGGCTCGCCCATCTCGACCCCCCTGACCAGGAACTCGACGGCCATGAGGGTCTTCCCGCACCCCGGCCCTCCGGCCACCAGCGTGGTGCGCCCACTGGGGAGCCCTCCCGAGGTGATCTCGTCCAAACCGCGGATCCCCGTCGAGCAGTGCTGCAGGCCGGCGGGAGCGGACCTTTCAGGAGGCACTTCGAGAAGGTAGCGGCCCCGGGCCGAGATGGATCAGTCGTCGAGGCGGAGGGCGCTGACGAAGGCCTCCTGGGGAACGTCGACCCGCCCGATGCTCTTCATCCGCTTCTTGCCCTCCTTCTGCTTCTGGAGGAGCTTGTTCTTGCGGGTGATGTCGCCGCCGTAGCATTTTGCGATGACGTCCTTGCGCTGGGCCTTCACCGTCTGGCGGGCCACGATGCGCCCGTCGATGGAGGCCTGGATGGGGACGTCGAACTGCTGGCGGGGGATCAGCTCCTTGAGCTTCTCCGTGAGGCGCCGGCCGTGGTCCTCGGCCTTGGAGCGGTGGATGATGGCCGAGAAGGCGTCGACGGGCTGGCCGTTGAGCAGGATGTCGAGCTTCACCAGCTTGGCCGCTTCGTAGCCGGCGGGCTCGTAGTCCATCGAGGCGTAGCCCTTGGTGCGGGACTTGAGCTGGTCGAAGAAGTCGACCACGACCTCGGCGAGAGGCACCCGGTAGACCAGCTCGAGGCGTTCTGGCGAGAGCCACTCCATCTTCACCATCTCGCCCCGTCGGGTCTGGCACAGGTCCATCACCGTTCCCGTGTACTCGCCGGGCAAGAGGACCGTGGCCGTGAGCATCGGCTCCTCGATGGCCTCGAACTTGCTGGCGTTGGGCATCTCGGCCGGGTTGTCGACCTCGATGCTGGTGCCGTCGTTCATCTGGACCATGTAGGCCACGCTGGGCGCGGTGGCGATGAGGGCCAGGTTGAACTCCCGCTCCAGGCGCTCCCGCACGATGTCCATGTGCAGCAGGCCCAGGAAGCCGCAGCGGAAGCCGAAGCCGAGGGCACCCGACGTCTCCGGCTCGTAGGTGAAGCTGGCGTCGTTGAGGCGCAGCTTCTCCAGCGCGTCGCGAAGGGTGTTGAAGTCGTCACCCTCCACCGGGTAGAGGCCGCAGAAGACCATCGGCTTGGGCTGGCGGTAGCCGGCGAGCGGCTCTGGTGCCTCGAGGTGCTTCGCGGCGGCGGTGACCGTCTCGCCGGAGCGGGCCTCCCCCACATCCTTGATCCCGGCGATGAGGTAGCCCACCTCGCCAGGGCCGAGAGTGTCG
>DATLOM010000021.1:0-162708 GCA_035536185.1 Acidimicrobiales bacterium | reverse complement strand
GTTGCGAGTACATAGGGGGCGGATTCCGCCCCCTATGTACTCGCAACGCCAAGGAGGAGGTCATCGGGCGCCGCCGGCGCGGAACTCGGCCAGTCGATCGGCCAAGCCGGCGTCGGTGATGGAAAGCATCTCGGCCACGAGGATGCCGGCGTTGGCCGATCCGTCGACGGCGACGGTGGCCACCGGGATGCCCTTGGGCATCTGCACGGTGGCATAGAGGGCGTCGACGCCGTTCAAGGCGCCGCCCGACAGCGGGACGCCTATGACCGGGAGAGTGGTGTGGGCGGCCACCACGCCGGCCAGGTGGGCGGCCATGCCGGCGCCGCAGATCAGCGCGGCGTAGCCCTCTTCGCGGGCCCGGCTGGCGAACTCCGCGACCTCCGTAGGCGTGCGGTGGGCCGACATCACCCGCTCGTCGACCTCGATGCCGAAGCGGGCCAGCATCTCGCCGGCACCCTTCATCTTGTCCTTGTCGTTGGGCGAGCCCATCAGCACGGCGACCTTCATGCCGCGATGTCCGAGCGGTACTGCATGCCGGCGAACTTGATGCAGCCGGCCGCCTCGTAGGCCCGGCGCCGGGCTTCGGCGACCGTCTCCCCGAGGGCGCACACATCGAGGACCCGGCCGGCGGTCGTCACCAGGTTCCCGTCGCCGTCCCGGCTCACACCGGCCTCGAAGACCAACGTGCCCTCCACCTCCCGGGCCTCCTCCACACCGCTGACGACGTCGCCGGACCTCGGCGCCGCCGGATAGCCGGCCGCGGCCAGCACCACGCACACGCAGGCGTCGTCCACCGCCGCCGGCTCAGACCGCAGCCGCCCGGCCGCGGCCTCGGCGAGCAGGCCCGCGAGATCACCGCGGTAGCGGGGCAGAACGACCTGGGCCTCGGGGTCGCCGAAGCGCACGTTGTACTCCAGCACCTTCACGCCGTCGGGCGTGAGCATGAGCCCGGCGTAGAGCACGCCGCGGTACTCGATCTCCCGCCGGCGCAGCTCGGCCAGCGTGCGGTCGATGATGTCGTCGAAGGACAGCCCGGCGGCGTCCGGCACCGGGGAGTACGCCCCCATGCCGCCGGTGTTGGGGCCGGTGTCGCCGTCGCCGGCCCGCTTGAAATCGCGCGCCGTGGGCAGCACGGCCCCCCGCTCCCCGTCACACACCGCCAGCACGGACAGCTCGCCGCCGGTGAGGCCCTCCTCGATCACCACGGTGCGACCGGCAGGACCGAAGGCCGTGCCCGACAGCTTGGCCCGGACATCCTCGGCAGCATCAGCGAGCGACTCGGTGACGAGAACACCCTTGCCGGCGGCCAGGCCGTCGGTCTTCACCACGTACAACCCCGGCAGGGACTTGAGGAACTCCACGGCAGGATCGATATCGGTGAAGACGCCGTAGCGGGCCGTGGGCACGCCGGCGGAAGCCAGAACCTCCTTCATCCACGCCTTCGATCCCTCCAACCGGGCACCGTCGGCCCCTGGTCCGAAGACCAGCTTTCCCTGACCCCGCAGGCGGTCGGCCAGCCCGTCCACCAGTGGCGCCTCGGGGCCGATGACGTAGAGGTCTGCGTCGTGCTCGACCACCTCGGCCGTACGGCTCAGGACATGGCGCAGGGCATGCTCCCGCCCACCGCCGCCGATCACGCAGACCCTCATCGGACGACCTCGCCGGCGAAAGTGGGGCGGCCCAGGTCCGAGTCGGCGAACGGCACGAACTGCTCACGCCCAGGTCCCACGCTCACCAGGCGGATGGGAACGCCGGCCTGGTCGGCCAAGAAGGCGACGAAATCCCGCGCCGCCGCCGGCAGGTCCCCCACCGAGGTGGAACCGGTGATGTCGGTGTTCCAGCCCGGCAGCTCCTCGTACACGGCCTTCACCTTGTGCAGCACCGACTGGTGGTACGGCAGTTGCTCGACCCGCCGACCCTCGGTCTCGTAGGCCACGCACACCTTCACCGTTTCGAAGGTGTCGAGCACGTCCAGCTTGGTCAGGGCTATCTCGGACAGCGAGTTGAGCCGCACGGCGTGGCGCATCATGACGGCGTCGAACCAGCCCGGCCGCCGGCGCCGCCCGGTGTTGGTGCCGTACTCCTGGCCCCTGTCGACCATGGCCTCGCCCACCTCGTCGGTCAGCTCCGTGGGGAACGGTCCGGACCCGACCCTGGTGACGTAGGCCTTGGCCACTCCCATCACCCGCTCGATGTGGCGGGGCCCGACGCCGGCACCGGTGCAGGCCCCGCCGGCCACCGGGTTCGACGACGTGACGAAGGGATAGGTGCCGTGGTCGAGGTCGAGGAAGGTGGCCTGAGCCCCCTCCAACATGACGTGCTGCCCGTCCTCCAGCGCCTCGTGCACCAGCCCGACGGCGTCGGCGATCATCGGGCCGATGCGGGGGGCGTACTCGTCCAGGTAGGTCGCTGCCACCTCGTCGGCCGAGAGGGGTAGCCGGTTGAACACCTTGGCCAGGATGGCATTCTTCTCCTTGAGGACCACCTCGAGCTTCTCCCGGAAGATCTTGGGGTCGAGCAGGTCCTGGACGCGCAGTCCCACCCGGGACGCCTTGTCGGCGTAGGCCGGGCCGATGCCCCGCCTGGTGGTGCCGAGCTTGTTGCTCCCCAGCCTCCGCTCGGTGACCCGGTCGAGCTCCTGGTGGTAGGGCATGATCAGGTGGGCGTTGCCACTGACCTTCACCCGGCTGCAGTCCACCCCCCGTGCCTCCAGGGCGTCGACCTCGGCCAGCAGGACGGCCGGGTCCACCACCACGCCGTTGCCGATGATCGGGGTGATGTGGTCGTAGAGGACCCCGCTCGGGATCAGCTGGAGGGCGAAGGTGTCGTCGCCCACCACGAGGGTGTGGCCGGCGTTGTGGCCGCCCTGGTAGCGCACGACCACATGCATGTCACGGGCCAGCAGGTCGCAGAACCTGCCCTTGCCCTCGTCGCCCCATTGGGTGCCGACCACAACGGTCGCGGGCACGCGTTTCTCCCTCGGATGAACCTCGTCGGTCCGAGGATCATAGCGACTACTTCAGGACCAGCTCGTCTCCCAGGACGTCGACCTGCACGGTGGCGCCGTCGGCGTAGCGGCCCTCGAAAAGGGCCAGCGCGAGGGCGTCGCCGATCTCCCGCTGGATCAAGCGCTTCAGGGGGCGGGCCCCGTAGACGGGGTCGTAGCCCTTGGCCGCCAGCCACGACCGTGCGTCGTCGGTCACCTCCAGGTGGAGCCGGCGGGCGGCCATGCGCTTCTGGAGGTGGCGCAGCTGGATGTCCACGATGGCGCCCATGTCGCCGGGGCCGAGGGCCCGGAACCGGATGATCTCGTCGATGCGGTTGAGGAACTCGGGCTTGAAGGTGTCCCGCGGGTCACCCGGCAGGTTCGAGGTCATGATCAGCACGGTGTTGGTGAAGTCGACGGTGCGACCGTGGCCGTCGGTGAGACGGCCGTCGTCGAGCACCTGGAGGAGAATGTTGAACACGTCGGCGTGGGCCTTCTCGATCTCGTCGAGCAGCAACACCGAGTAGGGCCGGCGCCGGATGGCCTCGGTGAGCTGGCCACCCTCCTCGTAGCCCACGTAGCCGGGAGGCGCGCCCACCAGCCGGGCGACCGTGTGCTTCTCCATGTACTCGCTCATGTCGACGCGCACCATGGCCCGCTCGTCGTCGAAGAGGAACTCGGCGAGGGCCCGGGCCAGTTCCGTCTTGCCGACACCGGTGGGCCCGAGGAACAGGAAGGACCCGATGGGCCGGTCGGGGTCGGACAGGCCGGCGCGGGACCGGCGGATGGCGTTGGCCACGGCGGCCACGGCCTCGTCCTGGCCGACGACGCGCTCGTGGAGGACCTCCTCCATGCGCACGAGCTTGGCCACCTCGCCCTCGAGCAGCCTGCTCACCGGCACTCCGGTCCACTTGGCCACGACCTCGGCCACGTCCTCGGCGTCGACCTCCTCCTTCAGCATCTTCTGGGCAGACTGGAGCTGGGCCAGGTGGGCCGTCGCCTCCTCGACCTTGCGCTCCAGTTCGGGGATCTGGCCGTAGCGGATCTCCGCCGCCCTCTCCAGGTCACGCTCCCGGTCGACAGCGTTGTGCCTGGCCTCCAGGTCCTCCTTGAGGGTGCGGATGGCGGCGATGGCTTCCTTCTCGGACTGCCAGTGGCCCCGCATGGCGTCGGCCTGCTCCCGGAGGTTGGCCAGCTCCTCCTCCAGCTTGCCCAGCCGCTCGACCGACCCCGGGTCGGTCTCCTTGGCCAGGGCCAGGCGCTCGATCTCCAGCTGGCGCATGCGCCGCTCGACCACGTCGATCTCCGTGGGGACGGAGTCGATCTCGATGCGCAGCCGGCTGCCGGCCTCGTCCACTAGGTCGATGGCCTTGTCGGGGAGGAAACGCCCCGTCACGTAGCGGTCGGACAGCACGGCGGCGGCGACCAGGGCGGCGTCCTGGATGCGCACGCCGTGGTGCACCTCGTAGCGCTCCTTGAGCCCCCGGAGGATGGCGATGGTGTCCTCCACCGTGGGCTGGCCCACCACCACGGGCTGGAAACGACGCTCGAGGGCGGGGTCCTTCTCGATGTGCTTCCGGTACTCGTCGAGGGTCGTGGCACCCACGAGGCGCAGCTCGCCGCGGGCCAGCATGGGCTTGATCATGTTGCCGGCATCCATCGAGCCCTCCGCCTTGCCCGCGCCCACGATGGTGTGCAGCTCGTCGAGGAAGGTGATGACGTCGCCCTCGGCGTCGGCGATCTCCTTGAGGACGGCCTTGAGCCGGTCCTCGAACTCGCCGCGGTACTTCGACCCCGCCACCATGGCACCGAGGTCGAGTACGACCAACCGCTTGTTCTTGAGGCCCTCGGGCACGTCACCCTCGACGATCCGCCCGGCCAGCCCTTCCACTATGGCGGTCTTGCCCACGCCCGGCTCGCCGATGAGGACCGGGTTGTTCTTGGTGCGACGCGACAGCACCTGGATAACCCGGCGGATCTCCTCGTCGCGGCCGATCACGGGATCGAGCTTGCCCTTGCGGGCCTCCTCGGTGAGGTCCCGTCCGTACTTCTCCAGCGCCCGGTACTGCTCCTCCGGCGACTGGCTCGTGACCCGGTGACTGCCCCGCACGTCGCGCAGGGCGACCAGGAGATCCTCCCGCTCGACGCCCAGGCGGCCGGCCAGGGCAAGGAGCACGTGCTCGATCGACAGGTACTCGTCGCCGAGCTCCGCCCGCTCGGTGCCCGCCCGCTCCAGCAGCTCCCGGAGCTCCCGCCCGAGCTGGGGATCGGAGCCGTAGGCATGGGGCAGCCGCCCGAGCGCCTCGGTGACGCGGTTGCGGAGTGGTCCGGGAGCCAGGGCCACCTTCTGGAGCACCGGCAGCACCACCGTGTCGTCCTGGCCGAGGAGGGCGAGGAGGAGGTGGTCCGGGGTCACCTCGGGATGGCTGGCCGCCCGCGCGAACTCGGTGGCCGCGTTGAACGCCTCCTGGGTCTTCAGCGTCCAGCGGTTTGGGTCAATGGCCATGTGAACCCCTGATATCGGAGCCTCAACGTCATCAAAGTTGAGTGCTCCGCTGTCAACATTGCCCGAGCGCGATTGTTCCGGCCCAGATGAATATTTCTCTGTGTGGTTGAATCACTACTCAGTGGGAACGGGTGTGACCAGTCACGACTAGTCATAACCAGTCAGAAATGACCAGGAACCGCGTCATGATCAAACTACCGGAGCGTCATCGGACAGGGTGGCTGGTCTCTTGAGCAGGAACATTCGACGAAGAAAGAAGGCGGCATGAGGCGACCACTGGCAATCTTGACGAGCGCAGTTCTGTTGGGAGTGAGCACCGCGGCGCTGGGTGGAGCGGGATCTCCCGCCAGCGGCCAGGTTGACCACAAGGAAGCCGACTACAAGGGCTACAGCACCGGCACCGTGGTGCATGCCGACGCCGCCCGAGTGGGGGGCACCACCGTCGCTGACGTCGAGGTCGCCTTCTCCGGCGCCAGCGTGGCGTCCAAGGGCACCGGCGCCCTACCTGGTAGGGGGCCTGGCGCGGCGGCCGGCATGATCGTCAACGAGATGGACCAGGTCGTGCAGCCGGCGCTTCCGGCGTCGGGTCTGCCGGGTGACCGCAGCTACGGGCGCGGGTCGGCCTTGGAGGTCGGTGCTCTCACGCCGGTTCCCAACCCGCTCAACACCTTGCTCCTGGCCGGCAAGGCCGAAGCGTCCGCCCCCCCCAGCACGGGCCTGGTGGACAAGTCGATCACCGTTCCGGTCAACCCTGTGGCCTACGCCAGCCTCCTCCGGGGCCAGGCGCAGGCGCTCTGGGAGAACGACAACTGCCTGCTCGGCGGCCCGCTGAGCCTCGGGCGGGGCCTCGCATCAGACGTCCAGTTGCTGAACACGGGTGCCGTTCTTCCCGGAGGAACCTTCGAGAACCCCCTCGTGGCCACGAACGCCCCGAGCCCGGAGCGGGCCGTCTCGCAGTCACAGTCGGTGACCCGGATCGTGCCCCAGACGGACAAGGCGGGCACCAAGATCGGCGACAACTTCGGGTTGATGAGCGAGACCCGCATGACGATCGCCCCGATAACCCTCTTCAAGGGCACGCCCAACCCGGTCACCGTCGAGCTGCTCGGGGAGTGGGTCCTGCGTTCCGTGGCCACCGGGCTCCCCGGCCAGGCCTACGTCTTCTTCGGCACGACCGAGAAGGAGAACAGCACCCCGATCATCCGCGTACTCCAGGGGCCGACAACCACCCTGGAGGTCACCCTTCAACAGGTCCTAGACCTGGGGCTCCGACCGGTGCTTCAGACCGTGAGCAACACGCTCAACGGCATCGTCCCGGGAACGGAGATCGTCGTCGGTGAGAGCCCGCGGTCTGTCGAGCAGGCCGCTGACGGCACCCTCGCTTCTGCGGTGATCGACATCGTGCGGGTGAAGGTCGCCGACCCCGCGGCGTCCCCTCTGGCCGGTCTCGGCGTCGCCAGCGCCCTCGACGTCCGCGTCGGCCACATGGAGGCTCGGGCCCAGGTTCCCGCCGGCGGCATCAGGTGCCAGCTCCCGGTCCAAAAGACCTCCGACAAGCAAGAGGTCAGTGCCGGCGACAGCTTCACCTACACGATCAAGGTGGACAACCCCTTCGCCGACTGCGAGCTCACCAACGTGCGCATCGAGGACACCATCAGCGTGGAGTCCGGGGTGCGCTATTCGGTGACCGGCACCAGCCCGACGGCCGACAGCGTGAGCAACACCAAGATCATCTACAACGACATCGGTCCGATCCCGCCGAGATCGAGCAAGACGGTCAGCATCAGTGTCACCGTCGCACCGGACTCGGGCAGCGGGCTGTTCACCGACAACGCCAAGGCCACCGGCAACTGCGCCACCGGCAACGCCCAGGGAACGGCGAAGATCTCGATACCGGCCGCCGGTGAGGTCACCGTCGTGGTGCCGAGGGCCAACGGAGCGGGCGTCAGCCCCCGCAGTGCACCGGCTGAGCTGCCGAGGACCGGCGGCGACGCCACAATGCCCTTGATCGGACTGGCGTTGCTGGCTGCTGCTGCGGCGGCCCGCCGGTTCTCCGTGTCCGTCTCCCGCTAACCGAGCCTCAGAGATGACGGGGCGGAGCCGGGCCCTTCTGGCGCTGGCCGGCGTCATGCTCGCCTCGGCGGGCATGACGCCGGTGGCCGCGGCGCCGGCGATGGGCGACGAGCGCCGGGCGCTGGTTGTCGGCATCAGCAAGCACGCCGGTAGGGCCAAAGGGACGGTAGGGGGGAGCGGTGATGCCGAGGCCTTCAAGACCGCACTCCTCCGAGCGAAGTTCCAGCCCGGGAACATCCGGGTGCTGACCGACGGCGCGGCCACGGCCAAGGCCATCCGCGAGGGCCTCGACTGGCTACGGGCCAACAGCACCGACCGCACCTTCTCGGCCTTCCACTTCTCGGGCCACGTCCTGCAGCGTGGCGGTGATCGGGACAAGGACGGTGAGGAGGTGGACGAGTACCTGATGACCTACAACTCCAGGCAGCTCATCTCCGACCGCGAGCTGTCGGATCGGCTGCGGGCCATCAACGGCTCGTTGTGGGCCGATATAGCGGGCTGCGAGGCGGCCGGGTTCGACGAGGGGGGCCTCGCCGGCCCGCGCCGGCTGGTCACCGCTTCGTCGCAGGAGCACGAGAAGTCCTACGAGCGGCCCGACTGGCGGATGTCGGTGTTCACCGGGCTCCTGGTCGACCAGGGGATGCTCAAGGGTCATGCCGACTCGGACCGGAACGGAAGGGTTTCCGTCCAGGAGGCCTTCCATCACGCGGCCAGGCTGGCCCCGGAGATCACAGCCCGCCAGAAGATGGGCCCGCAGAATCCTCACATGGCCGGCGGGGACGGGCAGGAGTGGTTCCTGGACCCGCCCCCTCCGCCGCCCGCCACGCCGCAGTCCAAGCCGGGTTCCGGGGGGCTCTGCCTCCTCGGACGCTGCTTCAGCTAGTCAGCTAGTCCGCAGCCGGGCTACCCGTTGGGTCGCTCGGCCGGAGACGGTTCACCCTGGACAGAGCCGCTCCGCCGAAGATCAGGCCAATTCCGAGAGCGGTTGTCTCGCCGGTGTTTGCTCCCGTTCGAGCCAGTGCGCCGGCGTCACGCTCGATGGTGACACCGAGCACTTTCGCCGCCGCAGCCGCCGTCGACGGCGGGTCTGCGTTGGGCCGCTCGAGGGCTGTTCCGAGCACGTCCAGACGAGGGGTCGTCTGGCCGCCGGGCTGAGCCGGATTGACGGTCGTTACCACCGAGCTCACCACCACGGTGGGCGTGACCGGAGGACTGATCGGCGGGGACATCGGGGGCGGGGGCGTCGGGGGCGGGGTTGTCGAGGGCGGGGTTGTCGAGGGCGGCGGAGCGCAGTTGCGGGTGTGGGCCGGGTTGCCCCGGGCGATGCCGCGGTTGCCGTCGCACTCATAGCCCCTGTTGCCATCGCCGCCATCGGGGCCCTGGCCCTTCGGGTTCTTGGTGTCGGCGTTGCCCACGGTCCCGGCGTCGGGGCGGCCGGCGGCCTTGCCCCCACCGTTCCCGTTGCCGGACGGATCACCGGGTGCGGCGCAGTACGCCCCACAGTCGTGGTTGGCGCTGTTGGGGCTCCCGCCGCCGCTGACAGCCGGACCTGACGCCGCCCGCGCCGCCTCCGAGCGGGAGGGGTCGGGCCCGGGAGCAGCAGGGGTGCCGCCGTCGTGGGCGCTTCCCCCACGGCTGGCCACTTCGTTGCTGTTGGCATTACTGGCACTGCCGGTGCCGTGGGCGGAGCTCACGGAGTTGCCGTGACCGCCGGTCCCCGAGCGCTGCCTGTGGCCGGCGGAGGCGCCGGGCGGATCACCGGTCCCCGCCGACCCCAGGTTCGAGTCCCGCCCCTGGCTATTGTCGTTGTTGTCGGCCCCCGCCGGGAGACCTACTCCGACGATGAGGCCGACCGTGGCGATCACCCCTACAGTTGCGCCTCCGAGCTGCCGAGACTTGTGACGACCACCCATAGCAACCATCTCCCTCTTGATAGAGGCGCTACCTATTCGCGGCGCCCACTCGAAGGTACGGTTGGGAAGCCGTCCCCGCTATAGCGAGGAATGACCATTTCCGGGGCGCGCGTCCGGGCGGGAACGTCTAGCCGCGGCGGCGGTACAGCACGGGAGCCTGACTTACGGGCACCAGGTCTCTGCGGTACTGGCGATGAGTCCGTTCCACCGCTTCACGCCCCTCCAGCCGCGCCTGGGCGAGCTGCTGGCGAAGCCGCTCGTTCTCGTCCTCGAGCCTGATCACCCGCCGGACCCCCTCGAGGTTGAGGCCGGCATTGGTGAGCTCCTGGATGCGGCGGAGACGTTCGATGTCCCGTTGGCTGTACCGGCGGCTCCCACCGACCGTGCGGGCAGGATCGACCAGGCCCTTGCGCTCGTAGATACGAAGCGTCTGCGGGTGGACGCCGGCCAGCTCGGCAGCCACGGAGATCACGTAAACCGCCCGGCGGCCCTCGTCGGGGCGCGTGGCGGCCATTACTCCACCCCCAGGTGACGCCGGGGAGAAGCGTCAGCCGGGGAGGCGGCAGCCAGGGCCTCCACCGCCTCGCGTTCCTCGTCCGACAGCTCGTGGGGAACCACCACCTCCACGGTGACGAGGAGGTCACCGGTGCCGTTCGGCATGGGAACGCCGCGCCCGCGCACCCGCAGGGTCTTGCCCGAAGGGGTGCCGGGGGGGATGCGCAGGCTCACCGGCTCGTCCAGGGTGGGCACTTTCACGGTGACGCCCATGACTGCTTCGGGGTACGTGATCGGGAGGCGCAGGGTGAGGTTCTTGCCGCGGCGGCCGAACAGCTCGTGAGGCTCGACCTGCACCACGACGAACAGGTCGCCGGCTGGGCCGCCATTGTGCCCGGCACCCCCCCGACCCTTCACCCGGATGCGCTGGCCGCCCTCGACCCCTGCGGGAATGCGGACCTTCACCTGCCGGGGGCGACGCTCGATGCCCGAGCCTCGGCAGGTACGGCACGGCGTCTCGACCCGCATCCCGGTGCCCCCGCACTCGCGGCAGGGTGAGCTGAAGGAGAACAGCCCCTGATCCTCGGCCAGTACGCCCCGGCCGCCACAGCGGGAGCAGATCACCGGTGACGTGCCGGGCGCGGAGCCCGTCCCGCTGCACGTCGAGCAACTGGCGTCGCTGGTGACGTTGACGGTGGTGGTCACGCCCTCTATGGAGTCACGGAACGAGAGGTGCAGGGTGGCCTCGAGATCGTCGCCCCGCCGGACGCCGGCGCTGCCCTGGCCGCCACCGCCGCGCCCGCCGCCACCGAACAGGCCGCCCAGCAGGTCGCCCAGGTCGAAAGTCGTGGAGCCTCCGTTGAACCCGCCGGCACCCCGCCCCCCGCCGGGGAACCCGCCGCCAACGGGGCCGTAGCGGCGGATCTCGTCGTACTCCTTGCGCTTGACCGGATCGCCAAGGACGTCGTAGGCGGTGGACACCTCCTTGAAGCGGTCCTCGGACCCCGGGTTGGCGTCCGGGTGGTACCTCTTGGCCAGCTTTCTATAGGCGCTGGTGATCTCCTTCTCGGTGGCCTTGTCGGTGACACCGAGCACCTTGTAGAAGTCCTTCTCGAGCCACTCGCGCTGCGCCGGCACGCTGTTCGACCTGCCTTACCCCTTCACCTTCACCATGGCCGGCCGCAGGACTCGGCCCTTCCATCGGTACCCGGCGCGGTGGACCTCGATCACCTCGGGATCACCGTCCCCGGCTTCGTGCTGCACGGCATCGTGCTCGTTCGGGTCGAAGGGCTGGCCCGCGGGGTCGATGCGCTCGAGGCCCGCCGCCTCGAGCACGTCGAGCAGCGACCGCTGAACCGGGAGCAGGTCCTCGGCGCCATGGCTGAGGGCGAGATCGAAGTTGTCGAGCACCGGCAGGAGCTTCGACACCAGACCCTCCGTCGCTCGTTCCTCGTGCTCGACCTGCTGCTTGATCATGCGCTTCCGGTAGTTGGCGAAGTCGGCCTGGACGTGCTTCAACCGGTCGAGGTAGTCGTCCCGCTCGGCGGCGACCGGGTCGGTCTCGACCAGCTCCTCGAGGTCGGCCTCGAGCGCCTCCTCGGCCTCCTCGACCAGCGCATCGACGTCCTCGGTGGAGGCCGGCTCCGGCTCCGAGCCCGCCGGGTGGCCGGTGGGCGCCGCCCGACGATCCGCCACTACGGCCCCTCCTCCACGATCTCGGCGTCCACGACCTCGTCGTCGTGGGCACCGGCGCGGCCCGCGCCATCGGCCTTGTTGGCCTCGTTGTCACTGGCCTGCTGGTAGAGGCGCATGGCGAAGGCCTGGCTGGCCACCGACAGCTCCTCGGTGGTGCGCCGGACGGCGTCGAGGTCGTCGCCGCCGAGGGCCGCCTTCAGCTCCTTGAGAGCCGCCTCCATCTTGTCCTTCTCCTCGCCGACCATGCGGCTGCCCTGGTCCTTGATGAGCTTCTCGGTCTGGTACACGAGGGTGTCGGCGCTGTTGCGGATGTCGACCTCCTCCTTGCGGCGACGGTCCTCGTCGGCATGGGCTTCGGCGTCGCGCACCATGCGCTGGATCTCGTCCCGGTCGAGCGAGGACTGGCCGGTGATGGTCATCGACTGCTCTTTCATGGTGGCCCGGTCCTTGGCCGACACGTGCACGATGCCGTTGGCGTCGATGTCGAAGGTGACCTCGATCTGGGGCACGCCGCGGGGCGCCGGCGGCAGGTCCACGAGCTGGAACTTGCCCAGCGTCTTGTTGTAGTTGGCCATCTCCCGCTCGCCCTGGAGCACGTGGATCTCCACCGACGGCTGCATGTCGTCGGCCGTGGTGAAGACCTCCGAACGCCGGGTGGGGATGGTGGTGTTGCGCTCGATGAGCTTGGTCATGATGCCGCCCTTGGTCTCGATGCCGAGCGACAGCGGGGTGACGTCGAGGAGCAGGACGTCCTTGACCTCGCCCTTGAGGACGCCGGCCTGGACGGCGGCGCCCACGGCCACGACCTCGTCGGGGTTGACGCCCTTGTGGGCGTCCTTCCCGGTCATGGAGTGGACCAGGTCCTGGATGGCCGGCATGCGGGTGGAGCCACCCACCAGGATGACGTGCTCGATGTCTCCCTTGGTGAAGCCGGCGTCCTTGATGGCCATCTCGAAGGGGCCCTTGCAGCGCTGCACGAGATCGGCCGTCATCTTCTGGAACTGGGCCCGGGTGAGCTTGAGGTCCAGGTGCTTGGGGCCCTCGCTGGTGGCGGTGATGAACGGCAGGTTGATCTGGGTCTCGGCCACCTGGGACAATTCGATCTTGGCCTTCTCGGCCGCCTCCTTGAGGCGCTGGAGGGCCATGTTGTCCTTGCCCAGGTCGACGCCCTCGGTGTTCTTGAACTCCGTGACGAGCCACTCGATGACCCGCTGGTCCCAGTCGTCGCCGCCCAGTTGGGTGTCGCCGTGGGTGGCCTTTACCTCGAACACGCCCTCGCCGATCTCGAGGATGGACACGTCGAAGGTGCCGCCGCCGAGGTCGAACACGAGGATCGTCTGCTCCTCGCCCTCCTTGTCGAGCCCGTAGGCCAGGGCCGCGGCCGTCGGCTCGTTTATGATCCGCAGGACGTCGAGGCCGGCGATCTGGCCCGCCTCCTTGGTGGCCGTGCGCTGGGCGTCGTCGAAGTAGGCGGGAACGGTGATCACGGCCTGGGTGACGGTGTCACCGAGGTAGGCCTCGGCGTCACGCTTGAGCTTCTGCAGGATGCGGGCCGAGATCTCCTGGGGCGTGTAGCGCTTGCCGTCGATGTCGACGTTCCAGTTGGTGCCCATGTGGCGCTTGACCGAGCGGATGGTGCGGTCGGGGTTGGTGATGGACTGGCGCTTGGCCACCTCCCCCACCAGGACCTCGCCGCCCTTGGAGAAGCCGACGACGGACGGGGTCGTGCGGGCTCCTTCGGCGTTGGGGATGACCGTGGGCTCGCCAGCCTCGAGAACGCTGACGACGGAGTTGGTGGTGCCGAGGTCGATGCCGACGGCCTTGGACATGAGTTGCCTCCCTAGGTTGCTGTATGGGGGATCTGTGCGATCTAGCTGACGTGGGAACTATAGCAAAGTTGAGCGTCTTGTTGTCAAGCTTCTTCTGCTTCCCCCAGCTTCACGTCCACCCGCACCACACCGGCCCTCTGGTGACGCACCTCGACCGAGACGACGCCCCCCACCGGCCCCGCCACGATCCACTCGGCCTTGGCCCTGTCGCCGGTGGGGTCGCTGGCCAGCACCGAGGAGCGCTTCAGGGCCCGGCCGCTCAGCTGGCCGAGCTCCCGGCGGGGCGTGCCGGCAGCGAGGGTGGCCCCATCGGGCAGGCTGATCTCCGCCTCCAGCGGGCGTACTGCCTTGCGCTCGACCGCCCGCTCGGTGACGTTGGTCGACATCCAGCCGGTGTTGTCCACCACCACCCGGACCCGCCAGGTGCCCCCCTCTCCACCGCCGTCGGTACCGATGGGCTCCGCCGTCGCCTCCCGCAGCTCCAGGCGGGGCGACATCAACAGGTGGCGGACGGCGAAGTCGGAATGGGGGGCGATCTCCGCCTCCATCAGCGCCGGCGGCGGGTTCGACCAGACGCGGAAGAAATGCCAGCCGCCCAGCTCGACCTCCCCCAGTTGCGGATGCTCGAAGGGGTACCAGTCGACGTAGCCGACGTTCCGGCCGACGGTCTCGTCGCTCCAGCGCAGCAGGGCCAGGTCGTCCTCCAGGGGATGCTCGTCGAACCACTCGATGTACTTGTGGCCGGTGATCCCCGAGGCGGCGATGGCGCTCCAGAGCTCGGTCGTCCAGGCATAGACCCCGAGATGGTCGTAGGCCCAGTCGTCCGACGCGCCGGTGATCACCTCCTTCGGCTCGTAGCGGAAGTCGTGGTACACCGACACCGCCTTGTAACCCGTGATGGCCGTGGCCTGCTTGCCGATCTCGACGTAGGTGCGCAGGTCGCTGGTGGGGAGCTGGTCGTCGTCGCGGTCCGAGTAGGGCCTCAGGTGCACGCCGCCGAAGGTGTGGTAGGCGATGTAGGCGCACACGTTGGGCCGTGCCGCGGTGGCTTTCAGCAGAGCGGCGATCTCCGGCTCCGACCCCGGATAGGGACCGGCGCCCGCCTGGTCCCCCTCCGTGCGCCACCCCGCCGGGAACTGGCGGTTCAGGTCGAGGCCCTCGAGGCGGGGCGCCATGGGGATGAGGACGCCGTCGTAGTTGCGGATCGTGCCCTCGGGAAGGAGGCGCCAGAACGGTCCCGGCCCGACCTCGTGGGGCTGGCGGGCCACCAGCAGGCGGGGGTCCTCGGTGCTGGCCTTCCAGGGACCGTTCGGGTCCGGGACCCTCATGGTCAGGATGCGCCCGTCCCCGTCGACGTCCTCCTCCACCAGCCCGTCCTGGACCTCGGTCCGTGGCCAGGGCCGGGTGCTGGAGCGCAGGAACCGGGGACGGTCGGCCAGCGCCAGCTCCACGCCGTCGGGGTTCAGCCGGGGGACGACGTAGACGCAACGGGTGTCCAGCGCCCGGGTCACGTCTTCGTCGGTGCCGTGGCCCGTCACCAGCCGGTGCAGCAGGTGGAGGGCGGCGGTGGAGGCGGTGACCTCGGTGGCATGGATGTTGGCCTCGACGAACAGGGCCGGCTTCTCGTGGTGGGGCCCGGTGGCGGGGTTGGTGACTGTGGCCAGCCAGATGTCTCGTCCTTCGTGGCTCTTGCCGATGCTCTCGAGCGTCATGAGCTGCGGGTGCTCCGCGGCCAATGACTCCAGCGCTTCGGTCAGCTCCTGGTAGCGGTAGAGGTGGTCGAAGCGGAGGTCCGGCATTCGTGCACATTACGGTTCGGGGCCGTGACGACCCTGGTGTTGCTCCGACACGGACAGAGCACGTGGAACGACCTGAATCTGTTCACCGGCTGGTACGACTGCGACCTCACCGAACGGGGGGAGGCGGAGTCCCGCGACGCCGGTAAGCTGCTGGTGGCGGCGGGTATCGGGGTGGATGTCGTCTACACCTCCATGCAGAAGAGGGCCATTCGCACGGCAAATCTGGTCTTGGAGGTCATGGACCTCGTGTGGGTCCCGGTGCGGCGGCACTGGCGCCTCAACGAGCGTCACTACGGCGCCCTGCAGGGTCTCAACAAGAAGGAGACCACCGAGAAGTTCGGCGTCGAGGCGGTGCAGGCCTGGCGCCGCAGCTACGACGTGCCCCCGCCGCCGGTGGGCGAGGACGACGCTCGCCACCCCCGCAACGATCCGATGTACGGGGACCTGGCGCCCGAGGTACTGCCCGCCACCGAGTGCCTGAAGGACGTGGGCCGGCGCATGCTCCCGTACTGGTACGACGCGGTGGTGCCCGACCTGCGGTTGCGCAAGGTGGTGATGATCTCAGCCCACGGAAACAGCCTCCGGGCCCTGGTGAAGCACCTCAAGGACATCCCCGACGAGCAGATCACCCAGCTGGAGATCCCCACCGGTGTGCCGTGGGTGTTCGACCTCGACGACGACATACGGCCCGTGTCCGATCGCCTGCTGGGCGACGCCGAGGAGATCCGCCGCCGGGCCGAGGAGACGGCCCGCCAGGCCACCTGACACCTGACACCTGACACCTAACACCTCGGGTCGCTCCTGGTCCTGGCCCGGCACGGCCGTGTACAGGTGGCGGCTAAGCCTCCTGGGCCTGAACCTGTCGCACCCCGGTGCAGGCTCGCTCGAGCAGGTACCCGCGGGACCGGATGGTGCGGATGGCCAGATCGACGGTGTCGAGGCGCCGGCGGAGGCGCAGGACGTGGACGTCCAAGGCGTTACGACCCGGAGCGCCGTCGGGCCACCCGGCACGGGCCAAGGCTTCCCGGTGGACGACAGTGCCGAAGCGCTCCAGCAGCGCGCCCATCAGCCGGACCTCGACCGGCGGGAGGGGCACCCAGCGATTGCCGAACCGCAGGAGGCCATCGGGGTCGAGCATGGGAACCGTCGAGACGTGAGCCTTCGCCCGAAGAGCCAGCGCCTCCGCTCGCGCCCGGAGGTCCTCCTCCGACGCCGGCACCCGCAACCAGTCCTCCAGGCAATCCTCCGCCTGGGGGGCCGGCGATCCACCCTCCACGAGCAGCAACCTGGGCGCCTGCGCCGCCACCAGAGCGGCTCGACGGGCACTCTCGACGGGCCACCGGAGCATGACTACTTCCACTGCTGCGCAAGCTAAAGCCGCCAGATTGCCGCGGTGTTTCGGAAAAATGAACCCTGGACGCCACAATGTTGACGACGCCCCACCCGCTACAGTACGGATCCCCGCGGGCGTAGTTCAGCGGCAGAACATCAGCTTCCCAAGCTGAGAACGCGGGTTCGATTCCCGTCGCCCGCTCTCTCGTGAAGAGGCTGGTCAGGGCTACCACGTCCTTGACCAGCCTCTTGCGCGTCAGCGGAGCATCCGCCATTCATCCGGCACCTGCTCGCGTGCGGTCAGAAGTTGGTGACCTGGCGACGCCCCACGTCAGGCGATGTCCCGAGGGATCGACGTACCTTAGGCTCTGGCTCGTGGCGAAGGCCGCTGAACCCCATGCCTTCATCTCCTACGTGCGCGAAGACTCCGAACGCGTCGACCGCCTGCAGGCGATCTTGGAAGCCGCTGGGGTCGCTACCGGTCCGCTCGGGCCGGCTGCGGCAAGCTGGGGTAGTGAGAGTGCGAACTACCGGTGTCGACGCACCCGTCTCGGTCGCTGCCGTCGGGCTGGCGGGGTGCTCCCGATTGCAAGGCGCGAATGTGAGGCACTTGAAACTGGTCGCACGGAGGAGGCGCACGACACCACCGCATAAGTGTCGGTCGGTCGCGCTCCGTCACAGCAAGCCAGCGGCCTGTGTGCGACACCACCCACGTGCCGATCGCCCAGTTTCGGAGCCAGCCGATCGACGATCGGGCTCTCGAACGCGGCTCCTTGGCGTTAGGGCTTCTCGTGGACCACGAGCTGATCGGGCCGCAACTCCACGAAGCGCACTTCGTCAAGCGCAGCGACGATGGCGTCGAGATGCTCGCTGAACAACGCTAGGAGGTCGTCGTTGCTGATGTTGCCGGTGGCGACGATGAGCAGCCGACGGGGCGTGGACCTGAGAAGGTGGCCGTCGCGAAAGTCGCTGTCCTTGGTGACCACCACCCGGTCCTCGGCGTCCGCGCGGTGGGCGATCTCGGCGTCGCTTGTCCGATTGCCGTCCGGTAGCTCCGAGGTGTGCACGACGTCGTGTCCACCGGACGCCAGCTGCCGGGCCAAGCGGGACGGGAGTTGGGCGTCGAGGAGGAACCTCACGCAGCGCCGAGGGGTACCACCCGACGCATCCCGGAGGTGAGGGCGCCGAACTCAAGCGCGGCCAGGAGATCGTCGCGCTCAAGGTCGGGATGGTCTTCGATGATCTCCTCGATCGTCATGCCGGAGGCGAGGAGGTCGAGGAGCGTGGCCACCGGGTACCGGAGCCCACGGATCGTCGGCTGGCCGTGGCAGACCAAAGGGTCCGAAGTGATCCGGTCAAGCCTCGACATCGAGATCCAGCGTACCGACGACGGGGCGCGCGCAGATCCTGCCACTCCTCAACACGACCGAACACAAGCGGCACGAAACTCCGCCCGCTTCAACTGGCGACCTCGGGGGTCAATCCAGATGACCGACTCGTTCTCCTCAGCGCAGAGGAGGATCATGTCGTGGTTCGACGTGACGACCACCTGGTTCGTCTGCCTCGCGTGCTCAAGAACGGCGGCGTCCCCTGAACCGCGCGGCGGCGCCTTGTCGCCCTCATGGCCGACGTGGCTCGCTCTGATGCCCAGCTCTCGCAGCGCACGTGCGACACGCCACGACAGCAGTTCATCGAAGAGCAGCCTGATGGCGGGTCGCCCCGGCGCGGTGCGATCTCCTACTGAGCCAAGATCGTCTCGGCGAGCAGCTGGTCGCGTAGTGCCGCCTCGAACCGAAGAGCGGCTTCGATCTGTTCGATCTCCAAGTCCAGGTCGAACGCGATGTCGTCGAGGGCCTCGCCGACATGAACAAGACCCTCGATGGTTGCCGTCGGTACCCGGGTTGACTCAATGCACGGCGTGCCGGCCTGCACGGCAGGTGTTGCTGTCACGAACGGGAGCGGTCTCCACAGGTGAGCCATGCCTTGCGTGTCGTACTCGAGTGGACGGAGGACCGGCTCGATCATGGGTTGGAACGCAAGCTGGAAGCCCTTGCCTGCGTCAGCCCACTCGCCGATGTCGGCGAAGAAGGCCCTACCGACTGTCGCTAGCCGCTTCGGCGCATCCATGTGCGCAAGCGGCCTATCGACGCCTAGCTCCTGCGCCAACACCTCGATTCCACGCCGAATCTCGCTCGTGAGGACCTTGCGCCGCCAGAGTTCGGAGATCACGAGCAGGCTCACAAGATCGTCGAAGTCGAAGAACCGCTCGAAGGCAGCCGTCAGGAGCGGGTCCTTGCCAGTTGTCCATCGTGCGAGCGTGTCGGGATGCACCCTCACCAATCGCGCAGCTTCGGTGGGGTCGTAGATCCCCCGTCCGATGAGCAGGCTCGTCACGCTCGTCATGGTACGCAGGGTACGGACGACATGTGACGAACCGCTGAGCCGCGGACTGTGCCCACGCCCGATGAGACACTGGCTGGAGATCGAGTCCCCGAGGACAGAGGAGCCGGGCGTTACCCTGGCAAGGATGGGAGCGCTGCGAGAACCACCACCGCGGTTCCGTGTCCTGTCGCACCGTCCGACCGGGGACGACGGGAGTCTCGATCGGCGATACGAGGCTCTGACCTCTCGCCGATCGCCGTCCGCGCTTGTGTGCGGTGATGCCACCCAGATCCTCGCTGCCTTCCCCGAGGACTCCGTGCAGACGGTCGTCACATCGCCGCCCTATTGGTCGCTCCGCAACTACGGCATCGAGGGGCAGATCGGGCTCGAAGACAGCGTCGAAGGCTTCATCAAGGCCCTCACTCGCACCTTCGACGAGGTTCGGCGAGTCCTACGCAAGGACGGGACCCTGTGGTTGAACATCGGGGACAGCTACACGTCCGGCGGGCGAACGTGGCGTGCCCCCGACAAGAAGAACCGCGCTCGGGCCATGGACATCCGCCCGCCGACGCCCGACGGGCTCAAGCCAAAGGACTTGATAGGCGTGCCGTGGCGCCTCGCCTTCGGCCTACAGGCAGCAGGTTGGTACCTGCGCGCCGACATGATCTGGAACAAGCCGAACGCTCAGCCCGAGAGCGTCGGTGACCGGCCGACCCGCAGCCACGAGTACGTCTTCCTGCTGTCGAAGTCCGAGCGGTACTTCTACGACGTTGCCGCGGTGCGTGGTCCGAACGGTCGGCGGCTGCGCACCGTGTGGGATGTCAAGACGCAGGCCATGCCCGAGGCCAAGGGGCATTTCGCGACCTTCCCGCCGGGGCTGATCGAGCCGTGCATCCTGAGCGCGTCGAGGCCGGGCGACCTCATCCTGGACCCGTTCGCCGGCTCCGGGACCACCGTGCTCGTCGCCGGCCGCCACGGTCGTCGCTTCGTCGGCGTCGAGCTCCACCCGGAGTACATGTCGATGGCGCAGCACAGGCTCCAGCGTGCGGGTTTCATGGCCCTCGATGAGTCCGACCACACGCTTGCCCCAGCACCCGTCGACCCGAATCCGGTGCCTTCGACACGCCGGATGATGGCTGACTACAAGCCGCCGTACCCGTCGAAGCAGAACGCGTTCCACCAGTTGCTCGTCGCAGCATGCGCCACAATTCTCCACAGCGGCGGATGCCCTTCAAAGCGCTGTGCCGGAGATCGTCGGGCGCCAACTGGTCTTCGCTGCCGCCATCCGAAACGAGGAAGGCCCTCGCGAAGGCGCTTCAGGACTGTGGCGACGGGTCGTCCTGGAGCGCCACCTCGTCACCCTGATCGATGCCCAACGGGTAGCGCGGATCGTCAGCCTGGGCGGCGGTCGCCGAAGTGGGCGGCATCACCGAAGGGGTGGACCACGCCGTCTCGGCCGAGGATCCAGTAGCCGGCGCCGCTCGGGGTGGCCGCTATTGCCGCGGCGGGACCGGCTTCCTTGCCGGCCAGGCCGCCCAGGAAGGGGGCGTTGCCGAACGCGAACACGCCGCCGTCGGTCCCGAGCAGCCAGTAGCCCCCGCCGTCGGGGGTAGGGGCGATGCCGATCACACGACCTGACAGGCGGGTGCCGGCCAAGGTGCCGTGGAAGCCGGCGTTGCCGAAGGCGAAGATGCCGCCGTCGGAGGCGAGGAGCCAGTAGCCGCCGTTGTCCGGGGTGGCGGCAATGCCCACGATCGGCTGGTTCAGGCGAAGGTCTCCCGTGGAACCCCAGAAGGGGACGTTGAAGGCGAACACGCCACCGTCCGAGCCCACCATCCAGTAGCCAGAACCGTCCCTGGCGCCGGCCAGCCCCGCCACCGGCTTGTTGAGCCGGGCCCCACCCAGCGAACCGGTGAAGGGGGCGTTGTAAGCAAAGACCCCTCCGTCGGCGGCACCGAGCCAGTAACCCCCGGTGGCCGGGTCGGCGGCCAGGCTCACGACCTGCTTGGTCCCCCGTAGCCGCAGCGATCCGGCCGAGCCGTGGAACTGGGCCGAGCCGTAGGCGAAGACGCCGCCGTCGGACTGGGCGATCCAGTATCCCTTCCCGTCGGGCGCGCCGGCGAGGGCGACCACTGAGATGTCGACGCACCCGGCGGTGTGGAGGGCGGTGCGGTTGTCGGTGATCGGGGTGGTCGAACAGCTGGCGTCGATGTGCCAGGGGGGCGTGCAGGACACGGTCCGGCAGAGGATCCGGCCGGCGCAGCCGATGTGCTGGTTGCACTGGCCGTAGCGGAACGACACGCAGCCGGACTGCCTCAGGTTGCAGTCGCCCTTGGCGCACCGGCAGGTCAGCTGGTCGCACGGCGGGCCGCAGAACGAGCCGCCGCCGGCGCAGGCTCCGTCACAGGTGCAGCGAGAGTGGCAGTCGATGTAATAGCGGGCCCCGTTGCAGTACGGGGAGTTGTCGGCCTTCCACCAACCCCCGGCGAAGGAGCCGGGGGGGCAGGCGTTGATGCCGGTCATCGAGCAACAGAACTCGCTGAACCCGTCGCAGCACGCCGACCCGCAGTTGCAGGACTGGCCGCCACACCCGCAGATGGCGGCGTAGGCGCTGACCGGTCGCAGCACGTAGGCCGCCGGTGCCACCGCCAGCGCCGAGCCGGCCAGGGTTGCTTTCGACAACAGGCCGCGCCGGCTGGTCCGGCGCTCGAGGAACCGGGAGGACTGCTGCACCAGCCACTGGCTCACCGGCGGGCCTCCCTCACCACGGCCATGAGCCGCGGCAGCGGCACGAACACCTGGAAGACGACCCATGCCAGCACCGCGGCCAGCACGGAAACCCCGGCCCGCTCCATCGCCGGCGCCGCCAGCCCTCCTCCGGCCGCCACCGCCGCCGCGGCCGAGGCCAGCGCCAGGTTCACCACGACGTGGAGAGGGCCGAGAGGGACGTCATCGGCCCCGGCGCCGAAGCACCCGCACCCGCGCCCGGCGCTTCCTCTGGCCAGAGCTACGACCACGAACCCTGCGAACGCCGTGTAGCAGAGCGCTACCAGCGCGGCGGGGCGGGGGGCGGCGGCGGACAGGCCGGTCATCCCAAGAGCCACCTCCACCAGCCCACCGGCCCTGACGGCCCAGAAAGGGGCGCTCATAGACCCTGCGGAGGCACCGGCCAGCGCCCGCTCGGTCGCCGCCGGCTCCCGCACCTTGGCCCAACCTGCGACCACCAGCAGGATGCAGCCGGCCAGGTAGAGGCCGGCCCATGCCGTCACGGCTGGAGCTCCAGGGGACCGACAACGAGGCTGCTCAACACCCGCTCCGCGGCCAGCACCAGGCGGTGGCGCCGGGCGTGCTCGCCGACCACGACGAAGAGACAGAAGGCTCGGCCCTGGAGGGCGAAGAACCTCTGAACGCCAGACTGCGCCGGCCTCATCCCCTGCAGGACCCTCGGCGAGAACCAGTCGGTCGACAGGGGCAGAGGTAGACCATTCGAAGCGAACAGCGCGGTGCCGGCACAGGACGGCTCGTGCTCGAGAAGGCAGAGGAATACCTCTCCCCACCCCAGGTTCTCGACCACCCGGCCACCTGAGTCACCCCGCTCGGGGGGAAGCGGCATCGACGAGGCGTGCAGGACGGGCAGGGCCAGGGCGTCGCTGCGCCTCGTGATGGACCCGTCCCAGCCACGGGGGAGCTCGACGGAGAGGCCGTGGCCGCTCAGGTGAGCCATCTACAGAGCCGCCGCGGTCCACGCCGCCATCCCGCACAGGCAGCATCCGCTGGCCAGGCGGCAACCCGTCGCCGCGGCCGCCGCCCTGGCCACCCGCCGGCGCAGGCTGGCCGCGTCATGCAACGCCCAGCCGCCCACCACCGGCAGGGCACGGGCCAGCCCGAAGGCGATGCCGGTGGCCTGTGCCCACGCCGGCTCGCCGGCCGCACCCAGGACCGCGGCCAGGCCCACCGCGGCGTACACCGCTGCTGAGGTAACCGTCGTAGCCAGGGCAACGCCCAGTTGCACACCGAAGCCGGCGCCGTACACCCAGCCGCGGTAGCGGCCGATCCACAGCTCGTCGACCTGCCTGCGCACTGTGGGCACGGGCCAGTCCCCAAGCTCCGCCACCCCAGCTGAGAGCACGAGTGCAGTGGCTGTCAGGAGCAGCACGTTGGCCGGCGCCGGCGCCAGCGCCGCCACCGCCGTGCCGATGGCGGCGGCGGCGGCACCCAGGGCCCAACCGCCCAGGACGCAACCGGCCGAGAAGGCCCCCGCAGTTCTGCACCACCGGTTACCACGAGCCCGCTCCCCGAGCGGGTTGATGGATGCCATCATGGACTCTCCTCAGGGCGACCAACTCGACCGCAGCCCAGCCAGCACGGCCACGCCCAGCCCGGCGACGGCCACGACGATCACGACCGTTGCTCCAGCCCCGGCCCGGTCGTCGGCCCCGCGGCGTCGACGGCAACCGACGGACGATCCGCCGCCGCGGCATCGGCGCCGGCCCGGGCCAGCAGCGAGCGGAGCTGGTCCCAGCCCTGCACCGACCCCTCGCCGGCGATCCTGCCGTTGTCCACGTAGACGACGTAGGGCGATCCGGGCACGGCGTAGTCACTCCAGGCCGCGTCCGACATCACCACCGGCACGCCGGCCGGGGAGAGCGGCGCCAGCCGGCCGGGGCTCTCGGCACCGGGGCCACGGGTCACGGCGACCACCCGGGCCAGCTCGGGCAGGCGCGGCTCCCCCCGCCGCAGGCCGTCCCACAGCGGCTGGCAGGAGGTGCACCCGCTCGATAGGAAGGCCAGCAGGGTCGGCTGGCGCCCGCTCACCCCGATGTGCACGGCGTCGCCGCCGGGGCTCACGCCGGCCACGTCGTAGGCCTGACCCCCTCTCGCCCGACTGACAAGGGGAACGCCCGGGGGGATCCCATCTTCTGCGGAGCCCCTGAGGCGGTGCAGCTCCCGGAGGATCTCGGCATGGCTCCGGAGGAGCCCGGCGACCAGCACCGACAGCAGAACGAGTAGAGCCGTCTCTATCCCGACGAGCGCCCGCATCGCCCTCCTACGTCAGCCGTTACTGCGGACTGTAGCCACCCCGACCGCCGGCCGGCGAGACGGGCGGCACACCCGCCGCCACAATCGGGCGGGACGGTGGAGCTAGGCGGGCACCGCCCTGGATGGCCCCTGCCAGGCCAGCAGGAGGAGCGTGGCGTCGTCCTGCAACATCCCGTTCTGGTGGTCGAGCACGGCATGGCCCAGAAGGCGCATCGTCTCGGCCGGCTTCTGGGCCGCGGCGGCTGCCCGCTCCATCAGGTCGCCCAGCCGCTCCCTCCCGAACTGCTCACCGTCGGGTGACCGGGCCTCGACCACGCCGTCGGTGAAGAACAGCACGAGGTCGCCCGGCTCGAGGAAGGCTTCGGTCATCTGGGGCACAGCAGTCGGGTCCACGGCCGAGAGGCCGATCGGGAGGAAGACCTCATGGGGAAGATCGACCCGGTGGCCCTGGCGGATGACCATGGGCGGCGGATGGCCGGCGTTGATCCAGCACAGCTGACCGCTCGACAGGTCGAGACTGGCGAGCTGAGCGGTGGCGAACTTCTCGGAGCCGAACTGGTCGGCTATTACCCGGTCCATCTCGAGGTAGGTCTCGACCGAGTCGAGGTCACGGCGACGGCTGTGGCGGTAGGCCAGCACTGCCAGGTTGGCGATGCGCGAAGCCTCGAGGCCGTGGCCGATGGCGTCGATGATCGCCACGTGAGCCTGTTCGCCGTTGACCGCGTAGTCGAAGGTGTCGCCGGCCACCTCATAAGCGGGCTCCACGATCCCCGAGATGGCGATGTTCCCGGCCGTGTAGGTCAGCGGCGGAAGCATGGCCCACCGCATCTCAGCCGGCAGCGACACCTCCTGGATGCGCCTGGTCCGGACGATGGTGTCGCCGTAGTCGGACTTGTTGGCGACGATCTCGCCAACCAGGTTGGTGACGGCCTGGGCTGTTGTGAGGAGGTCGTCATCGATCTCGTCACGGGTGCGGAAGGCGAGGACACCCAGGCGCTCGGCGCTGTCCAGGAGGGGGAGCCACACCAGAACGCCCTCACCCTCTGAACCGCCCTCTGAACCGTTGTCGCCTCGCTCGCCCCGGGACACCACGGGCCGCTCGGTCCGATAGGCCCTTCCGGCGACGGTGCCGTCGACGGCCAACGGTTCGGATGCGGGTTCGCCCGAAGCGGGCAGGTGCACCAGGACCCGCTGCTCGAGGTCGGCCAGGTAGATCCTCAGATCGGTGAAGCCCAATCTGCAGACGTGTCTGGCGACAGCGGCCGCGATGTCGTCGGGTCGCAGGCTCGTGCTCGCCAGCGCCAGCCCGGTGAGAGCCTCCGCCAGGGGCGAATCGGCGGCATCTCGGGTGGGGGCGGGGTCAGGCATGGCAATTTGGCTGCTGGGGGCTGACCGCCGGCCCTTCGATCCTAGTAGCCGCACCCCGAGGATCCACTGTCCCCATGGCGCGCCTGGATGTCGGCAAGGCGCCGCCGTAGCCTTCGGCCATGTGCCGGAACATCACTCCCCTGCGCGGCCTAGAGCCACCTGCCACCGCCGAGGAGGTCGACTCGGCGGCCCGTCAGTACGTCCGCAAGGTCGCGGCGGTCACCAAGGACCAGATGGCCAGTGCGGCCATCGAGCGGGCCGTGGAACGTATCGCGGCGGCGACCGCCGACCTCCTCGAGGAGCTGCCTGCCCGCCGGCGGCCGCCGGCTGTCGTCCCCCCGCTACGGCGCTGACGCCCGGCTCCCGTATCAGCCGCCGAGCTCCATCCGGGGCCGCAGGTCGATGCCGGCGGCGGTGACCCCCTCCTCCAGGAGCTTTCGTTCCAGCTCTGTGAGACGGCGGTACCCGATGAAGAACTCGGGATCGGGTGCATCGGGGATGTCGAGCATGTGGCCGACGACGACGAGCGCCTCGTCGTAGGCGTACATCACCTGGTTCCAGCCGCCCGGCGTAGGCGGCGAGAGCCCCTCCTGGCCATGGAGCGGCAGGGCGGCCCGCAGGGCCCGCAACTCGGCACCCAGGTGCTCCCGGGCCACCGAACTGGGAACGCCCAGTTGGGCGGCCAGGCCCTCGATGGTCTTGGAGTGCTCAGGCATGGCTCATGCGAGGACCAACGAGGCCAGCGCCCACAGAGCCGCCAGCAGCCCGATGCCGATCATTACCATGCTGCGCCCAGCCGGCGCCCGCTCGAGCTCTCCCTCCCGGTGCTGGGCCGGCGGCCGCACGAGGGCCAGCCCGTTGCCCATCACCATCGCCGCGCCGAGGGCGAGGACCAGGAGCGGGAGGAGGTCTTCACCCAGGAACACAGGACATCACCTCCGACCGCCGGGGCGGGCGGGCAACCACGACATCGCCTCAATCGTACTCCTCGACTGGTGGGGCCGCGGGTTCGCATGTGCAGAGATCTCCACCACGAAGCGTGAGAAAAGTGCTCAAGGTAGCGGCATAAGGCGACGATCATGGAAACGGCGTGGCGCCCTCAGCAAGCGCAGCGCCCAGGTAGAGGTGGGGGCCGGGACCCCTCCAATTAGTGGGAACGGCCCTCCGAACCCGCACCCCGGCTCCCGCCCTACCTCTCAGGGTCTCGCCCCTCCTCCGCTTGTCACACCCGGCCGTTACCGTGCGAACTGATGTTCCGGTGTGGAGAGACTGGCCCTTCGTCCACTGCGTATTCCCCAGCAAGAGCCCCTAGCGGTCCCCAGCGGAGGGCTGTGAAGATCGGCGCACCCCGATGATCCACTCCCTTGAAGACTCGCGCCCCAACGCTCCCAGCAAGGCCTCCAGGGCCAGGGTCCCACCCCACGACCTGCAGGCCGAGGAATCGCTTCTCGGGGCCATGCTGCTGTCGCGGGACGCCATCGTCGACGCCGTGCAGATCTGTGCCTCCGAGGATTTCTACAAGCCGGCGCACGCCCACGTCTTCGACGCCGTCACGTCGCTGTACGGCCAGGGTGAGCCGGTCGACCCGGTCACCGTGGCCGACGAGCTTCGCCGGGCCGGCCTCCTGGAGGCCATGGGTGGCCCCGCCGCCCTGGTGTCCCTCCAGGCCAACACCCCGGCCATCAGCAGCGCCCCCCGATACGCCCGCATCGTCGAGGAGCACGCCCTGCTGCGGCGCCTCATCGGTGTGGCCGGCGAGATCGCCGAGCTGGGCTACGCCGTACCGGACGACGTGGGTGACGCCGTCGACCGGGCCGAGACCATGGTCTTCCAGGTGGCCCAGCGCCGCATCACCGATTCGCTGGTCCCGCTGCGGGAACTGCTGGAGAAGAGCCTCGACCACCTCGAGGCGCTCTACGACCGGGGCGAGGCCATCACCGGCGTTCCCACCGGGTTCACCGAGCTCGATGAGCGCCTCGCCGGGTTGCAGCCGTCCAACCTCATCATCGTGGGTGCCCGTCCCAGCACCGGGAAGACGGCCTTCGCGCTGGGGATGGTGGCCCATGCCGCCATCACGGCGCGCCGGCCAGTGCTCATGTTCTCCCTGGAGATGAGCCATCACGAGATCACCCAGCGCCTCCTCTGCTCCGAGGCACGGGTCGACGCCACCCGCATGCGCAACGGGAAGCTCCACGAGTCCGACTGGCCCAAGATCCAGCATGCCGTGGGCCGGTTGGGGGAGGCGCCGATCTACGTCGACGACAACCCCAACATCACGGTGATGGACATCCGGGCCAAGGCCCGCCGGCTCAAGAGCCGTGAGGGCCTGGATCTGGTCGTGATCGACTACCTCCAGCTCATGTCGGGCCGGGCCCGGGCCGAGAACCGCCAGGTCGAGGTGTCCGAGATCAGCCGGAGCCTCAAGATCCTCGCCCGCGAGCTGAACGTCCCGGTCGTGGCCCTGTCCCAGCTCTCCCGCAACCTGGAGATGCGCGCCGACAAGCGCCCCGTGCTGGCCGACCTACGGGAATCAGGATGCATGCCCGCCGGCACCCGCGTCATGCGGGCCGACACCGGCGAGGACGTCTCGCTGGGTGAGCTGGTCCTCACCCAGGACCAACCGATGGTCTGGTCCGTCGACGATCACCAGAAGCTGGTCCCCGCTCAGCTGGTGAAGGCGTTCCCATCGGGCATCAAGCCGGTCTTCGAGATGAAGCTGGCGTCGGGACGGCGGGTGCAGGCCACCGCCAATCACCCGTTCCTGACCATCGACGGCTGGACGAGGCTCGACTCGGTCGAGGCCGGCTCCTTCGTGGCCGTCCCCCGCCGCCTTCCGGCACCGTCCCACCCCGGCGACAGTTGGTCCGACGACGAGCTTGCCCTGCTGGGTCACATGATCGGCGACGGCTCCATGGGCACCAGCTGCAAGTACACCACCGCGGACCCCGCCAACAAGGAGCTGGTCGAGCAGCTGGCGTCCCGCCTCTTCGGGATAACGACTCAGGCGAAGAAGGTCGGCCGTACCTGGAACCTGTGGTTCCCCAGCCCCTACCGCCTCACCCACGGCGTGAACCACCCGATGCGCAACTGGCTCGAACCGCATGGCCTTTGGAAGTCACGGGCGTGGACGAAGTTCGTGCCCCCGTCGGTCTTCGGCCTCGACGACCAGAAGGTGGCGCTGTTCCTACACCACCTGTGGGCGACCGACGGGTCGATAACCGTCGGCAGGAACGCCCGAGGGCCGATCGTGAGCACCTACTACGCCACCACCAGCCGGCGGCTGGCCCTGGATGTCCAGCGTCTCCTGCTGCGCTTCGGGATCACGTCGACGATCGGGAGCTCGAAGAAGCAGCGCGTGGGCCGCCCCGCCGACGACGTCCAGCACTACCGGGAGGGATTCTCCGTACGGGTCCAGGGCGCGGCCAGCCAAGCGCGATTCCTGCGGGTGGTCGGGTGCCACGGTCAACGCGGCGACTGCATCACCGAAGCCCTGACCATCCTCGACGGGATCAAGGAGAACCCCAACGTGGATCTGGTGCCGTGGCCGGTCGTCAAGAAGGTCAAGGAGGCCGCCAGCGCGGCCGGTGTGTCCCATCGCCAGATAGCCGCGGAGCTGGGCGAGCGGTACTGCGGCAGCTACCTGCTCGGCGACGAGAAGCGCCCCCGGCGCTTCTCCCGCGCACGGCTGGCAAAGATCGCCGAGATCACCGGGTCCGGGGAGCTGGCGGACATAGCCGCTTCGGATCTCTACTGGGACAGGGTGGTCGAGATCACCGCGATCGGCGAGCAGCCGACGTTCGACGTCACCATCGTCGGCACCCACAACTTCATCGCCGATGGCGTGGTGGCTCACAACTCCCTGGAACAGGATGCCGACGTAGTGATGTTCCTGTACAGAGATGAGCTCTACAACCCCGACTCGCCGGACCGGGGGACGGCGGAGGTGATCCTGTCCAAGCACCGGAACGGGCCGACGGGGACTACGCAGCTGGCTTTCCTGGAGCACTACACCCGGTTCGCCAACATGGCCCGGGTGTAGGGCTCCGAGGGGATCAGCGGTCGCTGACGACCTCGATGTTGAGCCGGAACTCGACGTCGGCGTGCAGGCGCACCGGTACCTCGTGGCTGCCGAGGGTGCGGATGGGCGACTCGATGTGCAGGCGCCGCCGGTCGAGCTCGAGCCCCGATTGGGAGGCCACCGCGGATGCCACATCGGCGGCGGTGACCGATCCGAACAACTTGCCTTCCGAGCCGGCGCGGGCCGGGATGCGGATGACCAGGGGAACGAGGGTGCGGGCGATGGCCTCGGCCCCCTCCCGGTCGCGGGCATCCTTCACGTCGCGGGAACGGCGCATGGCACTGGCCTGAGCCTCTACGCCGGCAGTGGCCTTCATGGCCCGGCCCTTGGGAATGAGGAAGTTGCGGGCGTAGCCGTCGGCGACGCTCAGGATGTCACCCTTCTTGCCGACGCCGGCGACGTCGGCCCGGAGGACCACCTTCACGAGGGGACCGTGCCCTCATCGCCGCCCGGCATGTCGGTGTCGATGTCGAGAACCGGGGCATCGCCGTCGACGCCCAGGCCGAAGGCGAGGTCGGGGTCCGAGCCGATGTCGAGGTCGGCGTCCAGGTCAACGTCCAGGGCATCGCCGGCGGGAGCGTCGGCGGGCGACATGGCGTCGCGGCGGGGGCCGCCACGGCCGGGGCCCCGACCGCCGGCGCGCTCCATGACGGTGCGCTGGGTGTAGGGGAGGAGGGCGAGCTCGCGCGCCGTCTTGATGGCCACCGCCACGGCCCGCTGGTGCTCCGTGCAGCAGCCCGACACCCGGCGGGCCCGGATCTTGCCGCGGTCGGAGATGTAGCGCCGCAGGAGGTTGACCTCCTTGTAGTCGACCCAGGGAAGGTGGTCGGTGCAGAACACGCACACCTTCTTCTTCCCGGGCCGGCGGCGGTCGTCCTTTGGTACCCGCTTGGTACCGCGATCGCGGTCGTTGCTGCGTCCCATTAGAAGGGCTCCTCGTCCGCGGCGTAGGCCGGCGCACCCTGCGACATGGCAGCCTGGCCGTAACCGCCCTCGGACCCGCCCTGCGGGCGGGGTCCCGAACCACCCGGTCCGCCTCCGTCGGCGCGCCGCTCGTTCTTGGTCACCACGGCGGACGCCCACCGGAGGCTCGGGCCGATCTCGTCGGCGACTACCTCGATCTTGGACCGCTTCTCTCCGTTGGTCTCCCAGGTGCGCTGCTCGAGGCGGCCGGTGACCAGGACCCGAGACCCCTTGGACAGTGACTCGCTGGCGTTCTCCGCCATCTCCCGCCAGCAGACGACGTCGAAGAACGAGGTCGCCTCCTGCCACTCGCCCGACCCGCGATCCTGCCACCGGCGGTTGACGGCCAGCCCGAAGCTGGCGGTGGCCTGGCCCGTGGGGGTGAAGCGCAGTTCGGGGTCGCGCGTGATGTTGCCGACCAGTGTGACCGTGTTCCCGTTACTCATCCCTCAACTCTCCTTCACTTCTTGACCTGCTTCTTCGGCCCGCTCACCCGCGGCCACCGTGGCCGGCGCGGGACGGGCCCGGCTGGCGACGACGGCATCGGGGATGCGGACGATCTTGTGGCGGATGACCTCGTCGGCCAGCGAGAGCATGCGATGCACGTCCGCCATCACCGAGGGCTCCGCCTCCGCCGAGACCAGGACGTAGTAGCCCTCCCAGCGGTGGCGCAGCTCGTAGGCGAAGCGCCGCTTACCCCAGTGCTCGGCCGACTTCGGCTCGCCGCCACCGGCGGAGATGAGCTCCGTCATCCGATCGACGAAGGCGCGGATGACCTCGTCGTCCAGGCCGGCGTCGAATATGACCATGACTTCGTAGGGCCTCAAGGGCCGACCACCTCCTGTGGACCCGTCGCTCTGCGGCGGGGCCCCGGACGGCCCGGGGCAGGTTCTGTGGAACGGGCTCATGGTAGTCGACACCGGCGACACCTCCTTCTCCGAGGTGCACTCTCGCGCGGGGGTGTGACAGATCCTCGGGCCACGAGGGCGGGCCTCAGGCCGCGGGGCTGGTGCAGGCCCCGCCCAGGCTCAGGACCGAGCCCGGTGCCACCCCAAGACGCTCGAGACCGCCCTTCGGCGTCTCCAGAGCGAAGCGGTAGACGCCCCCCGGCGGGTACGTCGGGCACTCTGCCTGGTCGGGGGGGCAGGGCTCCATGTCGGTACTCGAGACGAACAGGCCCGAGGCGTTGAACCAGGCGATGCTCAACGGGATCGGCACATTCCGCATGAAGAACGTGCCATCCGTGTCGTTCTCGAACCGGAACACCATGGCGTCGTAGCCGCCGAGGTCGCTTCGCCCCATGAGACCTTTCTGCCGCTCCAGATCGGAGTCAGCCAGCAGCGCGCACCACTCGGTGGAACCGGGGATCGCTGATCCGACAGCCGGCGTGACGCGGAAGGCGACCTCGCCGAACTCGGCGGCCACCGCGGGATCGCGGACAGTCACGAGCGGCGCCAGGCGCGGGTCCGCCGGTCCGTTGGCACCCACGGCCAGAAGCGCGCCTACGCCGGATAGAAGGACGATCAGTACGAACCAGCCGAGAGCCGCCACCAGGAGCGGCCGGGGCTTGCGACGGGCTCGGCGGCGGTCTTTGCTCACGCGGTCTTGCTACCACCTCGCCCGCCGTCCACGATGCCGAGGACGCCATGACCGCCGCCATAGCTCTCGGCCTCGGCCGGGAAGTCCCCGGAGCGGACGTCCTCGGCGAAGCGGGTCAAGGCGGCCACGGCCTCGTGCTTGAGCGACGCGTAGCGACGGACGAAGCCGGCCATGGGCCGGTCCTCCAGACCCAGGAGGTCGTGGAAGACCAGCACCTGGCCGTCGCACCACGGGCCGGCCCCGATGCCGATGGTGGGCACGGCCACGGCTTGTGTCACCTCCCGGGCCAGAGCTGCGGGAATGGCCTCGAGGACGATGCAGAAGCAACCGGCATCGGCCAGGGCCACGGCGTCGGCCAGGACGTCGGCGGCCGCCTCGGGCCCCCGGCCCTGCACCTTGTACCCCCCTGTGGCATGGACCGACTGGGGCGTGAGCCCGACGTGGCCCATCACCGGGATCTCGGCGTCGAGCAGCGCCGTCACCATCGGGAGCCGCTTTCGACCTCCTTCGAGCTTGACGGCCCGGGCGCCGGCCCGCACCAGCGTCGCCGCGTTCCGCACGGTGTCGGCCGCGCCGAGGTGGTAGCTCATCCACGGGAGGTCGGCGACGAGCAACGCCCGGGGCCGGGCCCGGGCGGCGGCGGCAGTGTGGTGGGCCATCTCCTCGATCGTCACCTGGAGGGTGTCCTCGTGGCCGAGCACCACCATGGCCAGGGAGTCGCCGACCAGGATGAGGTCGACACCCGCCTCGTCGGCCATGCGGGCACTCGGGGTGTCGTAGGCGGTGACCATGACCAGCGGCTCACCTGAGCCTTTCCGGGCACGAACCGCCGGTGCGGTGACGACCGCATTGGTGCTGGCGGGCATGTGCCGGCCTCCTCTTCTCGTCCGGCGCCAGTGGCTGCCGGCGTTGTCCTCGAATCGTACTAGTGCGGGCCGCCACCGGGGGGTGCGGCGGTGGACGGAGGCGGCGGCGCGGTTGTGGTCGTGGCCGGGGCCCTGGTCGGAGCCGGCGCCGTGGTCAGGACGGTCTGGTTCGGCACCGTGGAGGAGGCCGGGGCGGCCGGCGGTCTCGACGTGGATGTCGTGTTGGTGGGCAGCGTCGTGGTGGTGGGGAGGATCACGCCACTGTTGAGCTTCAGCACCTTCCCCGGGAACGAGGTCACGTTGGGGAAGGAGCCTGAATCGGGCGTCCGCTTCGATGCCGCCTGCATGAACCGCTTGAAGATCGTGGCAGGAAGCGAGCCGCCTCTGACCTCCTTGCCGCGGACGTTGTCCATCTTCTTGTCGTTCCCCTCGGGGAAGCCGAGCCATACCGCGGCCGTCAGCTTGGGCGTGTACCCGACGAACCAGGCGTCGCCGAAGTCCTGCGTCGTTCCGGTCTTGCCTGCCGCCGGGCGGCCGAAGGCGGCGCCGGTCCCACTGCCGCGGCGGATCACCTGCTGGAGGCAGTAGTTGACCACGTCGGCCTGCGCCGGCTCCATCACCTTGGTACGGGCCGGTGGCCGGGCCGGCTCCAGCACCCGGCCGTCGGCGGTGGTCACCTCGAGGATCACCGTCGGCTCGAGGTGCACCCCCCGGTTGGCGAAGGTGCTGTAGGCGCTGGCCATCTCCAGCACCGACACCTCGGACGTGCCGAGGGCGAGCGAGATGTTCTGGACCAGCGGCGAGGAGATCCCCGCGGCGCGGGCCACCCTGATCACGCTGTCGTGCCCGACCGCCTTGATGAGCTGCGCGTACACGGTGTTCACCGAGTTTCGGGTGGCTTCGATCAGGTCGACGCTGGGGCCGAAGTCGGCGTCCTCGAAGTTCTTCACCGGGTAGTCCTTGCCCTGGTCGGCCCTGGGGAAGATGGCCTGAGGAGGGCCGGGGAACGACGACTTGACGGTGTAGCCGTCGCGGACGGCGGCGGCCAGCACGAAGGGCTTGAAGGTCGAGCCGGGCTGGCGGCCCGTGCCCCCGCCCTCACGACCCACGGCGAGGTTCACCTTGGCGTACGGGACCGGGGCCTTCCAGTCCCGACCTCCCACCATGGCCTTGACGTGGCCTTGCTCGTCGATGGCGACGAGAGCGCCGGCGGGGTCGCCGGGGCGGTCGAGGAACCCGTAGACCGCGTCGTAGGCGTTGGCCTGGGACTGCAGGTCGAGGGTCGTCTTGACGCGCAGGCCGCCTCGATAGAGAGCAGCCTCGTCGTACCTGCTGGCCAGCTGCCGGCGGACGTACTCGACGAAGTACTGCGTCCCCTTCTCCGGCATGGCGAACGTGGACTCGGACTTCGCCTTCGACACCACGTACGAGCTCACCGGATCGGCCTCCGCAGCAGCCCGCTGGCGGGACGTGATGGCACCAGTGCGCTCCATGGCCGCCAGCGTCCTGGCCCTTCGGGCGGCAGCGACCTCGGGGCTCTTGGTGGCGTCGCCTGCCTCTGGGGAACGGATGAGGCCGGCGAGATAGGCCGCCTCCCGCAGGCTCAACTCCCCTACGTCCTTGCCGAAGTAGGCCCGGGCCGCGGCCTGCACCCCGTAGGCGCCCCGGCCGAGGTAGATGGTGTTTAGGTACCGCTCGAGGATCTCCTCCTTGTCGAGCTTGCGTTCGACCTTCACGGCGAGGATCGCCTCCTTGAACTTCCGCAACACCGTCCTTTCCCGACCCAGGTAGACGTTCTTCACGTACTGCTGGGTGATGGTGGACCCGCCCTGGAGGGCCCGTCCCCGGACGTCGGCCCAGGTGGCGCGGGCGATACCCAGGGGATCGATGCCTCCATGGTCGAAGAAGTCCTTGTCCTCCGTGGCCAGCACCGCGTCGATCAGGACCTTCGGCACCTTGTCCAGCTTCACCAGGACACGGTTCTCCCCGCTGTCCAGAGACGCGAGGCGCACGCCGTTGGCGTCGGTGAGAAGTGTCGTCTGGGCCTGAGGCACCTCGGGCGGCAGGGGCACGCGGACGAGCAGGTAAGCGGTGCCGGACAGCGCGGTGAAGGCACCGAGGGTGACCAGGAACAGGAGGCGGCGCCGGCGCCAGGCCCAGCAGCGCTGCCGTTCGGAGGGCGAGGTGGGCGGGGACGCCATCTCAGCGGGAGGCGCGTCGGGACGTCGTCGCCTGGGCCAGCGACCGGGCCCGGGAGCCGACGAGAGCGAGCAGGAGCGCGGCTGCCGCCACGAGGGCGCCACGGTCGTAGGTGCCGAGGCCGCCGGCACCGGTCCAGCCCCAGGTGCCAGGGCACAGCGCCAGCCACACGGCCAAGGCCAGCGCCGGCAGCAGCTGAGGGCCGAGCCGATCCGGCGTCGGCCAGGTTCGGGTCTCAATGGCCTTGCTCAGCACCAGGGCGGTCGCCGCCGCACCGACCACCACGACCACGATGGGCCCGTCGATCTCGTTGCCGGCCAGAACGGAGGCCAGCCCAGCCGCGCCGGGAACGCCGAGCAGGAGGATGGCCGGATGGGCGAAGGCCAGGCCGAGCACGGCGGCGGCCGCAAGCAGATGCGCCGCCTGCCCGGCGGCGGGGACGGTGGCGGCGGCCAAGGCGAGGGCGGCAAGGGACAAAGCCGGTCTGGTGGGGGCCCGGTAGGCCCAAACGACGGCGGCTGCGGCGCCGGCGCCGGCCATGGCGAGGTCGGGGAGGCCGGGAGCGGCGACGAGGCCGATGAGCAGGCCCGGCACGGCGAGGGGCCGGGCCCGATCAGGCCCGAGGGTGGCGGCCAGCAAGAGGAGAGCGGCGGCGGCCACTCCCAGGAGCGCGGCCAAGGTCCCACCGGACGGGAGCGGACGGGACAGCCCGTCGCCGCCGTCCACGACTATGCCTCCGATCAGGCAGGCGACACCGGCGGCCGGCGCCAGCACCGGGGCCAGCCGGTTCCAGCGCCGTTCATCGGCCTTCCGGAGGCCGGTGACGAGCTCGGCAGCCGCGGCGATGCCCAGTGTTGCCACCAGGAGGGGGGCCGAACCGCCGTCGGCCTGGGCCAGCCCGAGCGGCAGGACGACGAGGGTGGCAACAGCGATAACGGTCGTCCACCTCGTGCTCGGCCTGAACGAGGCACCGACCAAGGCCGAGGCGGCGGAGGCGGCGGCCGTGCCCCGGGCCGTCGCGTCGAAAGGCAGGTCCCAGCCGCCGAGGGTCGCCGCCACCCAGCCGGCGGTCACCACCGACGCCGCACCGACCCAGGCCCACGCAACAGGTGCTGCCGGCGCCGGCCTGATCGCCGCTACCCGTGCCGGCTTCGACTTGGGCGTTCGCTTCGACTTGGGCGCTCGAATCGCCTTTGTCTTTGGCTTCGGCTCTGGCGCCGGCTCGGGCGCCGGCTGCAGCTCCACTGGGTCGAAGGCCGGAGCAGCTGGCGACTCGTCGATCGACGGCCGGCGGCGGAGCAGGCTCTTCATGCGGCCACGGCCAGGACGACGGCGGCAGTGGCCAGACCGAGCGCCACCGGTCGGGCGGCGGCGGGCGCCCACCTCTGGGCGGCGAGAGCCAGACCCGCCCCGATCACCGCGGCGACGACGCGGACAGCGACATGATCCAGTGCACCCGCGGGACCCACGGCGATCAGCCCGGCTGTGAGCCCGAAGAGCACGGCGTTGAGGCCCCGCGCCTTGACCAGGATGAGGGCGGCGGCGGCCACCCATGTGGAGGCGGCGGCGGCCATGGGACCGACGGCCGCGGCAGGGCCGAGCACGGTCTGCGCTCCCGCGATGGCGTCGAGCGAGGTGGTCCCCCAGCGCAGGGCGGCCGCCGCCGTCGCCAGCACGGCCACGGCACCGGTGATCAGCTCGCCGGCGGCGGCACCGAGGAGCACGGCCAGCAGCACGACCTCGCCCGAGGACGACAGCGCGAGGGCGGCGGCACCCACGCCCGCACCTCTGCGCAGCTCCTCCGAGCTCACCCCGCTCAACGGCAGCACCCGGAGGGATCTGTTCCCCGCCCGGCCCTTCCTCGCTGTCAGCTGGACGTCGCCCGGCGTCGGCCGGCGGCGTAGGTCCGGGCCAGGTGGTTCCATCCGCAGTCGCGGCACACCTCCACCACGTAGCAGGTGACGTCCCCCGACCGGCGGGTGACGCGGGCCAGCTCGGCCACTGTGGTGAAGCAGTGGCCGCCCGGTGGCAGGCGGGACCCGAAGGCGTAGGAGACATGGACCAGTGACGACGCCTCGCAGATCGGGCAGTCCTGGTCGGCGGCGTGGCCGATGCCCCTTGCCGCCCGCAGCAGCTCGGGGTGGGCGTCGCACACGTCGAGGCGGGAGAGCCGCCCCCGCCGGAACTCCTTCAGGATCGAATTGCGAGCGAGGCGGTAGTCCACCTGAGCGGGCGCCGCCGCCGGGGCGCCACCACGCAGCGACTGGGGCCCGAAGCTCACGCAGAAAGGGTAGCGCCGCCCGCGCATGCCTTGCCCTTCGTTGACCAACAGCTTGACGACGCCGCTCGCCCGTGTGCATAATAGGACCTCCCGTTATATCGGTCCGATATGTCTGGCAGGTGAACCCGTTGTTGGAGCTGGCGATTCTCGGAGTCCTGAAGGACCAGGAGCTGCACGGCTACGAGCTCAAGAAGCGCATGACCGAGACCGTCGGCCCTTTGTCGAGCGTGTCGTTCGGCTCGCTGTACCCCGCCCTCGCCCGCCTCGAAGCGGCTGGCGCCGTCAAGGCCGTGGAGGCCAGGACGGCGGCCACGGCCATACCCATGACCGGCTCCCTCGGGGCGGAGGTCGCCGCCTTCCGGGCCCGGCGCGGCCCGGTCCGGGGCAGCCGGGGCAAGAAGGTGTACGGCATCACCGAGCGGGGCCACGAGCTGTTCGCCGAGCTGCTCACCGCCAGCAGCCAGTCCCCCGACGACGATCGAGGCTTCAACCTGAGGCTGGCCTTCGCCCGCTACCTGCCCCCCGACGCCCGCCTGGGCCTGCTCGAGCGGCGCCGGGCCCAGCTCGTCGAGCGCCTGGCCAAGGCCCGCTACACCATCCGGTCCAGCCGCGACCGCCTCGACGGCTACGCCCGCTCACTCCTCGAACACGGCAGCGAGGCCACCGAGCGGGACATCTCCTGGCTCGACCAGCTCATCGCCGCAGAGTCCGCAGCATCCCACCCTCGAAGTTCAAAGGAGACAACGTGACATCCAAGATCCGCGTGGCCATCGCCGGTGTCGGCAACTGCGCCAGCTCGCTCGTGCAGGGCATCGAGTACTACCGCGACGCCGACGCCGCCGAGACCGTGCCCGGCCTCATGAACGTGCGGCTGGGCGCCTACCACGTGGGCGACGTGGAGTTCGTCGCCGCCTTCGACGTGGACGCCGCCAAGGTCGGCCTCGACCTGGGCAAGGCCATCTTCTCGGGCCAGAACAACACCATCCGGTTCGCTCCGGTGGGCGAGCTAGGCATCACCGTCCAGCGGGGCCCGACCTTCGACGGCCTCGGCAAGTACTACCGCATGACCGTGGAGGAGTCCCCGGTCGAGCCCGTCGACGTCGCCGAGGCGCTGCGGGCGGCCCGGGCCGACGTCCTCGTCGCCTATCTGCCCGTCGGGTCGGAGGTGGCGCAGAAGCACTACGCGCAGGCCTGCCTCGATGCCGGCGTGGCTTTCGTCAATGCCATTCCCGTGTTCATCGCCAGCGACCCCGAGTGGGCCCGGCGCTTCCACGAGGCCGGCGTGCCCATCGTGGGCGACGACATCAAGAGCCAGGTGGGCGCCACCATCGTGCACCGCATCCTGGCCCGGCTCTTCGAGGACCGGGGCATGGTCCTCGACCGCACGTACCAGCTGAACGTCGGCGGCAACATGGACTTCAAGAACATGCTGGAGCGTGACCGCCTCGAGTCCAAGAAGATCTCCAAGACACAGGCGGTCACCTCCCAGCTCGACAACGGCATCGCCGACGACGACGTGCACATCGGCCCCTCCGATCACGTGGCCTGGCTCGAGGACCGCAAGTGGGCCTACATCCGCCTGGAGGGCCGCAACTTCGGTGATGTCCCGCTCAACGTCGAGCTGAAGCTGGAGGTGTGGGACTCCCCCAACTCCGCCGGCGTGATCATCGACGCCGTCCGTTGCGCCAAGATCGCCCTCGATCGCGGCATCGGCGGGCCTCTCGAAGGCCCCTGCGCCTATTTCATGAAGTCGCCGCCCGTCCAGCACCACGACGACGACGCCCACCGCATGGTCCAGGAGTTCGCCGCCGGCTAGGGAAAGCCCACTTCGACTTCGGAGAGACAGCCGTCATGCCGGCACGATCGGCTGTCACGTTCGCCCGAAGCTGACGATCCGCATCACCCGGTGGCCAGGTGTAGCAACATTCAGCTGTGGCCGACGACAATCGTCAGATGCAGGACCGCTGTGCGACGTGGTACCAGACGAAGCCGGGGTTGCCTCTGGACGTGGCCCACTACGGCCCCGACATCGGCGACGAGTCGGACCTGCGCCTCCTCGGGGACCTGCGGGGCAAACGGGCCCTCGAGCTGGGATGCGGAGCGGCGCCGGTGTCGGTTGCCTTCGCCAAGCAGGGAGCCATCGCCCTGGCCGTGGAGTCCTCCGCCGATCTGGCCGCGGCGGCCAAGCGACGGTGCGAGCGCGAAGGCGTCCGGGTCGAGCTGCGCCAGGGCGACCTGGCCGACCTGGCCTTCGTCCGCGCCGACTCGGTGGACCTCGTCTTCAGCGCCTACGCCCTGGCCTGGGTCGACGACCTCAGCCGCGTCTTCCGCCAGGTGCACAGGGTCCTGAAGGTGGGGGCGCCCCTCGTCTTCAGCCTCCCACATCCCGTGTACGACATCATCGACGAGGACGGCAACCAACCGCTGCTCGTGCGCCGCTCCTACTTCGACCGCACCGCCATCGGCACCGAGGAGAACGACACCGGGGAGCATCGCCGGCACCACACCATCGCCGACCTCTACACCGATCTCTTCCGGGCCAGCTACCGCGTCGACGCCATGCTGGAGCCGCAACCCGAATCGAGCGGTCCGCGCAGCGAGACCTGGCGGGAGCCGTTCCGCTACGTACCCCGCACCCTCGTCATCCGGGCGCGGAAGGAGGGGAACTGATCTCCGGCGGCTGTTGACGGAGCTTCCACCACTCGTCCAGCCGGTTCCGGGCCTCCTCCTCGCCCAGCGGCCCTTCGTCGAGGCGTAGCTCGAGGAGGTGGGCCAGCGCCTCGCCCACGACCCGGCCGGGAGGCACACCGAGGTGCTCCATGACCTGGCTGCCGTCGAGGTCCGGGCGTATGGAGGCAAGCTCCTCCTGCTCCTGGAGCTGGGCCAGGCGGACCTCGAAGTCGTCGAGGCGCTTGCGCAGGGCTTCGGCCTTGCGGGCGTTGCGCGTCGTGCAGTCGCAGCGCGTGAGCTCGTTGAGCCGGCTCAGCAACGGGCCGGCGTCACGGACGTAGCGCCGCACGGCCGAGTCGGTCCAACCCATCTTGTAGGTGTGGAAGCGCAGGTGCATCTCCACGAGCCGCGTCACGTCGTCGATCACCGCCGAGGGGTAGCGCAGGGCCCGCATGCGGTCCCGGGTCATCCGTGCCCCCACCACCTCGTGGTGGTGGAACGAGACGCCGGCGGGCCCGATGGAGCGGGTCTTCGGCTTGCCGATGTCGTGGAACAACGCAGCCAGGCGCAGCACGAGGTCCGGAGAGGTCTTCTCGACCACGGCTACGGTGTGGGCCAGGACGTCCTTGTGGCGGTGGATCGGGTCCTGCTCGAGGGCGAGGGCGGGTAGCTCCGGCATGAACTCCCCGGCCAGGCCGGTGTCGACGACGAACCACAGTCCTGACCCGATCCGATCGCCGTCGATCACCATGAGCTTGTCCAGCTCGTCGCGGATGCGCTCGGCCGACACGATCGAGAGGCGGTCGTGCATCGACCGCACCGCCTGCACCAGCTCCTCGTCCGGCTGGAGCTGGAGGCCGGCGATGAAGCGGGCCGCCCGCAGCATGCGCAACGGGTCGTCCCCGAAGGACTCGGCCGCCGACAACGGCGTCCGCAGCCGCCTCGCCGTGATGTCGGCAAGGCCGTCGAAGGGGTCGACCAGCTCGAGATCGGGAAGGCGCAGGGCCATGGCGTTCACGGTGAAGTCACGCCGGGCCAGGTCGGCCTCCACCGCGTCGGCGAAGGCGACCTCCGGCTTGCGCGAGTCGGGCGAGTAGGCCTCGGCCCGGTGGGTCGTGATCTCGTAGGCCCGCCCCCGCCGGCGGCAGCCGATCGTTCCGAAGCGCTCACCCTGGTCCCAGACCGCCTCGACCTCACCCCGGACCAGCCGCTTGATCTCGTCGGGCCGGGCGTCGGTGGTGAAGTCGAGATCGGTGTCGTCGACCAGCCGGTTCAGCACGGCGTCCCGCACCACCCCTCCCACCAGGTACACCTGGTGGCCGGCAGCGCGGAAACGGTCGGCCAGCCACGCCGTCTCCGCGATCAGAGGCCTGACGCGCTCGGGGACCTCCACCTCGGCGAGGGTAGCGGGAAGCCGCCGAGGCGCCGGCGCCGGCTCCTCAGGAGGGCAGGAGGCCGGCCTGCTGCAGGGAGATGCGGAAGTCGTGGGGGTTCGAGGCGGCGGCCATGGCGCTGCGGAGGTCGACCAGCCCGTTCTTGAACAGGGTGAAGACACTCTGGTCGAACGTCTGCATGCCGTAGTACTCGCCGTCGGCGATGATCTCGTCGATCGTGTCGTTGCCCCCCCGCTCGGGATCGACGATGCGGTCGAAGATGCGCCCGGTCATCACCAGCACCTCGAGGGAGGGAACGCGACCGCCGCCGTCGCACCGCTCCAGGAGGCGCTGGCTGACGACGCCGCGGAGCGACGAGGCCAGGCTGAGCCGGACCTGCTTCTGCTGGAACGGGGGGAAGAAGTCGACGATCCGGTTTACCGTCTCGACGGCGTTGGTGGTGTGGAGCGTTGAGAGCACGAGGTGGCCGGTCTCGGCGGCCGCCAGGGCAGCCCAGACGGTCTCGGGATCGCGCATCTCGCCGATGAAGATGACGTCGGGATCCTGGCGGAGCACCCGCTTCATGGCCATGGCGTAATCGGTCGTGTCGGTGCCGATCTCGCGCTGGTTGACGATGGCCTTCTTGTCGACGTGGAGGACCTCGATCGGGTCCTCGACCGTGACGATGTTGACCGCCCGGGTGTCGTTGATGTGGTCGATCATGGCGGCGATGGTGGTGGTCTTGCCCGAGCCTGTGGGGCCGGTCACCAGGACGAGGCCCCGCTGCTCGTCGGCCAGCCGCCGGACCACCGGCGGCAGGCCCAGCGTCTCGAACGACGGGATGCCCGGGAGGACGCGGCGGAACACGAGCCCGACCGAGCCCCGCTGGCGGAACACGTTCACCCGGAACCGGCCAAGCCCGGGGAGGCCGAGGGCGAAGTCGGACTCGGAGGTCCGCACGAACTCGTCGGCCCGGTCGTTGGACATGATGGCGAAGGCCATCCGCTCGGTGTCCTCAGGGGTGACGCGGTCGAAGGAGGTGGCAAGGAGCTTGCCGTCGATGCGGACGTGCGGGGGCGACGCCACCTTGACGTGGAGGTCGGATCCCTGGTGTTCGACGGTGTAGCGCAACAACTCGTTGAGATCGAGCATCGGGAGATCCTTCGACACGAGCGGCACCGATCCTGAGAGAACCTGCCGAATGCCGCGTCCTCCAAGGTAGTGGGCACCCCGTTCAGGCGCGCGGTTTGTAGTGTCGAGGGGTTGTGAGACGCGGTGACACAGATGTCCTGCGGTCCGGACGTGAACGCCTGCGGACGGGTTCGTGGAGGGGGGACATCGAGGTCGCCTGCCTGAGCCTCCTTCCGGACGGTCCCGCGCCCTCTGCCGGCTTCGTGCTCCACTGCGTCGACCAGTTGGCCGCCCGCGGGTTTTCCCGGGTGGTGACGACGGCCCTGTCGGAGCCGGAGCAGGCCGGTTTCCTGGATGCCGGGTTCGGGGTGGAGGAGGACCTGCACCTCCTGGTCCACGACCTGCAGCAGCTGCCCCCACCGCTGCCGGCGCCGATCCGCCGTGCCACCTCGACGGATCGCCCGCACGTGCTCGAGGTGGACGGCGCTGCCTTCCCACCCTTCTGGCGCATCGACGACGACGGTTTGACCGACGCGCTGGCAGCCACCCCCCGCACCCGGTTCCGGGTCGCCACCGGTGAGGACGGCGTGGTGGCCTACGCCATCACCGGCCGGGCCGGTCGTCGCGGGTTCCTCCAGCGCCTGGCCGTCGATCCCCGTTGCCAGCGTTCCGGGCTGGGTAAGGCACTGGCCACGGACGCCCTCCACTGGCTCCGCCGGTGGCGGGTCGAGCGGGCGGTGGTCAACACCCAGCTCGACAACACGAGAGCACTGAGCCTCTACGAGAGCCTGGGCTTCCGCCGTGAGGGCACCTGCCTGTCCGTCCTGAGCCGGAGCCTGAGCGGTTGAGGGCACGCACCCGCGGCCCTCGCCGCACACTTACGGGCCTCTTGATCGGGCTCGTGATCACGCTCGTCCTGCCCGCTCCCGGTGTGGCCGGGGGCGCACCCCGGGCCGCCGCCGCAGCCGAGGACCGGCTTCAACTGGCGTCGCAGACGTCGTGGGTCGGGCCGGGACAGGAGCTCGTGCTGCGTCTGGGCGTGACCACGGCCAAGGCGCCCCACGAGGTCGAGCTGGCCGTGGCCGTGTACCGGCGGGTCATGAGCCGCACCGAGTTCAGCCAGACCCTCGAGGGCCGCCTCCGCGGTGTTCCCCTCAGCGTCACCCCGGCCACGACGCTCTCGGATCTCACCACCGACGCCGCTGGCGCGGTGGTGGTCCGACTACCCCTCCAGGACCCGGCACAACCCCTCGACCGCGGCCGGCTTCGTCTGGGCGAGGAGGGTGTCTACCCGGTCCGAGTCGAGGTTCGCAACGCCGGCGGAGGGCCGCCGGTGGCCAGTCTGGTCACCCACATGGTGTACGTGACCCCTCCCAAGGAAGGGGGTTTCCCGCTCAAGGTCGCCCTGGTGCTCCCCGTCCATGCCGCCCCCGCCCTGGGCCCGACCGGTGAGCGGAGCCTGTCCGCCCGGGCGACCGCGGACCTGGCCCAGCTGGTGAGCGGGGTGCAGGCCTACCCGCTGGTGCCTCTCAGCCTCCTCCCTACCCCCGAGACCCTCGATGCCCTCGCCGCCAGCACCCGCGACGAGGACGCCGAGACGCTGACCAGCCTCGCCGCCGGTGCCGACGGCCGCCAGGTGGTGGCGGGGGCGTACGTGCCCGTGGACCTGCGGGACTTCACCGATCGCCTCGGAGCCGAGCGGACGGCGCAGTTGGACAAGGGAACCCGGGCCATCGAGCGCACCCTCCACACCCGCGCCGACACCCGCACGTGGGTGGCGACCGAGCCGCTCGACGAGAACGCCATTCTCCAGCTCCGCCAGCAACAGGTGGACCGGCTCGTCGTCCCCGAGGCGGCCCTGGAGCCCGTAGACCTCGCCGTAACACTGGCCCAGCCCTTCGAGCTGGAGGTCCGCTCGGTTCGCCGTCCTCAGGTCCTGGCCGCCGATCGGGCACTCAGCTCCCGTTTCGCCCGCACCGACGACCCGGTGCTGGCGGCTCATCACCTGCTGGCCGACCTGGCCGTGGTGTACGGGGACAGCCCTAGCCGGCCCCGCGTCGTGGTCGCCCTGGCGCCCCGCTCGTGGCGGCCGTCCAAGGCATTCCTCGACGCGCTCCTAGCCGGCATCTCCACCAGCTCGGTGATCGCCGGGTCCACGCTCGACGCCGCGTTTGCCGACGTGCAGCCGGCCACGGCGAGGCCGAACATCCCGCTCGTGCGCCGGCTCCTACCCGCCTCGAACGCCGGCCTGCTCCCCGCCGATGCCATAACTTCGGCCCGGAAGCGGCTGACCGGGTTCTCCAGCATCATCGACGCCACCAACCCCCTCGACGACGCCCTCGAGGAGCTGCTCCTCGTCGCCCAGGGCGCCGATCTCCGCCCCGGCCGCAGGGCCGCCTACCTGAACGGCGTCGCGCAACGGATCAACAGCCAGATCGGGTTGATCCAGGTCCCGCCGAACCGGTCCGTCACGCTGACGGCCCGGACCGGTGAGATCCCGGTGACGATCCTCAGCAAGGCGCCATACCCGGTGAACCTTCAGCTCGAAGTGGACAGCGAGAAGCTCGAGTTCCCCAAGGGCTCCCGCCGCGAGCTGAGCCTGTCGAGGAAGAACACGACCCAACGCTTCTCGGTACGGGCCCGAACCTCCGGGACCTTCCCCCTCCGGTTGCGCCTGGTATCGCCCGACGGGACGATGGTCCTCGGGCGCAGCCGCTTCACCGTCCGCTCGACCGCCGCATCCGGGATGGGCGTCATGCTCTCGGCGGGAGCAGGGGCGTTCCTCTTGCTGTGGTGGATCCGGCACCACGCCCGGGGCAGGCGCAACCGTCGCCTGGTCCCGGTGTGACCGCTGGGCCGGAAGAGCCCCAGGACCCCACTTCCAGCCTGGCCCGCAACACCGCGGTCATGGCGGCCGGCACTCTGCTGTCGCGGATCACCGGCTTCGGCCGGCTCTTCGCCCTCGCCTACGCCCTCGGCTTCACCCGTCTGACCGACACCTACAGCCTGGCCAACGTCACCCCCAACGTCGTCTACGAGCTGGTGCTGGGAGGCATCCTGTCGGCGACGCTCGTGCCGGTGTTCGTGTCGAGGCTCTCCACCGAGAAGAGCGAGGAGGAGGCCTGGCGGGGGATCTCTGCGGTGGTGACGGCCACCGCAGCGGTCCTGGTCGTGGTGTCGGTGCTGTTCTTCGTGCTCGCACCCCTGCTGATCCGTCTCTACACCGTCGGCAACCAGGGCGCTTCGGCCGACGAACAACGGGCGCTGGCGACCAGCCTCCTGCGCATGTTCGCCCCGCAGGTCGCCTTCTACGGAATGGTCACGGTCACGACCGCGCTTCTCCAGGCCCGGCGCCGCTTTGCCGCTCCCATGTTCGCTCCCGTGCTGAACAACCTGATCGTGATAGGCGTTCTCCTGGCCCTGCCCCATGTCGCCGACGACGTCAGCCTTACCGGCGTCGGGAACGACGGCGGTGCCCGGGCCCTGCTCGGCGTCGGCACGACGATGGGAGTGGCCGCCATGGCACTGGTCCAGCTCCCGGCGCTGTGGCGAGCCCGGGTACATCTGCGCTTCGTCTGGGAGCCCCGCCATCCCGCGGTGACGACCGTTCTCCGCCTGTCGGGTTGGACCTTCGGGCTGGTGGCGGCCAATCAGGTGGCTCTGGCCGTCGTGCTCATCCTCGCCAACGAACGAGCCGGCGACGTGGCCGCGTACCAGGCGGGACTGGTCTTCTTCCTCCTCCCGTACGGGGTTTTTGCCGTTTCGGTCATGAGCGCCATGCTCCCCGACATGTCCGAGCGGTGGTCGCTCGGCGACACCGAGGGATTGAGCCGGCGAGTGGACCTCGGGCTCAGGACCATCGCCGCCGTCCTCGTTCCTGCCGCGGTGGGCTACTTGTGCCTGGCCCGACCGATCGTGAGCGTGGTGCTGGACCACGGTGCTCTGCGGGCCAGTTCGGCAGAGAGGACGGCCGAGGTCCTGGCCCTGCTCGCCCTCGGCCTACCCGCTTATGCCAGCTACCTGTTCTTCATGCGGACCTACCAGGCGATGCAGGACACGCGGTCGATGTTCTTCCTCTATGCCGCCGAGAACGCGCTGAACATCGTGCTGGCCCTCGCCCTCCACCCGGCCCTCGGCGTCCAGGGCCTGGCTTTGGCCCACGCTCTGGCCTACGGCGGCGGGAGCGTGCTCGCTCTCCTCCACCTCCACGGCCGCACCGGGGGCATCGCCACCTCTTCGTCGGCGCGCGCGTGGCTGCGAATATGCGCAGCCAGCGCGGCGATGGCTGTTGCCGTCCTGGCCGCCACCGCCGTGGTCGACCCTGCGCCTCTAAAGGTCGGTGTCGGCGTGGTGGCCGGTGTTAGCGTGTACCTCGTGGCCGCCAGGATGCTCGGCGTCCAAGAGCTGTCGATGCTCCTGCGCAACCGGAGGCCCCCCGCGTGATCACTGGCTGGCTCCTCAAGCTCGTGGTCTCCATCGCGCTGATGGGGTTCCTGGCCGTCGAGCTGGGCTCGCCCCTCGTCACCAGGGCACAGCTCGACGACGTCGCCCACGACGCCGCTGACACCGCCGCATTCGAGCTTCTGAACAATCGGGACGTCGAGCGGGCGAGGGCCACCGCCAATGAGATCCTCACCGGCAAGAAAGCCACCTTGAAGGAGTTTGCCTTGGACCAGCAGGGTCGTATCAACCTCACGGCCGAACGGGAGGCGCGCTCGTTCCTCCTCAAGAAATGGGACCGCACCGACAGCTGGTACCTCATCCGGGTCAAGGTGACCAGCGAGAAGAAGACACCGTGAGCACCGGCCCGATCCGCGTCGTAACCGACAGTGCATGTGACCTCTCCCTGGAGGTGGCCGCGGAGAACGGCGTGGAGGTGGTCCCCCTGACGGTGCGATTCGGGGACGAGGAGCTCCTCGACCGCCGCGACCTCTCGCCCGCGCAGTTCTGGCAGCGGCTGGCGACCTCGACGGTTCTTCCCGAGACGGCCGCCCCGTCACCGGGGGCCTTCGAGGAGGCGTTCACGGCGGCGGCTGAAGCCGGGGCGACCGGCATCGTCTGCGTCACCATCTCCTCGGCGCTCTCGGCCACCTTCCAGGCCGCGCAACTGGCCGCTCAGAACGTCACCGGCACCATTCCCGTGCAGGTCGTCGACTCCCGCGCTGTCACCATGGCCGAGGGCAACGTGGTCCTCCGGGCCGCCAGGGTCGCGGCGGAGGGAGCGACCCTCGACGAGGTCGCCGCCGCCGCCCGCGAGATCGTTCCCCGCACCCGCACCTTCGCCGCCCTCGACACCCTGGAGAACCTCAAGAAGGGCGGCCGGATCGGTGGCGCCCAGGCCCTGCTGGGGTCGATGCTCTCCATCAAGCCGATCATCGAGGTGGCCGACGGCAAGGTCGAGCCCGAGTCCCGCCAGCGCACCAGGGCGCGGTCGTTGCGGTACCTGGCCGAGAAGGTCCGACAGTCCCTGCCGGTGGCGGATGTGGCCGTGATGCACGGGGCCGCGCCCGATGTGGGCATCCTGATCGACCTGCTGTCGGAGCTCCACCCGCGCGACCAGATCCTCGTGGGCGACGTCGGCGCCGTGATCGGCACCCACGCCGGGCCAGGGGTCGTCGGCGTCACGTTCACCGTCTCCGGGGGCAAATAAGCCGGCTCCCGCCCACTGACTACGCTGAGTGGGCGTGCCCGATCCGATCCCGCTTATAGCCGATGGTGTGCTCCTCGGGCGCTACGGCATGGTGCGCCCGATCGCCCGGGGGGGCATGGCCGAGGTCTGGGAGGGCTACGACGAGGTCCTGGCCCGACCCGTCGCCATCAAGGTCCTGCACCCCCACCTGGCCGCCGACGACGCTTTCGTGGAGCGCTTCCGACGGGAGGCCGTCGCCGCCGCCAAGCTGGCCCACCCCGGCATCGTGGCCACCTTCGACACCGGCACCGATGGTGACATCGCCTTCATCGTCATGGAGCTCGTGCGGGGGCGCACGCTGCGACAGGCCATGGAGGAGACAGGAAGGCTGCCCGCGCCCATGGCGGTGACCATCGCCGCCGCGGTGGCCGACGCCCTCGACCATGCCCACCGGGCCGGGCTCGTGCACCGCGACATCAAGCCGGCGAACATCCTGCTGCCGGACCAGGACGGCTCCACCGGCCCCCTACTACGCGTGAAGGTGGCCGACTTCGGGATCGCCAAGCTCCAGTCGGCCATGCACGACCTCACCCAGACCGGCGCCATCGTCGGCACGGCGAAGTACCTGTCGCCCGAACAGGTCCAGGGGCACTCCCCCGACGCCCGCTCGGACGAGTACGCGCTGGCGGTGATGCTCTACGAGATGCTGTGCGGCCGCCCGCCCTACGTGGCCGACACCGAGCTGGCCACCGCTCTGCAGCACGTGCGCGGGGAGCTGCTGGCTCCACGAGAGCTGGAGCCCAGCATCCCACCGAGCCTCGAGGCCGTGGTGATGCGGGCCATGGCCAAGGATCCGGAGGACAGGTACCCGACGGTCGCAGATTTCCGGTCGGCGCTGCTCGCCCTGGATCTCGACGATGGCACGGGTCTCATCGAGCTCAGCAGCGACGGCCTCGACGATGCCGTTCCCGACATCATGCGGGATCCCACCCCACCTGCCGGTCAGGGTGCTGCCCTCCGTCCCCCCGAGCGCCGGCTCGCCCCTGTCGCCTTCGTCGCCGCCATCGTGATCGTCGCCCTCGTCGCCGCCGCCGTGCTCCTTCAGGCCGGTGGGGAGGACCCGGAGCGCACGAGGGTGCCCAGGGAGGGGACAAGCGAGCCGGTGGCCATCTCGTCGGCCCGCTCGTTCGACCCCGAGGGTGACGGCCAGGAGAACGAGTCGGAGGTGGCGCTGGCCCACGACGGGAACAACCAGACGGTCTGGAAGTCCGACCGCTACAACTCTCGGGCCTTCGGTGGCCTGAAAGGAGGCGTCGGGCTCGTGCTGCAGCTGAAGGGTGCCGAGTCCCTCGGGCAATTGGTCGTGCGCTCGACCAGTGCCCAGTGGTCGGCCTCGGTCTACGTGGCCGCTGAGCCCGGGGACGATCTCTCCGACTGGGGCAGCCCGCTGGCGACGCAGACCGGGATCGACGGCGACGTCACCTTCGATCTGAAGGGGAACCGGGGTGGAGCGGTGCTCCTGTGGATCACCGACCCGGGGACCGAGCGGCGAGTAGAGGTGGCCGAGCTCACCCTGCGCTGAGGTAGGGCCTCACTACGCTGACGTTCATCGAAGAGGCCGACGACCAGGAGCTGGTGGACGCCGCCGGGCGAGGCGACGTCGACGCCCTCGACCAGCTCCTCCGCCGCCACTACGGCCGTGTCTTCGCCCTGTGCCGGCGCATGACCGGGAACGAGGCCGACGCCGCCGATGCCGCCCAGGACGCTCTCGTGGCCATCTCCCGAGGGCTGGCCGCCGGTCGTTTCGACGGCAGGGCCCGGTTCGGCACCTGGGCCCACCAGGTCACCGTCAACTGCTGTCTCGACGAGCTGCGCCGGCGCAAGAGGCGCCCCGACCTGCTGCCGGAGCTGGATCTCGAAGCCCTCGAGGGCGCGGCGTCAACCGCCGGCGGCCCGGCGGTGGCCGATGCCGTGGCCGACCACCTCGACATCGACGCCGCCCTGGCCCGCCTGCCTCTCGAGTTCCGAGCCGCCGTGGTGCTGCGGGACCTCTGTGACCTCGACTACGCCACCATCGCCGGCATTCTCGACATCCCTCCCGGCACCGTCCGCTCCCGGATCGCCCGGGGGCGGGCGGCACTCGTCCCTCTGCTCGGGAACCCGGGCACCGCCCCTCGTCGTCCAACTTCCACGCCATGAAGTCCCACCTCGACGACGAACAGCTGTCGGCCCACCTCGACGGCGAGGGCCCCGACGGTGCGGCCGAGCATCTCGCCTCCTGCCAGGAGTGCGAGCAGCGGCTGACGAGCCTGCTCATGGTGTCCTCACTGGTGGGAGCGGCGGTGGCCGGGCCCGATGCTCATGTGCGTGAGGGCGCGCTGCAGGTGGCCCGAGCCGAATGGGTAGCCACCAGAGACGGTGGCGCCGATGGTGGTGAGGCCGAGGTCGTCTCGCTGGGCGAACGGCGGCGCATGCCCAGATGGGCGCTACCCGTTGCCGCGGCCGCCGCCGCTCTGCTGCTGGCCGTTCCGCTGATGGCGACACTCGGCGACGGGCGGGGGCACAGGGACGAGACGGCGGCCAGGCTCGACGATCAGAGCTTCAGCGCTGGTGCGGACGCGGAGACGGCCGGTTTCGACGGCGGTGACCTCGGCGAGCAGTCCGACCCGTCGACCCTGGCCCGGGCCATCCGGGGAGCGCTACCCGGAGCAGCCAGTGAGGACGCGCTTGCCGCGTCACCTCCTCCTCCTTCTCCGGCGGCAACGCCCACCGCCGAGGCTCGAGATGTTCCCGCCCCCACTTCGGTCGGGGCGCCCGAGACGGAGGGCTCACCTTCCGCCGGCTCCGCCGGCGCCGCCGCCGGCAAGCCCCAGCAGGCGGCTCCGCGGCCCTGCTCTGGGATCGCCCGCGCCACCTACGGCAAGGGGCTGGGGCCGCTCGTGTACAGCGCCCTGGTGCGCTGGCAGGGGACGCCGGCGGTAGTACTTGCCTACCGGCTGGCCGCCGCCGGTGCTCCGGGCCTGGACTACAGGGTGCTGGTCATGGCTCAGGAGGACTGCCGTCTCCTGGTGGGCCAGAGTCTCTGAGGCCCCGGCGGGGCGCCACCCACAGCAAGGCGGTGATGGCGCCGAGGACCGCCCCGACCCATCCCGAGGCGCTCACGAACGACCACTCTTCCCCGGAGGAGATCCACAGCGCCCAGACCAGGCCGGCGCCGACACCGGCGGCGCAGAGGCCTCCGAGCACCAGACTGCGGCCGCCGGCCACGATCACGGCCAGCTCACCGATGACGAGGGCGAGCATCACCCCCGAAACCAGCGGGGTGATGCCCCGCAGGTCGTACTCACCGAGGATCACCGCGGCCAGGGCGCAGGCGGCGGCAGTGGCGAGCACCGCGAGCGGGAGCCGCATCACGAGGCGACGCTACTGTTCACCTGTGCCGCAACTGGGAGAGCCACGCGTTCCGGCGGTGGGCGAGGAGCCCGATTGGACGGTTCAGGCGGCCGACACCGTCGAGCGACTGGTGGGCGGGCTTCGCGACAAGACCGCCGCCCCCCTGACCACCGTGGCCCGGGCCCTCGTCTACGGGCTGCTCGCCGCCGTCATGGCTGTGGCCACGCTTGTTCTCGTGGTCATCGGGGCTCTGCGGGCCGTCGACGTGTACCTGCCCGGCGAGGTGTGGTCGGCCCACCTGCTCGTCGGCGGAATCTTCACGCTGCTCGGCGGGTTCTTGCTCCGTAAGGCCAGCGCCGACAGGAAGCCCACAGGAAGGTGAGCCGTGACGGACGGCCCTGATGTTCGAGACGTCATCATCGTGGGTTCCGGCCCCGCCGGCCTCACGGCGGCCATCTACACGGCCCGGGCCAACCTGCGCCCGCTGGTGATCGAGGGTGAGGCCTCGTCGAGCAGCGACCAGCCCGGTGGCCAGCTCATGCTCACCACCGAGGTGGAGAACTATCCCGGTTTCGTCGACGGGATCATGGGGCCCGAGCTGATGGCCAACTTCCGGGGCCAGGCGGCCCGCTTCGGCGCCGACTTCCTCACGGCCAAGGCCACGCGCGTCGATTTCTCCTCCCGGCCGTTCGGCATCTGGGTGGGGGACGAGGGCTACCAGGCCAAGTCGGTGATCGTCAGCACCGGCGCCCGGGCGCTGATGCTGGACGTGCCCAACGAGCAGCGCCTGCTCGGCCACGGCGTCTCGACCTGTGCCACCTGCGACGGCTTCTTCTTCCGGGAGCTTCCCATCGCCGTGGTCGGCGGGGGGGACTCGGCCCTGGAGGAGGCCATCTTCCTCACCAAGTTCGCCAGCAAGGTCACGCTGATCCACCGCCGGCGGGAGCTGCGGGCGTCCAAGATCATGCAGGAGCGCGCCCGGCGCAACGACAAGATCGAGTTCCTGTGGGACTCGGTGGTGGTCGACGTGCTGGGGGAGAGCTCGGTGAGCGGGGTGCGGGTTCGCAACGTGAACAGCGGCGAGGAGTCCGACGTGGCGGTGAGCGGCCTGTTCGTCGCCATCGGCCACGTCCCGAACACCGACCTGTTCAAGGGTCAGTTGGACATGGCTGATACTGGGTACCTGATCACCCAGCCGGGATCGACCCGGACCAACGTCGAGGGGGTCTTCGCCAGCGGAGACGTCCAGGACGACGTGTACCGCCAGGCCGTCACCGCCGCCGGCTCGGGCTGCATGGCCGCCATCGACGCCGAGCGATGGCTGGAGACCCAGCACGACGCTCCCCCCGACATCGCACAAACACCCAGGAACTGGTAAGGAGATCACGTGAGCACCAGCATCGCCACCTTGACCGACGCCACCTTCGACGAGCAGATCGTCCAGGGAGACGAGCCCGTGCTGGTCGACTTCTGGGCCGAGTGGTGCGGGCCGTGCAAGGCCATCGCGCCGATCCTCGAGGAGATCGCCGGCGAACGGCAGGGCAAGATCCGGATCGCCAAGGTGGATGTCGACGCCAACCTGGAGATCGCCCGGCGCTTCGAGGTGATGAGCATCCCCACGCTCATCCTGTTCAAGGACGGCGCGCCGCAGCTTCGGCTGGTCGGGGCCAAGGGCAAGGGGCAGCTGCTCCAGGAGCTCGACGCATTCCTGTAGAAGGCCGGCCCCAGCCCCTTCCCCTCAGGCCGGGAGACCGCAGCGAGGCGGTCCGGGATCTCCAGCAGCGGCTGGCCCGGCTGGGTTTCGACATCGGTGGCCACGAGCTGGGGACCTTCCACGAGGACACCGCCGCGGCCGTGCGCTCCTTCCAGGAGCAGAGGGGGCTGCGGGCCGACGGGATCTGCGGGCCCCAGACGTGGTCGGCGCTGGTGGAGGCCGGTTACTGCCTGGGCGATCGGCTTCTGTACCTGCGTGAACCGATGTTGCGGGGTGACGACGTCGCCGCCCTCCAGCGCCGTCTCGGAGCCCTGGGCTTCGATGCCGGCCGGGTGGACGCCATCTTCGGGCCTCTGACCAAGACCGCCCTCGACGAGCTCCAGCGCAACGCCGGCCTGACCGTAGACGGGGTCTGTGGCCCGGCGACGCTGTCGATGCTCGACCGTCTCGGGCCCCGCGGCGCCGACCGGGAGCCGGTCGCCGTCGTGCGGGAGCTCGAGCTGCTCCGTCACGCCCCCCGCACGCTCCAGGGCCGGCGGGTCGCAGTGGGGGACGCCGGCGGTCTTCACGCCGCCGCCGCGGCCGCGGCCCGGGCACTGGCTGCGGCCGGCGCCGAGGTGGTCGTCCTCCAGCACCCGGACCAGTCGGAACAGGCGGCCGAGGCCAATGCCGCCGTGGTCGACGTCTACATCGGGCTTCGACTCGATGTCGATGCCCAGGGCTGCACCACGGCCCACTACGCCAGCCACCGGTACGTCTCCCCCGCCGGACAGGGTCTCGCCCTCCTGGTCCAGGCCGTGCTGCCCGAAGTGCTGGGCATTCCCGATGGCGGCGTGCGGGGAATGGCCCTCCCCGTGCTGAGGGAGACACGGATGCCCGCGGTGGTCTGCGAGCTGGGGCCGCCGGCAGCGGTGGTGGCCCGTACCGCGGAGCTGGCCGAAGGTCTGGCCCGGGCCCTGGGTACCTGGGCCACCGCACCTTTTGTCGAGGCCTGACCTCCAGCCTTACGCTTTACACAGCCTCATCCCCAGCTGTGGATGAGGGTGAGTAGATGTTTCCGACCCCACTTCACATCTATGGTTTTGGGTGAGGCTCGGTCATAACCCGATAGATGCGCTCCAGATCCTCGAGGGAGCCGAACTCGATCACGACTCGACCCTTCTTGGTGCCCATCTCCACCTTCACCCGGGTGTCGAGGTGGTCGGACAGGAGGGCCTCGAGCTCCAGGAGTCCCGGCGGCCGGAGACGCCGGCCGGCCTGAGGCGCGGCTTGACCCCCACCTGCCCCCTCCTCGCCCTCCCCCGCACGGTTGCGGGCCCTGACCGCCTCCTCCACCGCCCGCACCGAGAGCCCGCTGCTGACGGCCCGCTTGGCCAGCGACTCCTGGAAGGCCCGATCGGGCGAGCCGAGCAGCGCCCGGGCGTGGCCCTCGGCCAGCTGTCCCTCGGCCACCAGGCGCTGGATGGACGGGGGGAGCTGGAAGAGCCTGAGGGTGTTCGTCACCGTGGCCCGGCTCTTGCCCACACGCCGGGCCAGCTCCTCGTGGGTCAGGTGGAAGTCCTCGATGAGCTGGTTGAACGCCGCCGCCTCCTCCAGGGGGTTGAGGTCCTGGCGGTGGAGGTTCTCCACCAGCGCCTGCTCCAGGCTGGCGTCGTCGGTGACCTCCTTGACCAGCGCCGGCATCGTCTGGAGCCCGGCCCGCTTGGCCGCTCGCCACCGCCGTTCCCCGGCGATCAGCTCGTAGGTACCTTCCTGCTGGCCGGGTCGAACCAGGACGGGCTGGAGCACACCCAGCTCCCGGACCGAAGCAGTGAGGGAGGCCAGCCGCTCCTCCTCGAAGTGGCGGCGTGGCTGGAAGGAACTGGCAACAATGCTGGAGACGGGGACCTCGACCAGGGCCGAGCCCTGCCCGCCGGTAGTGAGCTCAGTGGGAATGAGCGCCGAGAGACCCTTACCTAACCCGCTGCGGCGCGCCACCGCTCACCTCCTTGGCCAGCTCCCGGTAGGCGATGGCCCCCCGGGAAGTCGGATCGAACACGATGATCGGCTGCCCGAAGGAGGGCGCCTCCGACAGGCGGACGGTACGGGGAACGATGTTGCGGCACACCCTCGCACCGAAGTGATTGCGCACCTCCGCCGCCACCTGATCGGAGAGCTTGGTCCGGGCGTCGTACATGGTCAAGATGATGGTGGTCATCTCCAGCCGGGGGTTGAGGTTGGTCTGCACCAGGCCAACGTTGCGCAGGAGCTGGCCCAAACCCTCGAGGGCGTAGTACTCGCACTGGATGGGCACCACCACCTCGCCCGCCGCGGCCAGCCCGTTGACCGTGATGAGCCCCAACGACGGGGGACAGTCGATGAGGAAGAAGTCGAAGTCGTCGATGACCTGGTCGATGGCCCGGCGAAGCTTGAGCTCCCGGCTGAAGGCCGGCACCAGTTCGATCTCGGCACCGGCGAGATCGATGGTGGCCGGGCAGACGAACAGGTTCCTGACACTGGTGGGCTCGATGCAGTCGTCCATCGGGACGTCACGGAGCAGGACGTCGTAGATCGACGACTCCAGGTTCCTGGGGTTTATCCCGAGCCCGGTGGTGGCGTTGCCCTGAGGATCGAGGTCGATGATGAGGACCCGGTATCCCATCTCGGCCAGGGCTGCTCCGAGGTTCACCGCCGTGGTCGTCTTGCCCACCCCGCCCTTCTGGTTGGCAATGGCCATCACCCGGGGCAGCGGGGGCGGGGCATCCCGTACCGGCCGGGCCACCTTCACAACTTCCTCCGGAACCTCCTTTGGCGGCTTGATCCCCGGAGCGGGCGCCGGTGCTGGCGCCTCATCGCTCGGCTCCGCGGAAACCGCCAGGGGAGCAGGCTCGACGACATCAGGGATGGAGGTAGCCGGCCACGCGGCCGGCGAAGGAGGCTGGGCCTCCTGTTCCACGTGCAACAACGCAGGGTCGGTGGATGAGGTCACCTCCGCGGGCACAGGCGGCGCGGGATCAGGATCAGGGGCCGTGTCAGCTCGCTCCGTCGCGGGGTGAGGTTCAGCGGCGGCACTGGTGTTCCCGGAGGCCTGCTCCGGCACCGGGTGCGGCGATGCTGGTGCCGCCGCTGGCGTGGGTGGCAAGTTCGCAGGATCTGGGGTCGCCACGACGCCTTGTGCCGGCGTGTCGGCCAACGTCCTTGGCGGCTCGCCGGCTACCGGCTCCGGGGCAGCCTGGCCGGCCGGCTCTGCCTCATCCGGCTCCTGCTCCGTCGGCGGCGGGTCGGGAGCATCCGCTCCCGCTTCAGTCTGAGCTGCCGGAGCACGAACCCTACCGGGCGCGGCCGGTCGGTCCGGTGAACCGAGATGGCCCTCGGCCATCGCTACGTCCTCTTCAGGCGGGGAAACGTCGTGCTCCCCCGTTTCGGCTCGCAGACGTTCGAAGATGGCGCGGCCGCGCTCGCCCAGTTCGTCCTCGCCAGTCACGCCTGCACCCTCGCGCGCCTGGGAGCCGAGGTCAAGGACCCCTAATGATTCACGTGGAACGATGGGAACGGAAACCCGGCCCGCGATGACCCACGTGAAACCTCAAGAGGAGAAGAGGGGGCGCTTTTCCGGCACGCCTACCCGCCGAGGAAAGTCCTCAGCACACAACGTCTCCTGGCGGAGGACCTGGAAGCGGCAAAAGGCCTGTTCGAAGCGGCCGGTCGGACGCAGGCCCAGCGGCGCCAAACCTTCCTCCGGCCAGCGCGACCCGCCTTCCTCCGGTGGCTCCGAGACGATGAGCCGTCCCCCTACCTCCAAGAGCGGAGCGGCGCACTCGGCTGTCACCGCAGGCGGCCCGAAGCTACGGGCCACCACCAGATCAGCTCTCGCCCGCCAGTCGGGATCTCGTCCAGCCTCCTCGGCTCGGGCCCGCGCCACCACCACGTGCGTCGAGATCCCTAGCTCGTCCGCCGCTCGGGCCAGGAACAACGTCCGTCGTTCACTGCTGTCGAGCAGGACGACGGGTATGCGCGGCCAGGCCATGGCCAGCACCAGGCCGGGTAGCCCGGCCCCGCTGCCCAGGTCGATCACCCGTCTGGGCAGCTCCGCACCCACGGCCTGGAGAAATCCCTTGGCGTGTTCGATATGGCCATCCACCGGGCCAGGGCCCAGGAAACCGAGCTCCCGGGCCTCCTCGAGCACAGCCTGGAGGTCGGCGGCCACGGTGGGGGGTTGTTACCGGGCTGGTTCGATGACGACGCGCCGGCGGGGCTCCTCACCCTCCGATACCGTCGCCACACCTTCGATCGAGTTGACCGTGTCGTGGACCACCTTGCGATCCGCGGCCTGCATCGGCTCGAGGATCTTGCGCTGCCCCGTCTCGACCACCTGGGTGGCGATCTGGCGGGTGAAGCGCTCCAGGGCCGAACGTCGCTTCTCGCGGTAGCCACCGACATCCACCATGATGCGGCCATTGCGGCTGCCCGTGCTGCGCTGAACCGCGGTGCGGGTCAGATCCTGGACGGCGGCCAGTGTGGCTCCGTTCGGCCCGATCAGCAGGCCGAGCTGGTCGCCTACCACCGCCACCTCGACCGTGTTCTCGTCGATCTCGTGGATCTCGACGGTCCCGGTACCGCCGCCGACGGCGTCGACGAGACCGCTGAGGAAGTTCGCCGCGGCCTCTGCCTGCTGCGTCAGTGACACGTCGTTTTCCATCTGTCCTCCTCGTCGGCCCGATGACCCTTGGGCCACCCTGGGGGGTTGTTCGGTCTTCGGCCGCCGTGCCGGCCTGGTGGCCGCCCGAGCGGGCGTCGCGGCCGGGGCCGTCTCGCCTGAATCCGCAGGTCCTGAGTCTGCTCCACCCGGCCGGCGCCGCCGCTGACGGCGGTCGTCCTTGGCCGGTGGGCTGTTCGGCCGGATCCGGGCCCTGACCCGGGCCTCCGATCTGACTCGTCCGAACAGGCCCAGCTTCGGCTCCTCGAGCACCTCGAACTCGGCATCGAGCTCGTCCACCCCGAGCTGATCCAGGGCTGCATCCTGTGCCTCTTCGAGGGTGCGGCCAGTCGTCTCGACCCATTCCATGGGCTCAGCGACCCTTCTTCGCTCGACGCTTGGACCGCTGCTTGCTCCTGTTGGCGTTGCGGTTCGGGGTCGGCGAGCCCTTGGGGCTGGTGACCCTGCCGTTGGCCGGCGCCGCCTTGGGCTTGGGCTTGGGCTTGGGCGCGATCTGCTTGGGCTTCTCGCTGGCCTTGGGCCGCTTGACCTCGGTGGCCTTCGCCTCGATCTCCTTCACGTGACGCTCGGTATGAGCCTTCAAGGTGGGGTCGAAGCGGTACATGGCGCCCGTCTGGGCGATGCGGAACATGGCCGACACCAGGAAGTAGACGTTCACGCCGGCGGGGATCGACAACGAGATGAGACCGAAGAACCCTGGCATCACCTTCATGATGAGCTGGGCCTGGGGATTGGTGTTCTGGGTGTTGCGGGCCATGGTCTGGCGGGTCTGGTAGTACTGCGTCAGCACCACCAGGGCGACGATGACGAAGAAGGGGATGGCCGCTCCGAAGGAGCCGTGGCCCTCGCTGGCCGCCTTGGCCAGATCTACACCGAACGACGTCATCTCTCCGCCGGACTCGCGTAGGGCCTGGTAGAGCTCGGTGCCCTTCTCGAGGTACTTGGGGTCCGGCACGTTGTTCGTGGTCTTGGTGAGACCACTGATGACCTGGTACATGACGATGAACACCGGGAGCTGCAGGAGCATCGGCAGGCAGCCGGCAGCGGGGTTGACCTTGTGCTCCTTGTAGAGCTTGGTCATCTCCTCGCCCAGTTTCTGGCGATCGCCCTTGTGCTCCTGCTGAAGCCGCTTCATCTCCGGCTGCATCTTTTGCATGGCGAGCATGCCCCGGGTGCCCTTCAGGGTGAGCGGCGACAGCACCAGCATCACGGCGACGGTGAGCAGGGCGATGGCAACGGCGTAGTTCGGGATGATCCCGTAGAAGAAGGCGAGGACTGCTGCCAGGAACTGGAACATCAGGTGGCCCGTTCCGGTACGGGGTCGGCACCGAAGCCGCCCCAGGGATGGCAGCGCCCGATCCGGCGCACCGCCATCCAGGTCCCTCGTCGGGTGCCGTGGAGCTGCAACGCCTCGAGGCCGTAGGCCGAGCACGAGGGCAGGTAGCGGCAGGGGGAGATACGACCCTGGCGTGCCGCCTGGTAGAGGCGGATGGCCGCACACAGGGCCCGACAGGTTCGGCTCATGATGGGGTTCCGACCAGATCTTCGAGGGCTTCGGCCACAGCGGTTCTCAGTTCTCCAAAAGACATTGACGCTGCTCCCGGAGCAGCCCCTATGAGGTACGCACCCGGCTGGAGCAGCGGACCGAGCTCAGACACGATGACCCGCAGCCGGCGACGGAGCTGGTTGCGGACAACGGCTCCACCCACGGTCCGGCCGATGGCGTAGGCCACGCGGGCAGGGTCGTCGGGGGCGCCGGGAACGAACGTTAGCGTGAGCGGGCCCTTCCGTACTCGTCGGCGGGACCGGCGGAGGGCGGCGAAGGCAGCTTTGCCTCGCACCGGCTCGGTCAAGCGGACAGCCGGTGCCGGCCCTTCTGGCGCCTGGCCTTGATGATCGCCCGGCCGGCGCGAGTCGACATGCGGTGGCGGAAGCCATGGTTCTTGGCCCGCTTACGGGTGTTTGGCTGAAAGGTTCGCTTCACGGGCAACTCCTGGCACGGGTGGGGCGGGTGCGGCCCTCGTGGACCCCGGGGCCTCTCCAGGGTAGGTCTCGGGGACTTCGAGCGGCAACCGGCCCACGTCCCCACCCGTTCCTGCTGGTCATCGGACAATTCTCCTCTGGGCCTCGCAGGCCGGACGAAGCCGGTGCTACCTTCGCCCCAACGGGAGCCAACGTAGAAATCGGCATACTCCGCTAGTGGTATCGCTTCCCCGATCGCCAGCGTGACAACACACCAGAACAGGCGGGAGGCCCTTTGGGCTCTCGTCGTCCACAGGTTGTGGACCTCATTGTGGAAAGTGGGAGAGTGGGGGAGGCAACGGCACCGGTGGAGAACGCGGAGCGGCTGTGGATGCTGTGCGCCGAGGCCCTCCGCGACCAGGTCAACGAAGCCACCTGGAAGACGTGGTTCGAGGGGATCCGCGCATCGTGGGCCGACGACGAGCAGGTCGTTCTGAGCGTCCCGAGCTCGCTCGTCAAGGAGAGGCTCGAGAGCCGCTACCTGACGCTCGTGGGTGACGTCCTCGCCGATGCCACCGGCAAGAAGCTGGTCATCCGCATCGTCGTCGACACCGATGCCGGCCATGAACAACAACACCTTCATGCTCCGGCCGTTGCCGCCAGGCCTGAATCGAAGCCGACGGCGCCAGAGACGGGCAAGCGCCGCTGGGACGACGGATCGTCCGGGGCCGCGGACCAGGCGGCGGTGGAGGGCGACTACACCTTCGATGCCTTCGTCACCGGGCCTTCCAACCGCTTCGCCCATGCCGCGGCCCTCGCGGTGGCCGAGACCCCGGGGAAGTCCTACAACCCGCTGTACATCCACGGCGGGGTGGGCCTGGGAAAGACACACCTGCTGCACGCCATTGGCAACTACGTCCGGGACAACTTCCGGGGCCGTGTGGTGCGCTACGTGCCCAGCGAGACGTTCCTCAACGAGTTCGTCGACGCCATCCGCACCAACACCACGCCGGCGTTCAAGAGGCGCTACCGCGAATGTCACCTGCTCCTGGTCGACGACGTGCAGTTCATGGAAGGAAAGGAGGGGCTCCAGGAGGAGTTCTTCCACACCTTCAACGAGCTGCACCAGACCAGCCGTCAGATCGTCATCACCTCCGACCGTCCACCCAACTCGTTCACGACCCTCGACGACCGGCTCCGCAGTCGCTTCATGTCGGGCCTCACGGCCACCGTCCAGCCTCCAGACCTGGAAACCCGCCTGGCCATCCTCCGCAGCAAGGCGGGCGAGGAAGCGGCCAGCAGGTACAGCGACGTGCTCGAGTACATCGCCACCAACGTCAAGGACAACATCCGCCAGCTCGAGGGGGCGCTCACCCAGGTCCTGGCCCATGCCAGCGTCTACGGCCAGCACCTGACCGTCGAGCTGGCCGAAGAGGTGTTGTTCGACCTGTTCGGCACCAACCAGCCTCGCCCGATCACCCCGAAGGTCATCCTCGACGCAACCGCCAGCTTGTTCGGGTTCGCCGTCGAGGACCTCTGTGGCACCAGCCGGCGGCGCCCGCTGGTGACAGCTCGCCAGATCAGCATGTACGTGTTCCGGCACGTCACCGACTACAGCTACCCTGCCATCGCCCGTGAGTTCGGCGGTCGCGACCACACCACGGTCATCCACGCCGTCGAGAAGATCTCGACCCTGATGAAGGAGAAGCGCCAGATCTACGATCAGGTGAACGAGCTCATGGCCCGCATCAGCAGCGGGGGATGAGGTTGTGCCGGCGCTTTGTCATTTGCGGGGACAACGCTCGCGCCGTCCACCGGGTGGCGACCAAAGCGTCACAACCCTGTGGAACGATGGGGACGGCGGCGGGACGGCGGCGGATGCCGTGACCTGGAAGAACCTTGAGTTCTCCCCAATCCACAGCCTTTACAAACACTTCCTCCTTTTTTCTCAACCTACAAACCAAAGAGAACCATGAGATTCCGAAGCGAACGCGATTCCCTCGTCGAAGCCCTCAGCGTTGCCGGCCGTGCCGTCACCAGCAGGGGTGGAGCTCTTCCTGTGCTGTCGGGCGTGCGCCTGGAGGTCAACGGCGAGCAGCTACACGTCGCCGGGTCCGACCTGGACCTCACGATCCAGGTCACCATGGCTGTGGCGGGCTCGGGCGACGGGATCTCGGTGGTCCCCGCCCGCCTCGTCACCGACATCGTCCGCTCGCTCCCGCCGGGTGGAGTCAACGTGGAAGCCGGCGACGACGACGTCTCGATCACCTCGGGCCGTTCTCAGTTCAGCGTGCGGATGCTGCCCGCCGCCGACTTTCCCAGGGTCCCTGCCGCCAGCGGGGACACCGGGCTCGGTGACGCGGTGACTCTCGACGCCGGCGAGCTGGCCGACGCCCTGCGCCAGGTGGTCCGGGCCGCTTCGTCCGACGACGCCCGGCCGATCCTCACCGGCGTCCTGATGGCGGCCGAGGAGAAGGGCCTGCGGCTGGTGGCCACCGACTCGTACCGCCTTGCCGTGCGAGATCTGCCGGGCACGAGCGTGCTCCGGGAGGGCCAGAAGGTGCTGGTTCCCTCGAAAGCCCTGTCGGAGCTGCAGCGTGTCCTTTCCGGAGCCGAGAAGGTCACGCTCCGCCTCGGCGAGCACGATGCCAACTTCGAGGTCGGTGACGTGAGGGTGACCACGAGGCTGATCGAGGGCGAGTTCCCGAACTACCGCCAGCTGATCCCGTCCACGTACCCGAACCGCCTGGTGGTGGGCAAGGCCCAGCTGCTGGAGGCCGTGCGCCGGGTGAAGCTGCTGGTGCGGGACGCCACCACACCGGTGCGCATGGCGCTGGGCCCCGACACCGTCGGGCTCACGGTGGTGAGCGCGGAGGTGGGGCAGGCCAACGAGGAGGTCGACGCCCGCTACGAGGGGGCCGAGATGAGCGTGGCCTTCAACCCCGGGTACCTCATCGACGGTGCCGAGGCCATCGCCGGCGACGAGATCATCCTCGACACCCAGGATGCGTTGCGGCCCGCAGTCATCCGTGGGACCGACAGCGACGACTACCTCTACCTGCTCATGCCGGTGCGGGTGTCGTAAGCCCCTCGTGGAGCTCCACCGCCTCTGGCTCAGCGATTTCCGGAACTACGAGCAGGCGGATCTGCAGATCGCACCAGGCGGGCTCACGGTGATCGAAGGCGACAACGGCAGCGGGAAGACGAGCCTGCTGGAGGCCATCGGGTATCTCGCCAGCCTCGGGTCCTTCCGGGCAGCCCCCCGCGAGGCACTAGTGCGCCGGGGTGCTCCGGCGGCCACGGTCAGGGCCGAGGCGTCACGAGGGGGGCGGCCGCTGCTCCTCGAGACCGAGATCCGGGTAGTGGGCCACGACCGAGTGCAGGTGAACCGCCAACCGCTGCGGCGGGTGCGGGACCTGCTCGGGGCCATACAGGTCACCGTGTTCTCCCCCGACGACCTGAGTCTCGTGAAAGGAGGCCCGGGCGAGCGCCGCCGCTACCTGGACGACACGCTCGTCTCGCTCCACCCCCGCAACGACGGGCTCTGCTCGGAGGTGGACCGGGTGCTGCGCCAGCGGGCGGCCCTGCTCAAGCAGGCTGGCGGCCGGCTGAGCCCGGAGATCGAGAGCACGCTGGACGTGTGGGATGCCAAGCTGGCCTCCGCCGGGGGCGCACTGGCCGACGCCCGGGCCGAACTGGTGACAAGGCTCGAACCCGAGGTGGCCAAGGCCTACGACCAGGTGGCCGGCACCGCGGCGGTGACCTCGGCCCGCTATGTGCGTTCATGGGAGGGGCCCCTGGCCGACGCCCTGGCCGATGCCCGCCAGCAGGACCTGCGCCGGGGAGCCAACACCATCGGGCCACAGCGCGACGAGCTTGACCTGCAACTCGAGAACCTGCCGGCCCGTACCCATGCTTCCCAGGGGGAGCAGCGGTCGTTGGCCCTGGCCCTGCGCCTGGCCAGCCATGGTGTCCGGGAGGCTGCGGGAGGATCACCACCGGTCCTGTTGCTCGACGACGTGTTCTCCGAGCTCGACGAGGACAGGGCGCGGGCTCTCGTCGCCCACCTTCCCGCCGGCCAGGCCTTGCTGACCACCACCGGAGACCTGCCCCCCGGAGTGGAGCCCGAGCTTCGGGTGCGCGTTCACGACGGCCGGATCCTGTGAGCCGCCGTTCTGGGCCGCGCCGGTCGGGGTGGCGGCCGCTGCCCGAGGAGGAGCGGGCCCCTCGACGCCTGAGCGAGTCCCTCGACGGCATCACCCGGTCGATGGGCGTGCCTGGCGCGGCCGCGCTGGCGACGTTGTTCAACAGGTGGGAAGAGATCGCCGGGCCGGTGGCGGCATCCCACAGCTGGCCCCTTTCGGTCACCCGAGGGGCCCTGGTCGTGGCCGTCGACGGGCCGGGATGGGCCACCTCGCTGAGGGCCCTTTCCAGCCAGCTCGTGCAGCGGGTGAACGACGTCGCCGGCCCCGGTATGGCCGAACGGATCGAAGTGCGCGTCAGGCCCCGGGATCAGCGTCCGAGTCACACCCCGGTGGTAGACTGACTCAATCGCAATTCGGGCCGTTGAGCAGCACTTTTCCGTCCGAATCGCCTCAATCCAACTGAGTCTGAAAGGTCGCGCCCGGAGCGATGACAGCATCTTCTGACGACGACGGAACCAAAGCCAAGCCGCCCTCCTACGGGGCCAAGGACATCACGGTCCTGGAGGGTCTCGATCCCGTTCGCAAGCGGCCCGGGATGTACATCGGGTCCACCGGTCCCAGCGGCCTGCACCACCTCATCTGGGAGGTCGTGGACAACTCCGTCGACGAGGCCATGGCGGGTCATTGCACCCGCATCGACGTCACCCTGCTGGCCGACGGCGGATGTCGCGTGTCCGACGACGGGCGTGGCATCCCCGTCGATCCCCACCCCCAGTACAAGAAGAAGTCCGGCGTCGAGATCGCCCTCACCGTTCTCCACGCCGGCGGCAAGTTCGGCGGCGCCGGCTACAAGGTGTCGGGTGGCCTCCACGGCGTAGGCGTCTCGGTGGTGAACGCGCTGTCGAGCCGCCTCGTGGTGGAGGTCGACCGTGACGGCAAGCGCCACCGCATCGAGTTCGCCAAGGGCGGCAAGCCCCAGGGCGCGCTGGAGGTCGTGGGTAGCGCACCTCGGGGGCGCACCGGCACCACCGTCGAGTTCTGGCCCGACCCCACCATCTTCGAAGAGGTGGAGTTCCGGGCCCAGACGGTGCTCGAGCGCCTGCAGATGATGGCGTTCCTCAACCGCGGCCTGGAGATCCGCTTCCGGGACGAGCGGCCTGGTCACGAGCAGGAGGTCACCTACAAGTACAACGGCGGCATCATCGACTTCGTCCGCCACCTCAACGCGTCCAAGGAGGCGCTGTTCAAGAAGGTGGCCTACTTCCAGCAGGCCGAAGAGACCCAGGAGGTGGAGGTCGCCCTCCAGTGGAACACCGGGTTCCACGAAGGCATCCACAGCTTCGCCAACGGCATCGCCACCGGCGAGGGCGGCATGCACGAGGAGGGCCTGAAAAAGGCCCTAACCAACGTGGTCAACCGCTACGCGCGTACCAAGGGACTGGTCAAGGAGAAGGACGAGAACCTTCTCGGCGAGGACATTCGCGAGGGCCTCACCGCCATCCTCGCCGTCCGCCTGCAGGACCCTCAGTTCGAGGGCCAGACGAAGTCGAAGCTGGGCAACGTCTCCATGCGCTCTTTGGTGGAGCGGGCCTCCAACGAGAAGCTGGCCGAGTGGCTCGAGGAGCACCCCACCGAGGCCCGCCAGGTGGTGCAGAAGAGCGTGCAGGCCGCCCGGGGCCGGCTCGCCGCCCGCCAGGCCCGTGACCTCATCCGCCGCAAGTCGGCGCTGGAGGGCGCGGGCATGCCCGGCAAGCTCACCGACTGCTCCACCCGTGACCCGAAGCAGGCCGAGCTGTTCATCGTGGAGGGCGACTCGGCCGGTGGATCGGCGATCCGGGCCCGCAACCCCCAGAACCAGGCCATACTCCCCATCCGCGGCAAGATCCTCAACGTCGAGCGGGCCCGCATCGACCGGATGCTCAAGAACACCGAGATCCAGGCCCTGATCGGGGCCATCGGGGCGGGGGTGGGCGACGAGTTCGACGAGACGAAGATCCGCTACGGGCGAGTGATCCTCCTGGCCGACGCCGATGTGGACGGGAGCCACATCCGCACCCTGCTGCTGACTTTCTTCTTCCGCCAGATGAAGACACTCGTGGAGCACGGCCACGTGTTCGTGGCCCAGCCGCCGCTGTACTCCACGCTGGTCGGCAAGGAGAAGGTGTACCTCAAGCACGACGCGGCCAAGGCTCGCTTCCTGGAGGAACACCCCAACCACAAGGCCGACTTCACCCGGCTGAAGGGTCTGGGTGAGATGGACTACGACGAGCTGGGCACCACCACCATGGCCGCCGATCGCCGCACGCTGCTACAGGTCACCGTCGATCAGGCGGCGATAGCCGACGACATCTTCTCCATCCTCATGGGCGACGACGTCGAGCTTCGTAAGCACTTCATCGTCACCAACGCGAAGGACGTCCGGTTCCTTGACATCTGAGATGGCCAAATGACCGACACCATGACCGGAGGCCCCGGCGACGACGGCCGGGGCTCCATCGAACCCATCGAGATCCAGGCGGAGATGGAGCGGTCGTTCCTGGATTACGCCATGTCCGTCATCGTGCAGAGGGCCCTGCCCGACGCCCGGGACGGGCTGAAGCCCGTGCACCGCCGCATCCTGTTCGGTATGCACGACCTGGGTCTTCGTCCCGACCGGCCCCACATGAAGTGCGCGCGCGTCACCGGTGAGGTCATGGGCAAGTTCCACCCACACGGGCCCTCGGCCATCTACGACGCCCTGGTGCGCATGGCCCAGCCGTTCAGCCTGCGCCACCCGCTGATCGACTTCCACGGGAACTACGGATCGCCCGACTTCCCCCCGGCGGCCGAGCGCTACACCGAGTGCCGCCTCGGCGCCCTGTCCATGAACATGCTGGCCGCCATCGACGAGGACACCGTCGACTTCGCCCCCAACTACACCAACGAGTTCGAAGAGCCGGTGGTTCTCCCCGCCCGCTTCCCCAACCTGTTGGTGAACGGCAGCCAGGGCATTGCCGTGGGCATGGCCACCAACATCCCGCCCCACAACCTGGGCGAGATCATCGACGCCACCGTGCACCTGATCGACAACCCAGAGGCCACCCCCGACGACCTCATGGCCTTCGTCAAGGGCCCCGACTTCCCCACGGGCGGCTACATCCTGGGCCGGGCCGGGCTCATCGACGCCTACCGCACGGGTCGGGGCAGCGTGAAGATGCGGGCGCGGGCCGAGATCCAGGAGGGCAAGTCGGGCACCGCCATCGTGGTCAGCGAGCTGCCCTACCAGGGCAGCGTCGCCGCCATCTCGGTGCGCATCAAGGAGCTGGTCGACGCCCGGGAGATCGAGGGGATCCGCAGCCTCGACGACCTCTCGGCCGGCATGGACACCAAGCTGGTGATCGGCCTCCGCCGCGACGCCAACGCCAACGTGGTGCTCAACAACCTCTACAAGCACACCCAGCTGCAGACCAGCTTCGGCGTGAACATGGTGGCCCTGGTCGACGGCGTGCCCCGCACCCTGAACCTGGCCCAGGCTCTTTCCGCCTACGTCGACCATCAGGTCGACGTCATCACCCGGCGCTCACAGTTCCGCCTGAAGAAGGCCAAGGACCGGGCCCACATCGTGGAGGGCCTGCTCAAGGCCCTCGACATGATCGAGCAGGTCATCGCCCTGATCCGGGGCTCCGCCGACAGGGGAGCGGCCCGTGAGGGGCTGATGGCGGCGCCGTTCGACTTCAGCGAGGTGCAGGCCAACCACATCCTCGACATGACCCTCGGCCGCCTCACCCGGCTGGGGCGATCCGAGCTGACGGAAGAGATGGCCAAGCTGCGCGAGATCATCGCCGATCTCGAGGCGATCCTGGCCGACCCCGAGCGCTTGCGCGGAGTCATCAAGACCGAGCTGGGCGAGATCCGCACCCAGTTCGCCACGCCCCGCAGGGCCGAGATCACCTACGACCCCGGCACCGAGTCGGCCGAGGACTTCATCGACGACGTCGATCTGGTGGTCACCATGACGAAGGCCGGCTACGCGAAGACGGTTGCTGCCACCGCCTTCCGCACCCAGGCCCGCGGGGGTCGTGGCATCCAGGGGGCACGGCTCAAGGACGAGGACCTGGTCACCCAGGTCATCCACACCACGGCCCACGCATTCCTGTTGTTCTTCTCGAACCGCGGCAAGGTCTACCGACTGAAGGCGCACGAGGTCCCCATGAAGGACCGCACCGCCCGTGGCACCCACCTGGCCAATCTGTTGCCCCTCGAGCCCGACGAGCGCATTCAGGCCGTCGTGGCCACGCGGGACTACCCCTCCGATCGCTACCTCCTGTTCGCCACCAAGAACGGCACGGTGAAGAAGACGCCGTTCAGCGAGTACGACAAGTCCCGCCGGGAGGGCTTCATCGCCATCAACCTCAACGACGGCGACGAGCTGGTGCGGGTCATCCAGACCACCGGCGAGGACGACGTGTTCATGGTGAGCCGCAACGGCGTCACCATCCGCTTCTCCGAGGACGACGTGCGTCCGATGGGCCGGGGCGCCGCCGGTGTTCGGGGCATGCGCATGCGCCCTGGCGACGAGGTGGTCTCCTGTGACCTGGCACGCGACGACGTGGCCATCCTCATGGTGACCGATGCCGGCTTCGGGAAGCGCACCCAGCTGGACAAGTTCTCCCGGCAGACCCGCGGCGGGCAGGGCGTCAGGGGCATCCGCCTCACGGCCCGGCGGGGCTACGTCGTGGCGGCCTTCATGGTCGGGCTCGACGACGACGTCGTTCTGGTCTCGTCGGCTGGCGTCACCATCCGCCTACCGGTGCGAGACATCTCCTCCCAGGGGCGTGACGCAACGGGCGTGCGGGTGATGAACCTCGACGAGGGCCAGGCCGTGGCGTCGGTGGCCCCCATCCTCGCCGTGGATGCGGCGGCCGACGTCGACGCCTGAGTCGCCCTCTCTCACCAGCTCTTCCCCCCCTTCGCGGTAATTGATCGAAAGGTGGAGTCATGGAAGAGCGCGGACAGGTGCTGCCCCTGGTGGCAGTGATGGTGGTGGCAGCAGGCGTGGGGTGCCTCGTGCTGGGCCGCCTCGGTGGCGCCGCTGTCGCCCGGGCCCAGGCAGTCACCGCGGCCGACGCCGCGGCGCTGGCCGGCGCGGCAGCCGGCCGTGATGCCGCGCGGGTGTCGGCGAAGGCCAACGGGGCGCGCATGACCCGATACGAGGAGCTGGGGCTCGACGTTCGGGTCGAGGTGGAGCTGGGTGGCGCCCGTGCTTCGGCGCGGGCCCGGCGCCGACCCCCGGTGCCCACCGGGCCCGCGGGCGTGGCCCCGGGGCTTCGGGCCGCCCTGGCCAGGGCCGAACAGATCCTGGGCCGGCCGGTCCCCGTGGTCAGACCCGCCGCCGGCGATCCGGGGCGGGCCCACCACCTCTCCGGCCTCGCCGTCGACGTCGCGCCATGGGTGGTGGCTCGGCTGGCGCCCATGGCCTCTCAGGCCGGATTGTGCCGCCCGCACCCGCAGGCCCACCCGGTCCACTTCGAGCTGTGCCCGCACGGACTACCGTGAACGAGTGGCGCAGGGCCGGCGAGTGCGGCGCATCCTCCGCAGAGTCGACCCCTGGACGGTCCTCCGGTTCTCGGTGCTGTTCTACCTGTGCCTGTTGGTGGTGTCGCTGGTTGCCGGGTTGCTGCTGTGGGCGGCGGCGTCGACCACCGGCGTCATCGACAACTTCGAGCGCTTCATCAAGGAGCTGTTCGCCTTCCAGACCTTCGAGATCAACGGCGCCCTCATCTTCCGCTCGACCCTCATCGGCGGCCTCGTCCTGGTGCTGATGGGATCGGGCTTCAACGTCCTCATGGCCGTGATCTACAACCTCACCTCCGACGTGGTCGGCGGGATCGAGGTCGCCGTGCTCGAAGAGGAGCCCGCCCGCCGCACCACAGTCTGAGATCGCCGATAGCCCTCGTGTAGCCTCGGCTCTCCCTCGGGGCTATAGCTCAGCTGGTTAGAGCGCAGCACTGATAATGCTGAGGTCGATGGTTCGACTCCATCTAGCCCCACTCCCGGAAACGGCATAACCGCAGGTCAAGTGGCGTGAGGACAGTCCTGGCGGTGTCCGCCAGAAACTGAGATTTACCCGGATTTTCCGTCGCTACGGGTACGTAGCGGGCACGGCGGACGACCAGAGAGACTGGCGAGGCCGCCCGTCACACGGGCGCAGGACCTCACGGGGTTGCTGCGGCTCGGTCGAGGTCACGCCGATCAACGATGCGTTCCACCCACAGGCCTTGCTCCACCGGCCTGTACAACACCCGGTAGTCGCCGACCGTACCGCCGCCACGGAGGCAGCTCGGCCCCTGACGACGACCCCTGTCTCGCAAAGCAGGATCCGGATGTCAAGCGAACAGGGTTGGAGCTGTAGAGGCCCTGGCCAGCTCCCCTTCCAGTAGCCCCAAACGACCGCTCGCCCAGAGGGTCACACCCCAAGCTTACGATCGAGCCATGTCCGATCCAGCGTTGCTAGCCGGCGAAGCAGTGCACCGTTCCGAGTTCTCGCGCGTCCGGGTCGGCATCTTCCCGCACGCGCAGGAACCTCGTGCCGAGCAATCGCACCGCCTCGATGTCCGAGGCGTGCAGCGTCTTCCAACCCTCCGCCCGCCCCGACTTGCTCGCGCCGGCTCGCTGGTAAACGAGAACGACCTCCATCCCGGATCTGGTGATGCCATGGCCATGGGGCTCGACGACTCGCGTCGTACCGCGATACACAACCTCCAGCACATCGCGCCTCCGGATTGGGTCGCAGAAGCGTGTGTCCACCGTCTACCGCGCTTCTCGATGGATGACAGTTTCGACGAGATCGGCGCCGTCACCGGCCGACTCGTGTTCCCAGATCCGGATGACGGTCCACCCGTCAGCCTCAAGCGCTGCGTCGACTCGACGGTCCCGAAGGATGTTCCTCTCAAACTTCGGGGTCCAGTAATCAAGGTTTCGTTCGGGCTCTCGACCGTGGACCGGACACCGGTGCCACCAGCACCCGTCCACAAACACAGCGACGCGCACACGCGGGAACACGACATCCGGGCGCACGCGTACAGCTCCGGCGACAACGGGGCGGTCCACCCCGTACCGCAGGCCACGACGATGGAGCTCTTGCCGCAATGCCAACTCGGGCCGGGTGTCACGACGTCGGCTCCCACGCATCGCCGCCGAGATAGCGGCCGCTGATCGGCGCCTAGTCCTCACGGCGCCCTGACACCTCGCGCAGAGCGGGCGTAGGTCCACGAACCTGGAGAGCGACTATGAGTAACATCGAGAGCATGGGTCTGAAGGTCCTCGACCTCTTCTGCGGCTGCGGAGGTCTCTCCACTGGCTTCGAGGCCGCCGGCTTCATTGTCGTCGGTGGGAACGACTTCGATGACGCGGCGTTGGAGGCATTCAAGCTCAACCACCAGGACGCGTTGACATGGTCCGGCCCGATCGAAGACTTGCCGAGTGAGCGAGTGCTGGATGATCTCGGGCTCCGGAAGGGGGAACTCGACGTCCTTGTCGGGGGGCCTCCTTGCCAGGGGTTCTCTAAGAATCGCGCTCGACGCCACGTAGCCGGCGCGTTTGTCGACGACCCGCGGAACTACCTGTTCAAGGAGTACTTGCGATTCGTCGAGGAGCTTCGGCCGCGAGCCATCGTCATCGAGAACGTCCCGGAACTCCTGATCAAGGAGCAAGGCCGCTTCGCCACCGAGATCGAGAGCCGCCTGGGCGACTTGGGCTACTCGATGTCCGCCGGGGTCTTGAACGCTGCTGACTACGGAGTACCTCAGCGCCGGCGTCGGGCGATCATCCTGGCCGCGCGGGCGGGGCCGATCGCCCTGCCTGCGAAGTCTCACGGCGAGAGCATGGACGACGGTCTCTTCCCGCTCGAGCCCTACCGTACGATCCGAGATGCCATCGGTGACCTCGCCGGACTTGGCGAAGGCGAAACTTGGACGTCGTACCGGCGAGAGCCGACGACCACGTACCAGAAGGAGCGCCGGGTCGGCGTCTCCGAGCTCACGGAACACCACGCTTGGCGGATGAGCGAGGTGCAGCGGGAGCGCCTCACGTACCTCGGCGAAGGAGACGGGGCTGAGAAACTGCCGCCACACCTGGCGCCGAAGAGCGGCTACGGAAGCGCTTATCGCCGGATGGCGTGGGACATCCCCGCTCTCACGATCACGACCTGGATGTACCACCCGGGCAGCGGCATGTTCTACCACCCGTACGACGCCCGAACGATCACTGTTCGGGAGGCCGCGCGCCTGCAATCGTTTGACGACAACGTTCGGTTCATCGGAGGGAAGACGGCCCGTTGCCGCCAGGTTGGCAACGCGGTGCCTGCCCTGCTGGCCGCTGCAATCGCTGGCTCCGTCAGGGCCCGACTCGTCAAGTAGGGGCAGGTGCTTGTTACGCATAGACTGTAGACTCATAGACTGCAGTCTGTTGGGCTGGCGAAGTGGCGAGCGTCGACAGGCAGGCGGTACTCACGGCGGTTGGTGGGATTATCGCGTCCCGGAGGCATTCCAGCGGTCTCAGCCAGGAGCAACTCGCCGAGAGGTGCGGACTCCACCGGACGTACATTGGAGCGGTCGAGCGCGGGATCCGCAATCCGACCGTCACCACACTCGCCCACCTCGCGCTCGGGCTCTCATGTAGTGCGAGCGAACTCCTCGCCGAGGCGGGACTGTGAGTCGTGTCTACTCCACGAGCGACCAGCTTGAGCGCATCGGCGAGCTTCTGCAGAACTACTTCCGCCTACCCTTCGCTGCCGCGAGCATCCCCGGCGCGTACGCCGAGACCGTTCTCGCTCGCGTCCGGGAGGGCGAGGTTCTGAACACATACGACTTCATCGACGTCGTCGCGCAGGAAGGTGGTTACGGTTGGCAGGTCAAGTCCACGAAGCAGGACACGCCCGTCACATGGAAACGAGCAAAGATCCCGAACGCCGCGTCGCTCATCCAAGCGTCGCACGAGTCGGACGAGGGAGTACAAGCGCTCGGACGTGCGGTTATCAACTTCTGCAACGAGCACGTGCACGAGAGCATGCGCCTCTATCGGCTCGACGAGATCGGTTACGCACGGGTCGTTGTTCGCGCTCATGACATCGTCTACTTCGAACGGCTGCTGGTTGGTGACCCAGCTGACCTGCTATTCGACCCTGAGCAATTTTGGTGGCGGTGGTCCGAACCGAAGAAGACCCAGAAGAAGGAGCAGCTGCAGGCGCTCCACGGTATCCATGGCGACTCCAATGCGAAGTGGTGGGCCGCTCACCTTCTCGGTGAGAACCAGCTCCACTTCTCTGGCGAAGCTGTCTGGTCGCCCGGCGCAGGCGATGAGCACTCAATCACGCTTCCGCGGCCCGATGAATCGCAACGGCTCGCCTTCGAAGATTTCATCGGATGGTTCGCGGAGCAGACGCGGCTCGGCGCTCAGCAGCAACGGATGGCCGCTCTTGCGGAACTCGCGAGCGCATTGACCGAACTACTACAGGTCACACCCGAGTCCGAACTCGCCGTAGCGGCATCCGAGACGATCGCCTTGGCCCTGCGAACAACGTTGGCAGCAAGCCAGGACGATATCGGCCGTGAGGCACTCGCTGAGTCCGCCCAAAGAGTGTATGTTCTCGCCGAGGCCGCTGCCGATTACGAGGAGACCGGAGGAGTCGGCGAGCTTTACGCTGCGATCCAAGAAGCGACCGAGCGTCTGCTTCAGTAGCGGTTCTCTGCAGTCAACGTCAAGTCAGCGCGACCGCATCGCGCGGTCAACGGTGGCCAAACCGTCGAGGACATAGTCACCGCGCCAAAGCGCACGAGGGCTCGGACCGAAACCTCGTACCGCGGTCGGCGCGTCGAAAGCGGCAAAGTACCGATTGCGGACGGGCCTTAACCGCTGCTCAAGTCGGCAAAGAGGGGGACCGAATCTCACTGTGCGTGACATCCCTGCGCCGGTGAAAGGACCGCATGACCCCTACGCAGCTGACCGTGCCCAGAGAGGTCGATGCCGGTGACGCGACCCGGCTGGAGCTGGGCGATGACGATGGGCAGGCGCTCGGCGGCCACCCGGACCTGAGCCCGCTGGGCGGCCTGGCGGACCGGATCGACGACCGGACGGCCATGGTTGCGGTGGTGGGGCTTGGTTATGTCGGTCTTCCGCTGCTCGTCGCCGCCGGCAAAGAAGGCTTTGCGGTGATCGGGCTGGACACCGACCGGGCCAAGGTGCAGGCACTGCGCACCGGCTGTTCATACGTGGGGGACGTGAGCGGAGAGGACTTGACGGCCCTGGAACAGGTCCAGTTCACTACCGACCACCGCGTGCTCGTCGCGGCCGACGTCATCGTGATCGCAGTTCCCACTCCCCTCCGGGACGGCGGGCCCGACCTGTCCCTGGTGAGGGCCGCGGCCGGAGACATCGCTCGGATCTTGCGGCCGGGTCAGTTGATCGTCCTCGAGTCGACGACCTATCCGGGCACCACCGAGGATCTGGTGCGCCCGATCCTCGAAAGGGGTGGTTTGGTCGCCGGCCGGGATTTCGCCCTCGGCTATTCACCGGAGCGCATCGATCCTGGCAGCGGTCGTTCCGTACGGGAGACGCCGAAGATCGTCGCCGGCCTCGGCGCCATGGCCACCGACCTGGCCTGCCGCTTCTACGGCGCGGTGGTGGACCATGTCGTGCCGGTCTCGTCGACCCGAAATGCAGAGATGGTGAAGCTGATCGAGAACACCTTCCGCCAGGTGAACATCGCCCTCGTGAACGAGCTCGCCACCATCGCATCGGCCATCGGCGTCGACATCTGGGAGGCCCTCGACGCGGCCGCCACCAAGCCTTTCGGCTACCTCCCGTTCTGGCCCGGGCCCGGTGTGGGCGGCCACTGCATCGCCATCGACCCGAGCTATCTCTCCTGGAAGGTGGAGCAGCGCCTCGGGTTCGGCATCGGGTTCATAGAGCACGCCCGCTCGGTCAACAACCGCATGCCCGCCTACGTGGCCAGTCGCATCGGCGAGGCGCTCAACGGGATGGGAAAGCCGCTCCGGGGAGCCCGGGTCGTGGTGCTGGGCCTGGCCTACAAGGCAGGAGTGGACGACGTGCGGGAGTCTCCTGCGCTCCGGGTCCTGCGTCACCTGCTCGACGCCGGCGCCGACTGCGTCTACCACGACGACCATGTCACGTCGGTGAACCTGAGCAGCAGGCGGGCGGGAGACGCGCCCCGAGGAGGGCCGGAGGCCGAAGATCACGAGCGGCTGCTGCACTCGGTCCCGCTCGACGCAGACCTTCTCGCCGCCGCCGATTGCGTGGTCATCCTCACGGCCCACTCCGACGTCGACTACGACACGGTCGTCGCATCCTCGCCGCTGGTGTTCGACGCCACCGGTACGACCCGGCACCGTCGGGACGACCACGTCATCCTGCTTTGATCCTCCAGCGGCTGCTCCGGGGCATCCTCAAGGTGGTTGTCGCCGCCTACGCCGTGCTCATCCTGGGCTTCATATGGCTCACCAAGGACCTCACTTTTGCCACGTTGGGCCGGGACCCGCTGTTCGCCTCCTACTCCATCGCCGTCGTCTTCTACGTGCTGGGCCGCTTCGTCCTGGCCCTCTTCTACCGATCCGCTCCCGACCGCCAGCATCGGCCGACGGTGTCGATCGTCGTCCCCGGCTTCAACGAGGAGGACGGGATCATCGGGACGATTGCCTCCTGCCTGGCCGTCGACTACCCGGCGGCTCTCTTCGAGGTCATCGTGGTCGACGACGGGTCCACCGATGCCACGTGGGAACGCATTCAGGAGGCCAAGGCCCGGTGGCCGGGGCTGTATGCGGTGACCCTCGGCCGCAACTACGGCAAGCGAGCGGCCATGGCCGAGGGAATCCGCCGGGCACGGGGCGAGATCCTGTGCTTCGTCGACTCCGACTCGTACCTCGACCCCGACGCGCTGACGGCCATCGTGGCACCCTTCGCCGACCAGCGGGTCGGGGCCGTGGTGGGTCACGCCGATGTCCGGAACCACTCGGTCAACTGGATCACCAAGATGCAACAGGTCCGCTACTTCTCGGCCTTCCGGGTGATAAAGGGCGCGGAGTCGCTGCTGGCGGGCACGGTCACCTGCGCCTCGGGATGCTGTGCCGCCTACCGGCGGAGTGTCGTGCTCCCCCTGCTGGATGCCTGGGAGTTCCAGACCTTCCTGGGCCGGCCCGCCACCTTCGGCGACGACCGGGCGCTGACCAACCGCATCCTGGCCAGCCACCGCGTCGTCTACCAGGCGTCGGCCCGGGCGGAGACCGTCGCCCCGGACTCCTTGCGGGTCTTCTTCCGACAGCAGCTGCGCTGGAAGAAGTCATGGCTCCGCGAGTCGCTACAGGTTCTGCGCTACTTCTGGAGGAAGAACCCGGTGGCCGCAGTGTTCACCTACGCCTCCATCGCCTTCCCGTTCATGGCGCCGTGGGTCGTGTTGCATGCCGTTGCCGGCCGGCTCGTCGGTGGCCAGCCGGGGGGGCTCTGGTTCTACATCATCGGCACCTACGCCATGGCGCTGCTCTACTCGCTGTTCTACGCGTTCAAGCGCCACGACGGCCTGTGGTACCACGGAATGACCTTCGTGGCCCTCTACATGAGCGTGCTGGTCTTCCAGACCTACTGGGGCATTCTCACCATGCGCGACACCCGGTGGGGCACCCGCGCATCCACCGTGGAGCACGCAAAGGTCGACCCCGAGCTCGTCGTCGCCTTGCCACCCGAGAGGCGCGACGCCGTGCGGCCGGAACGATTCGGTACACCTGAGGATTACGAGCATGGCCGGCGGGAGGGGGCCGTCGAGCCGGTCCGGTCGGACGTATGAGCGGCGCCTCGTCCACCCGTTCGAGGGCGCTTCGCCCGCGGCTGCGCCAGGTCGTCTCCGGCTTGATCGCCATCCCCCTCTCCGCGCTCCCGTTCGTCGCCTACGCCAACCTCACCCCCGAGGGACGGCTGGTGCGGGATCGGGCGTCGGTCGCCCTCAGGCCCCCCTCCCTGCCGGAACTCACCAAGGCCGAGCTTGCCGCCGCCATCTCGGCGGCGCCGAAGTACCAGGGGCCGGTCATGGCCCTCGCCTACCACGGCATCGGGTCCGCTTCCGACGGCGACGGCGGGTTCGTCGTATCCCCCGAGCGCTTCGCCGAGCACCTGGCGATCCTGCGTGCCGCCGGCATGCGCGCCGTCACCGCCGCCCAGGTTGCCGCCGCCTTCAGCGGCGGTCGTCCTCTCCCCGCCAAGGCGGTGATGATCTCCTTCGACGACGGCCGTACCGACGCCATGATGTTCGCCGACCCTCTTCTCGCCGAAGCGGGGATGGTCGCCACCATGTTCGTGATCACCGGCGCGGCCGAGAAGCCGGGCATCTACTACGCCTCGTGGGAGAAGCTGGAGGGCTACGCCCGCTCGGGGCGCTGGGACCTCCAGTCGCACACCTCGGGACTTCACCATGAGCAGGAGACCGCTGCCGGCAGCGAACTTCCGGCCCTCACCAGCCTCTCACCCGGTGAGTCCCTCGACGAGTACCGGCTCCGCGTACGCGTTGATCTTCGCAGGGCCAGCACCGCCATCGAGGGCCACGTCGGACGTCGGCCGGTGGCCTTCGCCTATCCGTTCGGCGCCTACGGGGCGGAGCGCACCAACCACCCCGGCATCCGCAAGGTGCTGGCCGAGGAGGTGGCTCGTCGTTATCACGTCGCCTTCCACCAGGACGACCAGGAGAAGGTCCCGTTGGTGAGCAGTGACGATGCTCGCCTGGGCCTGCGCCGCCTGGAGGTCGGCGACTGGTCCGGCCTGCAGCTGCTCGAGCGCATCAGGAAGGCGTCCGGACGGACGCGGGGGCTGGAGCCCGCTCCTGAGGTCCCGCTCTGGCCGGAGATGGCCGGCGGGGAGCCGGTGCCGGTCGAGCGGCCCGACTCCGCGGACGGGACTACGCCAGCGCAGTCGACCACGAGACCCGAGGCAGGATCCGTCGGTCCCTCGAGGCTGCTCCCGAGGAGGACAGTCCCGACGCTTCCCCGTGTGACGGCGCCGCGGGTGACGCTGCCGCCCGCGCCCGTACCCCCGGCCCCGACCGTTCCGCCGGCAGCGGGCCCACCGGCCGTCGAACCGTTGGCTGCGCCGGCGCCGGAGCCAACACCGTTGCCTTCACCGACGACCGCCCCACCAACGACAGCTCCCCTGCCCCCCGTCGTGACGACTACGCCTGCTGGGCCCCCCACGACCACCATTGGCCCCACGGTGCCGTCCCCGAGCTGCCGGTCCCAGGGCAAGGGCAAGAATTGCCCGCCGGATGCCTGAGCCGGAGGGCCTGGCACAGGGCCCCGGTAGGGTGTCCACGTGCGAAGCGTGAAGGTGGTCCGGCGGGTACTGATCGTTGTCAGCGTGGCTAGTGCCGCCACCGCCGCGCTGCGCTCCCGCAGGAACAGCGCCACGTCGACACCGACACCGGGCGGGGCCTGGCACGAGCTCTCGGGGCCGGATCTCCGGTAGTGAAGGTCGTAGTAGCCGGGCTGGGGGCGGTGGGCGCCCGGGCGGCGCGCCAGGTACTTACGCCGGGAGCGTCTACGGAGCTGGTGGTGATCGACACCGACCGAGCGCGGTCCGACGCCGTGGCCGCGTCGCTGGGCCCGCCGGCGGCCGTCGGGTCGTGGGGCTCGGATGCCCTCGACGCTGCCGCCGTGGTGGTGCTCGCTCTGCCGAGCGGGCACGCGCCCATGGCGGCGGCGGCGCTGGCCGCCGGTGCCCACGTCGTATCGATCGCCGACGACCTCGCCGAGGTGCGGGGCCTGCTCGCGCTCGACGAGGAGGCCCGCCGCCGGGATCGCAGCGTCGTCGTCGGAGCGGCCTTCGCGCCCGGTTTGGGTTGCCTGCTGGCCAAGCACGCGGCCGCGGGCTTCGATCGTGTGGAGGAGGTGCACGTGGCCAAGTCGGGCACGGGCGGCCCTGCCTGTGCGGAGCACCACCACGCCGCCCGGGGGGCCGACGGCCCGGAGTGGCGGGACGGGGTGTGGACCACGAGACGGGGCGGCTCCGGCCGGGAGCTGGCCTGGTTCCCCGACCCCATCGGTTCCCGCGACTGCTACCACGCGGCGGCGCCCGACCCCCTAGTGCTCGTGCCCGCCTTCCCAGGTGTGACGAGGGTCACTGCCCGGGTGGCCGCATCCCGCCGTGACCGGTTGACGGCGCGCCTGCCCATGATGCGCCGGCCTCACCCGGAGGGCACCCTTGGCGCCCTACGGGTCGAGGTGCGGGGGCGGCGGGGCCAGGCGACCGATGTGCGGGTGCTCGGCGCCCTCGACCGCCCGGCGGTGGCCGCCGGGACGGTCGCCGGCGTGGCTGCCGACTGGGCCATGCGGGGCCTCCTCGCCCGGTCAGGCGCCAGCGGTCTGGCCGAGATGGTCGAGGACCCCTTGCCCTTCCTTCAGGAGCTGGCGCTGCGCGGCGTCCGGGCCGCCGCCTTCGGGCGCCCCGAGTCGTTGGGAGCGGGCTCGGCCTAGGGAACGCCGTCGTCCTCCGCGGGGAGCGGAGGATCGCTGCCGGGGGGAATGTCGGTGGGCCCGGCGTCACCGATGATGTTCGGGTCGGTCACCCCTACCGGCATCTGGCGCAGCCGGTCGAGAACACCCTGGTCTTCGTCGTCCGGCTCGAGCTCCTCGTCATCCACACCGCCCCTCTACCCGCGCCCCCGGCACCTTCAATCCGGGGGCGGGAAGTACTCCTCCACCAGCTGCCCGAACAGCCGCACCGCCGGCGATGCCGGCACGATGGGACACCACCAGTCCTTGAACATCTCCGCCGTCGCCTCACCCGGCAGGGTGCCCCCGTAGTTCGAAACCTCCTGCACGAGTCGCGCCTGGGCCGCCTTCCACGCCGGTGGTGCGTCGGGCTTGCGGCCGAGGATCGCATGTTCCAGGGTCTCCACCCCGAAGTGGGCCCCGAGGCGCCGGCGCATCTCGATGCTGCGCTTGTAGACACGGGCTTCGAAGGCGCCCTCGATCTGGTGCCATGCCTCGTGGGCGGCGGTGCGTTCGAGGGTGCTGTAGGGCGGGATCGTCGATCCTGAGAAGCGGTATTCGGGGCCGAGTACCGGGTGGGGCCGGCGCTGCTCCTCGAGCTCTGCCGCCCGCGCGTAGGAGGCGTTGAGGTGGATGATGCCGACGTTGGTCTGGGCCTGGCCGGCGTAGCTACCCACCTTCAGCCCGTGGCTGGCGTGGTCGAACGACACCAGCCGCAGGTGGTCGATGGCGCGGCCGAAGCGGCGACGGATCCCGAGAAGGGTGTCCACGGCCAGAGCCAGGCTCTCGGGCAGGACATCGACCCGGTGGGGAACGGCGAGGGTGAAGTCCCCGCCGCCGCCACCGCCCTGGGCGACCAGGTTCACCATGTCACCGAACCCGGCCACGGCACCCCGCGCCAGCTTGGCCAGCCAACCCCCAGCCGGCCGCACGGTCACCTGCACGCCGGCAAGCCGCCCCACCTCCCGGGCCAGCGCCTCGGGCTCGGTCGTCGCCGGCCCGCCCGGGGACGGCCCCAGGAGGATCTCGAGGTTCCCACGCAGCGGCTGGCGGAGAGGGCCGTCGAAACCGGCCAGACGGGCTTCGTGGCGCACGAGCGGGTCGATGGTGTCGAGATCGACATGACGGACCTGCAGCTCCCGGGCATGGCTGATTACGCCGGCCACGATCTGCCTGGCGTCTTCGCTGCTGCACTGGAGGGGCTGGACGATTCGCACACCGAGTAGCGGGGGGCCTCCCCCGTCATGTCGTTCGACGGTGACGGTGGCCAGCCGACGCTCCTCCGACCAGATGCCCCATGTTCCACCCGCTCCGGGGACCTCGTCGGCATCTTCTCGGAGGTGGGGCAGGGGCCGAGGATAGACAACGGGCGATCGGAGGGTGGCCTCGGGCGTTACGCTGCACCGGCGTTGGCTCGAAAGAGCCGCGATTCCCCCCCAGGGGACGTAGGGGGTGAAGAAAACTGCGAACTCGCTGCTCATTGAGCGGTCGGCCGGAGAGCCTGGAACGCGATCAGCCGAAATCCGGAACGCGGCGCACTCGCTGGGTATCACTGGCCAGTGCCGGGACGGTCCTGCTCGACCATTTCGTCGCGCCGCCTGCGAGCGTTCTCCATCTCACGAGCCAGGTCTTGGTCCGTGCGCACTCGTAGGCCACCGCTGATGGCGCTCCACGACTTGACTGTTCGCTTGATCTCCTCAAGGGAGTCAGCGGCCTTCTCCAGGTGGTCAATCGGGAGAAGCGCCTCAGCGGAGTTGATTCTCTGGACCCAATCTGCGAGGTCACTCATTGTCTCGTCGATCGAGGATGAGTTCCCGAGGCCGTCCGACATTGTTCCGATGAGGCGGATCCGACTGAACTCTTTAGGGAGATCTGTGAAGGTGACGGGTACGCCGCCTGGCCCAGACACGTCGAAGTCTTGGTGGTGCCCGGGAGCGAGAAGGGGCGTCCTCCACTCACGCTCTGTAGTGGGCCTTCCTGAAGCAGGCGTGGCCTCGAACACCAAGCGGAGGCGCACGTCGAACGCTGGGCCAAGACCGACGTTGACCACCCGAACCAACACGTAGAAGGGTCCGAGGAAGGGGAGGTCGAGAGCGATCCGCGGGTGGACGGTGAATTCCCTGGCGGACCGCATCTCGTCGGCCATGCGCTTGTTCTGGATGGCGTAGTAGACGGTCGTTGCGGCCAAGACCACTACCAAGACGAGGTTGACGGCGGCAATGATTCCTTGGAGCTGGGTCGCGGTCTCAGTCGTCGACTGCGACGGCAGAGCCCCGACCCGCCAAGCGGTGAGGACGAGTACCGCGAGGAGGAAGAGGAGCGAGAGTCCCGCTACCCCCAAACCGAGTACTAGCAGTACGCGCCGGGAGGCGCCGGCCTGTTTCGCCCACCCCTTCGGAGACGTCATCGCGATGTCCTCGCCTGGTCACTTAACAGACGGAACGCGGCCGCCGAAGACTTCCCGGACGTCGTCACCAGTCAAACGCCCTCTGCGCACGAGCAAGCCGCCGAGCGCCTCCAAGGCTTCCGGCATGCCGGGCGACCGGAGCAGCGTCGTTGCCTTGTCTCGCCACTCGTGAAGCAGACAGTCTTGTGCCTCGGGGCTCTCCTCGAGCGCGGTCGCGTATGCCCTTGCCTTCGGGAGATCGCACTCGGCACCCTCCTGGTCCTCCATCGCTTCAGCACCCGCCCCATGGATGATCTCAACAGCCGCTAGGCCGGCCAGCGCCACGACTCCGAGATCCGCGATAGCCACACCCTCCTTAGCTACGTCGGTTGAGGCATTGTTGATGTTGCTATACAGCATCTCAGTGACGTTCAAGCCCAGGAGCAGCGCGGCAAGAGCGTGGCCCGCTTCGTGCACCGGAGAAGTGTTGATCATGGGCCCTTCCTGGGTTGACTTGCCCGCCGAAGACGACGAACGTCGATAATGACACCATGGCCATACTCCCCCGACGGTGTGACAGCCATCCTGTGTGGCGAGCAGCGGTCGTCATTCCAGTCACTCCTCGGGGTAGTTGTGTCAGCGGGGAGGCCGCAGGTCCAGCGTCATGCCCTGCAGGTAAGCGTCCTCCTCAGCTAACGCCATTCGGGTCCCCTCACGCGCCGCTGCTCGTGCGGCACTGATCAGCCGAAGGCGCTCCTCGAGCACCATCACTCGTTCCTGAAGCGTTGCGACTGCGTCGCCGTCGGGCGCTGCCGGCCGTTGCGCCTCATCCGCAGGGTCGAGTTCTCGTGCGCGGAGACGGAGAAGGAGATCCTGGCGCACCCGCCGAACAACTTCATGGGGCGCTAGCTGCACCCCGGAGCGACTCATGAGAGTGGGCGGACATAGCTTTCGGGCCGTTCCGTCGCTGCAGTCGAGAAGGCTCCGGACCTGACTGGAGGTGAAGCCGTACTCACCAGTGGTTGATTCTTGAGGGGCCTCACCGGCCATGGACGCAGCCATCTCAATATTCAACGATATCTGCGATAACCCGAGCCACCATCCGCGGCGCTGGGTCAAAAATCGCCTAAAAATGGGTGGGGGGAGCGTCTGCTGTCAGCACGTGTAGTATCGAACACACGTTCGGCTAAATGAAGGAGAGATGTGCATCCGTACGAATCGCCTGAGTCGTCTGAACCGACTGTTGTCACCGTGGGGGGAGAACCATGACCGGCCATGACCCGGGTGGCATCGAACGAGCGGTGTCAGCTGAGGTTCAGCGCGTTGTCATGGCGGTACTCGAGGAGAGCGGGCTTCTCAACGAGCCAGAGGCTTTGGCGAAGCGCCTCGGAGCCGTTCCAGCCGTCGTCCAAGTACTACTCAGTCGTGACCGATGGCCCTTGCGTACTGCGCTGGCCATAGCAGATGAGCTCGCAATCCCGATCGAGATAAAGCTAGAGCGAACAAGCCAGCCCGCCTAGCCTGCCTCGAATTGGTGAAGCGATCTTTTGAGTAGGTCCAGCAGGGCGGTCCGTTCGGCGTGAGCCAACTTCGTCACAGGGTGTGGGTGCTGCCATGGTGGGCGCTTGGGCACTAGGTCGTTCGGTCCGCCTCGGGGGATGACATGTGTATGAACGTGCGGATGCTCGTTTCCCAGGACGGCATAGTTCACTCTCGTCGCCAGTCCCGCAGAACGTAAGGTACGGCCCACGGCGGTGCATAGTCGTTGCATCTCAAGGGCTAGCCGCTCAGGCACTTGATCGAGGTGCTCGTAGTGGTCTCGTAGCACAACGATGCACCGGCCAGGAAACCTTCTATCGTCATAAAGTCCAACGACGGTCGATTCAAATGCACCGATAGGGATGTAAATCTCGAAGCTGCATTCGCGACACGCGTACTCTAGATTGCTCACCTTAGAGAACCAAGTACCGCTTCGACTCGTTAGAAAGTAGCGACCCGAAGAGGATCGTTCTCAGAGTATTGTCTAATTTTTTTGTAAGTGCCTTCATCTCATCGAACAGCGGCACTTCGTCAGCGGTTTGTTCAAGAAGCGAACGATTACCTGGCTGGGAGAGCGTCTCAATGAAGTCATTCGCTGTTCGCAGGACAGTGGCCAGTTCGGCCTGCTCCTGAAAGCCGCTGTAGGTCACAAGGGACGAGAGTCGTGCTAATGGCGGCTGCTTATATAGTTCCACCAGTCGATCAACCTCGGCCAGGTTCTCCGCGGAGCACAGGAGAAGTGGGATCACAGCAGCGACGTAACTCAATCGACGAGACACAAGCAGCTTGAGGTAGCGAATCCGCCAACCGCGCTCCAAGCGTTCCCAACGCTCGGCCTGGTAGTCAACGGCTACCGTGTACCAGTACCTGTTCAGGTCATTAATTAAGAACCGTGGTGGTCCTGCCTTCTGCCCGTGCTGGTAGTCGCTTAGGTAACGGGCGAGCACGCTGTGCAACAAATTGTCGTGCAGGTCGGGGCGGAAGATGGACCGGCTCTCCTGCAGCACGAGTGACGACGCGTGTGGGTCGTATTCGTGTCCTGTTCAAGACCTATCCGCTCCACAAGGTCAGATGCTGATTGGATCTGTCCGAACAACCCTGTGCCGCCCGGCCTCCGGTCAGACGGGTCGTCGTCGTCGTCGACCGCTAGCTTGCCGAGTCTCTCAATGAACTCATCCACGGCTCGAAGTAGGTCACGGGTAAAACGAATCGAGCCCGCCGGGGGGAGCCCGTGCGGGACAATCAAGTAATCGAAGTCACTTTTCGTTGATGCTTCCCCGCGAGCGTACGATCCCAAGACCAAAACGTCGATTTCCGCCTCCTCCGGCGATATCAAGCCTTTAATGTGGGCCTCTGCTTCAGCCAGCCGACCCTCCGACCACTCGGCGGCGGTGCGTAGCGCATCAATCTCGCGGTCAATCCGCAGCGCGGTCGCTGCTTCTTCGATTGCTCGGTGCAGGCTCATGCCAGGCTCCGCCTCCAAGCGCCTGTACGCCTAAGGCCCTGAACAACACGCGCCCAGGGCGAAAGGGAGCGAGGAGAGAATGACATATTTGTCATTATGGCACGGGCAGTGCGACGGCACTCACACTGTTCGTCACGACATGCGGGACCTCGAACGCCTGCGTCCAAGACGACGCCGCGGCCAGTCATGGGCCCGTCTGCCCATCGGCGAGACCTGAGGGCTCGGCGATCTCGGGGCGCCCACAAGCTGAGCAGTGGGTAGCGGCTGCACTCGCTTCGGCGTGGCGCTTCGTCAGTCGCCCGTGGCAGATCACCGCACTGTCCTACGGAAGGGACTCCACACACCAGCTGTACCGCCCACTGAACTGCTCGCGGCGCCTTCAAACATGGCGCTTCTAGGCGGACTCCCGGTCGCCCGCATCGCGCCGGCCTGCGGCTTCACCTCGCGGAGCGTGTGGTACCCGTCGTCATAAACGCCGCCGTCAAGGCGACGGGGCTGAGAGCGTCGTCGAAGTGGAGCGGGGTCCAGTTCGAACCATTTTCAAGTTGGCGGAGTCCGTTCACCGCCTCGACCATCTTCTGCTCGATCCGCTCCTAGGTCACCGTCTCGATGAACGCCAGCCCTGGGTCACCGTCTCGGTGAACGCCGCCTTCTCGTCGTCGCCCTCGGGGTTGGCCCAGTCGTTGATCGCCAAGGATCGTCTGGGCAGGTTGCCTACAATACGGGTCAACGGGGGTTTTCTGCCACCTTTTCTTCATCCCCCGGGGACGTAGCTCAGTTGGCTAGAGCACCGCCTTTGCAAGGCGGGGGTCGTGGGTTCGAGTCCCATCGTCTCCACTCTGGGATGTCGCGAGACATCGAGGACAGGCTTCACGCCCCTGGTAGCCACCCGGCCGCCGGCTACAAGAGGGCCCGCCCGGTGGCGTAGCCGGAGCCGGCGGCGAGCAACCCTCCGAACATGGAGGCGAGCACGTACAGCACGGCGCTGCCTGCTCGACCGGTGTGCAGCAGGGTGAAGGCCTCGTAGCCGAAGGTGGAGAAGGTGGTGAAGGCGCCGAGGAAGCCGATTCCCAGGGCGGCGGTGGCCGAGGACGGCCAGCGATCGACGGCGGGGCCGGCCAGCAGGATCCCGAGCAGGAAACAGCCGGCCACGTTGATCCCGAGGGTGGCCCAGGGGAAGCTACGGGCACCTACGGCGAGGCCCACCCGGTAGCGGGCGATGGCGCCGAAGGCTCCGGCGAGGCCTATCAAAAGCGTCTGCACCCGGTGTCCGCTGTCGTCTCAGGCCGTCACGCGAAGGCGCAGACGACGGCGTGGGCTAGGGCGGGCCACGGGGCGACGCTACCGAGGGCGCCGGGTCAGGCGCGGGATCACCCGAATGGGCTAGCTAATCCTCAAGTTGTCACGGTGAGTGGTCGATGCATGTCGGTGCAGCGCGTCCTGGGGGCGTGCTCTGCAGCCCAGCAGAAAGCAGGACGGATGTGTCAGGTCAGGGCCGGGGGCGGCTGCCGGTGACGGCGGCGTCGGGCGAGCTGCTGCCCTTGGCCGAGCGGGTCCAGCGCATGCAGCTGTTCCGCATGGCCGTTTCCGGCGTGGTGGTCCTGTTCGCGCTGCTCGCTCCCGAGACGCTCGGCGCGGGCCTTAGCGACCTCGCCGTGGGCATCGGCGCCTACGTCGTGTCGAGCCTGGCGTGCCAGTGGTGGTGGCACCGCTCCCGTGGCGAACTTGTCCTGTTCGGCACCATGCTCGCCGTCGACGGGATCTTCCTGGCGTGGGCCTCCTACGTCACCGGCGGGACGATCAGCCCACTCCGGTACCTGATCCTGCTCCACCTCATCGCCGTGAGCCTCCTCGCCTCCCGCCGGGCCGGGCTCCAGCTGGCGTCGTGGCACACCGTTCTGCTCTTGGGGATCTTCTGCGCCCAGGAGACCGAGATCCTCGGACGCGCAAGCGAGCGGGCGGACCTGCTGCCGGGGTCGAATCTCCAGCACGTGGTGTGGTTCGTCAGCGTCATCTGGTTCGTGGCCATGATCACCGGGATCCTGTCGGTGGTGAACGAGCGGGAGCTGCGCCGGCGGCGCCACGATCTGGAAGCGCTGGCCGTGATGGCCGTCGACCTGGAGGACGCCACCGACCCATCGTCGGTGGCCCAGGTCCTGCTCGACAGCGTTGTCGCCGCCTTCGACCTCGACACGGTCGCCGTGCTCGCCGGACAGGGCGAGGCACTTTCCCTCATGGCGTCGCGAGGGACCGGACAGGCGTCGGCGACCCAGCACCGCCCCAGCGCCCACTCGATCCTGAAGATCGTGCGGGAGAGCCGGCGGTCACAGGTCGTCTCGGACCTGAACCCCGAGCACGACCCGTGGCTGGCGTCGCTGTTCCCTTCGCCCCGGAGCCTGGCCCTGCTACCCCTCACCGCCGAGGGCCGGTCGGTGGGTGTGCTGGTGGTCGCGCACGACCTCCGGGAGGACTCACTCGTCGAGCGGCAGATGGTGTCGATACTGGAGCGGTTCACCTCCCATGCCGCGCTGGCCCTCCGCAACGCGTGGCTCCTGGAGCAGCTCCAGACCTTCGCCTCGACCGACGGTCTCACCGGGATCGCCAACCGCCGGGCCTTCGACCTCGTCCTCGATCGGGAGCTGGCCAGGGCGTCCCGCAACGAGACCATGGTGTCCCTGGTCATGCTCGACATCGACCACTTCAAGGACCTCAACGACACCCACGGCCACCAGCGGGGGGACGACGTGCTGCGGGCGGTGGCCGTGGTCCTGGCCAAGGCCTGCCGCGAGTACGACACCGCGGCCCGCTACGGCGGCGAGGAGTTCGCCATGATCCTGCCGAACTGCGGACCGGACGAGGCCTTCGCCGCGGCCGAGCGGCTGCGTCTGGCCGTGGCCGAAGCCGAGACCGAGGACGGTTCGGCGCTGCAGGTGACGATCAGCGGCGGCATCGCCACCTTCCCCATCCACGGTCGCGATTCGACAGCAGTGGTGACCGCGGCCGACGCCGCACTCTACGAGTCGAAGCGCAAGGGGAGGAACCGGGTGACCGCACCCGCCCGCTCTCGTCCCACGTCGGCGCGCCGGCGTGGGCGCAAGAGCGCCGTCACCCCGCGCAGTTGAGCCTTTCGCCCTGGCTCAGGCTGCGGTGCTCGGCACCCGCTCGGCCCGTTCGGTGCGCTCGGCCCGGCGCTCCCGCAGGCGCTGCGCCGCCTTGCCCACCTTGGCCACCCGCGACACCAGACGCTCCCGGGCCTGCTCGGCCTCGGGCGTGAGACCTTCCAGCGACTCCACCCGCCAGGAGCGGAGTACCACAGGCACGAGGATGTGGTCGTGGTGCTCGATGAAGTCGTACACGCCGGCATCGGCGATGCGCCTGGCGTGGGTGGCGAAGTTCGGGATCCCCACTCCGGGCATGGCGAACTCGCGCACCTGGCGCTCGATGGCGATGACCACGGTGGACGGGTCCAGCTCGATTGCCGCGCTGGTGGCGTCACGGTAGAAGAGGTAGTGGAGGTTCTCGTCGGCGGCGACGCGGGCCATCACGTCGTAGCCGGCGCGGTCGGTGAGCAGCTTTCCGGTGTTGCGGTGGGAGATGCGAGTGGCCAGCTCCTGCAGGGCGACGTAGACCAGGGCATCGGCCACCGTCTCCGGCTCGGGGACCACGGCGGTGGAGACCTGCTGCATGCGCCCCCGCTCCAGATCCACGGGGTCGAGGGCCCGGGTGACGGTGAGGTAGTCCCGCATGACGATGGAATGGCGTCCCTCCTCGGCCGTCCAGCGCCGGTTCCAGGCCCTCCAGGGGCCGTCCTTGAACACCGAGTCGATGTGGGCGAAGTAGTAGGGCAGGTTGTCCTCGGTGAGCAGGTTCACGAACAGGGCGCTGCGCACCGTGTCGGGCATCTCGTACTCGTTGGGATCCCAGTCCTCGTTCGGCTGGAAATCACGACCACGGCCCCAGGGAACCAACTCGTGGGGGAACCACTCCTTGGCGGTTTCCAGGTGTCGGTCCAGCAGCGTGGCCACGGTGGGCTCGAGCTCGTGCAGCAGGGCGGTTTCCTCCATGCCCTGCAGCCTACCTACTGGTAGGTAGGCAACGTCCAGCGGGAATGGGCCGCAGCCCGCATTGTTGACTTCCCAGGTCGGGTATTGTGGCCGACACCATCGAATCTGGAGGTAACGACATGGCGCTGCAACTTGGAGACGAGGCCCCGGACTTCACCGCTGACACCACCGAGGGCACCATCAGCTTCCACGAGTGGCTCGGTGACAGCTGGGGCGTGCTGTTCTCCCACCCCAAGGACTTCACCCCGGTCTGCACCACCGAGCTGGGAGCGGTGGCCAAGCTGAAGGACGAGTTCGCCAAGCGGAACACCAAGGTCCTGGCCATCAGCGTCGACCCCGTCGATGCGCACGAGCGCTGGGTCGGCGACATCGAGGAGACCCAGGGGGCGAAGGTTGAGTACCCCCTCATCGGGGACCCCGACCGTAAGGTCGCTGACCTCTACGGGATGATCCACCCAAAGGCCGAGGACACCCAGACCGTCCGGTCGGTCTTCGTGATCGGCCCCGACAAGACGATCAAGCTGATGATCACCTACCCGCAGTCGGCGGGGCGCAACTTCGCCGAGATCCTGCGGGTGATCGACTCCCTGCAGCTCAGCGCCAAGTACCGGGTGTCCACGCCGGCGGACTGGCAGGACGGCCAGGACGTGATCATCCAGCCCGCCGTCTCCGACGAGGAGGCCAAGGAGAAGTTCCCCAAGGGCTGGGAAGCGGTCAAGCCCTACCTGCGCCTCACGCCGCAGCCCAACAAGTAGCAGCAGTCCGGGCCGTCCAGGCAGCCGGAGGTGGGCGCCGCGGTCGTCGTCGACGCCGTGCGCACCGCCTGCGGGCGCCGCAACGGGAAGCTGGCCGGCTGGCACAGCACCGATCTGGCTGCGTCGGTCCTCCGCGCCGTCGTCGAGCGCAGCGACCTCGACCCGGCCATGGTCGACGACGTGATCATGGGGTGTGTCATGCAGGTGGGCGAGCAGAGCCTCAACGTGGGCCGCAACGCCGTGCTCGCCGCCGGCTTCCCCGAGTCGGTGCCGGGCACGAGCATCGATCGCCAGTGCGGTAGCTCCCAGCAGGCCGTCCACTTCGCGGCCCAAGCGGTCATGGCCGGTGCCGCCGACGTGGTCATCGCCGCCGGGGTCGAGTCGATGAGCAGGGTCCCGATGGGTGTGTCCATGCAGGTGGTGGGGGCGGGGATGCCCTTTGGTCCCGCCGTCCTGGCCCGCTACGCCGGCGAGGGTGGCCTCGTGCCCCAGGGGGTGGCGGCCGAGCTGATGGCGGAGCGGTGGGGGCTGTCCCGTGAGGCGCTCGACGAGTACGCCGCCGGCTCGCAGCAGAAGGCCTTCCGGGCGCGGGACGAGGGGCGCTTCGCCGCCGAGATCCTGCCGCTGCCGGTCCGGGACCAGAACGGCCACGCCACCGGCGAGATGTTCGGTGCCGACGAGGGCGTCCGGGCCGGCACCACGGCGGCGATCCTGGCCGGGCTCAAGCCCGCCTTCACCCCCGGCGGCACCGTCACCGCCGGCAACTCCTCGCAGATCAGCGACGGCGCCGCGGCCGTGCTCGTGATGAGCGAAGAGCGGTGCTCGGCATTGGGACTCTCGCCCCGGGCCCGCCTGTGCGCCTTCGCCCTGGCCGGCGTCGACCCGGTGCTCATGCTGAGCGGTCCGATACCGGCGACCCAGAAGGTGCTCGAGCGGGCCAAGCTGTCGATCTACGACATCGACGTGTTCGAGGTCAACGAGGCCTTCGCCTCAGTGGTGCTGGCGTGGGCGACCGAGCTGCGGCCGGACATGGCCAAGGTCAACGTGAACGGCGGGGCCATCGCCCTCGGCCATCCCATAGGAGCTTCGGGCGCCCGCCTGCTGACCACGCTGGTCCACGAGCTGGAGCGGAGGAAGGGGCGCTACGGGCTCCAGGTCATGTGCACCGGCGGCGGGCAGGCCACGGCGCTGATCGTCGAGCGGGTGGACGCCCCGTAGGATCGGCACGTGGTGAAGTTGGTGGTGAGCCTGGTCTTCATCTTCGTGGTGATGAAGCTCGGCGTGATGATCCTCCGGGGCCTGGCCCGGCCGGCACCGGAGGCGCCGCCGGCGGGCGAGCTGCGACGGGTCAGCCTCAAGTACCGGTGCCCCACGTGCGGGGTCGCCCTCAAGATGACCGCCGCCCCCGACTCCGACCCGCCCCCTCCGCGCCACTGCATGGAGGACATGCAGCTGGTGTCGCCCATCGACTAGTGAGGGGAAGCCCGCCCTAGCGGTACTGGGTGGCGGCTATGAACCCGCCGGTGATGAAGCCGAGGCCGAGGAACAGGTACTCGTTCTTGGCATCACCGGGCAGAATCTCGAGGTAGTTGCAGATGATGATCCCCATGCCCAGGAGCAGCAGCGTGAACATGACGAAGGGGACCCACCGCGGGCTGACCTTCTCCTCCTTCGGGATCGGTGGGGTGTACCGACCGGAGGGCGGGGGCGTGGGCCGCCCCGAGCCTGACGAGCCCTTGGGTGTCACCCGGCCGGTGCGACCTTTGGTGTCCTTGGTCCTCATGAGGCGAGGTTACCGAGCGGAGCCGGGCGCCACCGGTCGACCCGTCCGTCGTCCCGCGGGAATGCCCTGAGGCGGGAGGCCGAAACGGTGGGTGCACGCGTGCTGGTGGTCGACAACTACGACTCGTTCGTCTACAACCTCGTCCAGTACCTGGGGGAGCTGGGGGCCGAACCGGTCGTTCACCGCAACGATGCCATCACCGTGGAGGAGGCCGCCGCCCTCGAGCCCGATGCCGTGGTCATCAGCCCCGGTCCGGGGAGGCCGGCCGGCGCCGGCATCAGCAACGGGGTCATCGAGATGCTCGGTCAGCGGGTACCGGTGCTCGGGGTCTGCCTCGGCCACCAGTGCATCGGCGAGGTGTTCGGCGGGGTGGTGGTGCGGGCCCCCCGGGTCATGCACGGCAAGACGTCGATCGTCAGTCACCACGGGGCCGGCGTGCTCGCGGGGCTTCCGGAGCCCTTCGAGGCCACCCGGTACCACTCGCTGATGGTGGAGCGCGAGAGCCTGCCCGAATCGCTGGAGGTGACGGCGGAGTCCGAGGACGGCGTGATCATGGGGCTGCGCCACCGGGAGCTGCCCATCGAGGGCGTGCAGTTCCACCCCGAGTCGATCCTGACCCTTGCCGGCAAGAGCCTGCTCCAGAACTTTCTCCGCCAGGCCGCGCCGGCGACGTCCTGAGCGCCCCCTACCTCCGCTAGGTGGTTGGAGGCGTGCTGCTGGTGGTGACGATGGAGGTCGTGCTGGACGTGGGGGGCCCGCCGACCTTGCGGCCGACCCTGATGGTGACGGTGGAACCCTTGGGAGCGTCGGTCCCGCCGGTGGGGCTCTGCTCGAGCACCCGCCCGTCGTCGGCGTCGCTCACGACCACCACGTTCTCCACCTTCACGGTGAACCCGAGCGCCTGCAGGGCGGCGGTGGCCTCCTCCTGGCGCCTGCCGATGACGTTGGGGACCTGCGCCGTCTCCACGCCGGAGGACACGAAGACCGTCACCACCGAACCCTTGTCCACCGAGGAACCGGCCGCCGGATCGGTGCGGACGACCTTGCCCCTCTCCACGCTGGTGGATGGCTCGTTGATCGTACGGACGCGCAGGCCGGCGTTGACGATGTCGTCGGCCGCCGCGGTGCCGTCCTTGCCCACGACCAGCGGCACCTCGACCTTCGGCTTCCCGGTCGACACCGTGATGGTGACGCTGGAGCCCTTCGGCGCCGGCGTGCTGGGCTTGGGATCCTGGAGGACGACCCGGCCGGCGGGCTGATCGTCGTCGGGTTGCTGGGTGGTCTCGACCTCGAAGCCCAGGCTCTCCAGCAGGGAGATGGCGTCGGCCTCCTCCTCACCCACCACCGATGGGACGTCGACGGGACGTGCCCCCCGGCTGACCTTCAGGGTCACCGGAGATCCGTCGTCGACCTTGGTGTCGGCATCGGGGTCCTGGTCGAACACGACGTTGGCCTCGGCTTCGTTGTCCTCCAGCTCGGTACGGACCACGAAGCCGAGATCCTCGAGGGTTCGCTCGGCGTCGTCGGCCGGTTGGCCCACCACGCTCGGTACGACCACGCTGGCGGCGCCGTCGTCGTCGCCGAAGAGCCCGAGCGTCCTGCCCAGGAGGAACAGCAGGATGGTCAGGGCGACGAGCATGAAGGCGAGTAGCCCGATGTAGGCGCCCGTGCCGCGGCGGGCCTCGCCATCGGCCGGCACCGGGATGACGCTGCCCGGCATCGGTCCCGTGCGCCGGTTGACCCGGGTGGCTCCATCCATGGCCGGGACGGCCACGGTCTCGTCCGGCACATCTCTGGGTACCGGCGGCACGGCGAGAACGTCGCGTCCCTGCTGGTAGCGCAGGAGGTCGTTGCGCAGCTCATCGGCGGTGGCGTAGCGCTCGGCCGGGTCCTTGGCCAGCGCCTGGAGGACGATGGCCTCGAAGGCGGCGGGTAGCGCGGGGTCACGGAGGCGTGGCGGCTCGGGGATCTCCCTCACGTGCTTGTAGGCGATGGTGAGGGGGTTGTCCCCGGAGAAGGGCGGCGACCCGGTGACCATCTCGTAGAGAACGACGCCGAGGGAGTAGACGTCGCTGCGGGCGTCTACGCCGAGCCCCTGGGCCTGCTCCGGCGAGAAGTAGGTGGCGGTGCCCATCACCGCTCCGGTCTGAGTGAGGTTCTCGTCGGTGTTCTTGGCCCGGGCGATGCCGAAGTCGGCCACCTTGACGTGGCCGTCGGTGTCGATGAGCACGTTGCCGGGCTTCACGTCACGGTGCACGACGTCGTGGCGGTGGGCGAAGGAGAGGGCGGCGGCGACATCGGCGCCGATGGCCGCGGCACGGTCGGGAAGGAGCTTTCCCTGCGACCGGATGACGCTGGACAGCGGCCGGCCGTCGATGAACTCCATGACGATGAAGTAGGTGTCGCCCTCCTCGCCCCAGTCGTAGACCGACACGATGTTCGGGTGGCTGAGGTTGGCCGCGGCCTGGGCCTCCCGGCGGAAGCGCTCGACGAAGGAGCGGTCGACCGAGAGCTCGGGGAAGAGCACCTTGAGGGCGACGGGGCGGTCCAGCAGCTGGTCTCGCGCCAGGTACACCTCGGCCATGCCCCCGCGCGCTATAGGCCGCACGATCTCGTAGCGCCCGCTGTAGACGCGTGCGGGGGGGCTGTCCATGCGCGAAGGCCAGCCTACGGGGCGCCCAGAGCGGCCCTGAGGACGGACTGGGCGATGGGCGCGGCAACGCGGCCACCGGTGACGCTGTCGCCGAGACCGGGCTGGCTCTCGACGATGACGGCAACGGCCACCCGGGGGGCATCGGCCGGGGCGAAGGCGACCATCCAGGCGTGGGCGTTGTCGCCCTGTGTCTGCGCCGTGCCTGTCTTGCCCGCCACCTGCACGCTCGGCAGGGCGGCGCGACGACCGGTGCCGGCGTTGACGACCTGGACCATCATGTCGCGGAGGCTCGCCGCGTTCTGGGCCGACATCGCCTGCTTCCACGGCTCGGGGTTCCAGCTCTTGACCACCTCGCCCTCGTCGTCGCGGACCTCGGCCATCACGTGGGGCTTCATGATCACGCCGCCGTTGGCCACTCCGGCCGCCACCAGGGCCATCTGCAGCGGCGTGGCCGACACGTCCTGCTGGCCGATGGCCGACTTGGCCAGCGCCGGGATGTCGCGGGCAAAGGCCGACGGGCCGGGGAAGACCGAGCCTCGGATGGCCGGCAGGTCCAGGGGCGGGCGGCCGCCGAACCCGAAATCGCCGGCCTCGCCGGAGAGCTTGTCGGCCCCGAGGTCTATGCCCATCTGGGCGAACCCGGTGTTGCAGGACACCCGCAGGAGGTCGCTCAGCGAGCCGCCACAGTTGCTGCTCTCGAAGTTGGGCAGGTCCCGGTCCGTCTGTGGGAGGTCGAGGGTCCGGAGGCGGGGATAGTCCTTGGAGACAAGGTCCGGAGCCTGCTCCAGCGCGGCGGCCGCCGTCACCACCTTGAAGGTGGAGCCGGGGGCGTAGCGCTCACGGTAGGAGCGGGGCAGCATCGGCTTGGCCGCATCGGCCTGGAGCTCGGCGTACCTGGCCTGCACGGCCTTCTGGTCGTGGCCGGCCAGGGGTGCCGGATCGAAGGAGGGGAAGCTCCACATGGCCAGCACGGCACCGTTGGTGGGATCGACGGCGACCACGGATCCCTTGCGGTTCCCAAGAGCGTCGCGGGCCACCTGCTGCAGGGACTTCGAGACGGTGAGGGTGACGTTGCCGGTGCGGACCCGGTCGGAGAACAGATCGCTGGGCCGCTTCATGGCGACGCTGCGCCCGGCCAGGTCCGAGCCGTAGGTGCGCTCCACGCCTTCGGTGCCGTAGGTGAAGGAGAAGTAGCCGGCTACGTGGGCGAACAGCTCACCCTCGGGGTACTCCCGGCGCCGCTCGAAGGCGTCGTCGGTGGCCACCGAGCGGGCGACGATGGCGCCGTCGGCCGTCTGGATCACGCCCCGTTCCCGGCTGAAGTCCCGTATGACCGTACGGGTGTTGCCGGGGGCATTGGCCAGCTGTTCGGACCTGAGCACCTGCAGGTCGTTGAGCCTGAGGAACAGGGCGAAGAACAGGATCATGAGCACGAGGCCGAGCCGGCGTATCTGGTGGTCCACGCTTATTCCCCGGCCGGGGCCCCAACCCCGGCCTCCTCGCCGGGGCGGGGTCCCCACCCCCGCCCGGCGCCGTGGGTGCGGATCAACGATGAGTGCGTCATCATCCGGCGGCCAGGACGGTTTCGTCGGAGAGGGATCCCGCTTCGGCGGCGGCCCTGCCGGCCCGGCGGGCGGTGTCGTCGGAGATGCGCAGGAGGAGGGCCAGCAGGACGTAGTTGGCCAGGAGTGACGACCCGCCGTAGGACATGAAGGGGAGGGTGACGCCGGTGAGGGGGACGAGGCGGGTGACACCGCCGACGATGATGAAGGTCTGCACGGCGAGGATGGTGGTGAGGCCGGCGGCGAGCAGCTTCTCGAAGGGTTGCTCGGCCGCCGTGGCCACCCGAAGGCCGGCGCCGACCATGAACACGAAGGCGATGAGCACGCCGGCCGTCCCGAGCAGGCCCAGCTCCTCGCCGATGGCGGCGAAGATGAAGTCGGTGGTCGCCGCCGGGATCTTGCCCGGTGATCCCAGCCCCGGGCCCGTTCCGGCGAAGCCTCCGGAGCCGAAGGCATAGGCGGCCTGGACGAGCTGGTAGCCCTGGTCCGCGGCGCGGGACCACGGGTCTATCCACACCCGGATGCGCGACTGCACGTGGCCGAAGGCCGAGTAGGCGACGAAGGCGCCGCCGCTGAAGAGGACGAAGCCGACCCCGAGGAACTCGGCCCGTGCCGTGGCCAGCCAGAGCATGGAGATGAAGAGGGCGAAGAACAGGAGGGACGAACCGAGATCGCGCTCGCCCGTCATCACCAGCAGAGACGCCCCCCAGGCCAGGATGATGGGGCCCAGCGACCGGCCGTTGAGCAGCCGGCCCCGGCCGAAGTCCCGGAGGACGTCACGCTTCTCCACCAGATAGGCGGCGAAGAAGATGGCCAGGGCGATCTTGGCGATCTCGCCCGGCTGGAAGGTGATGGTGCCGAGCCGGATCCACAGCCGGGCGCCGTTGATGGTGCGCCCGAGGCCCGGCACCAGGGGCATCATCAGCAGCACGACGCCGACGAGGGCGAAGGTGTAGCGGTACCTCTCGAGGTCGCGGACGCGCCTCACCAGGGCGAGGGTTCCCACGAAGGCGGCTATGCCGACCGCGGTCCACAGTGCCTGCAGCCCGGCAAGGGAGGGGTTCAGGCGGGCGATGAACACGTAACCGATGCCGTTCAGGACCACGGCCAGGGGGAACAGGGTGCCGTCGGCGTCGGGGGCCAGCCAGCGGATGGCCACGTGGGCGGCGACGAAGAGGGCGAGCACGACGACCAGGAACCCGATGGCGTCAGCCGGGATCGAAGCGGACTTGCCGAGGCTGGCCAGCACGTACAGGGCGCTGGTGACGAGGGCGGCCAGCACCAGCAGCCCCAGCTCGGTGCTGCGGCGGGGCGAGCTTGTCATGGGACCGGCGCCGGCGGCGGCGGTGGCGCCGGTCCCGTGGTGGTGGGGCCGGGAGGGAAGGGGACGGTGGTCGTAGTGGTCGGAGCCGCCGCCTCGGTGACGTTGTCCACGTAGCGGCGGGCGGCGGCGACGGAGCCGAACTCCTTGCCTGAGCGGATGTCCTGGGCGTTGTTCGGCCGGAGGTCGCTCAGCGAGACACCGGTGGGCTCCACGATGGTGGGCTCGAACCAGAGCAGCCCGCCAGGCCGGCCCTTGAAGATCAGCACTCGGTCGCCGCGCCCGCCCTCGGCGCCGACGAAGTACCCGCCCCGTCCATACCAGGCCGTCGCTCCCAGAGCGGCCACCAGGACGAGCACGACCAACGTCACGAACAGTGCGGCCCGGAGGGTGATCCGCCGCCCCGTGCCGCCGGCGATGACGTCGGGGGAGCGGGGTGGGGGGATAGGAGCCGGTGGCGGAGCGGGATCGGACGCGGCTGAACGTGCCAGGCTCGGAAGATTGGTCTCAGTGGACGGGGGAGCCGAGGCGACGGGGTCCCGCCGCCGGCGCCCGGTCGTGGCGGCCGCGGCCGGGTCGGGCGCCACCGCGGCAGAAGCTCGAAGGGACCGGGAGTCGTCGTCCACCACGTCTACGACCACGACGGTGATGTTGTCGTTGCCGCCGTGCTCCTTGGCCATGGTGACCAGTTCCTGGGCGGCCTCCTCCGGATCGGACAGCCGCCGAAGGATGGACACGATCTCGGTCTTGTTCAGCTCGTTGTACAGCCCGTCGCTGGACAGCACGAGACGGTCACCGCGGTACGGAGTGACCTGGAAGCAGTCGACCTCCACATTGGGATCGATGCCGAGGGCGCGGGTCAACACATTGCGTTGGGGGTGGGCGTCGGCCTCGGCGTCGGTGAGGCGACCGGCACGCCGCAGCTCCTCGGGGACGCTGTGGTCCTCGGTGAGCTGCTCGAGCTCGCCGTCTCGCAGCAGGTAGGCCCGGGAGTCGCCGACGTTCACCACGGCGAGCAGATCGTCCTCGTCCCTGTCTCCTTCGACCAGGGCGACGGCGGTCATCGTGGTCCCCATCCCCCGCAGCTCCCGCCCTTCCTGGGCCCGGTTCCACACGACTTCGTTCGCCTTGCGCACGGCATCGGCCAGGCCGTCGGCGGAGGGGTTCTCGTCGAAGGCGGCACGCAGCGCCTCGACGGCGGCCTGGGCGGCCACCTCACCGCCGGCGTGGCCCCCCATCCCGTCGGCCACGGCGAACAGGGTGCCGGCCATCAGGAGCTGGTCCTGGTTGTTCGACCGCACCCGCCCCACGTCGGTGGCGCCGCCCCCCCGCAGCACCGTCACTTGGCCACCTCGAAGACGGTGCGTCCGATCTGCAGGCGGTCCCCGCGCCGGAGGGCAACCGGGGCGGAGACCGGCTTGGCGTTCAGATAGGTGCCGTTCGTGGAGCCGAGATCCTCCAGCCAGACCCGGCCGTCCCTGCGGAAGACGCGGGCGTGAAGCTGCGAGGCGTAGGTGTCCTCGGTGAGGGCCACGCCGCAACTGCTGGCTCGCCCCACGGTGAGCTCGTCTCCCAAGTCATAGGCGGTCCCCCGGCGCTCGGGAGGCTCGATCACCTTCAGCCGGCCGGCGTCGGGGCCCGGGGTCCGGGCCGGCGCCCGGGAGGCGGCGGGGGCCGGCGGAGCGGCGGCCGCCACCGGCGTGTTGACCTCGGACCACACGGCCCAGAGCACCCGCAGGAAGAAGAGCCACAGGAGCGCGAGAAAGCAGAACTTGAGGATGGTGAGGAGGGACTCGGGCACAGGCGACGCCTACGAAGCCTCGAAGCGCAGCCTCGTGGACCCCACCGTGATCTCGTCGCCGTCGGCCAGCCGCCGTTCTCTCACGCCGGCGCCGTTCACCTTGGTGCCGTTGGTGGAGCCCAGGTCCACCACGACGATGTCGCTGCCCTGGCGCCGGACCTCGGCGTGACGCCGGCTGACGCTCTCGTCGTTCACCGGAACGTCGCAGTCGGAGAGGCGCCCGATGGTGACCGGTTCGTCGCTGATCCCGACCCGCGAGCCGTCGGGGAGCACCAGCGAGCCCACGACCGCGCCGCCGGGAGCCTCCCGCACCTCTCCGGCCACGAGGAACGTCCCTGGCGTCACCGACGCATCCTCCTCCAGCACCACTTCGACCGGCCCGACGAAGACGTAGCCCTCGGTGCGGGCGTGCTCGCGGGCGGCATCGGCGAGCTCCCGCACCATTGCCTCGGAAAATGACTGGAAGCGCTCCAGATCGGCGGGAGCGAGGGCGAAGGTGAAGGCGTTGGGGGCGATGACCCCCCGCACCCCCACGGCGCGCTGGGTGTCCATCTCCCGTGTGAGGCGCCGGCCCAGCTCGACCGGCTGCAGCCCACTACGGAAGGCCTTGGCGAACACGCCCTCGACCAGGCGCTCGAGCCGGCGCTCGAACTGCTGCAGTCCCATGTGGCGCGACCTTACCTACGGGCGGCCCCCCCGAAGCCCGGCGAGAGGCTCCGAGATGTCGGCTACCGTTCTCACCCACCGCTCGGGCGAGTGGCGGAATTGGCAGACGCGCAGGATTCAGGTTCCTGTGTCCGAAAGGATGTGGGGGTTCAAGTCCCCCCTCGCCCACCGCGTTGGCGCAGGTCACGGCGTACGCGATCGACGCCGCGATGGCCGACTTCTACCGGACTTCTACCGGCGCACGCGCAACGAACCCGGACGTCCGCTGCAGGACCGCAATGTGCGACCAGCGGTGCAGCCGAGGTGGCGCCGCTCGACCAGCCGCGCACTGGCTCGCGTGCAGTGGCAGGCCTACTCGACGTGGGCCGTGGGTGGCGCTGAGACATCCCCGATCGTCGCCAGGAGTGAGTCCAACAGGATTCGCTCAGCGTCGAGTGCAGCCCGTATGGAGTCGGCCGTCCGCTCTCGAGCAGCGACAACCGACCGGAGGACATCGCGGAGCGCGGCAGCATCCTGTTGTGACTCGGCGAGAAGTTCCTCCGGTGAGGGTCGGACCGATTGGCTGGCCTCCTCGCGCGCGCTCGACCGCTTGCACAGGTATGCGCTTGCGTCCGCGCTCGTCCACCTGCACCGGGAGCTGTTCGTGCTTGATTCGGTACCGGACAGCGCCCTCAGTGATGCCAAGGCGACTAGCTGCGTCGCTGACCGAGAGCAGATCCGCGTCCAAGGTGCGCCTCACTGTAGAAAATCTACGGCAAATCAGTGCAGAACTCTGCCTGGGCTGGCATCGCTGGGCCTTCTACCGTAGAATTACAGCAATGACATTCGACCGTCGTTGGGCGCGGATAGGCGGGCGCGACCTGGATCGACCCTCGGAGGCGGCATGACGCCGTCGTCCCTGTCGCTTGTAGGTGAACTTGCCGCTGCGCCCCCAATCGGGTGCCGACAACCGGAGCGAGACATTCTCTACGTCTACTTGTCGGGGAGCATCCGCAAAGGCTCCACCGACTCCCGACCCGCTGGGACGTTCTGGAGTGACCTCGAGGAGCAGCTCATCGTTGAAGGAATCACGGTTGCCGACGAAGTTCGCACCCTGAACGCTGCGAAGTCGCAGCTCCGTCGGACGACTACTACGCGAACTTCGGATGCGACCTCCATCTGGTGAGCATTAGCGACGTCGTCATCGCCGATGCTCGAACTGAGAAGGGGATTGGTGTAGGCGCTGAGATGATGTTTGCTCGGATGCGAGCGATCCCAGTCGTAACCGTGTGCCCGCGGAACTCGAACTACCGACGTGACCTCGTGCCTGACGTCTTCGGCGAGGACCTCGAGAACTGGATCCACCCCTTCGTGTTTGGGCTTTCGGATGCGATCGTCGACGACGTCCCGTCGGCCGTCGAACTCATTAACAAGCTTGGCCGAGACGGGCTGAGCGCACTCGGTACGCCCCCAGTAGATGACTCGATCGAGTACTACAACCGAGTGCGGGAGACGTTCGAGCGGGCGGACGTCTAGTACGCGCCTTCGACGCCGACCCGCGCTCGAGTCACGAACGCTCTGCGCTGAAGACGTCTATCGGTTCGCCATGCTTGGTCTTGAGGTCGTCCACCTGTTGCAACAGCGACCATCTCCCACCGCTGATCCAGGCCGCGGTCGCCCACGCCCAGTTCGAGACCATCCATCCGTTCGAGGACGGCAACGGCCGCACCGGACGAGCGCTCATTCACGTCCTGCTCCGCCGGCGAGGGCTCGCGCCGAGCTACGTCCCGCCCATCAGCGTCGTCCTCGCCGCCAACAAGGACCGCTACATCGACGAACTGACCCAGTACCGAGACGGTGACCTCGAAGACTGGATCGAGCGCTTTGCCGTCGCTGCCGCCCAGGCGGCAACTCTTGCTGAGCGCTACCTAGGACGGGTCCAAGACCTGCAGGAGGAGTGGCGGGTCAAACTCCGTGACCACGCGGACCTCCGCGCCGACGCTGCCGCGTGGGCCGTGATCGACGAACTCCCAGGACATCCCGTCGTCACCGTTCCGATGGCGACCGCCGTGACCGGACGCAGCAAGTCATCCACGGCTGTCGCCGTCGACCAGCTGGTCGAGGCTGGCATCCTGCTCCCCCTCTCGGAGTCGAAGCGCAATCGCGCGTGGGAGGTGAGCGGGCTGCTCGATCTACTCGCCGAGTTGGAAGCGGGGCAGTAGGAGTGCAGCTACGCCGAGTCGTCATCGAAGGCGGCCAACGGGCGGACGATGACGAAGGAGGCGAGCAACGGGGAGTCGGCGTCGCTGCTTCTTGTCACAGAGGTGACGTAGGTTCAATGGCCAATCGGGTGGCATGGATTCTGTGGTGGCGTGGCAGCAGCGGCCAGGACAGAGGATTAGCATTCACACGGAGAGGCTTACGGGTGGAACTACAAAAGCAGCCTGGTGATGGTGAGGCTTACGAGCGGCGATCGGTCTCCCGCCGGCCAGGGCGGTGGCGTCAGGTCGTTGGCGGTCCGGACCACAGGCAAGCGAAGATGCTGTGGTCCGCTGCAGCTGGCCCACCCCCCTATGACTGCGTCCTCTGACCGCCTTCGTGAGATCGTGATGGATCCGATGGTGCTGCAGCACCTGCCGGAGCCGATACGGCTGGCGTCGGGGGAGTTCAGCCGGGACTTCATCGACGCCAAGCACGCTGTCGATGATCCCGAGGATCTGGCTTTCGTGGGGGAGGCCATGGTGGCGGCCGCTCGTGAGGCTGAGGTGGAGTTCGATCTGGTCGGGGGCCTGGTGCTCGGTGCGGTGCCTTTCACCTTCGCCGTCGCCCGGGCGGCGCCGTGCAAGTGGTTTCTCATCCGCAAGGAGCCGAAGGGGCGGGGCACGAACCTCTGGGTGGAGGGCGCCCGGATCACGCCTGGTCTACGAGTCATGGTCGTGGACGACGTCGTGTCGACCGGCGGTTCGATCAAGGACGCCTACAACCGGGTTCAGGCGGAAGGAGGGGAAGTTGTCTTCGCCACCACGCTCGTCGACCGCAGCGACTTCGCTTCGGAGTTCTTCGAGAGCGTCAAGGTTCCTTATCGCCCCATGCTCACCTACCGAGACTTGAACATCGAGCCGGTCGGTCATGGGTCGGGAGCGCCTCCAGCTCGCTGAAGACCCACGCGAGCGCCAAAGTTCGTTGGAGCTCAGGAACCAGCCTGGATTCTAAGTTACGGTTGTTCAGTAACCGCTACTTAGGATGCTGATGGCCTCACACTTGCGAAGGCATGGACGGCGCCATTCGAAGAGGGCATGAGCCGTCGAGACCGCCAGGGCTGCGACTACGACGCCTACCTGCCCGACCCGCTCGTTGGTTGGGACCTCGTCATCCCAGGCGACATCGCCGCGGATGTTTCCGACGCAGAAGCGGCGGTGCGAAAGCTGAACGACGCGGGAACGACCCATATCAGTCTCGAAGGCCTCGCCCGGTTCCTGCTTCGTGCCGAGTCGGTGGCGTCCTCGATCATCGAGGGGCTAGCGGCCGCCCCGCGCCGGCTCCTTGGTGCCGAAGCGGCTCTCGCCCGTGGTGACGACGCCGGCGATCACGTCGCCGTCGAGGTGCTGGGGAACATCGCCGCCATGGAGACGGCTGTCGAGCTGGCAACGACGGCGAAGAGGTTCGGGCTCGACGAGCTTCTGGCCGTCCACCGCACCCTGATGGAGCGTTCGTCCACGCCGAACATCGGCGGCGAGGTCCGCACCGCGCAGAACTGGATCGGCGGCAGCTCCTACAACCCGTGCAGCGCGACGTTCGTCCCCCCACCGGCCGAGTATCTAGCCGGATTGCTCGACGATCTCCTCGCCTACGTCAACGGCGACGATCACTCGCCTGTGGTCCAGGCCGCGCTGGCACACGCTCAGTTCGAGACGATCCACCCCTTCGCCGACGGCAACGGCAGGACAGGTCGGGCGCTGATCCACGTCGTGCTGCGACGGCGGGGCCTGGCTCCGGCCTTCGTGCCGCCGATCAGCCTCGTCCTCGCCACCTGGTCGGGCACCTACGTGGCCGGGCTCATGGGTTTTCGTCACCTGGCCGAGCCGGCGAGCTCGGAGCGTTCGGTCGCCGCGGCCGAATGGCTCAGGGTCTTCGCCACCGCAACTCATCGGGCTTGTGTCGACGCCGAGCACTACGCCGCGCAGATCGATGCCATGGTCGCGGGTTGGCGGCAACGCCTCGGTCGGGTCCGTGCGAGCTCCAGCACCGACCTGCTGGTCGAGGTCCTTCCTGGGGCGCCGGTGATGAGCGTCGAGTCCGCCAGCGCGCTCATCGGTCGTTCGAAGGCTCGGACCACGGAAGCGGTCAACACGCTCGCCGAGGCGGGGGTTCTCCGCCAGCGCAACGTGGGCAGGCAGCGCTACCGCGTCTTCGAGGCTCCCGATGTCCTAGACCTGTTCACGGGGCTCGAACGCTCCCTCGCCAGCCCGGGAGGCGATACCGCGAACGTCCCCCCCGTCAGGCAGGTGCCGGCGTCGCCAGAACGGTCACGCACGAGATGACGTTCACGAGCCGCGCGGCAATCGCAGTCGAGCGGCACGACGACAGAGTCATTCGGGTAGCGGGCGGTGGCGCCGGCGGGTGAGGTCGCCCGCGGTCCAGAAACCGGCTCGGGGATCGTCGGTGGAGCCGCCCTTCGCGTAGGCCTGCAGCCTGGAACGGGCTGAGTCGGAGAGAAGGTCGATGGCGTCGAAGAAGGCGTCGGGGCCGGCGGCGCGTAGGGCGGTGTCGCCTTCGCCGGGGCGGCGGGGAAGGTGGGTCGTCAGGAAGACCAGGGGAGTGCCGGCGGCGATGGGGCCCCTGAGGGCGTTGGCCCGGCCGAGGGACCGCCAGACGACCTCGTTCAGGAGCATGCCTCCCCGGTGGCTGGTGAAGGACCCGGCCACGTCGAAGAGCCAGCGGTCGCCGGCGCCGTCGGTGGCCAGGAAGTCGACCGTCACACCTGCTTTGGGCACCCGGTGGTTGTTCTTGACGATCGAGAAGCCGGCCTCGACCAGAGCCTCCTCGGCCAGCTTCTGGGCCGGCTTGCCCTGGGCGGCTCGGTCCTCCAGATCGTCCTCCGAGGGAACCGGCTGGAGCGCCTCCGGCTCGCCCGCCACCCGGCGCCTCGCCAGGGCGACGTAGTTCGGGTCGGTGTCGTAGCCCACGTACCGCCGGTCGAGGCGGGCGGCGGCCACCAGGGTGGAGCCGCTGCCCATGAACGGGTCGAGGACGAGATCGTGCCTGAAGGTGTACAGCTCGATCAGCCTCTCCGGCAGCTCCACCGGGAAGGGCGCCGGGTGGCCGACCCTGCGTGCGCTCTCCGTCGGCATCGACCACAGGTCGAGGGTCAAGGCCATGAAGTCGTCGGTCGTGATCGTCGTCTCGTGGGGCAGGCCCTCCAGGGCCCGTTGCTTCACCGACCGCGCCCGGTCCAAGCGCCCCTTGCTGGCGACGATCACCCGCTCGGTGATGTCGCGCAGGACCGGATTGGAGGGGCTGCGGAAGGACCCCCACGCGCAGGAGCCGCTGGCGCCCTCGCCCTTCTGCCAGACCAGCTCGCCCCGGAGCAGGAGGCCGAGGTCGTGCTCGAGGATCCGGATGACGTCGGCGGCGAGGCTGCGGTAGGGCTTGCGCCCGAGGTTGGCCACGTTGACGGCGATCCGCCCGCCGGGCTCGAGCTTGCGGGCGCACTCGGCGAAGACCGACCTGAGCAGGTCGAGGTACTCGAGATAGGAGCTGGGCACCCCCTCGCTCGCCAGCTCCTCCTCGTACTGCTTGCCGGCGAAGTACGGCGGAGACGTGACCACGAGAGCGACCGACCCGTCCTCCACCGTGTCCATGGACCTCGAATCGCCACAGACGAAGGGCTCGGCGACGGCGGTGGGGGCGGGAACGGTTTCGTCCCGGCTCAGGTCGGGCGGGCGGAAGCGGTCGTAGAAGGCCGAGGCGTCATGGCTCTCGCGCCGGCCGACTCCGAAGTTCGACGTCGAAGTGCCCCGTCTCGCCCGCAAGCCAGCCACCTCCTTCGGACGAGACTACGTGACGGTCCAGCCGGTCCGGTGGAGCCATCACCTCCATGAGTCCCCGGGGACCATGTGCGGCGACGGTCGCTAGCGTGGCCTTGCGATGGCCTTCGCCCCCCGCCGTCGACGCCGCCGCAGGTCGCGCTTCGTGCTCGTGGGACTGGTCCTCTCGGTTGTGGCACTGCTGGTCAACGCCGGCTATTCGTCGAGCTCGAAGAGCCCGTCGAAGCGTCTGGCCCGGCTGGCCTACGTCGACCAGCTCCGGCCCCACGTGGAGCGCTCGACCCTGCAGGGCGCCGACGTCACCCAGGTGCGGTCGGAGGCCACGCAGCTGGGCCGCAACGGGATCCGCCGCAAGATGGAGCGGGTCCGGAGGGACGCCGCCGTGGTGCTGGCCGCGGTGCGCCGGCTCGACCCTCCGCCGGACCTCAGGACCAACCACAGCCTTCTGGTGTCGACCATGGTGCTGCGGTCCCGCGCCTCGGCCACCATGGACGATGCCTTGGGTACCGCCCTCGGCGAAGGTGCTCCGGAGGGTGCCGCCGACGACCTGGAAAGAGCGGGGCGGGAGATGGTCGCCGCCGACCAGACGTACCGCACCTTCGTCGAGCTGGTCGGCCGGGAGGGGGGCACCTCTCGAGTCCTGCCGGAGTCGAGGTGGGTCCCAGATCCCGCCGATTGGGACCGGCCGGCCATGGTGGCCTTCGTCTCCGCCCTTCGGGCCAGTGCCATCGCCACCCCCGTCCATGATGTGGGCCTCCTCACCTTCGCCACCGATCCGAAGCCGGTGGGGAGCGACGCCGGCAGCGTGGTGCTCCCGCTGGTCAGGGCCCTGCGCGTAGAGGTGGTGGTGGCCAACATCGGCAACGCTCCGGAGTCCGGTGTGCCGGTGGTGGTGACCCTGACCGGCCCGGCGGGTGAGGTCGACACCGCGCGGGAGTTCGTGGACCTGGTGCCCGGCCAGCGCCGGGCTGTCGCCGTCGGTGGCCTGAAGCCGGTGCTCGGGGGACCGTCGACGCTCACCGTCGTGGTCGGGCCGGTCAGGGGCGAGGGTGGTGTGGCCGACAACGAGCGGGCGATGTCGGTGCTCGTGCGGGGCTGAGCGGCTGCACTGACCCGAGTCATCCCGCTTCGTCGCCCTGGCCGCCGCCGGAGCCGACTGGAGGGCCCGGGTGGAGGCGGTGGAACTCGGACTCCGCCCGCGACACCACCTCCCGGAGGGGGCGGCCGCTGCGGCGGGCGGCGCGGGCGGCGTCGTCGTGTTCGACCTTGATCCGGCCGGCGCTGACCTTGACCCGCACGGGTACGCCGTTGACGTCGACCTCGGCCTCGGTGCGCGCCGCCGGCCAGCGTTCCAGGGTGGACCCGCGGACGCCGAGGGAGCCGGTCTCGGCCCGGAGCACCTGGGCGACCTGGGCCGCCAGCGCGGGATCGGCGAGGGCCCCGACGGTGTAAGCGGGGCGGCCCTTCTTCATGACGATCGGCGTGACCCAGGCGTCGTGGGCGCCGGCGGCGAGAAGGGCGCTCACGGCGTGGGCGAGGGTCTCACCGCTGGCGTCGTCCACGTTCGCCTCCAGCAGGATGACGGGCTGCCCCGGCTCTGCGCCGGCGCCGGCGGTGGGCGTGCCCAGCACCACCTGGGTGAGGTTGGGCAGGGTGTCGAGGTCCCTGGAACCGGCGCCGAAGCCGCTGCGCTCGATGGTCATGGCGGGCAGGGGGCCGTAGGTGGTGACGAGGGCGGCCAGCAGCGCCGCGCCGGTCGGAGTGGTGAGCTCCACGTTGAGGTCCCGGCCGTAGGTGGGCGCCCCCTGGAGCAGGGCCACCACGGCCGGGGCGGGGTTGGGCAGGGCGCCGTGGGCACTGCGGATCATGCCCGTCCCCGTGGCCACCGGACTGGCGCGCACCTCGTCCACCTCCAGGATCTCCAGGGCGGCGCAGGTGCCGACGATGTCGACGATGGCGTCGATGCCGCCCACCTCGTGGAAGTGGACCTGGGAGGGGTGGCGGCGGTGGAGGCGACCCTCCACGTCGGCCAGAGCGGCGAACGTGGCCAGGGCCCGTTCCCGAACGCGGTCGGGCAGGCGCGCCTCCTCGATGACACCCTGGATGTGGGCGTGGGTGCGCACGATGCCGTCGTCCGCGGCGCCTACCCGGATGCGGGTGGCGGCGATGCCCCCCCGCTGCACGCCTTGAGCCTCGAGCGTCCACCCGGTGACGGGAAGCCGCTCGAGCAGGCCGACGACCTCGTCGAGACCGGCGCCGGCGTCGACGAGGCTGCCGAGGGCCATGTCGCCGGCGATGCCGGCGAAGCAGTGGAACCAGGCGAGGACCATCAGGGCACCGCCGGCGAGGTCATCGCAGGAGGCGGGCCACGGCGGAGGCGGCGCCGAAGCCGTTGTCGATGCCGACGACGGTGATGCCGGCGGCGCACGAGGAGAGCATGCCGAGGAGCGCGGTGATCCCGTCGAAGGCGGCGCCGTACCCGGCGCTGGTGGGAACGGCCACCACCGGGCAGGACGTGAGCCCCCCGACCACAGTGGGCAGGGCGCCCTCCATGCCGGCCACGACCACGACTGCATCGGCGGCGGCGAGATCGTCGAAGGTGGCCAGGAGGCGGTGGACTCCGGCCACGCCGCAGTCGGCCAGCAGCTCGGGGCGGAACCCGTAGGCGGCAAGGGTCGTTGTGCACTCCTCGGCGACGGGGCCGTCGGCCGTGCCGGCTGTGACTATCAGGATCCGTCCAGGGCGTTCCGGAGCGGGCCGCCAGACGACCGTGGTGCCCGACACGGTTCCGCCGCGATTGAATGCGAGTGCCGCGGTGACCTGGGACGCGTTGGCCCGGGTGAGCACCACCGGACCGCCTCCCTCGCCGGACAGGAGCTCGCGCACTATGTCGGCGCACTGCCGGGCCGTCTTGCCCGGACCGTAGACGGCCTCGGGCCAGCCCTGGCGCAGAACGCGGTGGTGGTCGACGCGGGCGAAGCCGAGGTCGGCGAAGGGCAGCCGGCGCAACCGGTGGACGGCGTCGTCGGGCGCCAGCGTGCCGGAGCGCACGTCGTCCAGCAGCTGTCTCAGGGTCGCCTCGTCCATGCCCTAACTATCGTGCACCTTTGTGGCACGTGTCGCCTTCCTGGGCCCACCCGGGACCTTCACCGAAGAGGCTCTCCTCACCCAGCCCGACCTGGCTGAGGCTCACCTGGTCCCCATGAAGTCCATGCCCGACGTTCTCAACGCCGTGCAGGGCGGGGAATCTGAACTGGGTTTCGTGGCCCTGGAGAACTCGATCGAGGGCACCGTCAACGCCAGCTTGGACACGCTGATCTTCGACACCGAGCTGCGGATACAGCGGGAAGTCGTGATGGCGGTGCGGTTGAACCTGCTGGCGCCGCCGGGTACGGCGCTGGCTGATGTCAAGCGGGTCGTGTCCTTTCCACACGCCACCGCACAGTGCAGAGGGTGGCTCAACAACAACCTGCCCCAGGTGGACGTGGTGGCGGCCAACTCCACGGCTGACGCGGTTCAGACGGTGGGCACGGATCGCCCGGCCGGGACCGCGGCTCTGGGCACCGCTCTGGCCGCCAAGCTCTACGGCCTCGACGTGCTCGCCCGCGACGTGGAGGACCATCCCGACAACTCGACCCGCTTCGTCCTCGTGGCCCGCAGCGGTGTTCCTGCGCCCACAGGGCACGACAAGACGAGCATCGTGTGCTTCCAGCAGGCCGACCGGCCCGGCAGCCTGCACGCCATCCTCAGCCCCTTCTCGGCCCGCAACATCAACCTGACCAAGCTGGAGTCGAGGCCCACCAAACGCGGCCTGGGCAACTACTGCTTCATCATCGACCTGGAGGGCCATATCGCAGACGAGGTGGTAGCCGACTGCCTGCGGGACCTGCACTCCATGCTCGACGGCATCAAGTTCCTCGGCTCCTATCCAGCCGCCGGCGAGCACGGTCCGGCCATTCGTCGTGACATGGAGGCGGGCTGGGCGGCGGCGGCCGACTGGATCGACGAGCTGCGGAGCGAGATCGGCGACTGAGGTCCTGGGCCTACCATGGTGGGCCAGGAGGGATGGCAGAGCGGCCGAATGCGAAGCTCTTGAAAAGCTTTGGACGAGAGTCCCGTGGGTTCAAATCCCACTCCCTCCGCCGATCGAAGCCCTGTGTGCCGTCAGACCAGTTCCTCGAGCACCTCGGCGACTTCTTCGGGCGCCGGCATCGACGCGATTGATGCGCTAACGGCTCGGGCGCGGTCGCGGATCGACGAGTCGTCGAGGAGCCGGGACACCGCGTCGCGCACGGTGCCGGCACCTGCTTCGCCGGGCATCAACGAGATGCCTGCTCCCGCCGAGGCGATCGCCACCGCGTTGAGGAACTGGTCCGCCCCCTGGGGCAGGCAGAGCTGGGGCAAGCCGAGGGCGAGCGTGGACAGCGCTGTTCCCGAACCGCCGTGGGAGATGACGACGTCGCAGTGCGGCAGCACCTGGGTCTGGGGCACGTACCGCTCGACGCGGACGTGGCCCGGCTGGGGCCCCAACAAAGCCGGGTCCGCCTCCGGGCCCACGGTGACGAGGACGCGGGTACGTCGGCCGGAGGAAGATCGTTCAGCTCGGGGTAGAGGCGTAGGACATCGGCCGGTCGGACAGGTTCGACAGGACGGGCGCCTACGGCGCGAATCCCGACCCGCTCGACGTGGTCAACGGCGGCGGCGGGCAGGCCCCACAACACGTCGTGCCCCCGGGCCGCCATCGCCTGCGCCAGAGGCACCATCGGATGGACGTGGCCGAGCCCCGCAGGCGTCGTGACGAGGACCCGCATTCCCACCGGTGCATTCTGCCGTAGGGCTGCGCTAGACGCAGCCTTCCTCGGCCGGCCGGCTCAGGATGTAGGCGTAGCTGGGGCCCTGGTCGCCGGGGTCGTCGGAGTCGAGCTCGCCGGCCCAGCACCGGGAGAAACCGGCCTTCTCCAGGGCCCGCCACGAGCGGCGATTGTCCTGCTGCACGTTCACCACGATGGCCGGCACCTCTGGGTACCTGGCCCAGGTGTCGTCCACGAAACGAACGATGACCTCGGTCCCGATGCCCCGGCCGATCAGGCCCTCCTCGCCGATGAGGTAGTCGATGCCGGCGGCCTCATGGGGCGTGCCCGTCGGCTCCATGACGCGCCGCCATTCGGGTTCGTCGTCGAGCCGGTACCGCTGGACCATCCCGATCGGCCGGCCTGCCTGCTCCACCACGAAGACCTCGGTGGGCTCGAGCCCGTCTACCGCCGGCCCGTATCTCTCCTCGACCGATGCCAAGTCGTACGGTTCCCGCCACCACGGCTCCACGTGCGGCCGCGATAGCCACGTCGACAACAAGCCGAAGTCATCCCGCGTAAGTGGACGGAAGCGAAGGTCCACCAATCCGACTGGGACGTCAGATACCGAAGTGGACATCGAGGGCGACTAGCGGCCACACGGCCACGGCGAGGATCGCCGACAGCACGTTCGACAGCGACCCCAGATCGTCGAGAAAGTTCTCGCGGGCGGCCACGATGACCCCGATCACTATCCATACGACGACGCCGAGCGACACCTGTCGTTTGAGCATGCTGTTCCCGGCCACGCCTGCACGGTACCCGTGCGCCCGACTGCGGCTGGCTCATTCGGATCGCAGCTGGTGAGCGGCTGTGGTGCGAGCGGCCAGCGTTGCCGGCACCACGGACAGGAGCGCGCCGCCCGCCACGGCGAGAACGGCCACCGCCGCCGTGGATAGCGGGATGGAAGGAACGGGGACCACCCCGACGACCTCGGCGAACCGGATCCACGAAACCCGTCCTGCCGCGATCCCGACCGGTACGCCGACGATGCAGGCGCCGGCGGCGATGGTCACCGCCTGGGCGGCGACCGACATCCTGAGCAGTCCTCCTGTAGCGCCGAGTGCCTTGAGGATCCCCAGCTCGCGCCGCCGCGCCCGCACCGATGCCAGGGTCGTCACGATGAGCGCCACGATCGCCGCCCCGCCGAGGAGCGACGCCAGGGCGACCGGAACCGTGCTCATCTCCTCGTAGTTGCGGATGTCCGCCGGCCGCGTCAGCGGTTGCGCGTAGGTGGTGCCTGGCGTGTCGCCGGACGCCGCCGTGGCGATGCGTTCGGCCACTGCGTCGCCGTCCGCCCCCGGCGCCACGTCGAAGGCGATGGCGCTCGGGCAGGTGGCCTCCTGGGTTTCCATGCACTCGACACCGGGTGTCTTCAGCCGACTGAGGGCGTCGAAGGTGACGAGCGCCCCCCGCCCGAGCGACGTGTGGTCGGCGCCGCCCACTCCGATCGCCGGGAAGGTGACCGCGCCCACGACATCGAGCTCCTCGGCCCGCTCGCTGCCGACCACCTTCACCCTGTCGCCCACCTTCTTGCCGATGCGCGAGAGGGTGGTCACCCCCAGAGCGATCTCTCCAGGGCCGCCGAGGGGGCGGCCGGAGACGGTAGGTGGCTCGACGGCGCCGGCCCGGCGGTCCAGCCCGATAGCGGGTACGGTCACGCCGTCGACGCTCATCTGGTCGAAGGCCAGCAACGACCAGCCGGTGACGTCCTCCTCGGATTCGATCAACTTGGTCACCACCGGCGGAGCGAACGAGCCGTACCCGGCTTCCTCGAGGAGCAGCTGGTCCCAGTTCCAGCCGTAGCGTCGGGGATGAGAGACCACGTCGCCGAGGCTGGCGGCGAACACGAGGGCGGCCACGGTGGCAGCCATGGCCACCGTCGTGCCGACCATCGTGGCCCGGACCGGCACGTTGTCCCGCCCGCGGCCTGCGGGCGAGGCGAGGCTCATGCCGACGAAGACCGGCAGCGGCATGTTCGTACGAGCAGCGGCGGACACGACCGACGGGGGCCGTTGCGGCGGGGGCCGGTGGTTCGTAGCGGTGAGACGCCGGCCGAACCACAGGCACATCGCGAGGAGCGGCACCCCGAGCACGAGCAGACCCAGCGGGAGCGCAGCCCCATCGACGTGAACACCCGTGTCGGGCGCCAACGCCCGCACCGCCCCGACCGGGGCAATTGGTGAGAGCGCCACCGCGACCGCGAACGCCACGGCAAGGCCACCCATCACGGCAATGGCGGCATCAGCGGCGGCAGCGACCGTGACCTGCCGGCGGGTCAGGCCCAGCGCCCGGAAGACGGCGGCGTCGGCCGACCAGCGATTGACGATCCGGGCCGCAGCCTGGGCCGCGAGGGCGATGGCGGCCAGGGCCGCGGTCACGCCGAACAACCCCAGGGCCATGGCCTGGGGCCGCACCGCACGCTGCACCTTGGCCCGCGTCTCGTCGTTCCGCTGGACCACCGCAGGCAGCTGCGACACGACAGGGTCGGTTTCGAGTTGCCGGAGGAAGGGCCCGATCCCGTCCAATCCGTCGGTGAGACGGATGCCCTGCCACGCGTAATAGAAGGCGTCGAGCCGCTCCCTGGTGGCGGCCGGCGGCAGGATCGCCCCCTCGATGATGTCGTACTCGTCGACCAGCACGGGAGGGAGCCGGACGATGCCGACGACCTCGTATTGCGTGCGAGCCAGCTCCTCCTGCGTCTCGTTGTCCCTGTAGAGGTAGGTGACCGTCTCCCCGACCACGGCCTTCATGAAGCGGGCCTGTACCGGAGTGAAGGCGATCTCGTCGGTGGCGTCGAGCCGGGGGAGCCGGCCATCGACGACGGTGGCCCGATCCTGGGTGAAGAAACGGCCGTCGAGGCTGCCGAACACGCCCGTGTAACGGAAGTCCTCCACGACCTCGCCGTCGAGCAGGGGGAAGGCGCTCAGCCCGAGGTAGGTGGCGCTGCTCTCCACGCCGGGCAGGGCGGCGATGGCCTCGACCCGCTCCAGGTCGGGGATGAAGGTGTTGACGGCGACGTGGCTGAAACGGATGTCGCCCTGATAGGCATCGAAGGTCGACGCGGTGCGGCGGGCTCCGGCCACCGACGCGATGGCGACCCCGCCGACCAGGCCGAGCAGGACGACGACCACCAGCAGGGCGCCTCGACTGCGTGATCGGTTGGCCCTCCAGACGAAGAACATGTTGGCCGGAGGGCGCTACTCGGTCCGCAGCACGACGGCCGGCGGGGTGCGGACGGCGGCCCGGCCAGGAAGTAGGGCCACGGCGTTGGCGATCATGATGGTGACAGGGATCGTCAACAGCACAGGGAGGAGCGGGACCACGGGCTCGGGCACGATCCCCAGCTCGTTGGCGAAGATGCCCCACGCCGAGCGGCCGGCGGCGGCGCCGAGCGGGATGCCCACGGCGAGGGCGAAGACGGTGAAGGTCGTCGCCTGCCAGGCGACAGTCCATCTCACCTGAGCTTTGACGAAGCCGAGGGTCCTGAGGATGGCCAGGTCACGGCGCCGGCGGCGAACTGCCGTCACCAGGGTGTGGACCAGGGTGGCGGCGCCGATGAGGATGAGGAGGCCGGCGAGCACGACAGGCACGTTGTCCACCCGATCGAAGTCGGCCACCCGCTTTGGTGGGGACGCCGTGCTCACGCTGGCCCCCTCCTCGAACTGGCCCAGCACCTCCCCCTTCTGCTCGTCGCTGACTCCTTCGGCGAACCGGACGGCGAAGAGGTTGCGCACCGCTCTGGGCACGAGTCGAGCCAGCCCCTCTCCGGTGATGAGCGCCCCTTCGCCGAGGCCGGCGATGTCGCCCCCGCTCAGTGCCGGCAGCACCCCGCGCCCCACGATCCGCATCTTCACGATGTTGTCGCCGACGCGGACCGTCACCGTGTCACCGATGCTCTTGCCGGCGTCGCCCATCGTTCTGGCGCCGAGCACGATCTCGTCGGGCTGCTCCGGCGCGCGGCCGCTCACGATGGGAGGGAAGACCGACCCGGAATTGCTCTCGAACCCGAAGGTCGGCACCCGGACGCCGCCAACGTCCGCCTCTGTCAGGGTGATGGTCGAGAACCCGGCGACGGACTCGGCCTCGGAGAGCGGAGGGACGACCTGGTCGGCCAGGTCCTCGAAGAAGACGTCACCGACGAGGGCGTCCCAGTTCCAGCCGTAGAGCCGGGGTTCGTCGATGAGGTTCTGCAGGCTGTTGCCGAAGGTGAAGGCGGTGACCAGGGCCATCAGTGACAGGACGGTCCCCGCCAGCGCGGCCCGGGTGGGCACCGATCCGGTGCGGCCGGGCTCGACGGCCATCCTGAAGCCGGTGACGGCACTGGGGCTCCCACCGCTCCTGGCCAGAGCCTCGGCCAGGCGGGACGGGCGCTCGGTTCTACGGGACCCGGACTGCACCGCGGCCCGGACGACCCGCCAGGCCGGAAGGGAGACGATTAGCAGGAGGAGCACGAACATGGCGGCCCCGCCGGTGAGCATGGTGAGGGCGTCGAAGGCGAGGCCAGGATCGGGCTCGGCATCCCGCGCGATCCCGAAAGGAGTCAGGAGAGAGCCGAAAAAGGCGACGGCCACGGCCACCATCGACCCACCCAGGGCGATGGCCGCCGGGCGCAGCATGAGCCCGGCCCAGCGCTGCCCCGGAGCCAGCCCGAGCGCGGCCAGTGTCGGCTGGTCGCCGGCGTCGACAAAGGTGTCGCGGGCCAGGGCCTGGCCGAGGATGAGCAGCGCGGCGACGCCGGCCAGCAGGGCGAAGAGCTGCAGCGCCACTGCTTGAAGGTGGATGGCCCGCTGGACCTGCACGGTGTCATCGGCAAGATTCAGGAACTGGACCGACCGGCCGTCGGAGATCCGCTCCACGCCGGCCTTGAAGGAGGCGATGTCCGCCTGCCCCCGCCGCAGCTTTACGCGAAGGAGGTCCACCTGGCCGATGAGGTCGCCGTACTTCTTGGCGAAGGCAGGAGTCAGATGGAGCGTGCCCTCGTCCTGTTCGGAGGGAAGGATATTGCCGGCGAACAGCTCGATGCCGACGACCTTCACCGCCACCTTCACGCCGTCGGGCGGGCTCCGGTCACCCTGCAGTAGCGCGGTAGCGGCCTCGGGAGTCCAGGCCTGCAGCCGCAGAGTCGACCCGACTTTGATCTTGCCGGCCCGTGCCGCCACGGTGGAGACCGAAGCTTCGTCGACCTTGTCCGGATCAGGCCGGCGCCCCTCGAGGATCTTGGAGTTGTCGCCCTTCACGGTGCGGAGGTCGGGCATCAGTATGGGCGACAGCTCCCGGTCGGGTTCTCCCGGAGCGGGGTTGATGAACGCGTAGGCCCCGTTCACCGCCTCCTCCACCTCGGGAAGCTTCTGGATCGCCTCGATGTCGAGCGGGAACGGCACCGCCTGCACGACGGTGTCGAACGTGTCGGCGTACTCCAGGAACCGCGTATAGGCGGTGTCGGTTCTCCGGGCACCCGCCGCGCTCCCGACCACGACTCCGCCTGCCACCCCGACCAGGATCGTCAGCGCGATGAACGATCGACGTCGCCACCGAAGCGAGGAGCGGAACCAGAGGCGGAGCGGCGTCACTCGCGGGGCACCCCCACTACGTCGCCGTCGGGTGCTGCTGCGGCGCCCTCCTCACGACGGTGCCCCTCCCGGAGCTCGGCCAGCACCGCCGGGTCGATGTCGGCCGCGCCGGCCACCGCCACCCGGCACGGCGTCACGGCCCGCAGCGTCGCCGTACGCAGGCCCCCTTCGAGCAGGGCCCGCTCGCCCATGACCGTGCCCGGCCCGAGCTCGGCCAGCGCCCTCCCGTCCACCTCCACGGCCAGCACTCCGTCGAGGAGGAGGTAGAGCTCGGCGCCTTGCTCGCCCTGCTCCACCAGCGCCCGGCCCTTCTTCACCTTGCGGACGGACGGCTTCCGGCCGCCCCGCATGATGGTGGTGGACAGCTGGCGCTCCAGGGCCGTCTCGACCTGGGTCACCAGGGCGGGCGAGTCCATGTCCCCCCACGGTGTGTGCTTGCCGAACGAGTGCTTCCACCACTCGTTGAAATCGATCACGCCGCTCTTCTGCACCAGGGCTCCGCTGTGGTCGTACATCCAGTGGCGGGGAAAGACGCTGGCGCCGGTGAGCTCGGCGTCGACCTGGCCGCCGGCGTGCAGGGTGAGCTGCAGGGTGCTCCACCCGATGGGAGCCTGGTACTGGACGAACGGAGGGTGGGCGACGGTGCGGGGGGCGGGCAGCCCGGTGCGCCCGCCGCTGGTCTGCCTGAACCGCACCCAGCCGTCACCCACCTCCGGGTCCCTGACGAGGTCGGGAAGCGCGGTGGCGCCCACGTCCAGGTCGGCCCGTCCCAGCCGGACGTGGGTGGAGCCGATCCGGCCCCCGCTGGTCTCGTCGTAGCCATAGCCGGTGATGCGCCCGTCTTCGACGTCGACCCAGGCCCGCAGGTGGTTGGCGAAGCGCAGGCGGTCCGTCGCCGCCAGCTCTTCGAGCCGCCCCTCCCCGGGCGCGCCGATGTCCTCGGGCGGCGGCCGGTCGTAGTGGGCGACGCCGGTAGAGAAGCCCAGGCGGGGCAGGCCCTGCACGGCTTCGGAGGGGATCCAGGAGATACAGGTCACCGACGACTCGATGCGCATGGGGGGAACGGTACGGCGAGCGGGTGGCCGGAGCGAGGGTGCGGGCCGGCATCCCTCAGGTGGTGGTGGCCCCACCTCCGGTTCACCCGTCAGCACCATTGGCCGTGACCCGCCGGATGGGGTGTTATTGACGCCGTGCAGGCAATCACCGTCTTCCTGGCCGACGACAGCGTGCTCATCCGGGAGGGTGTACGGGCCATGCTGGCCCGGGAGAAGGACCTCGAGGTGGTAGGGGTGGCGGAGGACTACGACGGGCTGGTGGCCGGAGCAGTGGCGGCCGCCCCCCAGGTGATCGTGTCCGACATCCGTATGCCCCCGGCCTTTCAGCGCGAGGGGATCGATGCCTGCCAGGAGATCCGCAAGCGCCACCCCGGTACCGGCATCGTGATCCTGTCCCAGTACGACGATTCCGACTACGCCATCGCCCTGCTGGCCGAGGGGGCGGCCGGGTACGCCTACCTGCTGAAGGACAGGGTGGCGGAAGGTGACCAGCTGGCCAGGGCGGTCCGGGAGGTGGCGACGGGGGGATCGATGCTCGACCCGGCCATCGTCAACGCCCTCGTCCGCCCGGTTTCGGCCGATGGGGACCTGTCGCCCGAGGACGAGACGCTGCTGGCCATGGTCGCCGAGGGACGCCCCATCAAGGCCATTGCCGCCACCCGGGCCACGACGCCGGCCGCGGTGGCCGACGAGGTCGAACGGCTCTTCCGCCGCCTCGCCGAGGGCGTGACCACCGGGACGGCCGGGGCCCTACGCCGCCTGCGCCTGCTCCACGAGGCCATCGTGGAGCGTGAGGAGCAGGGTGAGACGTTGAGCCGCCTGCTGCCGACCGGTTTGGCCGAGAAAGTCCGCCGTGAGGGCCGGCGGGTGGGAGAGACTGAGGACGTAAACGTCACCGTGGTCATGTCCGACATCCGGGGGTACTCGTCGATCGCCGAGCACTCCGAGCCCAGCCAGCTGGCCGGCCAGCTCAACCTGCACCGGGCGGAGATGAACCGTGCCATCCTGGCCGAGGGAGGCACGGTCATGCAGTACGTGGGCGATGCGGTCATGGCGGTGTTCGGGGCGCCGGTGGCCCAACCCGACCATGCCATCCGGGCCTTCGCCGCCGCCCTGGCCATGCACGAGGCCCAGGCCGCGGTGAACGCCAGGTGGGAGAGCGAGGGCCTTCCCGCCTTCGAGCTCGGCATCGGCCTGTCGACCGGTGAGGCGGCCGCCGCTCTGCTCGGATCGGAGGAACGGCTCGAATACACCGTCGTGGGGGACGTGGTGAACCTGAGCCAGCGGCTCCAGCAGTTCGCCGCCCGCGGCCAGACCGTGCTCAGCGAGGCCACCTGGAACGCTCTGCCGGAGCCGCCGGCCGATGCCGAGAAGCTGGCGCCCGAGCTGGTCAAGGGACGGGACACGCCGGTCGTCTCGTACCGGATAGGGCCATCGCAGCCGGCACGAGCCGCATCTGTAGGGAACATCGGAACCGGGACCACAGGAGGAACACCGTGAGCGACCTCGTAGTGAGGGCGAAGAACCTGTACCGCACGTTCGACCAGGAGCTGGCGCCGGTCCGGGCCCTACGGGGCGCCGACCTCGTAGTGGAGCGGGGTGAGTTCGTCGCCGTGATGGGCCCGTCTGGTTGCGGGAAGTCCACCCTGCTCAACATCATCGCCGGTCTCGACTCACCCGATGAGGGGGAGATCGAGGTGGCCGGCGAGAGCCTCACCGACAAGGACGAGAACGCGCTGGCGCTGATGCGCCGGAAGCACGTGGGCATCGTGTTCCAGTTCTTCAACCTCCTGGAGAGCATGAGCGTGCTCGAGAACGTGGTCATGCCGGCGCTGATCGCCGGTGTCAAGCGCAAGCCGGCGGAGACGCGGGCCCGCGACCTGCTCGACCTGCTCGGCCTCGGCGACAAGGCCCGCCAGGCGCCAGGAGTTCTGTCGGGGGGCCAGCGCCAGCGGCTGGCGATCGCCCGGGCGCTGGCCAACCAGCCGACACTGGTGCTGGCCGACGAGCCCACCGGAGCGCTGGACACCGAGGGGGGCGCCGAGGTGCTGGAGCTGTTCCGGCGTCTCCACGGTGACGGCCAGACCATCGTGCTCGTGACCCACGACCAGCCGGTCGCCGACGCCGCGCAGCGCATCGTGCGCATGCGTGACGGCCGGGTCGTCGACCATGGGGGGCGCGAGCCGCTGGAGGAGCCGGCGGCCGCCCCGGTAGGTGCCTGACATTCTCCGGGTCGACGAGACGAGGCGTCCGGTGGCCGTGACCGTGTTGCCGGTAGAGGAGGCGGTCACGGAGGTGGAGCCGGCCCGCTCGCCCCTCTGTCTTCTCGTGGCACCTTTGTGCGTCGTCATGGCCGCCGCCGCCGTTGCCGTGGCCGCTTCGGGTTCCGCCGGTGGCCCCTCTGGGCTCGAGATGGTGCGGGCCGCGCTGGTGGTGTTGTGGGCGGGCGCCGGCACCGCCCTGGGGGTCCGGCGGCGCCAGGACCGCCTCGGCCCCCTCGTACTGGGCGCCGCCGCCGTGGGCGGCATCGGTGTCCTGGCCTCGGCACTGGCCCGGCACGCGGATCTCGATACCGGCGCCGCCGACGCCGCCGACACGGTGGCCCGCCTCGCGCTGGCTCTGCTGCCGGCCATCGCCCTTCACTTCCTGCTGGCCCTGCCGGACGGACGGCTCGGGGACCGGGGCCGTTGGGTGACGGTGCAGGTCGGCTACGGCGTCGGCCTGCTCAGCGGGTTGTACCTGGTGGCGGCCCGGCCCGAGCTGCCCCGGTGGCCCGTCGTTCTCGAGGCCGTCGCGGTGGCGCTGGCCGGGGTGCCGCCGTCGCACTCCCGCTATCTCGCCGCCGGCGCGGTGGCGAGGCGGCGGCTGCAATGGATCGGCTGGGCCGTGGTCGTGGCCACCGAGCTGGTGCTGGTGCTCGTGGCCCTCGATCTGCTGGCCGACTGGCCGGGCCACTTCCGCGAGCTGGCCCTCGCCAGCACGGGGCTCGTGCCGCTGGCCCTCGTCGCCGGCACCTCCCCGCGGTTGGTGGCACGGGTCGACCGCCTGCTCACCCACACCGTCTCGCTGGCCGGCCTCACCGCCCTGGTGGTGGCCGTCTACGTGGTGGTGGTCGTCGGCCTGGGGCGGGTGCCGGCCGGTGGCGAGCGCACCGTCCTGCTGCTGTCCATGGCCGCCGCCGCCGTGGCCAGCTTGCTGTACCTGCCCACCCGCGACCGCCTCGCCGTGGCCGCCAACCGCATGGTCTACGGCGAGCAGGCCGCTCCCGACGAGGCCCTGCGCACCTTCGGCAGCCGCCTCACCCGAGCCATCCCTCTCGACGAGCTGTTGCTGCAGCTCGCCGAATCGCTGCGCAAGACGATGTCGCTGGCGTCCGCCGAGGTATGGACCGGATCAGGAGGACGCTTGGAACGCAGCGTCTCTGTTCCCCATCGCGACTCCGCGGTGATCGAGCTGGGGCCCAAGGAGGCGCCAGTGGTGGCCCGGGCCGGGGTGTCCGGAGGTACGTGGCTCGGGGTCTGGTTGCCGCAGCTGGTCGTGGGTCGCGATCCGAGCCTGGTGCGGGTGGCCCCGATCGCCCACGCCGGCGAATTGCTCGGCCTGATCGTGGCGGAGCGCCGGCCCGAGGCGGAGCCGTTCTCGGAGGAGGACGACCGGGTGCTGGTGGAGCTGGCTCGCCAGGTCGGGCTCGCCCTGCACAACGTGCAGCTCGACTCGGCCCTGCAGCAGTCGCTCGACGAGCTGCGCCAGGCCAACGAGGAGCTGAAGCGCTCGCGTGCCCGGATCGTGGCCGCTGGGGATGCCGAGCGCCGGAAGCTGGAGCGCAACCTGCACGACGGCGCCCAGCAGCACCTGGTGGCTCTGGCCGTGAAGATCCGCCTGGCTCGCGATGCGGTCGAGGACGATCCGGCGGAGGCGGTGGCCATGCTCGACGTCTTGAAGGGCGACGTGCAGGAAGCGGTGGCCGAGCTGCGGGCGCTCGCTCATGGCATCTTCCCCCCGCTGCTGATGGCCGGCGGTCTGCCCGAAGCCCTGCCGGCGGCGGCCGGACGAGCCTCACTCCCCACCACCGTGGTCGCCGACGGCGTCGGCCGTTATGCACCCGAGGTGGAGACGGCTGTCTACTTCTGCTGCCTCGAGGCGCTCCAGAACGCCGGCAAGCACGCCGGCGACGGCGCCACCGCCCAGGTGCGGGTGTGGGAGGAGGCCGGGGCCCTGCACTTCGAGGTGGCCGACGACGGCGCCGGGTTCGAGCTCGACGGCCGCCCGGCCACGGGCAGCGGGTTCGTGAACATGGCCGACCGCGTAGGCGCCATCGACGGCACTGTCACCGTTGTCTCCTCCCCCGGCGCCGGCACCCGGGTCGGCGGGTCGATCCCGCTCGGCGCCGGAGCCGGCTCCTCAGATTGAGCCCCAGGTGTCCTCGCCGCCGTCTTCCCAGATGCGGCGAATGACGCGGGGGCTCAGCTCGTCCTTGTTGACGTAGCCCACCGCTCCGCTGGTGCGGGCGCCGGCCGGCAGCTCCTCCAGGGTGTAGGTCGAGACCAGGATGACCTTCGTGGCCGGCTGGGCGGCGGTGATCCGCCGGGTGGCCTCGATCCCGTCGATCTCGCCCATGTTGATGTCCATGAGCACCAGGTCGGGCGCCAGCGTGCCCGCCAGTTCGATGGCTTCCTCGCCGGAGGCGGCCTCGGCCACGAGGGCAAAGCCCGGGAGCCGGCTCAGAACGGCTCGTTCGGCGGCGCGGAACGGTGCCTGGTCGTCGACGACCAGGACGTTGACGGCCACCTCAGTCATCTCGACCACGACCCATGTTGACACCCGGCCGCCCGGGGTCTCCACCAGGCTGACAGGTGTTTCGGTAGTGGGGCTACCACTACCGCTCGGTCACCGGGCCGCAGATCGACATGAGCGTGATCGGCAGCATGGCCTCGATCATCGGCCATCTACGGGCCGTCCTCCTCGGCCCCGAGGTGGAGCAGCACCGCCTTCACCCTGCGGTTGACGTTCGGCTCCTCGCTCAGCCCGAGCTTGGAGAAGATCGAGTTGATGTGCTTCTCCACCGCCCGCTCGCTGAGGATCAGGCTCGAGGCGATGGCCGCGTTGTTCTTGCCCTGGGCCATCTCCGAGAGCGTTTCCCGTTCCCGTGGAGTCAGGCGGTCGAGGTTCGACCGGGCCCGCCTGCTGCCGGCGGACACCAGCGCCTCCACCACCTTCGGGTCGATCACCGACCGGCCGGCAGCCACTTCGCGGATGGCGAAGAGCAGCTCCTCTACATCCGCCACCCGTTCCTTGAGCAGGTAGGCCCGCCCCTCGCTCCCACCCTGCAGGAGGCTCAGGGCGTAGCCGGGGCTGGCGTACTGGCTGAGGACGACTACCCCGACCCGAGGACGGCTGGCCCGTATGTGGGCCGCCGCCCGGATGCCCTCGTCGCTGAAGGTGGGCGGCATCCGGATGTCGGTGAGCACGACATCGGGCTCCTGGGCGGCCACCAACTCGAGCAGCGAGTCGTAGTCCTGGGTGACGCCGACCAGCTCCAGATCGGGCTCGCGCTCGATCAGGCTGCTGATGCCCTCACGCAAGAGGGCATTGTCCTCTGCCAGCACCAGTCGGATGGCCACTGCGTCACCGTATCGAGTGAGCGGCGTGCTACCAGGGCAACGCCTCTTTGGTGGGCACGTCCGCCACGTCCCACGGCCGGGGCTGGTCCTTGGCCAGCGTCCCCTGGAAGGCCAGCACCGTCGCTTCCTCTTCGGCCACCTTGGCGTCGTCGGGAACGTCGCTCCGGTCGGGGTGGGCCAGGCGCCACATCGTGGGTGACCAAGGGAGGCCGTTCAGGTGGGCGAGCCAGGTGTGGCCGATCTCGTGGTCGCGGCTCATCGCCCACGTGTCGTCGCCGTACCCCAGGCCGTTGGCGACGTTCAGCGAATGGGGATCCCGATTGGGGGTGGAGCCCACTTTGGTGCCGTCCGGGAACTGCGTCTCCACGTACTGATTGGCGGCGTCGACCAGCACCCGGCACTGGGGGAAGACGTACTGCACCGTCGAAACCTATCGGGCCGGTCCCATCCGGCGAAGGACCTCACGGGACGGGATGGCGGCCGGTGGCCTGGTCGAGCTCGACCTTGTGAGGAGCCTGGCGTTGGCGCTCGCAGATCCACATCTCGTGGCCAGGACGCTCCACTATCCGCATACCCGTCGTACGCACCATGGCCTCGACGGCGCTGGTGTTCGGCAGCCACCAGTTGGTGGGATCACCGGCGAAATGGTGCTCGACGAAGGCCATGGCCGGCCATCCCGGCTGGAGGAGCCGATCCCGTTCGTCCATGGTGAGGTCGGCGGGTGCATCTGCCACCTCGTCTCCCGGCATGGTGAGGGTCTGGAGGACCAGCCGCCCCCGCACCCGTTCGCTCACCAGATCGAGGGCCAGGAGCGGGTAGCGCAGGTGGTAGAGCACGCCGAGGAACAGCACGAGGTCAAACGTCTCGGTGATCCTGGCCAGGTCGTACACGCCGAGCCGGCGGAACTCGACGCTCCGTTCCAACCCGAAGCGGGTGCAGGCCCACCGGGCCTGTGTCAGGTAGTGCTCGTCGTGGTCGATGGCCAGGACATCCGCCCCCCGCTTGGCCAGCTCGAAGCTGTAGAAGCCGGCGTTGCAGCCGATGTCGAGGGCCCGGCAACCGCTGAGGTCGGCGGGCAGGGCGCCGGCCAGCTGCCTCCACTTGAACGACGGGAAGTCGCCCAGCGGGTGGTCGGGCGCCGTTTGCAGCCCGTCCGGCAGGTGGAGGTTGTGGAACCAGGGGGCGAGCGCGGCGACGCCGCGGTCCCCCGACGCCAGCCCCGACGACTGCAGGGTCATCGCAGCGCCCCCAGGAGGTCGGGGAGCAGGTCTCCCACCGCGTCCTCCAGCTCGCGGGCCCGGTGGGCCGCGGTGTGCTCGGCCACCACCCGCCGGCGGGCACGGTCGCCGACAACCTGCCGGGTCTGGTCGTCGAGGATGTCGAGGACGTCGAGGACGTCGTCGGCACCGTCGGCCAGGAAGATCTCCTCGCCCGGGACGAAGAAGCTGCCGAGGCCGTCCCAGCGGTCGGAAACCACGGGCACGGCGCAGGCCGCCGCTTCGAACAGGCGCACACTGGGTGACCAACCGGCGCGCACCATGTCGGCCCGGGTGACGTTCAGGGCGAGACGCTGCCCGGCGTAGAACGCCGGATGGTCGGCCGGCGCCAGGTGCTCGATGCGCTCCACGTTGGCCGGCCAGCCGATGGTGCCCGGGTAACCGGGGCCGGCGACCACCATGCGCAGGTCCGGGCGTCGGCGGGCCGGCTCCAGCAAGAGCCGGTCGAGAGCGGGCTGGCGGTCGTCGCTGTAGGTGCCGAGGTAGCCGAGGTCCCAACGCTGAGGCCCCGGGAGCGGCCGGTAGGCATCAGGATCGACGAGGCAGTGGAAGGCCCGGGGGCGAGGTGAGCCGTAGCGCTCCGCCAGCACGTCGAGGGTGGGGCCGCTGGTGAAGGACAGGTAGAGATCGAAGCTCGCCACCAGGTCCGCGGTCAGGTACTCGCACCCGTTCTCCTCGAGGGCGGCGAGGGTGACGGGGGTGTCGATGTCGTAGAAGGCCTTTACACCACCGGCCTCCGAAACGACCCATCGGGAGACGTCGATCCCATCGGGGACGTAGGAGCCCACGACCACCAGATCTGCGGCGGCGACATCGCCGGCGAACAGGTTCTTCAGCTCGTCGACCGAGGAGTACAGCGCCGTGCGGCCATGAGGAGGCCGGGCAAGGTCCCGCTGCGCCGCGTACCACGGGACGTCGCGCTCGAGGAAGAGGACGTCGTGGCCTCTCTCCTCCAGGGCCCGCACCAGGGCGCGGTAGTTGGTGGCGTGACCGTTGCCCCACGACGAGGTGATGCTCAGGCCGAGGATCACCACCCGCAGGTTCGGTGCCGGCGCCGTCATCGCCCGGCGACCCTCGCCCGGAGCAGCTCGTCGACCTGGGCGGCCCGGTGGGCGTAGGTGTGATCGCGCCTCACCCGCTCGGCCCCGGCCTCTCCGATCCGCCGGGCCCTCGGCACGTCGAGGGCGGCAACATGCTCCGCCACCTCGGCACCCTCCGATGCCACCAGCACCTCGGCGTCGGGTTCGAGGAAGTCGGCGATCCCCTCCCACGCGTCGGTGAGGAGGCAGGCGCCGGCGCCGGCGGCCTCGAACACCCTGGTGGCCGGGGACCAGCCGTTGGCCGCCATGCTGTCCCTCGTCACGTTGAGGACGCACGTGGGCGTGCAGTTGAAGGCATTGTGCTCCTCTGTTCCCACGTGCCCCACGGCCCGCACGTTGGGCGGCATGACCTTGCCCTCCCATCCGTTGCCGCCGAGCAGGAAGGCCATGTCGGGCAGCAGGCCCGCGGCCCGGAAGAAGAACTCCTCGATTCGCTCCTCCCGGTCGGGGAGCCGGTTGGCCAGCAACGCCAGGTTGGCGACGAAGCGCGGGTCGGGGTCGACCCGGTGATGGGTCACGGGATCGAGGGCGTTGTAGACGATCTCGCACTCCCGCGCCCCCATGGCCAGGTACCTGTCCACCACCGGCTTGCCGCCGCCGTAGGTGAGCACCAGGTCATAGCGCGGGAGCTGCCGGCGAAAGGCATCGTCGGCGGCCGACTCCATGCGGCCAAGGGTCGCCGGCGCGTCGACGTCCCAGAAGATGGTGGTGGTGGACGGGCTTCCCAGGCCGGCGACGGCGTCCTCCAGGACATCGTCGAACACGCCCACGCCGCTGGTCTTGACGGCCACGTCCACCCCCCGAGCCGCCTCCACCGTCTCCCGTACCGCGTCCTCCTCGTCGGCCTCGTAGACGACGACGTCGGCCCAATCGGGGTCGTCGATGTCCCGGTGCTCCTGGCGCTGGTAGGCCACCGGCTCGTAGAAGGTGACGTGGTGGCCGTGGTCGTGCAGGCCCCGGATGATGCCCCGGTAGTAGGTGCAGGCCCCGTTCCACCAGGCCGAGACCAGGCTCGAACCGAAGAAGGCGATGTCCAGGCCGTCAGGCACCCTACGCACCTCCGGAGCCGTCACTTTCGAGCCCCAGCTCGCCGCAGATGCCCATCAGCTCGTCGACCCGGTGCCCGCAGGTGTGGCGCCCGGCGATGGTGGCCAGGCCGCTTTCCCGCAAGGAACGGGCCAGTTCAGGATCGTGGACCACGTCGTCGAGCCGGCGCTGCATCTCGTGACCGTCACCGGCCACGAGGTAGTCCTCGCCCGGCCGGAACAGGGCCTCGGCGTCGTCCCAGGGCGCGCACACCAGCGGGATGCCACAGGCCATGGCCTCGAAGGGCCGGATCGTGGGGATGCCCGGCAGAGCCTCGACGTAGGGCCGCCTGGGAACGTGCACCGTGACGGCGTGGGCGGCGAACGCCGCTGGGGCACGGTGGTTGGCCCGCCAGCCGCCGTAACGGATACCGGCCGCGGCCAGGGCCCGTACCGCGTCCTTCGGATAGCGGACCCCATAGGCCTGGGCCGACAGGCCGAGACGGCGCACCGGCTCCAAGAGGAACTCGTGAAGCTCGCCCGTTCGCTCACCGTCGCCCCAGTTGCCGATCCAGACGAGATCGCCGCGCCGAGCCACGCCCTCCATGGGGCGGAAGGTGCGGATGTCGGCCGCCTCGTGCCAGGTCCAGGCCTGCTTGGCCCACCCGCGCTCCAGGTAGAGGTCCCGGATGACGCCACCGAAGGCGAGCACGCCATCGTACCCGCTCAGGTCGTAGCGGGCCATCTCGTCGGGGCGGGTGGCCGCTCGGTGGTGGGTGTCGTGGAACAGGAGCCGGAAGCCGCCTTCGGAGCGCTCATGGCCGAGGGCGGCCACCAGCTCGGGGTCGTTCCACTCGTGCACGATCACGAGATCGGCACCCTCGGTCATCACGCCCACGTCGGAGCCATGGAGGTCGTAGCTCGTGCTGCGCAGGTCGGGAAAGGCGCGCCGCACATCATCGAGGGCCTCTTGCCCGTGATCTACGACGAGGTTGGCCCGGCTCCATCCGTCCACCGGCTCGAACACCTTCACCTCGTGGTCGCGGGCGAGGAGCTCCAGCACGACACCTCGGAGGAAGTGGGCGTTCCCGTGGTTCCAGTCGGAGAACAGCGAGTGGCAGAACAGAACGATCCTCATCGGTGTCCTCCGAAAGCCGTGGCACCGGCGCCGGCGGTGACGAGCAGCTCCCGGTAGAGGTCCCGGTAGGAGGCGGCGAACCGCTCTGCGCTGAGCTCCAGAGCCCGTTCCCGGGCGGCGTGGCCGAGCCGGCGGACGAGAGCGGGCTCGGCCATCAGGTCCCGGAGGGCGGCGAGGAGGCTGGAGTCGTAGCCCGGGCCCACGTAGCAGGCGGCGCTTCCCCACACCTCCCGAAGGCTGGGGATGTCGCCGAGGACGAGCGCGCAACCGGCGATGCCTGCTTCGAGGGCCCCGAGGCCGAAGGGTTCGTACCACGCGGGGAGGGCGAAGATCTCGGCCCGGTCGAGCCACGGCGCCAGGTCCGGGAAGGTCAACCGGCCGAGCAGCCGCGCCGGTCCCCCTGCCGTCTCCATGGCGGGAACCGGTGTGCCCTCGGGCGGCTCGGCGTCGCCGGCGATCACCACCGGCCACGGGAGGGACGGCGCGACGCGACGGAGAGCGTCGAGGTTCTTGGCCTCGTCCCATAGGCGCCCGGTCCCCAGCACCATCGGCTCCTTCGATTGTGGAGAGCTCCAATCACTCCGACGGCCGTTGGGGATCACCACTCCACCGTCGAACCCGTACCAGCGGCGGAGCTCCGAGAGCATCGCCTGGCTGGGCGCCACCACCCTTGTTGCCCCACGGAGCCCCTGGGCGACCCTCTGGCGGTACCGATCCCACTCCGCCGGCGCCGGCCCCCCGTGGACCGCCGTCCACCACGACAGCACGCACGAGTGGCCGACCACGACGCTGGGTGCGCTCCACGGAAGGGCGCCATGGGCGTAGCCGTTCAGGTGGACGACGTCGGGGCGCTCGCTGTCCTCCAGGCGGAGGAGCCATTCCGCGGCCTGGTCGACCTCCCGCCAGGGCCCCTTCATCCATTCCAGGCGGTAGCTGCTCTCGTGCACGTCCACGACCGCTGACGCGCCGACGGCCACGTGCTGGTCGCGGTCCATCGGCCGTCCCATCGTCGCCAGGCTGACGGACACGCCCATCGGGGCCAAGGCGTCAGCCAGTTCCAGGGCGTAGGTCCATACTCCGCCGACCGTGTCGGCGGTCATCAGCACGTGCGTCATCGCCCGTAGACCCGGTCGAGGACGCTGGCCACCTCGATGAGCTCGTCGTTGGCGGGATCGAACCCCTCGCCGGCGGCCAGCCTTCGGACCCAGCTCACGGCGGCCCGGCCGCCCCAGTCGTCCGGCGGCTCGGCCAGCGAGGTGACCGAGGTGCCGTGGCGGACCTCGGCCCGGAAGTCGTAGTAGGAACCGCCCACGTTGGCCAGGTGAACAGCGCCCCGGGTGCCCACGAAGGTGGCGCCGATCACCGCGTCCTGTCCTGCGGCGAGGAACCAGGAGCAGGCGAAGTTCACGACTCGTCCGTCGGCCAGATCGAGACGGGCGACGGCGTAGTCCTCGACGGCACCACCGGCCGAGGCCATGGGCCGGCCGCCGGCGAAGAGCCGGGCGTCGACGTGCTCCACCTTCGGGCAGCTGAGCAGCCACAGGGCCAGGTCCACCAGGTGGATGCCGAGGTCGATGACGCAGCCACCGCCGGACAGGGAGGGATCGCTGAACCACGCCTTGTCGGGCCCGTAGGCGTTGTGGAACACGAGCTCGACGGCATAGATGTGGCCGATCTCGCCGCTGACCATCACCTCCCCCATTCGCTGAACGGCGACCAGGTGGCGGTACGACAGGTCGACGGCGAGCAGCCGGTCGGCCCGCCGGGCCGCCTCGACCACCGCGCTGCACTCGCCGGCGGTGCAGCCCAGCGGCTTCTGGCAGAACACGGCCAGCCCCTGGTCCAGCGCCTTCTCGGCCTGCTCGGCGTGCAGCGCAGTCGGGGTGGCGATCACCATGCCGTCGAGGTCGAGGCTGCCGTCGAACAGGCGCGCCGGCTCCACCGCCGGCGCACCGGCGACAGCCGAGGCCTCCGCCGCGGCGTCGGCGGAGGTGTCGCTGACGGCCACGATCTCGGCCCGGCCACTGTTGGCTATGGCCATCATCCGGTGCTGCCCGATCCAGCCGACACCGAGGAACCCCAGTCGCGGCTTCATGGGCGCACCACCGCTTTCATGAACCCGTCAGGGCGCCGGACCATGTCGTCGAGGGCGTCGCCCAGGCGTTCCAACGGGTAGCTGCTGTAGAGGGGCGCGGGATCGAAGGTCCCGCCGGCTACGGCTGTGGCCGCCGCTTCCATGCCGGCGAGCGAGACGGCCGGATCCCGTTCGTGGGCGTTGACCACGTCGATGCCTCGCCAGTTCCACAGCTGCAGGTCCACGGTGCGGGGCCCGTCCTGGTGGAAGCCGGCGATCACGAGGCGCCCGCGCACGCCCGTGAGCTCACCCGCCAGATCCAGCGGCCCCTGGGCGCCCACGGCCTCGACGACGACCTCGCAGAGCTCACCACCGGTGAGCTTCGCCACGGCGTCAACGACCCCCGACTGGCTCTCCAGCTGGACCGTGTCCTTCGCTCCCATGGCCGTCGCCACATCCAGCGCATAGCCGCGCCGGGAGACGGCGATGACCTGGGCACCGGCCTGGGCAGCGAGATGGGTGACGATGGCGCCGAGAAATCCCACTCCCACCACGCAGACTCTCTGGTCCGGCCGGAAGCCGCAGCGGGCGGCAACGTTGAAGGCGCAACCCAGTGCCTCCCCGGGGAACACCTCCCCCGCCAGCTCGGGGGGCAGAACGATGGTCGACGACGCGGGGACCACGGCATGTGAGGCGAAGCCGGCTTCTCCCAGAAATGCCACTGGCTCACCGACATGACGATCCTCGACGCCTTCACCCACGGCGGCGATCCGGCCCCAGGCCTCATGGCCCGGCGCGCCTGGCGGCAGGGGATAGGAGAACCATGGCCGGCCCTCCCACACGGGCAGGTTGGAACCGCATACTCCACTTCCGCCCACGACCACCTGCACCTCGCCGCGCCCGGGATCAGCCACGTCCACTTGGATCATCTCGATGCGCCCCGGTCCGACGACGACGGCGGCGCTACCCGGCGGGCTCAGCGTGCCTCCGCCACCGTCAGGAGGTCCGCCGACCGTTCCGCACGCCGCAGCTCCGGATGGTGGGCCGACAACCATGTGTGCAGACGGTGGACACCCTCGGCCACGCCCACACGGGGCTTCCACCCGGTGGCGGCCGAGAACCGGCGGGTGTCGGAGACGTACCAGCGCTGGTCGCCGACGCGCCACGGGCCGATGCCGACCTGGGGCGGTGCTTCCTCCAGGCCGGTGATCAGGTCGAGCAGCTCGAGCAGGCTGACCGTGCTGGCCGGACCGCCTCCGATGTTGAAGGCCGCGCCCTTCAGCCGGTCCACGTCGTCGAGGGCCAGCAGCATGGCGTCGACCAGATCGTCGACGAACAGGATGTCGCGCACCTGCCGGCCGTCGCCGTACAGGGTGATCGGCTCGCCGGCCATGGCCTGCATGAGGAAGTGGGCCACCCACCCCTGGTCCTCGTTGCCACACTGGTGAGGGCCGTAGATGCAGCTCATCCGGAACACCAACGCCCGCAGCCCGTAGCTCTTGGCGTAGTCGAGGACGTACTGGTCGGCGCCACCTTTCGAGCAACCGTAGGGGCTGCAGAACTGCAGAGGCCGCTGCTCGCCGATGCCGTGGGCCCGCCACGTGCGGTCGGCCGGTTCGTAACGCTCGCCCCGCTTGCGCACCTCCACGTCCTCGAGGTCGCCGTAGACCTTGTTGGTGGACGTGAACAGGAGGGACGGCGGTGACTCGAGCCGGCGCAGCTCCTCGAGAAGGTTCATGGTGCCGGTGAGGTTGACCGTGAAGTCGTGCATGGGATCGGTGACGCTCGAGGTGACGGCCACCTGGGCGGCGAAGTGGAAGACGCGGTCCACCCCGGCGAGGGCGCGCCGGACGGTGAGCCGATCGGTCACGTCGCCGATCTCCACCGTCAAGCCCTTCGAGGGGTGCCCCTGGAGGCGGTTCAGGTTGCCGGTGACCCCGGGGCGGGAGAGGTCGTCGAGCACAACGACCTCACACCCCGACGCCAGCAGTCGTTCGGCCACGTTGGTCCCGATGAAGCCGGCGCCTCCGGTGACGAGCGCACGCCCTCTCATATGGCCAGGCCCCGCTGCATCAGCTCCGAGGTGGCGGCCTCGACCTGGTCGTCGGCGATCTGGCCCTCCAGCCACTGGGCCAGCTCCGTCATGCCCGCTTCGAGGTCGACCTCGGGGCGGTAGCCGAGAACCTGTTCGGCCAGGCCGACATCGGCGAAGCAGTGACGTATGTCGCCCACCCGGTACTTGCCGGTGATCTCCGGCACGATGCCGTCCTTGCCGAGGATGCGGCCCAGGTGCAGGGCAATCTCGTTCACCGAGACGCTTCGTCCGCTGCCCACGTTGAGCACATGGCCGGCGGCCTCCTCGACGGTGAGGGCCAGGTGACAGGCCCTGGCGATGTCGTGGACGCTGACGAAGTCCCGCATCTGGAGCCCGTCCTCGAAGATCAACGGTGGTCGCCCGTTGAGCAGTCGCGAGGCGAAGATGGCGAGGACGCCGGTGTAGGGGTTGGACAGCGCCTGGTAGGGCCCGTACACGTTGAAGAAGCGGAGGGCCACGGTGGGCGTCTGGTACGCCTGGCCGAACAGAAGGCACAGCCGTTCCTGGTCGAACTTGTTCAGGGCGTAGACCGACGACAGCGACGGCGACTTGGTCTCCGGCGTCGGCACCGGGGTGAGGCTGGCACCGTTCGCATCCAGCGGCTCCCACGCGCCGGCGGCGAACTGCTCCCTGGTGCGGTCGACAGGAGTCGCCGGCCGACCATCGGGCCCGGTGTAGAGGCCCTCGCCGTAGACGCTCATGCTCGAGGCGACCACCAGGCGCTCGACGGGGTGGTCGATCAGGGCCTGGAGGAGGACCGAGGTGCCACCGGTGTTGACGCTGGTGTACTCCGCCATCTCGTACATGCTCTGGCCCACGCCCACTCGGGCGGCGAGATGGACCACCTGGTCGATGCCCACCAGCGCCTTACGGACGGCGTCCCCGTCGCGCACGTCCTCGACCACCAGCTCGGCGTCCTCATGGAGGTAGTCCGGCCGCTCGGTCGACCCGTGCACCTGGGGGAGAAGCGAGTCTAGGAGCCGGACCTGGTGGCCGGCCCGGAGCAGCTCGGCGGACAGATGGGCCCCGATGAAGCCCGCGCCGCCGGTGATGAGGATGTGCTTGGTCAAGGGTCGCCTCCGTTCTCGCGCGCCGTGAAGGCGGGGAAAGGCTGACTGCTCAACCCGCCCCGGCGTCCTACCCTGCTGCACCTCCTCATAACAGCCATTGACATAGAAGATGAAAAAGATGATGAAGCTGCTGGGCCCTAGTTCGCGCCCCGCGCCGCCTGGATCTCGGCGTTCAGCTCGTCGAGCACCGTGCCCACGTCCTGATGTCGCAGCAGGATGCGGTCCACCGCCTCGTTCATGGCCGCCGTCACCTGTGGCCAGTAGGGGACGCTCGGGCGGAACCACCCGTCTTTGAACGCCTTCTGGATGGCGCCGAAGGTCTCTCTCTGCTCGTCGGAGACCATCGAGTAGGCGTCGGTGCGGATGGACGCCCAGGCGTTCTCCTGGACCAGGAACTCCTGGGCCTCCTTCGACATGAGGAACTCGGCCAGGGCCAGGGCGGCGGCCCGCTGCTTTCCCTCCACTCCCCTCGGGATGGCCAGGACGTCGCCGCCGATCACGTGGGCGGCACGGGCCGGGCCCCGCCAGCCGGGGTAGACGCGGAACCGCTCCAGCACACCGGCCTTGGCCAGCACCGCCGAGGTGAACGACCAGTTCTGGGCCAGCCACGTCGTGCCCGTGCGCAGGTACTCGACCTCTGTGTCGTAGCGGGCGAAGAGGCTCTCGCGGGCGATCAGCCCCTCGCTCCACATCTGCTGGAGAAAGGCGAATGCCTGGCGTGAACCGTCGTCGTTGAGCACGAGCGGATCGCCGCCGTAGCTGACGATCAGCTCCGAGATGGTGACTGCCGCGGGGTCACCTTCGGCGAGGGACAGGGTCACGGCCGGCTTCCCGGAGACGTCCTTGAGGCGCCGGGCGGCGCGAAGGAGCTCGTCGGTGGTGGCGGGTGGGCGGACGCCGGCGGAACGAAGGCGGGCCCGGTCGAGGTACGCGAGCCTGACGTTGGGGCGGAAGGGAAGGAAGAACCGGCGGCCGCCGAACTTCGGCGGCACCATCGAGGCGATCACCCTGGACGGGATGTCCACCTCGGAGACGTCCACGACCAGGCCGGCGTCGACCAGCGGGGTGAGGGCGAGGTTGTCCTGGGCGAACAGGTGGACGCTCGGTTTGTCGGGATCCCCCGTCTCCAGCGTGCGGATGAGCTCCTGCGAGTCGATTGACGTGGTCAGGTTCACGCGCGAGGCGGGTTGGTTCCGGAAGCGGCTGAGGAAGGAGACGTTGACCCGGGAGCGCGTCCGCCTCTGGAACCGGCTCAGGAGCTCCTGGATGGCCGGCTTCTCCTCGTCGGGAATGGCGATGCTGAAGGTGATCTCGCTGGCGGCGAGATGCTCACCGCCCCGAAGTGGAGCAGTGCCGCCGCAGGCCGCCGTGGTGAGCGCCACGACCAGCAACAGCGCCCATCGGCTCATCTCACGCCGGCGTCGTCGGGTTGCGGCCCAGGCCTGCCTCGCGGGCGACGATGATCGCCTGCGGCCGGCCGGCTACTCCGAGCTTCGAATAGATCTCCGTGACGATGTTGCGCACCCGCTTGTCACCGACGTGCAGCCGCAGGGCGATCGACGCGTTGTTCAGGCCTTGCGCCATCAGCTCCAGAACCTCCAGCTCCCGCTCGGTGAGATCCGGGAAAGGGCGGGCCGGTTCCATGGGCCCGGCGGCCAGGCGCTCCCGGAGGCTCTTGGCCACCGAAGGCCCGAGGATCATCTCGCCGGCGGCCACGTCTTCGATGGCCCGCAGGATCGCGTCCATTCCCGCGTCCTTCAGGACGTAGCCCCGGGCGCCGGCCAGCACGGCGTCGAGCACCGAATGGTCCTCGTCGGAGTAGGTGAGCACGAGGACGGCTACGTCCGGCAACGCGTTCACGATGCGCCGTGTCGCGTCGATGCCGTTCATCTCGGGCATCTGCAGGTCCATCACCACCACGTCGGGGCGCAGGGCGGCGGCCTGAGCGACGGCCTCGGTCCCGTTGGCCGCTTCACCGGCGACCTCGAAGCCCTCCAGGGAGCTGAGCAGGGCACTGAGGCCGAGGCGGTAGACCGGGTGGTCGTCGGCCAGCAGGACCCGGACCGGCGCGGAGCTCATCGCCGGCTCAGGGGGAGTCGGGCCCGAAGGCGCGTTCCGGTGCCGGCCGAGGAATCCATGTTGAGCGTGCCACCCAGCTCGGCGGCCCGCTCACGCATGGCCACCAGCCCGATGCCGGAATCGGAGACCTTGGGCAGCCCGACGCCGTCGTCCCTGACCTCGAGCTGCAGGGAACCGTCCTGGACGACCAGCGAGATGACACAGGTCTTGGCCCTGGCGTGCTTCCTCACGTTCTCCAGCGCCTCGAGGCAGATCCGGAAGGCGGCCACCTCCACGGCGGCGGGCAGGCCATGAAGGTCCGCGGGCGCCTCCACCATCACCTCGAGCCCGCTGGGCGAGAGGGCGAAGCGGTCGGCTTGCTGCCTGAGCGCTCCCACTAGGCCGAGCACGTCGAGCGCCGGCGGCCGCAGGTCGTAGACCAGGCGGCGCACGTCACCGCCGGCCACCTCCAGCTCGGTCTTGAGCCGATCGAGGAGCTGCTCGGCCGCACTCTGGGGCCCCACGATGTTGCGGACCGCCTCGATCCCGAGCGTGACCCCGGCCAGCGCCGGCTGCAGGCCGTCGTGGAGATCCCTGCGCAGCCGCCGCCGTTCCTCCTCGCGTGCCGTCACCAGCCGCTCGCGGGACCGTCGGAGGTCGGCGGTGAGGCACAGCGCGTAAGCGGCCACGCCCACCTGGTCGGCGAGGTAACCGAGGAGGCGGCGGTCCACCGAGTCGAAAGACTCGTGGGCCCGGCGAGGAGCCACCATGAGCTGGCCGACCTTTTCGCCCTGATGGGCCAGGGGCATCACGACCACGTCCTCTCTGGCCTCTCCGTGCGCCGCCGAGGCGGTCACCTCGTCACCGTGGCCGACGGTAATGGCCACGTACGGAAGCTTCAGGCCGGTGGCCACCGTCTCCACTATGGCGGGCAGCACGGCGTCGGGCCCGAGACTCGACCGCAGCGACCTGCTCAAGGCGGTGAAGACGCGGTAGTCGTAGTCGCGCTTCTTGTACAGCAACCGGTCCACGCTCCGCTGGAGCTGTGACCGCAGCCTCGTGGCCACGGGCGCCACCACCACCAGCGCGACCAGAGAGAGGCCGAAGCCGTGCTTTCCCGAGATGAGGGCCTCGAGCAGCACCAGCACGATCAGGAAGACGGCGATGCCCACGGCCGTGAGGCTCCCGTACACCAGAAGCCGGTTGACCATCGTGTCGACCTGCACGTCGAGGGCGTAGAGGTCCCGCTTGAGGATGGAGAAGGCGACCGCCACGGGAAACGCCATCAGGGCCACCAGCCCGACCAGCTGGTAGAGCCCGATGGGAACGGGGGCGCCGGCGACGAGGCTCACGGCGGTGGCCGCCGGTGGCACGGCGACGGCGACCACCGCCGCCCGCACCGGCCACGTCAGCCTCGCCTTCTCGCCGGGCTGCGCTCTCCGGTGGCGCTGGACGAGGCCGAGTACGCAGATGGGTGCGAGCACGAGGACCATGAGGGCCCGGCCGTTGCCTGCCAGCCTGGCCATCGTCTCGTTGTCCACCAGCGGTTCGGTCGCCGCTGTTCCGAGGCTCTCCGCCGTCAACGCGGCCAGAACGGTGGTGGCGGCGATCAGAGCCACGGACAGCCACAGGACCGGCCGCCATCTCGGAGAGGGAGGGTGACCGTCGGGGAACAGTGCCGGCAGCAGCGTCCAGATGGCGAGGTAGCCGGGGATCGACACCCACGTCGCCAGCCACGCCATGAATGCGCCGCCCGGCAGGCTCCCGGGCTCGACGAGCAGCGAGTAGACCGCGTACTGCTCGGCGAAGAAGCCGACGGCGGGCAGGAGCCCGGCGCAGAAGAGCCAGCCGACGCGGCTACGGCCGTGGCGGGAGACGAGGAAGGCGCCGAGGGCCGTATAGGAGAGGGCAACGCCGGGGAGGACGGGATCGAAGTACAGCCGGGTGTTGGGCGTGCCGCGGTTCAGCAGGTGCAGGAGGACCCCGAAGGCGGTGAGCACCAGTGCTGCGCCGAACAGGAGCCAGGGCGACACGTGGAGGGACCGCCGGCGTTCCCACGGGGCCCGTACCAACATGGCCGTCCTTGCGCTCGATGCCGACACCATTGGGAGCCGTCCCAGGATAGATGGCCGATGGTGTGGTCCCGTGGTCATCGCCGGTTGTTCCCGGGAAGAAAGGGACACCGGTCCCTGTTCCTCGGGACGCGGCCAGGTCCATTGTAAGGAGATAGCAGTCAGCCGAAACTCCGTTCAGCAATTGGGGGAAGCCATGGCCGTGAAGATCATCGCCCCGCGGGCGGCGGAATCGTTGGAGCGTCCCACGACGGCGGATGCCGTGGTCGACCTTCACGACCACCGGTCCCTCGACCCGGCGCTGGTTGGCGCCAAGGCCGCGTCGCTGGCCCGTGCCGCGCTGCGCAACCTTCCCGTTCTGCCCGGTTTCGTCCTCACGACCCGGGCCACCGAGCCCGGTCCCGACGGTGGCACCCAGCTGGCTCGCGCCGTGGTGGACCAGGAGCTCGAGGTGGCGTGGCGGCGGCTGTCGAAGAGTGGCCAGGTCCGGCTCGTGGTCCGTTCCTCCTCCACCGTCGAGGATGGCCATTCCAGCTCGATGGCCGGCATGTTCACCTCGGTCCTGGACGTCGACGGCTGGGCCGGCTTCCTCATCGCCGTCGAGCAGGTCCTCAGCTCCCGCAAGGCGGTGCCGGGTCTGGAGAGCGCCCCCATGGCCGTGCTCGTCCAGCCCCAGCTCGAGCCGCGGGCCGGCGGAGTCATGTTCGGCGCCGACCCGGTCACCGGCAGGACCGACCGCGTTCTCGTCGCCGCCGTGGAAGGCGGCCCGGACCGGCTCGTCAGTGGGCTGACCGACGGCGCCCAGTACCTGCTGTCGGAGCGCGGCCGCTGCCTCAAGGTGGAGCACCCGATCGATGCCGTGAACCGCGGGGATCTTCGTTCTCTCAGCCGGCTGGCCGCTCAGGTGGCCGAGGTCTTCGGTGGGCCACAGGACGTGGAGTGGGCCATCGGCGACGACGGCACGCTGCACCTGCTCCAGAGCCGGCCGATAACGGCAGTCGGCGGCGAGGCCCGTGCCACAGGCCCGATCCTCGGCCCCGGGCCGGTCGCCGAGACCTTCCCCGACCCCCTCACGCCGCTCGAGGAGGATCTCTGGGTCGCTTCGCTGCGCGTGGGCCTGGCCGAGGCGCTGTCGCTGGTCGGCGCCGCGTCGCATCGCCAGGTGGCGGCGTCACCCGTCGTCGTGACCGTCGGCGGGCGGGTGGCGGTGGACCTGGCCCTCATGGGTCAGGCTCCGGTGCGGCGCAAGTTCCTGGCCAGCCTCGACCCCCGCCCGCCGGCCCGCCGCCTCCACGCCTCCTGGAAGGTCGGTCGCCTCCGCGCCGCCCTGCCCGAGCTGGCGAAGGACCTGCTCGACGAGGTGGACCGCCAGCTCCTGGCCGTCGATCCCGTCGACCAGCAGAGCGACCGGCAGCTGATGGAGCTGCTGGGCCGTTCGCACCAGGCCCTGGTCGCCCTGCACGGGCACGAGGTGATGGTCGGGCTGCTGGTCGCGCCGGGTACCCCTGGGACCACTGGCGCCGCCCTGGCCCTCCGGTCCCTGGCCCAGGCCCGCTTCGCCGGTGTCGCCGACGACGAGATCCCCGAGCAGCATCCGGTGGTGCTGGCGCTGGTGCCGCCCGCCGTCCGCCCCGTCACGCCACTGCCGGCCACACCGACCGTCGTCTGGTCGGCACCGAGCACCGACACGGCCCCCGATCCGGCCTCCGTTCTGCGTGAGGCCCTGCGCCTGCGTGTGCGTTGGGTCCAGGAGCTGACCGCCCGGGCCGCTTGGGAGCTGGGCGCCCGCCTTTGCTCGCGCGGTGCGGTGCTGGACCCCGAGCTGGTCCGGTACCTGACCCTCGACGAGCTGCGGACCGCTCTCGACGGCGCGGTGCCCGAGCGCCTCGTCGAGCGGCGCACGGCGGCCACCGCCGCTCCGCTGCCGGCGGCATTCCGTACCACCGCTGAAGGAGATGTCGTCGAAGTCCGTGTGGGGGCGAGCGAAAAGATCGGGGGCAGGGCCGCCGGTGGGGGTCGAGGTAGCGGGCACGTGCACCACGGGGACGGCATGCCCGACGCCGGCGCCGTCCTGGTCGTCCGCACCCTCGACCCCGCACTGGCCACAGTGCTGCCTCAGCTCGGCGGCCTGGTGTCGGAGACCGGCAGCGTGCTCTCCCATCTGGCCGTTCTGGCCCGGGAGTTCAATGTGCCGGTCGTCGTGGGAGTCCCCGACGCACTCCGCCGGTTCCCGCCGGGCTCCGAGGTGCTGGTGGACGGGACCACCGGTGAGGTCAGCCTGCTCCCGGGGGACGGGGCGACCGAGGGCGCTGAAGTAGAAGCCGCAGTGAAGGGAGGACGCCGGTGAACGCCCGCCGCATGGCCAACGCGCTGGCCGCAGTCACTCTGGCCGGGTCGGGGACCTACCTGTTCGTCTACCTCTACCGGTGGGAGTGGAACCGGGCGATCATCGCCGGGATCTTCTTCCTCGCCGCCCAGATGGCGTTGTCGACCGCCGCCGTTCTCGGTCGCCTCCGCAGCGTGGAGGCGGCCCAGCGGCCCGGCCCCGACGCCTCGCCCCGGGTCGTGGCCCACCTGCGGGAGACGGCACCGCCACCGCGGGACGCTTTCGCCTGGCTCCGTCCGCAGCCCGACCGCATGGGGGTCTTCGTTCCCATCCTCATGGGCGCCGGCTTCGTGCTCTCGGGCCTGGCCTGGGTGGTCGAGCGACTGGCGCGGGCGACCGCCACGCCGAGGTTGGAGAACCGCCTGGCGCTGGCGCTGGGTGCCCTGGCCCTGCCGCCCGGGCACCTGCTCGGCCGGAACCAGGAGACCGGGGCCGAGGCCGACCTCGCCCTGCTGCTCGGTCCGGCGGGGCGGCCGCTCCTGCCGTGAAGGCCCTGCAGGTCCTGATGGCGGCGGCAGTGTTGGGCGCCGGCATCTACGGCCTGCGCGAAGCGACCCAGAACCGCCCCGACCCGGCCTACGCCGGCCAGGTGAGCGAGCTCACGCTGCGGGTCCGCACCAAGGAGAACTACCCGCACCGCCTCGCCGCCGAGGGTCTTTGGGCCCAGTGCCGTCACACGGTGAGGTCCAGGAGCCTCGCCGGCCCGATCGTGCCGCTGTCGGCCGGCCGGTTCCAGCTGGTCGTGAAGCCCGCCATCGGCACCCACGCCACCCGCCGCCTCGTCGGCTGTCTCGAGGACGCCACCACCCCCGGCGTCTCCGGCGACGTGGTCGACGGCCCCCGCCGGCGCCCCGCCTGAACCCAGGATCGCACCGGGAAGCGGCGATTTGGGGAGCTGAGTGCGGCGGTGCCTGCTCGACCACGACCACCACTACAAGCTTGACAACCACCCTTAGCGGGTAGTTCGTCGCTGTCGGTCCAGGAACCCTGGACCGGGAAGGAGTGGATCCGGCATGACGAAGCTCAGCATGGGCCGGGCGTGTGCGGTCGCCGTGTTGGCACTGGCCATGGCTGCGTGCGGCGACGAGGCCGAGGAGGTGGAGGAAGGCGCGAGGCGAACGGTCACCAGCCTGGCCGAGCAGGCGGAGGACGCAACTCGTTTGACCGCCACGCTCAGCGGAGCCGAGGAAGCTCCCGGGCCCGGGGACCCGGACGGCACCGGCACCGCCACCGTGAACCTGGACGTCACAGACCGCGATGTCTGTTACGAGGTCGCGGTGCAGAAGATCGACCCTCCTGTGGGGATGCACATCCATGAAGGCGAACGAGGGAAGAGCGGCGGCGTCGTGGTGCCGTTGACGACACCCACCGCGAGCGACACCACCACGACAGGATGTGCCAACGTGGATGCTGCACTGATCGCCCGGATGGCGGCGAACCCGGGAGACTTCTACGTCAACGTGCACACCGGGACCTACCCGAACGGCGCCGTCCGCGGCCAACTGTCGCAGTAGAGGACCGACGGCTCCGCACTGACTGGCCTGGGGCTGGGGCCGGGGCGGGGATGAGTACTGCACGAGGCGGCGCTAGCGTCACGGGGCGCCGTCTCACGTTCCCCACCGAGGCTTGCATGGCCATCCGCCCCTGACGCCGGCGGGGGTGCTGCTCCGTTCCCGCGTCACGATCCCACTGGTTGCGGGCGTCTTCGTCTTCCTGGCCCTCGCCGCCGCCATCGACGAGTCGATGCTGCGCCGCTGGGACGAACCGGTGAGCCGTTTCCTGATGGATCTCCGCTCGCCTGGATTGGACGGCATAGTCAAAGCCTTGAGCGGCCTGGGTGGGTTGACCATCGTCACCCTGGTGCTGGTCCTCTTGCTCCTCCTGGTGTGGCACGAGTGCCGCTCGCTGGCGCTGGTGCTGCTGGCCGCCAGCGTCGCCCGCCCCCTCCTGGAGTGGAGTCTCAAGGCGCTGATCGACCGGCCCCGTCCGAACCTCGACCGGATCGTGCCCGGCAACGGCCCTTCCTTCCCGAGTGGCCACGTCATGGCGGCCATCGCCATCTGGGGCCTGCTGCCTCCGGTGGTCGCAGTCGTCAGCGGACGGCGCGCCGCGTGGTGGTGGTCGGTGGGCATCTCGACGGGGGTGATCGTCGTGGTGGGCTTCAGCCGCGTGTACCTCGGTGTCCACTGGATGTCGGACGTCATCGGCGCGCTCCTGCTCGGCATGCTCTACCTGCTGGCCGTGGAGTGGCTCCTGGACTGGCATCACAGGCGACGGCCGTGTACCCGTCTGGATTACGGGTACGGGGCCCTGGAGCTCAGGCCCGAGCAGAGATCCCGAAGCAGGCCATAGTGCACCGTCGCCGATATCACCTGCTGCCTCGCCGGCCAGCGATGCCCCTGGCTGCGTTGCTCCTCCTCGAAAGCCGGCAAGGGGATTCCTTCGTCGTCGCGCCTTGCCAGATGACACCGCTGACTCGCCGATGCACCCAGGCCATATCAGCGACGGAGCACTACTAGGGCCTACTGTGGACAGGCGCCAGCCCGGCGGGGGCGTGGTCGTCGGGACCGGCGGTGCGGTGAAGACCTCTGGCGCCGGTGGCGGCGAACACCACGGCGAAAAGGACGGCGCCGACCAGCACGATGGTGGGACCGGACTGCACGTCGAGGTGGTAGCTCAGGTTCATCCCGACGAACCCGGTGAGGGCTCCGATGCCGGACGAGAGGAAGAGCATGCGGCTGAAGGAGTTGGTCAACATGCGGGCGACGGTGGGCGGGATCACCAGCACGGCGGCGATGAGGGTGACGCCGAGCACCTGCATGGTGGCCAGGATGGAGGCGGCCAGCGCCAGCATGAGGACGGCGTCCACCCGGGCCGTGCGCACGCCCGAGGCCTCGGCCACGTCGGGGTCGAAAGTCGTGAAGAGCAGCTGGCGGTAACCGAGGAACACGACTGCCACCACCACCAGGGTCACGCCCAGCACGCCTAGAACGTCGGCCCGGGAGACGCCGAGGATGCTCCCGAACAGGGCGGCGTCGAAGCTGCGCCCCTCTTTCCCGAAGACCGAGAAGAGGGCCAGTCCGAGGGCGAAGGAGGCGGTGGTGATGACGCCGATCGCGGCGTCGGACCCGATGACCCGCCGGCGGGTGACCCCGTTGATCATCAGCGCCGAAGCGGCGCCCCAGACGCCGGCGCCGAGGACGAAGTTGACGCCGAGGAGGGCGCTGGCCGCGAACCCACCGAAGATGGCGTGCGACAGGCCGTGGCCGATGTAGCTCATGCCCTTGAGCACGACGAAGACGCCCACGAGACCGCACAGCGCGCCGGCGAGCGTGGCCACGATCAGCCCGTTGCGGAAGAACTCGAAGTCGAAGGGGCGGAGCAGCTCCTGCACGTCAGGCCCCCTTGCGGCCGAAGCGCAGGACGTCGCCGGGGGGTGGGTACTGGTCGAGCACCACCGGCATCCCGGCGTGCTCGAGGATCTCCATTCGCGCCCCGTAGGTCCGCTCCAGCACGTCGGCCGTGAGCACCTCCTGGGGGGTGCCCCGGCCGAGCACGCGGGTGTTGAGGCACACCAGGTTGGGGAGGTGGGCGGCCATCCCGTTCAGATCGTGGGTGCTGAGGACGATGGCCAGACCGCCGTGGTTCAGGTCGTCGAGGACGTGAAGCATCTCGTGGCGGGTGCGCACGTCCACCCCGGAAGTCGGTTCGTCCAGGAGCAGCAGCTGCGGCTTGCCCAGCAGCGCCCGGGCGATGAACACCCGTTGCTGCTGGCCGCCGGAGAGGTCCCGGATGTGGCGGCCCGAGAGGTGCTCGATGCCGAGGCGGGCCAGCACCTCGGCCACCTCGTCACGCTCGGCCCTGCTCCTCCACGGCAGGCGCCTGCCCGAGGTGCGGGCCATGAGCACGCACTCGTCCACCGTGACGGGGAAGCTCCAGTTGACGGCCTCGACCTGGGGGACGTAGCCGAGCCGCAGGCCGGGCCGGCGCTGCACCGTGCCGGAGACCGGTGCGACCATCCCCAAGAGGACCCGGAGCAAGGTGGTCTTGCCCGATCCCGAGGGACCGACGATGCCGGTGAACTCGCCGGCGGTGATCGTGAGGTCCACATCGGCCAGGACGCGATCACCGCCGTAGGAGCAGTTGACGCCGTCGAGGCGGATCAGCTGGTCGCCGGTGCTGGCCGCCCTGCTCACTGCGGGTACCTCGCCTGGTCCGGCGCCGGGAGCCTCAACGGCACGGCGCGGAGGGCCGAGGCGTCACCGCCCAGCGCCTCGGTGAGGACGATGAAGTTCGCTCGCATCAGCCCGAGCCACGAGTGCTCCGGGTGCCCGGGCTTGCCCGGCAGGTCGTCGTCCCGGAGCTCGTCCACGTACCTCACCCCCGCTTCCTTGCCGATCTGCTCGAGGACCGGGCTCGGGAACACCTCCGAGCCGAAGATGGCCGGTACCCGTGTCGCCTTGACCTGGCCGATGAGGCGGGCCACCTCCGCCGGCGTGGGGTCCTCGAAGTCCGACACCTGGATCGCGCCGATCACCTTCCACCCGTAGGTGCGGGCGAAGTAGGCGTAGGCGTCGTGGTAGGTGAGCAGCTTGCGTTCGGGGACGGTGGCGAAGGCGGTGCGCATGGCCCGGTCGAGCTCGCCGACCATCTCCGAGAAACGCCTGAAGTTGGCGGCGAAGTAGGCGGCGCCCGCCGGGCTCCGCTTCGAAAGCTCGTCCTTGACGATCTCGGCGTAGCGGCGGGCCAGGGTGGGATCGGTCCACAGATGGGGATTCGGCTTCCCTCCCTTCTCGGGGAAGGAAAAATCGTAGATGTACCGGGCCTCGGGAATGGTCATGCTGCCCAGTTCCACGAGATCCGCGCCCCTGGCCAGGTGCATCCGGGCCAGATCCCTGGTCGGCTCCTCCAGGCCCAGTCCGTTCAGGAACACCAGGTCGGCCTCCGAGAGCAGCTCTGCCGCCCTCGGCTTTGGCTCGAAGGTGTGGGAGTTGGTCCCTTCCGGCACGACGCCTTCGATCTGGGCCCGGTTGCCGGCGATGCCGGCGACGATGCTGGTGATGGGGGCCACGGTGGTGGCGATCTTCAGCCGCCCGTCACCGGAGGCCGAGGCGCCACCCCCCGACCCGCAGGCACTACCCGAGAGTGCGAGGGTCAGGAACACCGCCGGGATGGTCCTGCCGTGCAACATGACAACGCTACGAATACTAGCAGCGATCTGGACGTAATTGCGTCCAGGTCGCATCTAGGGCACTGTAGCCTTCACGGGTGACCTCCTCAGACCGCCTGGAACAGGTGCTGGCCCTGCTCCGCGCCGGTGGCGGTCGCATCACCAGCCCCCGGCGGGCCATCTTGAGCGCCCTCATCGATCATGGGGGTCACCCGACGGCCGAGCAGCTGACGGCCGACGTCCAGTCACGCCAGCCCGACGTGCACGAGTCCACGGTGTACCGGTTCCTCGACGAGCTCGAGCGCCTGGGCGTGGTGGACCATGTGCACCTGGGCCACGGGCCGGCCGTCTACCACTTCGCCGACGACCCCCACCACCACCTCGTGTGCGACGGGTGCGGCGTGGTCGTGGAGGTGCCGGTGAAGACGTTGGAGGAGTTCCAGCGCCGGGTTCGCCGTGACCTCGAGTTCGAGATGGAGCTGCGCCACTTCGCCCTCCCCGGCAGGTGTGGAGCCTGCGTCGGGCCCGCACGGGCCGGCGCCGCCGGCGGGGCAGGGTCGTGAGCCCGGAGACTCCCGGAGTGGGCACGGCGACGCCGGCATCTAACGTCGCCGGCCGTAGGGAGCCGGCGGAGGCGTCGGGCTCGGGCCCGGCCACGGTGGGCACGAGCGAGGCCGGCGACCTCGGTCGTGCCGACGGACCGAGCCTGCAGGCCCGCCTCGCCGTGCCCGGCCCTCCCCACCCCCGCCCGCCGGCACGCGGCAGGGCCGTCGACGATCCGGTGAACCTGCTGCGCAGCCTCGAGGCCAGCGGGCGCTTCCACCGCGACACCGGCTTGGGAAGCCTGTTCCATCCGGGGAAGACGTCTTTCCGCGAGAACGTTCCCACCAACAGCCTCCACATCCTCGTCAAGGAAAACCGCGTATCGGCCCACGTCGACCTGGTGTCGCCGCTCGGCTTCCGCCCCGCGGCCTCGTCGCGGTACGCGGCCGGGCGCGTGGCCGCCCACAACCTCTCCGGAATGGCCGCCGACATCTTGCGCCTCCTCCGCGGCCGCCAGGGCGACCACCGCTGCGAGCTGGACTGCGAGTGGTTCCGGGCCGATGGCGGTGATGCCCCGGCCCACCCCGGCGACGGGTGTCACGGAGGGTCGGCCAGCGTCCAGTTCGAGGCCCGGGTGGCGGGCCGGGTGGACGAGGAGCGTCTCGCCGCCGCCCTGGTCGCTGCACTCTGCACCCACCCCGATGCGTTGCGGGTAGTGGACTGTGCCGACGGCGAGGAGCTGGTGGCGACCCGAGTGGAGCTCCAGGACGTCGTCGTGCCGCTGCAGGAGTGCCCGCCGCTGCGGGTGCTCCTGGCCCGCCACCCCGCCGGCGACGTCCTCATGCTCAACGTCAACCATGCCGCCTCCGACGGCTTCGGCGCCCTCCGGATCCTCCAGGCCCTTGCCCGGGCCTACGCCAGCGACGGCAGCGACCTGCCCCATCTCGAGTTCCTGGCCCTGCGGGATCTCCCGGTGCGCCCGGCCCCGGGCAAGATCTCGGCCGTCAAGAAGCGGTACCTGGGCCTCGTCGAGGTCCTCAGGAACGCCTTGGCCCCGCCGGCCCGACTGGTAGCCGAGGGCGCGGTCGAGAACCCCATCACGAGGTTGGTCACCGATGAGGCGCCGGGGCGCCGCCTCGGGCACCGGATTCGCCGGCTCATCGATCGGACGGACCGCCAAAAGGGCGATACGGACGACGATGCCGGGTACGGCTTCCACCTGGCGAGCCTGCCCCTGGATGACCATGGCGGCGGTCTCTCGCTGGCCCCACCCGCCATCGAGACCGACGTGCTCATCGCCGGGCTGCACCGGGCCATCGGCGCCTGGAACGCCGCACACGGATGTCCCGGGCACAGGATCAGCGTGCTGGTGCCGTCGGACCTGCGGCCGTCGGGCTGGCCCGACGCGCTGGTCGGCAACTTCTCGGTGACGGCGCGGGTCTCGACCAGCCGGCGCCACCGGGGGAGCATGGCCGCCGCCCTCAAAGCCGTCGGCTCCCAGACCAAGCGCAACAACCGCAGACGTACCGGCGTCGCCCTGATCTCGGCCCTGGACCGCACCGGCCTCCTCCCGCTGTGGACCCGCCAGTCCAGGGTGGTCCTCCATCCGATCACCCGGAACCGTTTCGTGGACACGGCCATCCTCTGTGACCTCGGCCGCATAGCCGACCCGCCTTCCTTCGGTGCCGGCGGTGGCCGGACGAACGAGATGTGGTTCTCGGTGCCGGCGCGTGTTCCCGTACCGCTTTCGGTCGGCGCCGCCACCCTGGGCGGGCGCCTGCACCTCTCGCTGAGGTACTCCCGGCGCCTGTTCGGCCCCGATGCGGCCCGTCGCTTCGCCGACTACTACCTGGCCGAGCTGGACCCGACCCGGCCGGCGCCACCGTCGCACCAGCCCGGGTATGACTAGCTCCTTCTGATCATCCTCGCTCGGGCGTCTCCTGCGCGCCCGATTTCTGCCGAAGGCGAAGGAAGAGATCCGTAGGCAGGAGGACGAGGCGTGGCTGGACAGGGGCAGGAGGTGGGGGCGCGGCGTCGACGGCACGCGGCCGCCGTGGCCCAGGCCGCAGCCGCCGTGGCGCGGGTGGCCGCACTGCTCGCCGTAGCCGTGCTTCTCGTCGGCGGCGCCACCCCGGCGGGCGCCAAGGATCTGCGTCGGCTGCAGGCGCCGACCACGACAGTGCCGGCCGTCTCCGTTCCACCGGTGACCGTCCCGAAGATCACGGCCGCGAAGGCCACCGACCCGACCGTCCCGATGGCCGCCGTCCCGGGCACGACCGTGCCCCCCATCAGGGCCAGGGCTGCGAACGCGACCGTGCCCTCCAGCCCCGTCACGGTGCCGACTGTGACGGTCCCGCCCATCCCGGTCACCGTCCCCAACGTGACCCGTCCCTCCATCCCCGTAACGGTCACGGCGCCCGGCGCTATCCCAGGGGTCCCGGGCGCCGCCGGAAGCCCTTCGGGCACGACCGTGCCCACCCCCGCCGGCACTCAACCGGCTCCTTCGGGTGTGGAGCCCTCGTCCCGGCCGGGCTCCATCGAGAGACCCGCCATCGTCCCGAAAGAAGGGACTGAGCGGGCGCGGTCCGCCGCGGCCGAGCGGCGCGTCCATCCCGCCGCCGGGCCCCTGGCTTTTCGTCTCGGCCGAGCAGCGGCCGACATCGTGCAGCAGATGGCCTTCCCGCTGGGGCTGATGATGGCCATGCTGGCGTTCCTCGTGTTCCAGCACCGCGTCGACAAGAACGACCCACGGGTTGTCGCACCCTTTGACGCCGCGGACGACGACCTACTTCGCTTCTCGTGACCGGGATCGATCTCGTCGCGCCGGCCGACCTGGCCCCGTTGCACCGGCGCCTCGGCCTGCTCCAGGTCCTCCGCATGGGAATCACAGTGGCCGTATCGGCTGCCGGACTTCTCGTTCCGGGCGCCCTGGGCGGTAGTTCACGCGGTGCCCTCGTGATGCTGAGCCTCGTATACGCCGGCGCCACCGGGGCCATAGAGATGGCGCGCCGCCGGGGCGGCCTGCACGGCGTCATGTTCGTCAATGGCCTGGTGCTGCTGGACGGGCTCTACCTCGCCGCCGTGATGTCCCTGACCGGCGGACCGCAGAGCCCGCTGTCGTTCCTGGTGCTCGTGCACGTGATCGCCGTGACGCTGCTGCTGTCGTTCCTCACCGGGCTGAAGACCGCGCTCTGGCACGCCCTGCTCCTGTTCACCGTGTCCTGGTTGCAGTTGGCTGGCGTGGTGTCCGAGCTGCCGGCGGGCAGCCCTGGGCAGGCGGCGGTGATCCGGGCTCTGGCCCTGCTGGCCGTGGCCGTCTCCGCGGCATGGTTCTCCTCCCTCAACGAAGGCGAGCTGCGGCGGGGCAAGGGCGAGCTGCGGGCGCTGGCGGCGATGGCCGAACGCATGGCCCGAACCCGGCAGCGGGTGCCGCTCGTGGAGGCGCTGATTGACGGCGTGACGGCGACGTTCGAGTTCCGCCGGGTCGCCGTGATCGTGGAGGACGGGGGCACCTTCCGATCGTTCGTCCGTGCGGACGGGGCCTCCGGCGTGCAAGAGGTTGCTTCGGCCGCTTCCTGCGACGCCGTCATGGGCAGTCGGACCGAACCTGGCCGTGCTGTGCTCAGGCGGGCTCTGGAGCCCGCTCGGGACCCACTTCTGTGCGCGGCCCTTCCGGGCGCGGCCAATGTCGTGGTGGTGCCTCTCGTCGTCGACGGCCACCTCGTGGGTGCCCTGGCCGCCGAGCGGGGGGGAGGGGCGACGGCCCACATGACCCGCCGCACGGTGGACCTTCTGGCCCAGTTCGCCACCCACGCCACCCTCGCCCTGCGGGCCGCCGCCCTCCAGGCCGAGGTGGAGCGGTTGGCCGACACCGATGGGCTGACCGGGCTGGCCAACCGGCGGGTCTTCCAGCTGGCACTTTCGCGGGAGTTGGCGCTGGCCCAACGCCGGGGAGAGCCCTGCACCCTGGTCCTGCTCGACGTCGACCACTTCAAGGCCGTGAACGACACCCATGGCCACCAGGCCGGCGACGAGGTGCTCCGCCGGGTGGGCCTGGCCATGGCCGACACGGTCCGGGGGACCGACATCGCGGCCCGCTACGGCGGCGAGGAGTTCGCCGTGATCCTGCCCGCTTGTTCGACGGCCGAGGCCGGCCCCGTGGCCGAGCGCTTCCGCGCCGCGGTCGCGGCCCACGCCGGTGAGATTGCCGTGACGGTCAGCGCCGGCGTGGCCACCTACCCGCGGGACGCCGCCGACGAGGGATCGTTGGTTGCCGCGGCCGACCACGCCCTCTACCGGGCCAAGCGCACCGGCCGTGACCGTGTCGTGCGCTTCCGCCGCCCCCGTCGTCTGGTGGCCTGAGGGTCAGCCGGACATCTCCGACATCGCCTTCTCCATCTCCTCGGGACTCACGTCCTTGACGTGGGTGTGGAGCGACCAGTGGTGACCCCAGGGATCGACCACGACGGCGGCCCGATCACCGTAGAACTGGTCCTCAGGAGCCCGTAGCACTGTCGCTCCGGCCGCCTCGGCCTGGGCGACGGCCGCGTCCACGTCGGTTACGTAGCGGTGGAGCAGGACGCTGGTGCCTCCGAGCTTCTTGGGGCTGCCGGCGTCACCCGGCATGTCCTCAGGTGCGTCGGCCAGGTAGATCTTGGCGCCGCCGACCTCGATCTCGGCGTGGCCGATCCTGCCGCCGGGCATCGGCATGCGGAAGTGCTCGATGGCACCAAACGCCTGCTGGTAGAAGGAAATTGCGTCGGATGCGCCGTCGATCATGAGGTAAGGGACGATGCGGCCCTCGAGGCCGGCGGGAATCGGCTCAGTCATCGCTTCTCCTTTATCGCTGGTGATGATCTCGCGCCCGAACAGCGCGAGACCGAATGCTGCCACGAAAGTTCGCTCTCCGCGAACGAGTCCTCGAGACCAGGTCCCACGATGCTTCCTCGTGTCTTATGACCAGCGCAGGCGCCAGCCGTCGGCATCGGCTGCCGCCCGGATCTGAGGCTCGCCGGCCAATCCGTCAGGCTTGGTGGGCCTCTTCCCAGGCCTGGTGGATCTCGGGGCGAAGCCGCCCCCGGTCGGGAACCACGAGCCCGTTCGCACGGGCCCAGGTGCGGACTTCGGCAGTCGAGGGCGAGGGCTGGCTCGGGGCGCCGGCGGTGCCGTCCTCGCCGGTGCCGATACGGGCGATGGCGCCGAGCTCCGCAGAAGCCCAGGCGTGGGCGGCGGCCAGGTAGCGGTAGGTCCACTCCTCGGCCAGCTTGCGGTTGTCGCAGAAGGTGATCGGGATCGTGGGCCAGCGCACCTGCAGCTCGGCCAGGCCGTCGGCGACGAGCGCGGGGCGGACGCGGGTGAGGTTGAAGATCTGCGAGTACCGCTCCTCGACGACCACCGCGGCGCGGGGAAGGGCGGCGAGCTCGCCGAGGGCGAAGCGCAGCCGCCCACTCGTCAGGCTGGAGACGAGGTCGGCCAGAGATTTCCGTTCGACTGCCGCCACCAGCTTGCCGTTGATGCTCACGGCGTAGTCCCCACAGGGCAGCCCCCGGCGCACCGTGCGGACCTGCTGGCCGGCAAAGGCGTAGGCGTAGCGCTCGTGGGCGTCGACCACGATCTCCAGCTCGGCGATTCCAGCCGCTCGTGCCCCCGGCAGCCGCACGTCCGGCCGGGCCTGCTTCCGTGTCCTCGGGGACTGCCAGAACACCATCTCCCTGCCGCGGGCGTTCGTGAACACGATCTGTGAGCGCTGCTCCCGGCCGCGGCTGGCCACCACGTCGATGGCCGCGCCCCGACGGGCGCAAGCCACCAGCGGGACCCGCTCGACGAGGTCAGGCTCGTCCGGCCAGTCGCCGACCGGCACCGGGTGGCAGTACAAGGCACTTGTCCGAGGCCACGTACCCTTGGTGCGGAAGACGAGGCCGGCGCCGATCGGCAGCCGCAACAGGTAGGGCAGCGAGCTCTCCGGGTCGGGATTGCGGGCTATCAGAAGCTCCACCGGCACCAGTCTGCCCGGCCAGCGAGGTCGTTCGGTAGCTCTTCCGCCGGGAGGAGAGCATCGGCTGGGCGTAGAGTGGTGCCCGGGAGAGGTGCGAGAGCGGCCGAATCGGACTCACTGCTAATGAGTTGACCTGGGAAACTGGGTCCGAGGGTTCAAATCCCTCCCTCTCCGCGTAGGGCGCTGGCGCCAGGACGGTCCCCCTACACTGGCCAGTCTGCGCTCGTAGCTCAACGGATTAGAGCATCTGACTACGGATCAGAAGGTTGGGGGTTCGAATCCCTCCGAGCGCGCGAAAAGAGCCTGGTCAGGGCCTATCGTTCCTGTTCAGGTTCATCGGTCGCCCTCGCCGTGAGAACCGTTTGAGAACCGGGGGCCAGCACAACCGGTTCTCACGCGGAGGTTCTCATGCCCAAGTTCGAGGGCGTGTACCGGGCTGGCAACGGCTCGTGGTACTTCAAGGCTTCGCTCGGTCGCGACCCGCTCACCGGCAAGCGCGTCCAGCTGACGAAGCGCGGCTTCGCCACGGCGTCCGATGCGGCGCGCGCTCGCCGGGAGGCGCTCGAGGCGGCTGACGGCGGCTCGGTGCGATCCATCGGCGGCGGGCTCACCGTCGACGAGCTGCTCGACCTGTACCTCGACGGGATCGACGCCGACGGCCGGCTTTCGGCCAAGACCCGGTTCGACTACCGGCGGAACGCCGACGCGTATGTGCGACCGTGGCTCGGCAAGCGGCGGGTCCGGGAGCTGACCCCGGAGGTGATCCTGGCCTGGCAGCGCGAGCTGCGGGAGCGAGGCGGGACGAAGACCGGCAAGCCGCTGTCGCCGAACTCGGTGCGGCTGGCGCGGGCGTCGCTGGCCGGCGCGGTGAAGCTGGCCGTGGCGCGAGGCGTCCTGCGGGTGAACCCGTTGATGTCGGTACCGCGGCCGAGGCCGAAGCGGTCGGTCCCCAAGCACTGGACGCCCGAGGAAGCCCGTGCGTTCCTGCGGAGCCAGGAAGGTGACCGCCTGTACCCGTTGTGGGCATTCCTGCTCGGCGCTGGCGTGCGCATCGGCGAGCTGGTCTGGCTCCGGTGGCCGAGCGTCGACCTGCCGGGCCGGCGGGTGCGGATCGTCGAGTTCGCCACGACGCTGGGCTGGGACCTGGTGCCGTCGAGCGGCAAGAGCCGGACCGCGGTGCGGACAATCGACCTCGACGACGGACTGGTCGAGATCCTGCGCCGCCAGCAAGAAGCGCAGCGGTTCGAGGCGCGCGCGCCGAGCTACGAGCCGAGCGAGTATGTCTTCACGAAGCCGACGGGCGGCGCGTACCACCCGCAGCACCTGTCGAAGCTGCTCGCCGAGCTGGCGGTGGAGGCCTGGCTTCCCCGACTGACGGCACACGGACTGCGCCACACGAGCGCCACGCTCATGCTCGACGCCGGCGTCGCACCGAAGGTTGCCACCGAGCGGCTCGGCCACGCCGACCCGGTGCTGTTCCTCAGCCTCTACAGCCACGTCACACCCACGATGCAGCGCGACGCAGCTCGTGCGATCGGCGACTCCCTTTTCGGCGAGGCGACATAGGTCCGACCCACCGCGGGAACGGCCCGCCAGACGATGCGCTCGGGGCGACATGGCGACTGGGCTTGCATTGTCGCAAGGGGTGCTGTCGGTGGTGCGTCGTACCATCGCGGCATGGCTAGATGCACGGCTCCGGTACAGGGACATCGCACAGCAAGCGGCGCGGCAGCCTGCCCGGTGCACGGCGGAAGGTACGGGTCCTACGGGTCGTACTCGGCGAGGCCCGCTTACTCGCCGGCCTACCAGCCGGTGAGCAGTGGGGGCGGCACGAGCGGCGGGGGCGGGTCCGCCGGAGGCAGAACGCGGCCGAGCTGGTCGCCGGGCAGTTCGGCCGTGACCTACACCCCCGACCAGGTTCGGGCGCTGACTCCCTATCGCCGGACGATCGAGTCGCGAGGTCAGCTGGCGGAACTCCGCGACCTCTTCCTCTGCCATGCGTGGGACGACCGGCGTGGTGTCGCTACGGAGCTGAACAACCTGCTCGAAGCCCAAGGCGTGTCGGTCTGGTTCAGCGAGAAGGACATCCTGCTCGGTCAACCGTTCATGCGAGAGATCGACAGGGGTCTGGCCAAGTCGCGTGCGGGTCTCGTCCTCATCACCCCTGCATTGCTGGAACGCGTTGACAACCGGGGGGTCTCTGACAAGGAGCTCTCGGAGCTTCTGGCACGCGACCAGCTGATCCCTGTCGTGCACGGAACGACGTGGAAAGCAGTCCGGGACGTCAGCCCCTTGCTCGGCTCCCGAAACGGGTTGGACACGGCGGAGGACTCGATGGAAGTGATCGCCATCAAGATCGCCGAGCTGGTCCACCTCTGATTGGCGGCAGGTTGGGCGCGGACATCACAGAGGACAAGCGATTCTACCGACCGAGCGGTGCACGGCCGAGCGACCTCGACGGTGGCTGCTTCTCGAGCTGGTCGAAGCGGTCACGCAGCCGGGCGCTGCGCAGTTCCCGCTCCACCCGCTCGACCTCGGACTGAAGGGCCTCGACCGCCGCGACGTGCGGTGCGGCATCGCCAGCAGCAACGTCGTGGCGGTCAGCGGCGGTTGTGTATGCGATCTCTGCGGTCTTGACGCGCTCGGCCGGTCCGCGGCGGCGAAGGAGGGGAGCGCTGCGCAGCGCGCGCTGGGCCGCTCGCAGCTCTGCCTGGGCGGCGTCGAGAGCGGTCGTCGCTGCGTTCAGCCGTTGCAGCTCAGGCGCGCGCTCGGCCTTGGTGAGCGTGTGCCGAGCGCGGGCGAGTTCCTGTTCCAGTCCTGCGGTCGAGTGATCGTGGGCTCCCTCGCCTCGCGCTTGCTCGGCGAGCGCCCGACGCTGGGCAACGGCTGGAACGTCGACGCGATCGTTGGTGAGCACGTGCTCGAGGACGTCGCGGGCGTCTTCGTCGGCGGTGGTGACGACACAGAGGCGGTTCTCGTCGCGTCCGCGGGTGGCGCCGACGTAGAGGCTGCGGTGGGTCGTGGCTCCGGTGACCAGTGTGAGGCTGACGTCGACGGTGTTTCCTTGGTGGCCGTGGGCGGTGGCGGCGTAGCCGAGCTGCACGTTCGCGCGGGCGTAGTTGGCGCGGAGGGTGACGGTGCCGTGCCGGTCGAGTTGCGACACTGTGAGCGCGCCGTCGTCGTGCACCGCTGCGACGGTCCAGCGTTCCCGGTTGCGGACGGGTTCGCCGTGGTCCGTGATGAGCGCCCGGTCGTTGCGCCGGGTAACGACGATGTCGCCGACAGTGGCGGTGGCGCCCTCGGCGATGCGGGCGGCGACCGGACCGAGCTGGCCACGCTCGCCGCGGGCGCGCTGGATCGACTCGTTCAGCACGGCGACGTGCTCGTTCGTCTCGGCGCTGACGGCGAGTGACCGTCCTGACCCGTGGTGTTCGATCCAGCGCCGGGTGATGTCGGCGACCACCGTGGCGAGATCGCCTGCGTCAACGCGGTCGTGCTCGAAGTAGCTGTCGAGCGCATCGGGGCGTGCTCGCCGAAGCTGGAGCGTCGCGGTCTGCTCCCACCGGTGGCGGAACCGGTGGATGGTGGCGAGCTCGTGGACCCGGTTGGTCCGGCAGAGCTCGTCGAACATGCCGCCCCGACCGACGGCGTGCAGCTGCCGAGGATCGCCGACCAGCACTAGGCGCCAGCCCTGGGTGCCGGCGAGCCCGATGAGCTGGTCGAGCGAGTCGGTGCCCACCATGCCGCTCTCGTCGACGACGAGCGTCGTGGCAGGGGTGAGCATGTAGGGCGCGCGGGGGTGGCCGCTTCGCCACTCGTACAGGAGCTTGGCGACGGTGTCGGCGTTCATACCGGTCTCGTCGTGGAGCACCTTGGCCGCCTTGGCGGTGGGCGCCACGCCGAACACTGGTCGGCCGTGCCGGGCCAGGTCCTCGGCGGCGCGCCGCAGGGCGGTGGTCTTGCCGGTGCCGGCTGGCCCGACCACGAGCACGACCCGATCGCCACCGGCGACCGCGCCTGCGGCGTCGGCTTGGAGGACATCGAGGCCGTCGCGCTCAACGGTCTGCGACGGTGCCGGCGGCTGACGGTGGGCCTCGGCGACGAAGGCGAGGATGCGCTCCTCTTGGTCGACGATGGCGGGCGTCGTGAGGTGCGGTTCGATCGGAGCGAGCCATGGCGACCGGCCGTCGGACGCGCGGGTCGGACCGGTGTGGCCCTCAGGATCGAGGCCGGCGCAGACGCCGACGACCTTGGCGACGGCGTTCTCGACCGCCGCCGCCCACCGGGCGCCCGGCGTCGGCGCTAGCACCGGAGTGAGGTCGCACACGACGCGCAGCACATCGGCGCGCGTCCAGGTCGACCCGGCGGCCGAAAGAGCGTCGAGTACCGCTGCGACGGTTGGCTGCTCCGCGGCGGGCGCCTCCCGGCCGATCGTGCGGAGCTGCGCGACAAGTCGATCCCGGGTCCAGCCGAGCGCGCGTGCCTCCTCGCTCCAACTGTCGGTGAGGTCGGCGACCGCTGCGCCGGACTTGGTGGCGCGTGAGTCCTCGGCGGCCTCGCGGGCGATGGCCGCTCGCTCCCAGCGAGTCGGGTCACGGCCCTCTCGCTCACAGAACGCCTCGACCCTTCGCTCGAGGAGCGCTTCGACCTGGGCGGTGCGCTTCGAGAACGCTGACAGCAGCTCGGCCGGGGTGCCGGCGATCTCGGCTTGGCCGTTCACAATCGGTTCCCACGCCACGCCGTAGCGGTGGGCAAGCTCGGCGCGCAGCACCGACTGGTAGAGGCCGCCGAGCGCGCGCTGGTGCTTCTTGAGGTACCGACCATCGAGGGCCATCCACCGCCCGTCGGGTGCAGTGATCTTGCCGGAGACGACGACGTGGGTGTGCAGCTGCGGGTCGTCCTCCCGCGAGGTGCCCTGCTGGAACACCGCCATCGTTAGCCCGTTGGCGTCGGGGAACCGGCGGCGACCGCTCACCCGGACCCGCGTCGTCGCGCCGTGGCGCTCCAGGTAGTCCAGCGTCGCCCGCACGGCGACGTCATGTGCCGCGACCAGGCCGGGGTCGCCGGTGAGCGCCCACAGGATCGACACCGACTTGGGCGCCGAGAACGTTGCGTCGAAGCCGGCGACGGCGCGGATGAGCTTCCCCTTGGGGCCGACACGATCCACGAGCGCGGTGCCGAGCTGCACGCCGGTCGCCGGGTGACGACCCGACAAGAGCGCTTCGAGATCGCCGGTGGCGACAGCGCCGTCGAGGCCGAGCTCGGTCGCCTGCCGCCCGAGCCAGACGCCTTCGGCCTCCGGGCCGTCCTGGGCGAGGTAGTGCGTGTAGTAGAGCGCCGAGTCCCGCGCCGAGCTCGCGTAGAGCGTCGTCACCCGCAGCACGACGACCCCCGCCCGGCCGCGGGCACTTGTCTGTTCTGCTGATCGGTTCGGGAGGGCTTGATCGCGGGCGTGTGAATGGGCTTGTCGGCGTTGTACGTCGGCCGGTCGCCTGCGCGGAAGGACTTCTTCGGCGCGCGGTCAATGGCAGTGAGCGGCGGTTGAACAAAGTCGTGCAGCGCGTCGGCGACGGGCGCGAGCGGACGCCACGGTCGGCGCCGCGCTCACGTCCTTCGCCGTCGATGTCGCCCAAACGGTCGCCACGAGGCTTGCAGGAGCGTGTCCGCGAACGCCAGCGCGAGATTTGCCGCCGCTGAGGGCCTAGTGGTGTCGAGACGCTCCGCCGGAGTCGACGTGAAGAAATCGGTCACGTTCCGGCCCCGAACGCGGCCTGGTTGCGTGAGGGGCTCCGCCTGGGCGTCTCGCGAAGAAATCGGTCCGGTCGGTGAGAGGTTTCCGTCTCCTCAACGGCCCTAGTACGTGAAGCCATCGGAAGGAGAGACCATGTCCACCACACGAGCCCGCTACGTCGACATCAGGGGCGTCGCCGAGTACCTCGGCGTCACCATCCGCCACATCCGCCGCCTCGTCGCCGAGGAGCGCATCCCGTACATCAAGTGGGGCCTGAACCTGCACTTCGACCTCGACGAGATCGACGCCTGGATCGACCAGCACCGACGCGCTGCCCGGCGAAGCTCGTAGCGGCTGCAGCAGTGCTCGTTCAGAGCTGAAGCCATCGCGTCCGCACCATCCCCGGACCTCGGCGTTACGTGGGTTCGAGGCGGCGACGTCGAGGTGGCGCGATCGCTCCTACGATCGTGGCCTCACCACGTTCGGGGAGCGACGTGAAGAACTTCCCCCACCAGTACAACGACCTCCGGAAGCTGCGGGCGACTCTCGAGACCGTCCGCGACCTCAACGAAGCGGGCCAGGACGCCGACGATGACGGTGTACTCGGCTACGCGCTGGCGCGCCGGCGCATCTACGGCTTCCGTGGGCTCGATTACACGGGAGATGCGGCGGCGGTGGAGGTGCGCGTGGAAGGGCGCATCGTTGAGGACGAACAGAAGCCATCAGGGAAGCAGGGGGCTCGCACTGCGGCCCGAGAAATGCGCCGAACGTTGCGCTATCTCAGGTGGCTGGACGCGGACGGAACCGAACTCACGCCAGCTGGCGAGGCCTTGCTTGAGACAGCTGAAGGCTCGGACGAAGAGCAGATCCTCATGCAGCAGGCGATCGCCAGCATCGCGGTTGCCGACCGGGACGGGCGGATCTCGCATCCCGTTCAGGTGCTACTGAAGCTTGTTGACGAGGTCGACCTCGACTCGCGTAGCGGGATGGAGCTTGCGCTTGAGGCCGTCGACGATTCTGTCGGGGAGTTCCGGCGTGTCGCGGCGCTCGCCGAGTTGGACGAGGACGCCCGAGTTGCCGCTCTGGAGGCGCTCGACTGGACGACGTCGCAGCTCGCGAACGCGGTCAAGATCCTCCCCGCATTCGCCGAGCAGTCCGGCCTGATGACAACCGACGGCACCGGTCGGTACATCCTGACGGACGCTGGCCGTCGAGCGCTTGGTCGGGCCGTCATCAGGACGCCACCCGAACCTCCTGCCGCAGGTAGGCGCCGTCGCCGGCCGCGCCGCCGCGCCACGACCGTTCGAACTCGGAACGCAGCGCAGGTCGGGCGGTCGCGGCGGCTTGGTGCCGCCGAACGCCGCGCCCTCACGCCCGAGGAACAGGCAGCCGCCGCAGAGCTGTTGTACGAACGAACAGAGCGGCATCAGGAACTCGTGAGGACGGCGGCCGCCGCCTGTCGGGAGGCCGATTTCTACGAGGATGCCGCCGCCTACGACCTCTTGATCGACCTCGATCGAGCTGAGCCCCTGGTGCTGAGCGAGGTCAAGACGATCTCTGGTGATGCCGCAGTCCAGATCCGAGCAGCGGTCGGTCAGATCCTCTTCTACGAGCACTTCGCGGTTGCGGAACAGTTCCCCGATCGGGCAGTCCGTCGCTTGGTTGTCGTCGACGAACGCGTCGACGAAGAGCTTGCCGCCTTCCTCGAGGCGCATGAGATCGGACTCATCGCGATAGTCGACGACGAGATCGTGGCCTTGAACGATCTCGGCGAGGACCTGAGGCGCGACCTGTTCGGGTAGCTATGCCGACTCGAGTGGCAGCACGGGTTCGGCGAGCGCAGCCTCAACTCGGGATCGAGCGAGCTCGACGTACTCGGGTTTGATCTCGGCTGCCCAGAAGCGGCGCCCTTGCTGGATGGCGCTGACGCACTCGGTGCCGCTCCCCCCGAAGGGAACGACGACCAAGGCGCTCGGCGCGGAGAAGTGGCCAACGATGCGGTGTGTGAGCGAGAGCGGCTTCTGCGTGGGGTGGTCGACCTTCTCGTCTCGGAAGCGTCGCCCGGCGAGCGTTGGGAACATCCACACGTCGCCGGCAAGCCGGCCGTCGGGGTGTGGCGTCCACACCTTGCCGTTCTTGGTGATCTTGTGCCGGAGCCGGTCAGTGCTCTTGTACGGCTCGCGGATCTCGCGGAAGTACGAGTCGTCGCTCTTGGAGAACCAGAGGATGGGCTCGTAGTGCGTCGCCAGGTTCCGGCGATAGGTCGTGAAGCCGTTCTCGTAGTGCCAGATGATCTGCCGGCGATACGTCATGCCCATCTCGTAGAGCCGCACGTGGATCAGGCAGAGGTAGTGGTGGATCCCGTAGACGAAGAGGTTCCCGTCATCCGTCAGCACACGTTGGCACTCGCGGAGCCACTCCTCGCACCAGTTCAACCATCTCGGGTCGCGCATCCACTCCTTGGCGACGCCGAACCGCGGGCCGAGGTTGTACGGCGGATCCGCGATGATCAGCTGAGCGCACCCGTCCGGCAGGGTCTTGAGCAGTTCGATGCAGTCCCCTTCGTGGATGTCGTTGGGGATCGCCAGCTCAGGGCCGCCAGTCACGTCTCCTCCTTCCGGAGGATGACGATGTACTGGTGATGCATGTTGGGGACGTACGCAGCCGGATAGCCGTACGGGAAGAGCCGCTTGTGGCTCTGATAGAGGATCGTGATCCCCTTGAGGACGTAGCCCACATCCTCGAGGCCGTTCGCCAGGTCCGCATGGAACATGTGGAATCGGCCCTTGTTGCGGAAGTCGCCGACGATGACCGCGAGGTGCTTCTGTGGCTTGAGGACACGCCGGCACTCTGCGAACACGCCGATGAGCTCCTTCAAGAACACGTCGTAGTCCGCGATGTTGCCGAGGTCGCGGTTGTCGTCGTCGCTGTAGCGAGTGGACAAGCCCTCGGCGATCCGCTCCTGCTCGACCTTGTGATCGGCCTTGTGGAGGATGTTCCAGTACGGCGGCGACGTCACGGCGAAATCGACTGAGTCGGACTTGACCGTCGGCAGAACCTCGCGGGCGTCGCCGGTGATGACGGTCTGCTCAGGCTGCTCGAACAGCGAGTCCCTGATCTCCCGGTTGAGCCGCTCTCGTGCCAGATCAGCGAACTCGTCACTGAGCTCGATGCCAATGCCATGCCGGCCCTCCAGGCATGCAGCCTTCAGGGTGGACCCGATCCCCACGAACGGGTCGAGCACCGTCTGCCCGGACTTGGTGAAGAAGCGAATAAGCCGCGAGACGTCGGTGAACGAAAACGGGGCGGGATGGAGTCGCTCGATCTGAGCATCTGGATGGCCGGCGCCGAGGCCCTTCTGACGCCACACCGACACCGTTTCCTGGATCCACTCCTTGGCGGTCAGGTCGTTGAGCTTGTTCTTGGGGCTCACGCCGCCGGCCTGCGGCGGATCAGGTTCTGAGTCGGTCACTGCGCTTGCCTTTCGATTAGGCATCGCGCACCGCCTTCGCCACCCGATCATCGGCGATCAGGAGGCGCAACAGCGCGCGAACGACGTCTGAGTGGCTCATGCGAGCGAAGTGGGCCCAGTCCCGGAGTGCCTCGTAGTCGTCCGGTGCGAGATCGACGGTGACGCGCACAGGCTTGCCGGGCGATGCGGACGCCGGAGCCGAGCCGCCTCTCGGGCCAGAAGGAGAGGGCAAGTCAGCTCATCTCCTGCGAGGGAGCACACTGGCAGCGCCGGCTCGATGGTCCACGACATCGAGCGTATCGTACTGAGCTACTGAACTCCGTGACCACTGAGTACAGTAGTTCAGTGACTCAGGAACTCAGCATCTAGAAGCGAGCGGGGCGCACGTCGACGGTGATGTGCGTGCCGTCACTGATCGCTTCCGACCACGACCGCAGTTGGTCCGGGGTCGGCGTGAAGTCAGCTCGGCGGAGGGCCGAGGTGAGGGCCGTACGAACCTGGGCAACCGTCTGGCCGTGGTGCGCTCGGTAGACGGAGTCGAACGTGCGCTGAAGGTCGTTGCCGACCTTGCGCATCCCCTCGTTCGCCGCCTTCTCGACGGCCTTCTTGAGGTCCCGCTCGAACTTCCGAGAGTCGAAACCGCTCATGACGGCCCTACCTCTTCCCGCCGCTCTTGCGGCCGCCGGATCCGCGGGACTTCCCGGCATCGCTGCGCTTCGCGCGCCAACTGCCGTCCTTGTTGCGGCTGCGGGGCTGCGCCCCGCCTCCTTCGTCGCGGACGTAGGGACCCTTGCCTGCACGTCGATCGGCCACGCCGACCTCCCTTCGCACGGCCGCCAGCCGGCCGCTGCCCCGAGTATGAACAGGGGGTGTGACACTTGAAGAGGCGGCGGAACGTGCCAACGCCGATGAGACACCGAATGCTCAGAAGCTCGCAGCTGCCAGCGGCACCTCCTCAGGTTGGTTGATCCATGCTGCCTCAGGAAGGCGTGGAGCGCTAGGGGGCTTGCGGAACCGCCCGGGCTTGGCCGCGTAGGCGGCGTCGAGGACGACCTGGCGTTTTGTTCGGACCTGGGGGGCTCGCCCGTAGTGCACGTCGGCGGGGGTGTGCAGGGCGATGCCGGAGTGGCGGTGCTCGTTGTTGTAGTGGGCAAAGAAGCCGTCCACGAAGGACCGGGCCGACACCAGCCCGGCGAAGCGGCGGGGGAAGCTCGGGAAGTACTTGAGGGTCTTGAAGTTGGACTCCGAGTAGGGGTTGTCGTTGGACTGGTGCGGGCGGGAGTGGCTCTGCAACACCCCCAGGTCAGCGAGTAGCTGGGTGACGGTCTTGGAGGTCATCGAGGAGCCTCGATCGGCGTGCAGGCTCAGCTGGCCGGCAGCTACGCCCTGGTCGTAGATGGCACTGGCGATGAGCTCCTCGGCCAAGCGCCCCGACTCGCGGGGAGCGACCAGCCAGGCCACGGCGTAGCGGCTGTAGACGTCGAGGATGACATAGAGGTGATACCAGCTCCACTTGTGCGGCCCGGCCAGCTTGGTGATGTCCCAGCTCCACACCTGATTGGGCCCTGTGGCTACCAACTCGGGCTTGAGGTGGGTGGGGCGACGGGCCACCCGGCGGCGCTCTCGCACCTGGGCTCTTGCCCGCAGGATCCGGTACATCGTCGACACAGAGCCCAGGTAGGTGCCCTCATCCAGCAACGTCGCCCACACCTGGGCTGGCGCTCGGTCACAGAAGCGCTCGGAGTTGAGCACGGCCATGATGGCCTCGGTCTCGGCGTCGCTGAGGGCCCGGCTCGAGGGCGGCCGCGGCGCTGGTGGGCCGTACCGGGGTGGGCGTCGGTGGCGGTAGTGGCTGGCGGGCGAACGCCCGAGCACGACACAGGCCCGCCGACGGCCAACTCCAGCGGCCACCAGCTCCTCGACGCCGGCGTCAAGCACGTCCGCTACTGCTCGTCGGGCGCCGCGCTCTTCGAGATCTCCTCCAAGAGCGCGTGCACTTTTCCCTGGACACCGATGATGACCTCGGCCTGGGCCAGCTTGGAGCGCAGGCGCTCGTTCTCGGTCCGCAGCTTGGCCACCTCCGACAGCGACGGGCCGCCCCGGCCACCGTCGGAGCGGCCGAGCGCCGCTTTGAGCAGGCCTTGGCGGTGCTGGCGCCGCCAGTCGGTGATCAGGCTCGAGTACAGCCCCTCCCGCCGCAAGATGGCGCCCTTCTCACCGGACTCGGAGCACGCGTCGTACTCGGCCAGGATGGCCAGCTTGTACTCCGGCGGAAAGACCCGTCGCATCGAGCTCTTGTGATAGCGCACCCCGCCGTCGGGTGCCTCGGGGTCGTCGATGTGCCAGGTCTTGGCGTGGTCACTCTTCACGAGCGGCCGCTTGGCGGCCTTGGTGGTGTTGTCCATTGAGAGAACCTCCCTCGCCCTCATGCACAGATGGCGGATGGTGGAGATGTCTCACCGGTTGTGGACACAGAGGGCGGGGTCGAGTCGTCTGCTGACGGTGAGAACCCCGCTGAGAACATCCCGGAGGCAAACCCGGTCTACCGTGGGTCGCGCCGGTCAACCGGCCGGCGACGAAACCGCTGGTCAGCGGTCTCAATCGGGGTCTACGCGAATGAGGGTTGCCCGGTCGTGGGCGTAGAGGCCTGAGGGGTCCACCACAAGGGTGGGCCCGGCTCCCAAGCTTCGGTTCCGCGAAGAATCGAACAGAGGAGCCAGGCCCGATGGCCGACGGTATCAAGC
>DATLOM010000020.1:0-32618 GCA_035536185.1 Acidimicrobiales bacterium | reverse complement strand
CGTCCTGATGGGCCTGGCCTTCGTGCTGCTCCAGGCGCTGCCCCCCGTGCACCAGGCCATCAGCGCCAACCTCGGGAGCCGGGTGTCGGCTTGGCTCTACGACCGGCTCACCGAAGCGTGCGTCCGCCCGCCCGGCATGGGCCACCTCGAGGACCCCGAGCTGACCAGCGACCTCACCGTGGCCCGGGAGTTCGACTACGCCATGACGGGGCCGCCCATGCACATGAACATGGACTTCATCGCCAGCGGCCTGGTCGAAGCGGTGGCCGGAGCGGCGGCGGCCGTGGTCCTGTTCGCATATGCATGGTGGGCACCGTTCGTGCTCGGTGGGGCCTGGCTGGCCACCCACTGGCTCCTACGGGAAAGCTCGGTGTGGCGGGACCGCAACACCGAAGACGTGCGGGAGGCACAGCGCCACGCCGAGTACGCCTTCAAGCTGGCCGTGGACCCGCCGGCGGCCAAGGAGCTGCGCCTGTTCGGCCTGGCCGGGTGGACCATCGACCGCTTCGTGGCCCGCCGCACTCAGCTGGTCGACCTCCAGTACCGGGCCACCCGCCTGCGGCAGAGGCCGCTGATCTGGAGCCTCCTGCTCGTGGCCGGCGCCAATGTGGTGGTGTTCTGGTCCTTGGCCAGCGCCGTCACCGGGGGACGGCTCGATCTGGCCGAGCTGGTGGTGTTCGCCCAGGTGGCGGTGGGCACCAGCGCCATCGCCTTCGGGGGTCTCAACTGGGCCATGGACGGGGCCACTGCGCCGGTGGTGGCCGTCCTTCGGCTCGAAGCGGCCATGGCCCCCAGGGGAGCCCTCTCGCCCCCGTCGAGCGCGCTCGTCCCGGCTGTCCACATGCCCGCCCGTGAGGTCCGCTTCGGGGACGTCACCTTCGCCTACCCGGCATCCGACCAGCCGGTGCTCGCTGGCTTCGACCTCACCATCCCTGCCGGATCGTCGCTGGCCATCGTGGGCCAGAACGGAGCCGGCAAGACCACCCTGGCCAAGCTTCTCTGCCGCCTCTACGACCCCCAGGCCGGCACCATCGAGGTGGACGGCGTCGACCTGCGGGCCATGGCCGTGGACGAGTGGCGATCCCGGGTGACGGCGGTGTTCCAGGACTTCATCCGGTTCGAGCTCCCGCTGCGGGACAACGTCGCGCCGGGCGGTGCTCCGGACGAGATGATCCTGGCCGCCCTGGCTGAGGCCGGTGCCTCGGGCCTGGCCGACCTCGACACTCCCCTCAACAAGGGGTACCAGGGCGGCACCGAGCTGTCGGGGGGCCAGTGGCAGCGGGTCGCCCTTGCGCGGGCGTTGTGTGCCGTCCGTCAGGGCGCCGGCCTGGTGCTGCTGGACGAGCCCACCGCACAGCTCGACGTGCGGGGCGAGGCCGAGATCTTCGAACGAATCCTCGCCGCCACCCGTGGCGTCACCACCATCCTCATCTCCCACCGCTTCTCCACCGTCCGCCAGGCCGACCGGATCTGCGTGCTGGAGCACGGCCGGGTGATCGAGCTGGGCTCCCACCAGGAGCTCATGGAGCTGGGCGGCCGCTACCGCACCATGTTCGAGCTGCAGGCCCAGCGCTTCAGCGACGGTGCCGCTGGCGGAGAGGGGGAGGAGGAGACCTCCTATGAAGCCCTCATCTGAACCTGGTCCGCCCAAGCCGGGTGGCCCCAGCGAGCTGCCTCCCGCCCTCTCGTCCATGTGGCGGGCCTTGAAGCTGGGGTACGCCAACGAACCCAGGTTGCTGGCGGGCGCTCTGTTCTTGGCCCTGCTGGCTTCGCTGCCCGACGCCCTCATGGCCCTGTGGCTCAAGTTGCTGGCCGAGGGCGTGCTCGACGACAGGCCGGCCCTCGTGCGGATCGCCGCTGTCGGCCTGGGTCTCTCGGCAACGGGCACATGGTTCCTGAAGACCGTGAGCATGCGCGTCCAGCGCCGTTTCCGGGACAAGGTCAGCATCGCCCTCGAGTCCCACGTGGCCAGGCTGCAGGCCTCGGTCGTCACCATCACCCACCAGGAGCGGCCCGACTACCTGGACCGCCTGTCGGTGCTGCGCGACCACGTGTTCGTGCTCGACCACATGTACATGTCCGTGTTCGCCACCTGCGGCTGGATCCTGCGCCTCGGGGTCACCATCGCCCTGCTGGTGTCGATCCACCCGGCGCTGGCCCTGCTCGCCGTGTTCGCCCTTCCCACGGTGGCCACCTCGTCGTGGCGCCCCGGCGTGGAGAAGGCGGCCCAGGAGGCGGCGGCGCCTTCGGACCGGTTGGCCAAGCACCTCTTCCTCACCGCCACTGCGGCGCCTCCAGGCAAGGAGGTGCGGGTCACGGGCATCGGCGAGCAGCTGCTGGTCGACCGGCGCCGGGCGTGGGAGGGCTGGTACGGCCCCATCGCCGCCACCCGCTTCCAGAGCGCCGTGTGGCACGCATTGGCGTGGTCGGTGTTCGGCTGCGCCTTCGTCGGCGCCGTGGTGTTCGTGTCCTCCGGGCTGGACGCGCCGGCCGGCGACGTGCTCCTGATCCTCGCCGCCGGCGCCCGGCTTTCCGCCTACATCGGCGCCACCGTGGGCGAGATCGGTTTCCTCCGGGGCATCTGGCTGGACGGCTCCCGCCGGATGGCCTGGCTGGAGGACTACGCCAGCTCGCTGAAGGCGGCCGGCGACCAGCCGGTACCCGACCGCTTGGAGCACGGGATCGTCTTCGACCATGTGTCGTTCGCCTATCCGGGCACCGACCGGTTGGTGCTCGAGGACGTCTCCCTCGAGCTGCCGGCTGGCGCAGTTGTGGCGGTGGTGGGGGAGAACGGCGCCGGCAAGTCCACGCTGGTGAAGCTGCTGTGCAAGCTCTACGAGCCCACCGCCGGCCAGATCCTGGTCGACGGCGTGCCGCTGGCCCGTATGCCGGCCGACGGGTGGCGCACGCGATTGGCCGGCGCCTTCCAGGACTTCTTCCGCTTCGAGCTGCCCGCCCGCCAGTCAGTAGGCGTGGGAGACGAGCCCCGTTCGGATGACTTGGCGGCGGTGGGCACCGCCGTGGAACGGGCCGGTGCCCAGGACGTGGTCGACCGGCTGCCGGCGGGCCTCGAAACTCAGCTCGGCCCCACCTGGCCGGGCGGCGTGGAGGTCTCGTTCGGCCAGTGGCAGAAGCTAGCGCTGGGGCGGGGCTTCATGCGGGACGACCCGCTGTTGCTGGTGCTCGACGAGCCCACCGCCGCCCTCGACGCGGAGACCGAGCACGCTCTCTTCGAGCGCTATACCGCCGCGGCCCGCCGGCAGCCGGTTGACCTGTCCGAGCGTCAGGCGATGGACGGCGACGGCGCCGCCGCCGCCCGCAGCGGGCGCATCACCATCCTCGTCTCTCACCGCTTCTCCACGGTCCGGATGGCCGATCTGATCGTGGTGCTGGACGGCTCGCGAGTCGTCGAGGTCGGTCCCCATGCCGACCTGCTGGCCCGGGGCGGCCAGTACGCCGAGCTGTACGGCATCCAGGCCGCCGCCTACAAGTAGGTGCCCGCCGTCGCGATCTTGCCCCTGCGCACGGGCTCGAGCGCCGAGTGAGACGAGCAGTGAGTGGCGGATGTGGCCGTTGGGGCCAAAGTCAGATTCCGCGGAATCGTTGGGCGTGATCCCGCTACTGCTGATCGCCACCGCCCTGCTTCTCACCTTGTGGGCCGCCCTTGTAGTGATTGCCGCCCGCCTGCCACAGGGCACGCTCAAGGAGCTGGCCGGCTTCCTACCCGACTGCGTCACCACCGTGCGCCGCCTTCGCGCCGACCCGAGGGTGCCACGACGAGCCAAGCTGGTCGTCGCCTTGGCCGGGCTGTGGGTGCTTTCGCCCATCGACCTCATCCCAGAGTTCCTCCCGCTCATCGGTGCCCTCGATGACGTCGTGGTGGTCGCCCTGGCCCTGCGCTACGCCGCCCGGAAGGTGCCCCCGGACGTGCTCTTCGCCGCCTGGCCCGGCCGGCGGTCGGTGATGGAGCGAGTACTCGGCAAACAAAGGCCACCTGACTGACGGATACTTTCTGCTGATGGCGATCCGCGACAAGCTCGCGCTAGCACTCCGGGAGGAAACGTGAGCTACACCGACGCCAACGTGTCCGCCGCGATCGCCGCGATGGACAAGTACCGCGGTGGCGACAAGGCTGAGGTTGGCGCGGCGCTGGTAGTCGTGGGTCTGAGTGCGGAACGAGCTGCGAAGGAAGGGCAGATCCGCGACGATATGATCCGAGTGGCGCATGGTGCGGGCGCTTCGTTGCGGCAGCTCGCCGAGGTCTCCGGTCTGGATCGCAAGACGGTGACCGCCATCGTCGGCGCAGCCTCACGCTCGTCGGACTGAGGCGGGCGGCTCGGTGGGGGGGGCACCCTGGTATGCCGATCGCGCGCTCGTCGTGGCGGGTGTTGACCACCCCGAGCGAAAGGCGCTGATCCGGGGGTTCCCCCTGGATGTATAGGCGCATCGCCCGCCTCCTCTGTGGAGATACGCTGTAGTGGCCGTAGTGGATCGGAGCGTGGCATGAAGGGTCAGCCGTTCAGTGTGCGTCTCGAGGAGGAGACCGAGAGGCTGGTGGACGCCGAGGCGCGCCGGACGCGCCGGTCCAGGAGCGCAGTGGTGGAAGCCTTCACCGAGGAGGCAGCGCGAACCCGTCGGTTCCCGGGGATCGCCTTTCGCGGGGACGATGCGCGACGCCGGGCGTGGGTGATCGGCTCGGGACTGGACGTGTGGGAGGTCGTCCAGATGGTCGAGGAGTTCGGCTCGGCGGACAAGCTGGTGGCAGAGACCCAGTTGACACCGCCACAAGTGCGACTCGCTCTCGCCTACCGGCAGGCCTACCCGGCGGAAGTCGAACAGGCCATCTCCGACAACCGACGACCGGTGGACGAGCTACGGACGCTGTTCCCGTTCATCGAGGTCGTGGAAGCCTGACGGTTGCGCCTGCTCCTGGACGCGAACCTGTCGCCGAAGCGAATCGGCGGCCCGCTCGCCAAGCGCGGCCACGACGTGCTGAGCCTGGCCTCGGACGCCGTGCTCGGCGCACTCGACGACCCACAGGTACTCGAGCTGGCCGCCGAGCAGGCGCGCATCCTGGTGACCCGCAACGCCCGCGACTTCGCGCCCCTGCTGCGGGAATGGGCCGAGGCCGGTCACCATCATGCGGGCTGCATTTTGCTCTGGACGCTGGCCCACCACGAGTTCGGCGCGATCATCCGCGGCGTCGCCTCCATGTTGGACGACCGGCCCGATCCGACGGAGTGGCAGGACCTCACCGTGGCGCTGTGAACACCGCGGACGAGGCCTCACTACGCTCCGTCGGCGGAGTCGACGACAATGGGGAGGCGGGCCGGTGCCCGAATACGCGCTCGAGCTGAGCGAGGCGGAGCTTCTCCGCTACCGGATGATGGCCGAGGCGGCCCTGGCCACCGAGCGGGAGATGTGGGCCGCCGCCGGCGTCGTGGAGGGCGCCACGGTGGCCGACGTGGGCTGTGGGCCGGGAGCCATGTCGGTGGTGCTCGCCGGCGTGGTCGGGCCTTCGGGCCGCGTCCTGGCCGTCGACCGGGAGCCACAGGCCAGAGACGCGGCGAACGCTGCTGCTGAGCGGGCCGGTGCCGCCAACGTGACCGTCCTGGCCGGCGAGGCCCAGGACACCGGCCTGGAGCCGGCGAGCGTCGACGTCGTGATGATGCGCCACGTCCTCGCCCACAACGGGGGGTTGGAGGAGGCCATCGTCGGCCACGCCGCCGGTCTGGTGCGTCCCGGTGGCTCGGTGTACCTGGTCGACATCGACGGTTCGGCCGTACGCATCCGGCCCCCGGAGCCCGACGTGGAGGATCTCACCGACCGCTACTTCCAGTTGCACGCGACCGAGGGCAACGACCTGTCGGTGGGCCTCCGGCTCGACGAGCTGCTGGCCGGCGCCGGGCTCGAGGTCCTCGATTTCCGTGGGGCCTACCAGATCATCTCGCTTCCGCCGGGCCTACGCCCGCCGAGCTGGGCCGCCACCGGCGCGATGGTCGCTGCCGGCCTGGCGACACCCGACGACGTTGACCGCTGGGGCACGGCGCTCGACAGGCTCGACCGAGCCGACCAGCGCCCCACGGTCTTCGCACCGTCCTTCATCGCCTACGGCCGCCGGCCCCTATGAGTGGTCCCGTCGTCTGATGTCGCTAAGGCGCCGTGGTATCGGCATGGTGGCTGCTCGGGAGCACCTGCGGGTCGCCCATCGCCTTGTCGAGCTGACTCGGGTCACCGAGGCCGTCGCCGCCGGCGAGTTGATCTACTCCAAGGTCCGGGCCATCACCAGCATCGCCACCCCCGAGACAGAGGGGAGCTCGTCGAGCTCGCCCCCCACCTCACCGCCAGCCACATCGAGAAGATCGCCCCGGCCTATCGAGGCGTAAAGCGCCACGAGGAAGCCAATGACGACGACCCCGACGACGACCAGGATCGGCGCCATCTGCGCTGGCACTGGGACGACGACGGTTCGCTAGTGGTCGTCGCCGCCTGTCCCCCGACGAGGGAGCCATCCCGTTGGCGGCACTCAACACCACCGGGAGGCCGTGAGCGCCAAGCACGCATCCATGCTTGCTCCTGGCGATCCCGCAGAAGCGCAGTCGATCCCGAAGGAAGACGATTCCGAGAACTGGCCCGCGGCAGAACAGGCCGGTGAGGACGATTCCGCGGAATCAGCAGGACTCGCGACAAGAACGGTTCCGCGGAATCGCGCGCCATCCGCCCCGTCCCGCCACAGGGGGCAAAGATGTCGCGGGTAAGAGAACGCCGGTTCGGTGCTAGGCGACGCCCCGCTCATGTCCGGCACGGCCGCAGATAGGAGCGCCTACCTGCTGCTCGGGAAGGTGTCGGGTCCGCGATCTCGGGATCGTTGGTTTCGACGGGACTCGCGAGTCGCTCGGTCGTCTCGTCAATCCCACCAGCCGAGGACGCATACACAACGACGAGCTGCTGGCCGTTCTTGCCCAGGGCCCGTTGGCGGCGTCGGGTACTGACCCTGCGTGCTGTTGATCGCCTTGGATACCCCCTTGCTGCAGTCGCGATGAGCGATGCGAATCGGGCCGACGCTCTTCGTAGTGCCGGTATCCGACCCTCAGAGCGTTGCTGCGCCCTGCGCGGTACAGGCCGCTCATCGCCCCCGCCCCTGCGCGGCCTAGGCAAGAGCATGAGAGCCGTGTCGGCTACTTTGCGCTCGGCGACTGCGAAACGAGGTGCGAATGCCGACCGGCGATTTTCTGGAGTACGACGCCAAGGGCATCGCTCAACTCTTGGCCCAAGAAGCGCTGGAAGTCCCGATGTACCAGCGGTCGTATTCGTGGCGCAGCCACGGGGCTGCAGACGGCGATGAGGACGACGGCAGTGGTGCACAGGTGTTCGAGTACTGGGAGGACCTGCAGCAAGGCTTCCGAAGCAGCAGGCCGTACTTCCTCGGGACTGTCGTGCTGTCAGGCGAAGGCGCAACTGCTGGTCGTAAGGCTGTGATCGACGGCCAACAACGCCTGGCGACAACGTGCATTCTGATGGCCGCAATCCGTGATGCATACCGTGAGCGAGCGGAGGAGCAGTACGCCACCTCGGTCCACGGCGACTTCGTGGCGAAGTTCGACCGCAATGTCGGCCAGGACCAGCCTCGCCTGATTCTGAACAGCGACGACAGAGAGTTCTTCGAGAAGGCAATCGTGAAGGGGCAGGCCGGTGTCTCACCCACCGGTGAGAGTCAACGTTTGCTCGCGTCGGCCTGGGAAGTACTTCAGTCTCGTGTTCGGGAGTTCTGCGACTCGGCAGGCGTGTCGTGGAAGCCAGACCTCGACCGATTCTCGGAATACGTCAACAAGGAAGCGCAAGTTATCGCCATCACGGTTGCGACTGCAGCCGACGCGTTTCTGATCTTCGAGACTCTGAACGACCGCGGCGCAGACCTGACTGTGGCTGATCTCCTCAAGAACTTCCTGTTCAGTCGTGCAGCGGGGCGCTTGGATGAGGTTCGCGACTCTTGGGTGCTCACGCTCAACAATCTCGACACACCGAAGGTTGGGAACCGGCGCTTCAATCTCTTCGCGCGCCACTACATGAGCTCGAAGCGAGGACCAGTCCGCGAGCGCGAGCTCTACGCGCGCATCAAGGAGGAGGTAAACGATCCGGCTGGAGCAGTTGGGATGGCGAAGGCCTTGCAGGCGAACGCGAGGTTGTACAACGCGTTGATCAGCATCGAGAGTGAGGTCTGGAGCGACTTCAGCGAGTCCACTCGACAGGCGGCGGAGGTGCTCGTTGAACTCAACCTCGAGCGGTACCGTCCACTGCTACTGGCTGCGCTCGACACGTTCACGCCGTCAGAGATCGAACGGCTCATCCCGACGATGGTCAGCTGGTCCGTTCGAGGACTTGCGGCCGGGGTGTTCGGAGGCGGCGTCGCAGAGGCCGCTTTCTGCCGTGCCGCGGTAGACATCCGCGCTGGCAAGGTGACCACCACCGAGAGCGTGCTGGGCCACGAGGCGATCGACCGGCTGATCCCGAACGATCGGCAGTTCGAGATCGCCTTCTCCGAGTGGCGAATCACGAAAGGCTCCTTAGCCCGATACGTGCTGCGAGCGCTCGAACTCGAGCGGCGTGACGTGGCGGAGCCAGAGCTAGTCGTAAATCCCGACGTGGAGAAGGTAAACCTCGAACACATCCTTCCGAAGTCGCCGAAAGCAACCGACTGGCCGCAGTTCACAGACGACGACATCCGCGCCTACACATACCGCCTTGGAAACCTCGCCCTACTGCAGAAGGGCGCCAATGGTCGGATCGGCAACAAGCCTTGGTCCACGAAACGGCCGATCCTCAAGAACTCGCAGCTCGTCCTAACCCAAGAGGCGGCTGTTCCGCTGGATTGGACAACGGATGCGATCAGCGATCGGCAAGCACAGCTCGCGAAGCTGGCCGTTCGCGCTTGGCCGCGTAAGCCCCGCTAACCGCCCGCTGGCCGCCGTCGGCACTAGCGCAGGGCACTTCACGGGCCGAGCGTACCGGCACCCTGTGACGGCCTACACCAGAGCAAGGGTTACATCCTTCGCGTGTCTGCCTCTCTCGTCGCTCCACTCCAAGTGAGCGGTGTGCTGCGAAGAATGGTCCCGCATGGTGATAAACAGGGGGACGGCAAACTCAGCGCCAGCGTCCAGAAAGGCAAGAGGGAATCGGGCGGCAAGGTGCTTCTCGAATCTCGGCCCGCTGTCTTCCGAGATGGTGGCCGTTACGTCCCTCGCCGGGGCATGGCCCCGGTTGTGAACCACGAACGTGGTTGTGGTCTTGCTCGTGGTCCTGTCGAGCACCGTCTCTGGGTATCTCTCCCTGTCAATTCTGGCCGTTACGTCGGCCGTCTGCTGAAGAAGAACCTCCTCCTGCCTTCTGGCTTCCTCTATGGCCGTGACGCGCTTGCTCGTCTTCTCGCCTCGCCAGGCGAACAGCGCGGACACGGCGACGGCCAGCAGGGACACGAGAATGGCAGCTAGCTCCACGGCGCCATACTGCCACTGGTCTGTGGCTGCAAGGACAAAGAGAGGTCTTTAGGCCCTCCCTTGTCTCAGTCGCCGAGACCGAGCGGCACCTAGCTGTCGTGTACTTTAGGTCGTCGAGGATCGTGCATGCTCGTAACGCTTCAGCATGATTCAATGGGTTGGCGTGGCCGCAAACGTAGACACGGCCTGCATAGGGCTCCTGCGCCTCGCCGGGCGATGACCGTGTGGCGAATCGCGTGCATGCCTCGGTACTCGATGCCGAGCATGGCGCAGTAGCGGCGGAACCGATTGAACACCGTGCCTCGCCGGAGGTGCGCTGGTGTCGTATCTCGTGAGTGGCGGTGTGGCGGGAATCACTGTCGGACGGGGTGAGCCCTCACCTCATCCTCGCGATCGGCTGGGTCAGGTGTCGTGACCGAGGCGGGCTTTGCGCCGAGTAGGTCGCCCTCGCGTACCAGATGGTACCGACGGTATATCGGACCGACGCAGCGTGGGCTCAGGCGCTCCCGCAGTTATGGCGACGCCGATGATGTCCTTCTGCGTGGCATCGACAAGCTCGATGGCGCAATCGCCGACGCCGTCAGCCGTAGGAACAGGCTCCGTCGTGACTGCGAGGTGCAGGTCGTCGACGACCCGGTCAATCGATGCCACCCCAACCTCGACGTGGGTCCACGGGGTGGCGGTGGTCGAGCTGGCCGAAGGTTCCGACCGATCCTGGCCTTCGGTCGCGCCGTCGCCGACGCCACACCCATGGAGGAGGCTGGCTCCTGCCGCCAAGGCCAGGAGCAGCCGTTTGGGCGAGATTGTTCCGGGACCGATCCGGGCTCCGTTGCGAAGCGTTTCTCGCACCGCTGGTAGTAGAGCACCCTCAGCATGAGGAGTCGCGCCGTTCTTCATCCGCCTACGGCCGCCGCCTGCGATCAGGCGCGGTCACTTGATGTTTCACCAGAGCACCAAGTCCGTGACGCCGCGCCGCCCGTGTTCGGCGCGGGAGATCAGTCGGTGCCAGCATGGCTGCACCCCAGATCGTGAGGAGCGCCGCCGTGGCGGAACCTGCCAACCCGACCATCCGCAACCACGCCGGCTTCATCTGGTCCGTGGCCGACCTGCTGCGGGGCGACTACAAGCAGTCGGAGTACGGCCGGGTCGTGCTGCCCCTCACGGTGCTGAGGCGCCTCGACTGCGTGCTGGAGCCGACGAAGCAGAGGGTGCTCGACCAGGCCGCGAAGTACGGGGACCGGGCGGAGAACCTTGATCCGATCCTGATCGCGGCGTCGGGAGAGCAGTTCTTCAACACCTCCAGGTACGACTTCGCGAAGCTCCTCGCCGCCCCCGACGACCTGGCCGACAACCTGCGCCACTACGTCGCCAGCTTCTCGACCGGCGCCCGCGATGTGATCGACAAGTTCGGCTTCGACACCCAGATCACGCGCCTCGACCGCTCCAACCTTCTCTACCTGGTGGTGTCGAAGTTCGCCGACATCGACCTGCACCCCGACGCCGTGTCCAACCTGGAGATGGGCTACCTCTACGAAGAGCTCATTCGCCGGTTCTCGGAGCTGTCGAACGAGACGGCCGGCGAGCACTTCACCCCCCGCGAGGTGATCCGCCTCATGGTGAACCTGCTGTTCATCGAGGACAGCAACCTGCTCACCAAGCCCGGCATCTCCAAGACCATCCTCGACCCGGCGTGCGGTACCGGGGGGATGCTCTCGGTGGCCGAGGACTATCTACGTGAGCACAACCCCAGCGCCCGCCTCCACGTCTACGGCCAGGAGCTCAACGCCGAGACCTACGCCGTCTGCCGCTCGGACATGATGTTGAAGGGCCAGGATGCCGGCCACATCGTCTACGGCAACAGCTTCACCGAGGACGGCCACGCCGGTCTCCACGTCGACTACGCCATCGCCAATCCGCCCTTCGGCGTGGAGTGGAAGAAGGTCGCCGAGCCCATCCGTGACGAAGCCGAGAAGAAGGGCTTCGCCGGGCGCTTCGGTGCCGGCCTGCCCCGCATCAATGACGGCAGCTTCCTGTTCCTCCAGCACATGATCGCCAAGATGAAGCCCGCCGCCCAGGGCGGCTCACGGGTGGCCATCGTGTTCAACGGCTCACCGCTGTTCACCGGCGCCGCCGGCTCGGGCGAGTCGGAGATCCGCCGCTGGATCATCGAGAACGACTGGCTCGAAGCCGTCGTGGCCCTGCCCGACCAGCTCTTCTACAACACCGGCATCTCCACCTACTTCTGGGTCGTCACCAACCGCAAGCGCCCCGAGCGCCGCGGCAAGGTCCAGCTGGTCGACGCCCGGTCCATGTGGACCAAGATGCGCAAGAGCCTGGGGGAGAAGCGCAAGCAGATCAGCCAGGCCCAGATCGACAACATCGTCCGCTCCTACGGCGAGTTCACCGACGCCGACCATCCCTCGGGCGTGCGAGTCAAGATCTTCCCCAACGTGAGCTTTGGCTTCCTCCGCATCGCTGTCGAGCGCCCGCTGCGCGTGCGCTGGGAGGCCACCGACGAGACCTTCGCCGCCCTCGACGCCGACCCCAGGATTGCCAAGCTCGACGGTGCCGCCCGCGCCGCCCTTCGGGCCGGCCTCGACGGTTGGCGAGGCGAACCTCTCGATGACCCTGCGATCGCCGAGAAGCGCGTCGTCGCCCTGATGGCCCAGGCCGGGATCAAGGGCAGGCCACTGCGCACGGCGATCCTCGACGCACTCGCCGTCCGCGATCCGGACGCCGTCCCGGTCACCGACGCCAAAGGCAGCGCCCTGCCCGACCCCGACCTGCGCGACAACGAGAACGTCCCCCTCCCCCCGATACCCGTCATCTACGAAGCCGATGTCACCGCCCGGCTCCGCACCGTCGAGTACTGCTCCGCCATCGACGACTACATGGCCACCGAGGTCCACCCCTACCGTCCCTGACGCCTGGGTCGACCACGACAAGACCAAGATCGGCTACGAGATACCGCTCACCCGCCACTTCTACACCTACGTCGCGCCGAGGCCCCTGGAAGAGATCGATGCCGAGATCAAGCAACTCGAAGCCGAGATCCAGGACCTGCTGCGTGAGGTAACCGAGTGAGTTGGCCCCGACATCCCGTAAAACACGTTGCGGAGGTGTCGGTCAGCAACGTTGACAAGAAGTCGGCAGAGGGCGAAGTTGCTGTTCGGCTCGTGAACTACACCGACGTGTACTACGGCGACCGTCTGTCGCCAGCGATGGACCTAATGGAGGCCACGGCGACACTAGGACAGGTCAAAGCGTTTCGCGTGCGTCCTGGTGACGTCGTGATCACGAAAGACTCTGAGACTGCCGACGACATCGGCATTCCCGCCTTCGTGGAGTCTTCTTCCGGCGACATGGTCCTCGGGTACCACCTGGCCCTGCTACGGCCACGAGATGGCGCTATCACCGGTCGGTACCTGTACTGGGCGATGTCCTCCGACGACGCAAGAGGTCAGTTGTCGACCGGAGCGACTGGAGTCACGAGATTCGGCCTGAGACGCGATGTGATCACCTCAACGGTGCTGTCTGTGCCCTCAGCACGCGAGCAGTGTGTGATCGCCGAATTCCTCGACACCGAGACCGCCCGCATCGACGCCCTTATCACCAAGAAGCGCCGCATGATCGACCTCCTCCGTGAGCGCTTCTGGACGGGTGTTGTCTCGGCGATTGAACGCGCACAGGCCGAGATCGTGCCGCTCCGGAGAGCCCTTCGGTACATCACGGACGGGCCGTTTGGAAGTTCCCTGACTTCGAGCCACTACTCGACTGATGGTGCGCGAGTTGTTCGACTCGGCAATATTGGCTTCGCCGAGTTTAAAGACGACGATAGGGCATTCATCTCGCTAGACCACTTCAACCAGCTGTCGCGGCATCGCGTTTTAGCCGGCCATCTCTTGATAGCTGGCCTTGGTGATGCCAACAACCATGTCGGGCGGGCATGTGTGGCACCTGATCTTGGTCCCGCCCTCGTGAAGGCAGATTGTTACTGCGCAGAAGTTGAAGGCGCTCGAGGCGACGCAGATTTTTTGGCGCTGTTCCTGTCCTCTCCAGCTGGTGCCACTCACGTTGCATTGGCTGCTCGGGGAACCACGCGAAGCCGAATCAACCTTGACATCGCAAAGGCGATTTCTGTACCGCTCCCCGCTGTAGCTGTTCAGACGCGCATCGTCAGCGAGGCCAAGAAGCTCCGGGCCACTGCGGCGGAGACGATGGACAAGCTGTCGCTGCAGATCACCCTTCTCCAGGAACACCGCCAGGCAATGATCACCGCTGCGGTGACGGGCGAGCTGGCGATTCCAGGAGTGGCTGCGTGAGCAAGGTCGACGAGGCGGGATTCGAGTCGTTCATCTGCGGCTGGCTCGTCGACCACGGCGGCTATGACCTGGCGAAGGTCGGGACGGCGCAGGGGGCGCCGGCCGACTTCGACCCGGTCCGCGCCCTCGACACCGCCGAGTTGTTCGCCTTCATCGGGGACACCCAGGCCGACAAGTGGGCTGAGCTGCGGAACCTCTACGGGGACCCGGACAAGGCGCAGCGGGGGTTCGCCGACCGGCTGGCCAAGGAGCTGGACGCCCGGGGCACGGTCGACGTGGTGCGCCACGGGGTGGTGGACCTGGGGGTGACCATCCGCCTGGCCTTCTTCCGGCCGGCGTCGGGGCTGACGCCGGAGCTGGTGGAGCGCTACGGGAAGAACAGGCTGACCGTCACCCGCCAGCTTCCGTACCAAACCGGGTCGACCAGGACGGTGGACCTATGCCTGTTCGTGAACGGCGTGCCGGTGGCCACGGCAGAGCTGAAGAACGCCATCACCGGCCAGGGAGTCGGCGAGGCCATCGAGCAGTACCGCACGACCCGCGACCCGAAGAACCCGCTGATGCGCCGGGCCGTGGTGCACTTCGCCGTGGACACCGAGCGGGTGGCCATGACCACCCGCCTGGCCGGCAAGGCCACCCGGTTCCTGCCCTTCAACCGGGGCCACGACCTGGGGGCTGGGAACCCGCCGAACCCACACGGGCACCGCACGGCCTACCTGTGGGAGCGGGTGTGGCAGCGCGACGCCTGGCTGGATCTGCTGAACCGCTTCGTGCACGTGGAGCCGGCGCCCAAGGGCTCCAAGACGGAGCCGGCGGTGATCTTTCCGCGGTTCCACCAGTGGGACGCGGTGCTGGCCCTCGCCGGCGAGGCCCGGGAGCAGGGCGCCGGCGGGCACTACCTGGTGCAGCACTCCGCGGGCTCCGGCAAGTCGAACACCATCGCCTGGCTGGCCCACCGGCTGTCGTCGCTGCACGACGACGCCGACGCCAAGGTGTTCGACAAGGTGGTGGTGATCACCGACCGGCGGGTGCTCGACCGCCAGCTCCAGGACACCATCTACCAGTTCGAGCACGCCCACGGCGTCGTGGTGCGCATCGATCAGGACTCCCAGCAGCTGGCCGAGGCACTGGCGGGCGAGCAGGCCCGCATCGTCATCACCACCCTGCAGAAGTTCCCCTTCGTCACCGGCAAGATCGAGGCGCTTCCCGATCGCACGTACGCCGTGATCGTGGACGAGGCCCACTCGTCCCAGACCGGCGACGCCGCCACCGCCCTCAAGGCGGTGCTGGGCGCCAAGGCGGGCGAGCCTCACCCGGAAGAGCCGCCCGACCCTGCTGAGGACGCGCTGGCGGCCGTGGTGGCGGCCCGGGGTCGCCAGCCCAACCTGTCGTTCTTCGCCTTCACGGCCACCCCCAAGGCCCGCACCCTGGAGCTGTTCGGCCGCTACGACCCGGGCACCGACCGCCACGTGCCGTTCCACCTCTACTCCATGCGCCAGGCCATCGAGGAGGGCTTCATCCACGACGTGCTGGCCAACTACGTCACCTACCAGACGTACTGGCAGATCGAACAGGCCACGCCCGAGGACCCCACCTACGACCCTGGTAAGGCACGCGCCGCCATCGCCCGGTTCGTGTCGCTGCACCCCCACCAGCTGGCCCAGAAGGCCGAGGTGATCGTCGAGCACTACCGGGCCAAGGTCCGCCACCGCATCGGGGGCATGGCCAAGGCCATGGTCGTGACCGCCTCCCGGGAGCACGCGGCGCGCTACAAGCTGGCCCTGGAGACCTACATCAACGACAAGGGCTACACCGATGTCGGGGTGCTGGTGGCGTTTTCCGGCACCCTCGACCTCGAAGGGGCCGACGTCACCGAGTCGTCGATGAACGGCTTCCCCGAGTCCCAGACCGCGGCCGAGTTCGACACCGACGACTGGCATCTGCTGGTGGTGGCCGAGAAGTACCAGACCGGCTTCGACCAGCCCAAGCTCTACGCCATGTACGTCGACAAGCCCCTCACCGGCCTCGCCGCCGTTCAGACGTTGTCACGCCTCAACCGCACCTACGACCGCGGCGGAGTGCGGAAGGAGGGCACGTTCGTGCTCGACTTCCGCAACGATGCCGAGGACATCCGGGCCGCCTTCGAGCCCTACTAAGGCGCCACCGTCGCCCCGCCGACGGACCCGAACCTGCTCTACGACACCCGCCACGCCCTCGACCCCTTCGGCGTGCTGTGGTCCGAAGAGATCGAGCGCACCGTCGCCCTGCTGGTGGCCAGGGGCAAGGTCGCCCACGACCGGGTCCACGCCGCCCTGGCGCCGGCCATCGACCGCTTCTTCGACCTCGACGACGGCGAGCAGGACCGCTTCCGCGACGCCCTCAACCGGTTCCTCCGCACCTACGCCTTCCTGTCTCAGGTCGTGGCCTTCACCGACGCCAAGCTGGAGCGCGACTACCTGTTCTGCAAGGCGCTGGCCGCCTTCGTCAAGGAGGGCGGCGCCGAGGCCGTGCACCCCGAGGTGGAGCTGACCCATCTCAAGATGGAGCTGACCTTCGAGGTTCGGTGACCCTCACCGAGACCCGGGGCGAAGTCACGACCATCTTCGGTGGCGGCAAGCTCCACGAGCCCGAGGACGAGCCGCTGTCGCAGATCATCCAGCGGCTCAACGAGCGCTTCGGCACCGACTTCGCCCCCGAGGACCGGGTCTTCTACGACGCCGTGTTCGACAAGCTGACCAAGCGGGCCGACATACAGCAGGCGGCCACGGCCAACACGCCGGAAAACTTCAAGCTGGTGCTCGAGAAGGAGGCCATGGCCGGCGTCCTCGACCAGCTCGGCGTAGCCGAGGACATGGCCCTCGCCTACGTCGACAACCCGGATATGCAAGCCGACGTGCTCGCCGCCTACCTGCCCTTCGTGCAGGGCCGGGCCAGGGTCATGCACCAGGAGCACTGCGACATCGTCGAACTCCTCGGGCCGGACAAGGAGTCCACCCACCTCGAGTACAAGGCCACCCTTCGCACCCACGCAGAGGACGGCACGGTGTTCAAGCCTCTCGAAACCGCCTCGCTCAAGACCATCGCCGCTTTCATGAACTCCCGGGAGGGGGGCACCCTGCTCCTCGGCGTCGCGGACGACGGCACGGTTCACGGGCTGGACTCGGACTACGCCAGCCGGTCGAAGAGGGACCAGGACCCGAGGGACTGGTTCCAGCAGCACCTCGCCAACATCGTCGCCACCTCCATGGGCGAGGCCGCGGCCACCAACGTCCGCCCCCGGATCCACAGAGTCGACGGCCACGACCTGTGTCGCGTGCAGGTCGATCCGGCCGGCTTCCCAGTGGACGCCAAGGTGATCCTCCAGAAGCCCGGCGGGCCCAAGGAGACCCGCACGGAGTTCTACGTCAGAGTGGCCAACGGCACGAGGGCGCTCAACGGGTTGGAGCGGGAGAAGTACGTCGGGAGCCGCTGGGGTTCTTGAAGCCGCCGACTCGGTCGACAGCATGAACGGTCCACCAGGATCGCCGCTACCTGCGATGGCACTGGGACGACGACGGGTCGCTGGTGGTCGAGGCCCGGCTTTCCTCCGATGAGGGAGCCGTAGTCCTGGCAGCTACAAGTACCCCAAGCCCTGCTACCGGATTATCAACGTGGAGCACATTGTGCAAAGAGGTCTATGGAGTTAGCCAGGCCAATGTGGTTCACGAGCTCAGGGCCGGTGCTGAGCCGCCAAATTGGGAGGAATGGGATATGAGCCGATCTTCGACGCTACACAAGAGCACAGTGGGACTGCTTGGTGCCGCCACGGCGGTGCTGGCCGCGACAAGCCTGGCCTTTGCCTGCACGGGAGCGCCTTCGGTGACGTTTCGTGGTACCACCGCCCAGGGCACCCCGTCGTCGTCGGCGGGCCCCGCAGGCAGCGAGGTGAACTTGGAAGGCCGCGAGTGGCAACAAGGTCCTGTGGACATCCGCTGGAACTCAGCGGTCGGTCAGTTGCTGGCCCAGCCGTCAGGCCCGAGCTTCAACGTCGCTGTCACCATTCCCGGGACGGCCGAGCCCGGCGTCTACACCATCTATCTGGTCCAGCAGCAGTCGGTGGCCAGGGCCTCTTTCGAGGTCACGCCCACAACGTCTCCCACCAGCGGCAGCGGTCCTGGACAGACCCGTACAGGCCAGAACTCGGCCAGCACCAGCGGTGAGGAGACCCAGCAGCCGCGCACCAGCAGTGGCACTGGCAGCGTCGCGGTTCCCAGCCAGGGAGGCACCCAGAGCTTCGCCACCCCGAGCGACGCCGAGCCCGCCACCTCTGACGCGGCCACCGCTCAGCGGGCTGGTTCCCAGCCCACCAGCGCTGGTCCTGGCGCCTCGCCTGCTCGGGCCCAGAGCCCCGCTGCCCGCGCTGGTGCGCCCACCGCTCCTGCAGGCCAGCCGGTGTTCTCCGGTTCGGTAGCCACTTCGGGCGCTGCCCCGAGCGCTACGCCCGCGGGATCAGCCGATGACCAGACAGCCAAGGCCCCTGCGGCCAACACCGTCTCGGGTGACCTCTACAGCGGCTTCAACGCCGCCAGCGACGCGTCGCTGTTGCCCAACGTGGCCGACTCGGCCCGAAACTCCGGTGGTCCTGCCGGGCAGGCTGCGTTGGCCATGGGCATCTTCAGCGCCTCCCTTGTCGCCCTCTTCGGTGGCTTTGCAGCAGCCGAGGCCAAGCGGCGGAAGGTGTCGAGCAGGGCGTCTTAAGTTGGGCCGCGCACTACCAGGTTGAACTTATTCACAGCATCTGACTCCGGGGTCCGCACAGGGTGGGCCCCGGCGTTATGACTCGAAGCAGAGAAAGGAAGGCGGCAACGGTGTCTCATCGGCGGAACGGCTCCCGTGCCCCTCACCTCTCGAGCTTCGTGGATCCGTCACGATCGTCTCTGCAGGGCCGGTGGCGGTGACCAACACAGCCCGGCCCATCGCCGCCTCGGGAGTGGAGCGGCCCCGCTCAGGCCATCTGCTTCGGGTGCTACTCGGGGTGTGCCTGGTAGCGATCGGCGTGGGCGCCGTGGTGGCGGCCGACGCACTCGCCACCGCCCCGGAGGCCCGCATCGTCGGGGGGAACCGCCCGGTGAACGCCGGCGCTCTCGATCTGCGCGACATCAACTCCCACAACTCGCCCACGGTGGTCCGGAACCCGGTGAACGGCGCGCAGCTGGCTATGGCCAACCGGATCGACACGCCGTTCTTCTCCTGCGCGTTGCACCTGTCCCACAACGGCGGATCCACCTGGTTCCAGACCCCGATCCCGATTCCCGGAGGCGAGGAACCCAAGTGCTATGCACCGGAACCGGCTTTCGGCGCCGACGGTGTGCTCTACCTGAGCTATGTGACCCTCCAGGGCCAGGGCAACGTGCCCAACGCGGGTTGGATCGTGTCGTCAAAGGACGGGGGTCGGACCCTGTCGCAGCCTGTACGTGCGCTCGGGCGCCTGTCTTTCCAGGTCCGCCTCGTTGCCGACCCACAGGTCCCAGCTCGGATCTACTTGGCCTCACTCCAGGCAGCCGATACCGCCACCCTCGCCTTTCCCGATGCCGGCTATCCGATCAACATCGTGCGTTCGGACGACGGTGGCAGCACGTGGGGTGCGCCGGTCAGGGTGAGCGCTCCGGATCGGGAGCGGGTCGTAGCGCCGTCTCTTGCCATCGGCCCCAACGGGCTCTACCTCAGCTACCTCGACCTCGGCGCCGACCGTCTCGACTACCACGGCGGCCACGATGGGCTCGGAGGAGACCCCTACGACGGGACCTGGTCGCTCGTCGTGGCTCGTTCCAACGATGGCGGGCACCGTTGGGAAGAGTCGGTTGTCGACCGGCGCATCGTCCCCAGCGAGCGCTTCATCGTCTTCATCCCTCCGTACCCCTCCATAGCAGTGGACGCCGGCGGGCGCCGTGTCTATGCCTCGTTCAACGACTCAGCCAAGGGCGACTCGGACGTTTGGGTATGGGCGTCGAAGGACAGCGGGTTAACCGGGGGAGGCCGCGTCCGGGTAAATGACACACCCGTCGCCGACGGCACCTCGCAGTACCGCCCGAAGCTGGCGGTTTCGCCCGAGGGTCGTCTCGACGTCGTCTACTACGACCGGCGCAAGGACGCAGACAACGTGATGAACGAGGTCTCCTTCCAGTCGTCCTTCGACGGCGGGAAGAGCTTCGCCCCCAGCCTCCGCGTCTCGGACCGCCCCTTCGACTCGACCATCGGGTTCGGGAGCGAGCGCAACATGCCCGATCTCGGAAGCCGCCTCGGGCTGGTGTCCTCCCGCAACCGGGCCCTCACCGTCTGGTCCGACACCCGCTCGGGCACCGTGGCATCCAACAAGCAGGACCTCGTCCAAGCCGTGGTCGACGTCACCCCACCGGGGGGGCTCTCGAACACCACGCGTACAGCTGTGAAGGCAGCAGCGGTGGCGGTCGGGATTCTCGGTGTGGCGCTGGTGCTGTTGTCGTTGCTCGGAACGAAGAAGAAGGACCTCGCTTTCTGATGGGTTCATGCTCGACGCCGCTCAGGCGGTGGCCGCTCTCGGTGCCGGTGGTCCTCGCCCTCATTGCCGGCATGGTGGCGGTGTCGGTGGTCAAGGCGCCCTTCTCCAGGGCTGAGGCGAGCTACCCGCACTACACCGACATGAACGTACGGCGTTCCCACCACACGGCTTCGCACCTTGCCGATGGCAAGGTGCTGGTGGCGGGCGGAAGCGCGGGGAGCACAGGCGTGGCTGACCGCCTGGCGCCTCTGGCGACGGAGACGGCCGAGGTCTATGACCCGGCAGCTGACTCCTGGCAGTTGGTGGCGCCCATGCCGGCGCCGCGGATGAAGCACACGGCAACGGTCCTGGAAGGCCCGGCCTGCCGAACCCAGGCGCCCGCCGCTCAGTGCGGCGCAGTGCTCGTCACCGGTGGCTACAACGACGGCCTCAACGACGTTGTCGACACGTCGACGTTCACTTCCAACCTCTACAGCCAGGACGTGGACGCACCGTTGGGGCTGTGGGCGCTCGGCGCGGACATGGCCTTCACGAGAGCCGAACACACCGCCACCCTTCTCGATGGGCCTGAGTGCCATGTTGCTGTCGAGAACGCGCCGTCGTACTGCGGCAAGGTACTCATCGTCGGCGGGTTTGGTGTCGATCGCAGCGCGCCTGATCCGGGCCCGTCGGTGCTGGACCGTGTCGTTGCCAGCCTGGAGATCTACGACCCGGAAACCGGCCAGTTCACGGTTGCCGGGCGGCTGAGGGTTCCGCGGGCCCGACATGCGGCGACTCTTCTTGCCGATGGGCGGGTGGCCATCATCGGCGGGGTGAAGGGCAAGACGCTCACCGCGGCGGCGAACTACGTCGGCGACGTGGAGATCTACGACCCGAAGATCGTCTATGACCCTGCGTTTCCCGCGGCAGCACTGTCGTCCGCCGCTCCGATGCTCGATTGCCCGAGCACCTACGGGGGGCCGAGGACCCCCTGCTCTGAATTCAGGCGTCCCACGGCGACGCTTCTCCCGGATGGGACGGTTCTGATGCTCAGCGGCCGAGGTAGGGACACACCGGACAACTGGGTGCAGATCTTCGATCCTGCAGGCGACGGCGGGAGGGGTGCCTGGGCTCGCGCCGGCTGGTCGGGCACGGTGACCGTGGGTTCCCATTCGGCCGTCCTGCTGCCGAACTCCGGTCGGGTCCTGGCCTTTGCATCCAACGTGCGCTCGGGGGCCGGCCTCGTGGGCGCGGACAAGACCCTTCCGGCCTTCGTCTACGACCTCGATGACAGGAACGGGATTGCGTACCCCTGCCCGGCGTCGGCCAACTGCAATGGTCCGACTCAGGGTGGGGAGACTCTCACAGTCCTAGGAGATGGGACCGTGCTGCAGGCAGGTGGGGAGGACCATGTACCGGGGTCGGGGACGTTTGGCGCGATTCTTTCAGCAGCGGTACGGATCGACAGTGTTTTCGAACCCGGGCGGCCGCGGGGTGTAACGGCGTCGAGGAGTGGGTCGGAGACCACCCTCTCGTGGAGCCCGCCCAACATCGACGGCGGCGCGGCCATCTCGCACTACGAGGTCAAGGGGATCGCCAACGAGCCCGGCCAGCCGGCCGAAGTCAAAGTGGTGCAGGGGGCCGGTGCGGGGTCGGCGAGGCTGGCGGGCACATTGCTCACCCACGACTACGAGGTTCGCGCCGTCAATCGGATCGGGAAGGGTCTTCCGGGCATCCCGGGGAGCCTGAACGTCCCGCTCGCACCCACTGCAGTGGAAGGCGTGGCCGGAAACGGCACTGCATCCGTCCACTGGGTGCGACCGGCCGAAGACGTCCCTCCCCCTGAGGACGGCAGTGCCGTAACGGGGTACGAGGTTCTGGTGACGCCGGCGCCAGCGGATGGAGCCGGGATCATGTCAGTGGACGGTGCGGATGTGACGACGGCGGAATTCACGAACCTCCGGAACGGCACTGCTTACGTTTCTCCGTCGTGGCGAGGAGTGCCAACGGGCCTGGCCGACCATCTTTGCCGTCAGCACCAGTCGTTCCCGGAGAGATCCGGTCCGCGCCGACTGTCACCGGAGCTTCACCGCGTGATCGGTCCGCTCTGGTGACCTGGTCACCGGCCATCAACCCGGTCGGCACGATCGACTCCTACATTGTGACGGCGGCGCCGGGTGGGGCAGCAGCCAGGGTGCCGGCGGCCGCCAAAGTGGCCCTGGTCCCAGGGCTCACCAACGGGACCAATTACCGGTTCTCCGTCCGTGGATCGAACGGCGTGGGCCTTGGTCCCGAATCGGCGCCCTCTGAGGAGGTGGTCCCTACCCTGGCCAGCGTCGCTACACCGCCGCCCGTGGACACGGTGCCGGCCGACGTTCCGGTGGTCATGTCCGTGGCTTCGCGTGGTGGCCCCGTGACTGGTGGGCCGGAGGTTGTCGTAACCGGGAAGAGCTTGGCAACGGTTTCCGCCGTTCGTTTCGTCGATCCGCCGTTGCCCGGTGGGGCGCCGGGAGCTAGCGCCGCGGCGAGCGCATTCCAGGTGATCTCCGACCACCAGATCGGGGTCACGTTCCCCCCACAGGCGGCCCCTGGGCGAGGCGGCCGAGTGACTTTGGTGGTCACAAACTCGGTCGGAGACTCAGCATCCGACGCCGCCGGCGCGTGGTTCCACTACGGGACGGGCGGATGGACCACCACCGGTTCGACGTCATACCCCGCGCCCGGTGTGCCGGCGCTGCTGCCCGGGGGACAGATCCTGACCGTTGCCGCGGGCACGCCCAGCACCGCAGCGGTCTTCGAGCCCGCGTCAGGCATATGGCAGGACGGAGAGCCTGCGGCGGCCGACCCCAAAGGTGCGAATCGTCCCGTTCTGACGGTGACGCTGCCCATCGGCAAAGTTCTCACGTTCCGAAGCCACGATGTGTTCGGCCGGTCGGTGCAGGCGCAGTGCCAGGTCGGTGTAAGCGACATTCGCACGGCCTGTACCGACCCCAATGTTCCACAGGTGTACGACCACCAGGCATCGGGGCCGAAATGGCAGACTATTGCTCCGAAGGCGACCGCGGCCAGTGGCCCAGCGTTACTGCTCGATGACGATCGGGTGCTGGTCGCGGGCGGATGTTGCCAGGAGCAGGGCCGCTCGAACGCGGGCATCAGTGCAGTCGAGATCTACGACCCCAGCTTGGCGAGCGGCACCTGGCTGCCGGTGCAGCCCCTTCCGTTGCCTTTGGTGGACCACACCCTGACTCTGATGCACGGAACCCCGGAGCAGTGCGGGACCAATTGCTCCAAGGTGCTGGCGGCGGGTGGGTTCAAGCGCAGGGCCTCTACCCTGATCGTTCGCTTCACCGACGACAACCAGGTCCCTCTGCCTCCACCGGCCATCTTCGATCCCGTAAGCAATACGTGGCGCACCACGCGTCCCATGAACGCACCCCGCTACGGCCACGGGGCTGTGGAATTGCCGGGGGGCAAGGTGATGGTGGTGGGGGGCTCGATCCACATCGAAGGGCCGATCGATCCGGGCCCGAGCACGACGCCGGCCCTGGCCACGGCCACCACCGAGGTGTTCGATCCCCTGACCGAATCGTGGTCCTACGCGGCGCCCATGGCCACCCGCCGCTACCGGCCGGCGACGCTGATGCTCTCCGACGGGCGTGTCCTGGTGGCCGGTGGGTTCTCGCCTACCGGACCGGTGGCGGACGCCGAGATCTATGACCCGGTGAAGAACCAGTGGTCACCGGCGGGGGCTCTGAGCTCACCGGGATCTGCCCAGCTGATCGAGTTGCCCACCACCGGCACCTGTGGGTCGAACTGCGGACGGGTCCTGGCCATCCGCGACGACGGCACCGTCGACACCTTCGTCCTGCCGCCCACGGTGCTCTCGCTGTCCAAGGCCACCGGCCCCATCACCGGCAACACTGAGTTGACCATCACCGGCACCCGCTTCACCCCCGAGAGCCGGGTGTTCTTCGGGGGCGTCCCCGCGGCCACCGTCGAGGTGCTCAACCCGACCACCATCGAGGTCACCACCCCGCCCGGCGTCGTGGCCAAGGCCCCGGTGACGGTGGGGACCGACGGTGGCACGGCGAAGGCGCCCGAGCCATTCTCCTACACCGGGGCACCGGGAGCAGTCCGCGGCCTCGCTGCTCGGGCTGTTTCGTCACGGGACATCGAGCTGAGCTTCAGAGCTGCAGGGTCGGTGGGCGACGCCGGCCCGGCGGCCGAGCGTTACGTGGTGAGGCAGTCCCGTGCGCCCATCACCGAAGCCAACTTCGATACCGCCCCCTCACTGTGTGGCGGGATCTGCGACGACTTCGTGGTCAACGAGGTGGGCGAGGTGTTGCGCCTCGCGGTGGGCAAGCTCACCCCTGGTACCCGGTACCACTACGCAGTGGCGGCATTGGGCGCCGATGACGTGATGGGCCCCATCGCCACCGCCACGGCCGAGACTCTGTCGGTGCCCTCAGAGGCCGTCGACTCCGAGCTCTGCGGGCCCACCGAGGCGAGCCATCCTGACCAGGTCCGCTACGAGTCGGGGTACTCATTGATGGGCCTACCGAGCGGAACGGTGTCGCGGGCGACCGCCGTGTTCGGATGGTTCAACCTCGGCTCGGGGAATCGCTACAGCGTCGAAGACCCCGGCGCGGGCGTGGAGGCGGGCCACGGGTACTGGGGCTGGTTCGCTTGCCCCACCACCGTGCAGCTGGCTGCGGGCACCGATGAGGTGCAGGTGCCTCTGGGCAGGTACCGCGCATCCATCGTCGGCAACCCCGCCACACGCCCGGCCGAGCTCTCCGGCCACGACTTCGCCGCCCGATGGGACCCCGCCTTGAACTCGGCTACCGGTGGCTACCGCATATCGGGCTTCCAGGAGACGACAACTCTCGAGGTGGGCGAAGGCGCCTGGGCCTTCTCCTATCGGGACACCAGCCTCGTGGTCCGGGCTCGCTGACCGGCGTTTGTGCAATGTGGCCTATGGCTACAGGCCAGCCGGTGTTGTTCACTGAACGTCACTAGTGGCGGCAGGAGCCGGGAGGACATGACCATGAACCGATCACCGACGCCGCACGCGCTGTGACGGGGGTGTCCGAGGGGGGCGCCACAACCTCGGTGCTCGTCGCCGATCCACGGCGTCTGGCGGCTGAGGCGCTGGTGGTCGGCCTCAGTACCTGTGCGGGAATCCGCCCGCTCCCCGAGCCGGCTCTCACCGGGAACGCGACGGTTGACATCGTCAACCGGCTGCACCCCGATGTGGTGCTCCTCGACTTCTGGATCGCCGGTGATGTGGACGCTCTGACGGCGACGAAGGTCATCCGCTCCTTGGAACCGCCCAGCCAGGTACTCGTGTTGTCGAGCGTCATCGGCGCTTCTCAGGTAGACGCTGCCCTTTCTGCCGGGGCGGCAGGGTTTCTCCCGCGAAGCTTGTCGCTCGACCAGGTGGTGGAGGCCGTCCATAGGGCTTACGCCGGCGAGTCTCCAGTATTCGCGGAGGAGCTGCGGCGGGCGGTCCAGGGGTCCGAGACGCGCTACAGACAATACGAGCAGTACGGAGACCGACTCACGACGCTCTCGGCGCGAGAGATCAAGATTCTCCGGGCTCGGGCCAAAGGGCGCTCCGTGGAGGAGGTGGCGGCGGACTTGTACCTCAGCCCAGGCACGGTCAGGAACCACATACAGAACATCCTCAAGAAGACCGGCACCCGAAGCCAGCGTGAAGCGATCAAGGTCGCTCGCCAGGCCGGACTGGTTCCGCGGCCTTACGCCAAAGAGATGGGCGAGCATCCTGGTGCCACCCCTGGGCTCGACGATGGATGAGATCACCGTCCTGATTGCGGACTCCGAGCGGTTGTTCGCAGAGAGCCTGGGCCGGGCCCTGGCGGGTGAGCCGGAATTGAAGGTGGTCGGGGAGCATTTTGGGCCGGGCCGTGCTGCTCTCGATGCCGTGATCGTCGCTCAGCCCAACGTCGTGCTCTACGACTTCTGGACATCGGGAACGTCTGGGCCGGCGGCGGCGCGCTATCTGTCGGCCTGGGCACCCGGTTCCCGGGTCCTGCTGTTGTCGTGGCTCCATGGTCCGTACCAGGTGAGGGAGAGCTACGACGCTGGGGCCAGCGGGATGGTTTCGAAAAAGATCTCCCTGCCCGAGTTGGTGGCCGCAGTGCGCGATGTCCAGGCTGGACGTTCAGTGCGCTGCGCCGAGCCGGTCACCCGCGGCGTCGCCAAGGCCTACACGGGCCACGACCCTGCAGGTTGCTGGGCCCGGCTGGAGAAGCTCACACCCCGCGAGCTGGCCGTCCTCCAGATCTTGAGCGAGGTCCGGCCGGTCACGGAGGTTGCCGACGTACTCGGGATTGCTCGAAGCACAACGAAGAACCACGTTCACAACATCTTGCAGAAGACCGACGCGGCGTCGGTGGACGAGGTCATAGACCTGGCACAACACGAAGGCCTGCTTGGTAGGTGAAGGGCTCTCATCATCGCGAACGTCTCCACGCCCTCGGCCACGACGGTCAGGGTCAGTGCCGAGGGCAGTTCCGGCTGGATGAACCCACGACCCGGTTGGCGCCCGGGCCAACGTGCAGCTGACCGCCCTCGCCTGCCCGGGGTTCGCCGAGCTGGTCGAGCGGGGGGAGACGACAGGACGAGCTGCGGGCGCTGCTCCCGTTATCGAGGTCGTGGAAGCCTGACGGTTGCGCCTGCTCCGGGACGCGAACCTGTCGCCCAAGCGAATCGGCGGCCCACTCGCCAAGAGCGGCCACGACGTGCTGAACCTGGCCTCGGACGCCGTGCTCGGCGCACTCGACGACCCGCAGGTGCTCGAGCGGGCCGCTGAGCAGGCGCATCCTGGTGACCCGCAACGCCCGCGACTTCGCGCCCCTGCTGCGGGAATGGGCCGAGGCCGGTCACCACCATTCGGGCTGCATTCTGCTCTGGACGCTGGCCCACCACGGGTTCGGCGCGATTATCCGAGGCGTCTCCTCCGTGTTGGACGACCGGCCCGATCCCACGCAGTGGCAGGACCTCACCGTGGCGCTGTGAACACCGCGACCGAAGCGTCCCGGTGCAACCGGCAGCTTCCGCGGAATCGTCCGTTGAGTTCTCCATCTTGGCCACTGGTGCATGCATGCCTGCTATCATGCAGGTGTGGCCCAGATGACGTGGCGGGGCAGTGATGAACTCGTCGAAAGGGTGCGCAGAGCGGCCTGGTCCCAGGGGCGGAGCATGAACGACTACGTGACCGCCGTGCTCGATGCCGCCACCAACCCGGATCTCGCCGACGGTGACGCGGCGAGGCTGCGGGAGCGGCTGGCTCGTGCCGGGCTGCTGGTGACCGGCCGGGGGCCGCGCGCCCGGCCTCCTGGCGAGCAGCTGGCACGGGCCCGGGCCGCCGCATCTCGAGGCACTCCCCTGTCACGCCTGGTCGACGAAGGTCGTTGAGCGTCTTCGCCGACTCGTCGGCGATCGTGAAGCTCTATGCCGATGAGGAGGGACACGAGAAGGTGCGTGGGCTTGCTGCTCTGGCGGTAGCCGAGATTGCCCGTGTCGAGGTACCGGCCGCCTTCTGGCGCAAGCACCGCATCGGCGAGATCGGAGCTGAGGATGCTCGGGTCCTGACCGCTGAGTTCGAATCGGACTACTACGGCGGCGCCGAGGTAGGGGGTGGCGTGGCCGGCCAGGTAGGGGAGGAGGAGCCGAAGTTCGCCGTGGTCGCCACCACCTCGGAGATCCTCGACCAAGCGGCAACCCTCTGTGCCGTCCACGGCCTTCGTGCCTATGACGCCGTTCAACTCTCCACTGCTCTGGCGACGCGACGCGCCGATCCGGAGTGTTCGACTCTGGAGGCGTTCGACAGTTCGCTTCGCGGCGCAGCGTCGGCGGAAGGCTTCCAACTCCTGCCTGAGTATTGATCGACCGACCGAGGCCGCACATGCGGCTGCGGCTGGTGTGGCTCCTGGGGCGCAAGCACGATTCTGGGTCCGAAGGTCGAAGGGGCGGACGGTAACGGTGCCTTCGGTGGCCTCCCCAGCGGCTGGCTTCTCGCCAGTCCTTGAGCCAAGTCGGCGATGCTCCGCACCGCTGGGCGGTCAAACGGGAATCACGTCCACATGCTTGTTTGCCGCCTGAGCGAGCGTTCGCAGATCCGCAGGGTCCGAGGTGAATATCTCGTCGCCATCATGAGCAAGCAGCATCACGGCGGCATCGATTACGTCATCGGTACCGGCCGCGGCCAGGATCACCCCGGCCCGCCGACCGAGGTGTTCGTCGATCGCCTGAACGTCGACACCTGGCAGCAGGCGGGCGAGGTTGGCCTGGCGCCCGTGGCCGCCACGCCATACCTGGCCGATGACCCCTCCGTGAGTCAGAGGGGAGCGGTTCTCCAGCCGTTCCCGCTTGATGATGGCGATCATGTCCCGGTCGCCCCGCTCAACGGCGACAAGGGCCCCGGCATCGAGCACGATGGTCACCCTGCTTGGCGATCGCGGCGGCCAGGCACCTTGTCCACGGACTTGCGTTCGCCGCGAACGACGTCAGCCCGGGAGCGGGCCCGACGACTTGCCGCTCGCATCTCCTGTTCGCTGATCGCCCCGTGCTCGGCCTCGTAGGCAGCCAGGAACTCGTCGAGCGCCGCCATCCGCCGATCGTGGTCCGCCTGGCGCCGCAGGGCGTCGTTCACCCAGGCACTGAGGCTCTCGGCTCGGCCTTCAGCCACCGCCGCACGCCCGGCTTCGAGCAGTTCCCTCTCCACCGTCGCCGACAGTCGCTCCCTTGGCGTCACACCAGAATACTACTTCATGACCACGATCGTGGTACCCGCCAAGGGATCAATCCGAAGGACAGGCCTCGTCAGTCACACGCAACTGCGACAGCAAGGGCGGCGCAAACGTCCCGCATCCGCCCGTCGCTGAGCCGGCCGAGTCGTTCGACCAGCACGCCCAGCGAGACGCTTTCGACCGAGTCGAGGTTGACTGCCGAGGGCAGCGGCACCGGGTCCTGGTCGGGTTCGAGGACGACTTCGCTCGGCAGCCCCCGCACTTTGGTCGTGCAGGGGGCGACGAGGGTTCGCCGCAGGCGGGGGATTGCCGCGTCCCGGGACAGCACCACCACGGGCCGGCGCCCGATGTCGGGCAGCTCACACCACCACATCTCGCCCCGAGCGGGCACCGGAGTCATGACGCTGCCGCAGCCTCACGGAACGAGGCGAGGTCACCCCACTCGTCGGGCTCGTCGATCGGGTGCTTGTCATAGGCGCCGTAGGCGGCGTCACGTTCGCCGGCCCGGTGGCGGGCGACCAGTGCCCCCAGGGCTTCGTCGAAGAGCGACGCATCGTTGACACCGGAGCGGAGCCGCCTGGCGTCCGAGAGGAGCGCAGCATCAACGGTCGTACTCACCCGGCTGCGAGCCATGCCACAACCGTAGCATGAACATGCCCCAAGCTTGTTGTTGGTTCGAGACGGCTCACCTTCAGCCACGCGAGAAGGTTCCTGAGCATTGATGGAGGTGGCCGCGATCGAACCTGCTCGTCATAGGCGTAGGGCCCTGAGCAGGCCGCCGGGCGGCTACGTGGGGCGGCTACGCCGGGCGCTCATGTCGGGCGGGGACCTATGACCTCGGCGAGCACCTTTCGTAGTGAAGGCCCGTCGATGGCGGGATAACGATAGAGGTTCGGCTCGATAGCTTCGAAGTACAGCCACACATCTCGGGCCGACACCAGGCCCCGCGTGAGCATGGCGTCGATGTCGCCCAGATCGCGCTCGTGGCCGCGCTCGATCTTGGCGAGCGCCTGGGCCCGGAGGTCGAAGTGGCGAACAGTCACCGTCCCCTCAGTCGACTCCCAAGGACTGGCCTCCTGCCAGTCGTCCGCCACGGGGATGAACAGGTCCGGAGACGCCAGCTCGATATTGATCTCGAGCTCCTCCTTCAGGTCACGAATGGCACGAAGAAGCTCGTCGGAATCGGGAACGAGCTTCAGGTCGACGTCGATCGTGGACTCGCGCCAACCGAGGAGCACGGCGGTGGCGCCGCCCGTGAGGTACACAGTCGATGGTTCTCGGCTCACCCGGCCCAGAGCCCGCAGCAGCCGGCGGATCCGCTCGCCCGTGGCTAGTTCACGCATGCGGCTCGCTGGAAGCTGACCAGACGGCGCACGAGCGAGTTGTACCGGCCATGGGCGGCATCGGCGCCCTCCTGAGCCAGCTGCTCCCACAGTCGATGCTCCGGATCGGCGATAGCCGGCGGGATGTCGAATCCGAGCTGCCGGAGCCGGGTCGCCGCCATAGAGACCAAGAGGGCTTCGGACGTGTCGCGTCCGTTGCGCAAGTCGTCAATGCCGGCGGCCACGATCTCGGCACCCGGGAGCGCGGGATCAACGCTCCTCACGGTGAGGAGCGTACAAGCGATGCGGATTGCCTTCGATGGCGGCTTCGTGCCGCGGCCTCGGCCGAGCGCTCAGGTACTGCCGGACCTGGGCGCGTAGCGGGTACGTCAATCGGATGTGGGGTGTCGTCTCCGCCGGGCGTCGTGCTCCCGCCGGCGGTCGAGGTCCCCGCAGTAGCGGCGGCAGTCATCGGCAGCCTCTCCCGAGCCTGACGCAACCGGCGGCGTTCGTCGCCAGCTGCTCCGGCGTCAGTTGCGGTGCAGCTACGTTCAGCTGCGATGTGCCTCGCATCACCGACGAGCCGTGGGTGAGCGCCGGGTAAGCCGGGAGCAGGTGCTGTCCTTCCGGGCCGCGGCGCAGTCGCTCGACCGCCGCCGGCCGGCCAGGAAGCTGCTCGAAGTGGTGGGGGCGTGTGGGATCCAGGACACGCCGCCCGGCAACGCCGACGTCTCTCTGGCCGCCCGCCTCGACATCGAAGGTCCGGTGGTCGAAGAGGCCGTGACCTCGAAGAAGCTGGCGCTGGCGTGGTCCCTCCGGGGGGCGCCGCACGTGTTCCCATCGACTGACTTTGCTGTCTTCACGCTGGCCGCCCGTCCGGCTGACGACACTCTCGAGGCGTTGTGGCACCAGCCTGCCAATGCGCTGATCGACGTCGAGAAGGCGATGGTCGCCGTCATCGGCTCGCAGCCTCGACTGAAGGGCGAAGTGAGCGAGGCCGTCACGGCTCGGGTTCCAGCGGAACTGGCCCCGTGGTGTCGTCAGTGCAAGGTGAATCACCCGAGTGAGAGCGTGTTCCGGGGTGCGCCGCTCCTCGGGCGGCTGCTCCTGACCAGCACCGCGCCGGTGATGTTGGTCAAGGCCAAGACCTGGCTCGGCGCCGAGGCCAAGGGCGACGTCGAGGCTCTCCGCTCCGAGCTGCTCCGGCGCTATCTCCACTGCTACGCGCCCACGACGTCGGGCCACTTCGCCGAGTGGGCCGGCATCGCCAAGTCCGACGCCAAGCAGCGATGGTCGGCGGTGGCGGACGACCTCGTGCCGGTGCGAGCTGACCGCAAGGCATTCGTGCTCGAGGAGGACCTCGAGACTCTGGAACGGCTACCGGCGTGCACCGGGGTGCGGCTTGTCCCCGCCAAGGACGCGTTCATCCAGGCCCGTGACCGCGACCTGCTCTTCCCGGAGCCACCGGACCGCAAGGCCGTGTTCCCGATCCTCGGCGGGCCCGGCGTCGTGCTCCACGAGGCCCTCCCGGTGGCCACCTGGCGCGGCGCGGCCAAGGGCAGGCGCTACGAGGTCACCGTGGGGTGCTTCCGCGCAATTGCCAAGACGGTGTGGGCCGAGATCGAGGCCGAGGCGGAGCGAGTAGCCCACGTCCGCGGCCACACCGATGGAGCCGTGGTCAAGGCGGCGGGCGGGCGCTGACTCAAGTATGTCGGCAACCTGATCCCGGGAGACTGGCTCACCTCCAACAATGCTCAGGAGAAATCCTGAGCACTCTTGGAGGTGGCGGGGATCGAACCCGCGTGCTTCAGTTTCTCAACAGGGCTTCTCCGAGCGCATCCGGTGATCGATCTCAGGCCCTCCACTCGCCACCGGCGTCGGCGGAGGGCCCCAGTCAGCTAGATGTCCCTACCGGTCGGCTGACGCAGCCGGGAGGTGAGCCTCACTAGATGGCGTTCGCTACCGACCCGTGAGGCTGGGGCCGGACGAACGTCGCTGGTTTTAAGCAGCGAGCGCGACAGAATTGTCGGCGTTTGTTTTTGGTTCCGGCTCTTTAACGTGGCTCCGGAGACCACGGCTCGCTTCTCCCGCATCGACAGCCAAAGTCGAAGCCAGTCACCCCCTTGATGAATGTGTGAACGCTCCAGTGTAGAGGTCATTCCCCGCCTCGCCGACGGCGGCGGTCGGGTCGCTCACCGCCGCGGACGACC
>DATLOM010000019.1:0-16987 GCA_035536185.1 Acidimicrobiales bacterium | reverse complement strand
GCGGCGCCGCAAGAGGGGAACACACAAAATGGCCGTCTACACCTACCCGTCGAAAAAGGCCTTGGCCTCGATCACGGCCAAGGTGCGGGCGCTGACTAACAGGGCACGACATCGAACGCTCGCCGACCTGCTGCGCCAACTAAACGCGGCGCTGCGGGGATGGTGTAACTACTTCCGGCACGGCGTGTCGGCAGCCACCTTCAGATACCTGGGCCAGCTCGCCTGGCGCCGGGTCACCCAATGGCTGCGCAAGCGGCATCCCGGGATCACCTGGAAGCAACTGCGGCGCCGTTACCTCGCCGGTCAACCCGGCTGGCGACCCGCAGAAAACGGGATCAAGCTGTTCTACCCCCAGCAGGTGGAGATCACCGCTACCGCTGGCGAGCGGCCAACATCCCAACACCCTGGACGAGCCTGGCGGCGGCACTCGCCACCGCATAGCAACAAGGGAACCCGTGGAGCGCCCGTTGCGTGGAGACGCGCACGGCGGGTGCGGCGGGCGGACCGGGGAAACGGGCCGGGAGAGATCCCGGAACCGCGCCCCGGTCCGACCCAACTACCCGGTCAAGATCTGGCTTAATGGGCACGAATACGCCAAGCGGCGTGCTGCGGGCGCGGGAATTGCTTTTACCGAGCTGGACAACGGATTCGCCAGCACCGATGATCCGGCTGGGTTGCAGGATATTGCAACACACTGGGGGCGGGCACGATCCGGGTATTCTGCGAGCGCTGGTGGGCCCGGTTGCCGCTGCCGCTGACCCAGGCCGATCGGGCCGCGGGCTACTGGTGGGACATTGCGATGCGTCAGGTCGAGGTCTCCCGCACGATGGTGTTCGACACCCCACCCCACGCCCGGTCCTTCCTCGAAGCACTGTGCGCCGACAACCTCGACATCGGCCGACCGGAGGAGATGCAGATCATCTTCGGTCGCCGGGTCCGTAGCGCCCCCCCCAGGGTGGTTACCGCACCGGCTGCTGCGCTCCGGCGATGAGGTCACCCTCAACGCCTACTTCCGGCACTCCCGGGTGCAGTGCTACCTCAAGTGCGGCCGGGCGTTCCGGATCGAGACCGTGGTCAATGACTCTGGTGACCTCGGGCTGCGCCGCGGTCTGGCCCATCTTGAGGAATTGTCGGTCAAAGCCCGTGACGTCAACCGCCGCATGGTCGATGCTTTGCGTGTCGGCCAGGGCTGTGTCCTTGCGAGCCCAGCCTTTGAGCGGGTCGCGCGACCAACCATCTGCGATGGTCGGAGGGCCCCGGCCCTGCGGTTCGGCGACCCTCGGGTCATGGCCCTGGCCGGCGCCCTGTGCGCCATCGTGCACACCATCACCGGGTTCACCAACCGGAGCCTTCGCGCCCAGGTGACCACCCTGCTCGGTGAGCCGTACTCGATGAGCCAGATGAGCTATGACCTGCGCCGACTCCGCCTCAAAGGCCTGATCACCCGGCTACCGCACACCAACACCTACGTCCTGACCGACGAGGGCCAGCGAGTCGCGCTCTTCTACACCAAAGTCCACAACCGGCTGCTGCGACCGCTGCTGGCCGCCCACGACCCACCCGCACCACTACCCCTACGCCAAGCCCTCCGGGTGATCAACCACCACGTCGACGACTACATCCGCGAAGCCCGAATGACCGCCTGAAAACTTGCCTCAAGTGTCAACCTCCTGGCGCCCAAGCGGCGCTAGGTCCTCCAATCCGCCCCTCGAGGCGATTGCGCCAGGACATGCTCTCAGCTATTGATCTGCTCGGGACGGATCTCGTCAACGGGCATGATCACCGGGAAGTCACAAGGCGGTCGTCAGTAGTGCATCCGGGACATCCCACGAATCCCCGTCGCCGGTGGAATGACCAACACCGGGCACGACGCGTGCTGTATGCAGTACGCGCTGACCGATCCGTGGGTAAACCTGCGAAGCGGCCGGTGGTCGTGGCTGCCCACGACCAGCAAGGAGGCGCCGCGAGCTTCGGCGACGAGTGCCGGGCCAGGTAGCCCGCGCACGACCCGGCGCCGCAGCGCAACCTCGTTCGTGACCCGCAGCATTGCGGCCGCGACGACCTGGTCGAGCTCGCGCTGGGCCTGGACCTGCTGTTCGGCGCTTGCTCGTACCGGCTCACCGGTCACTGCGGCTTCCCAGCGCGGCACAGCCACCGGCCTAAAGCAGCGGACGGCCCGCAACTGCCCACCACCGCGCCCAACGTGCCATAAAGCCCACCGCAGCGCGGTGTAGCTGGCTGGCGAACCGTCAACACCTACCACCACCATCTGTTCGCTCATCTGAACTCCGCCATGCAAGCTTGCTCCGGGAACCTCTTTCTCGGTGTCCGATGTGAAGACTGCCAGCGTCTCTTTCGCGTCATAGGCGTCAATCGCGGCAATCTTGCGGCGCATCACATCCGCTGCCTCGCCCATTTGAGGCTCCTTTCGTATGCCGACAGCCGAAATTCTCTCGGCCCGTCACGTCGGCCCGCTGTCCCGTGCTCGACATAGGCAGCGTCAGCTTGCCGACACTTTTGTGGATCCCGGGCGAGGTCGCCCAGGGTCCCCCGACGCCGTAGCGCTCGGCGACCACACACCAGGACGATGACGGCGTGGTGGCGCTGCTCCACGACCCTCAACGCCACCAGGATTAGCCGGTGCGTAAGCGGTCCGGTTACGGCAAGCTGCCTCTCAAGGTGACTCGACGGGAGCGGGGCCGATGTCAGGGCACATGGACGGTGCACCATCAGCAGAACGTCATCGGCAGCCGAGGTGGCGAGGTGGCGGCCCGATGGTCGACGTTTCTCATCAACCAGCCACGCGTCGACCCCGACCGAGGGGATGGTCATTGACAGCGGTACGACCTGGACTGCGACTGGTGCTTTCCTTTCCGCCGCGATCACGACCGTGAGGACGAGTGTCCTCCGGGATGAACGGAACCTGTGGCGCGTGCGGGAACGAGAACCGGAAGGGCTCCAAGTTCTGCACACAATGCGGAGCCGCACTGGCGTGCCCAGCATGCGGCGCTCCCATCGAGCCCAGCGAGCGGTTTTGCGGGGAGTGCGGCGCCCGGCTGAATGCGACATCCTCCATGACTGCCGACGTCGCATCGCCTGCTCCGGCGTGGACGGGGCTGGAGGGAGAGCGCAAGCAGCTCACGGTCCTTTTCGCCGACGTGCAAGGGTCGATGGACCTTCAGGAAAAGCTGGATCCGGAGGTGTGGGCCGGGATCATGGGCCGCTTCGTCCAGATCCTGGCCGAGGAAATCCGACGCTCCGGCGGGACGGTCGACAAGTTCACCGGTGACGGGATCATGGCCCTCTTCGGTGCCCCGGTAGCCCAGGAGGATCATGCCCGCCGCGCCTGCCACGCCGCCTGGCACCTGACCACAGCGGTGGCCGCCTACGCTGAGGACCTGCGGTCTTCTCTGGGCGTCGACTTCCACGTTCGTCTCGGGCTCAACTCGGGTGAGGTGGTGGTGGGCCGGGTGGGTAAGGACGTCCGCCTCGATCCGACCGCGCTGGGCTACACGGTCGGTCTGGCCCAGCGCATGGAGGCGCTGGCCGAACCGGGCCGGGTCTACCTCACCGAGCACACCGCACATCTGGTGAAGGGCTGGTTCCACCTCACTGAGCTGGGGCCCACGACCGTGAAGGGTGCCCGAAAGCCGCTGCAGGTCTTCGTGCTCGACGGTCCGAGACGGTCACTGACCACCAGTGGAGGCGACCGGGTCCTGGGAAGGTCCCCACTCGTGGGGCGGCAGCGCGAGATGGCCGCCCTTGAGGACGCCCTGGCCGCGGCCACCGAGGGCCGTGCGCAGATAGTGGGCCTCGTCGGTGAGGCCGGGGTCGGCAAGAGCCGCCTGTGCGAAGAGTTCGCCCGCTCCACCACTGCCCGAGGGATCACGGTGCGACGCACCACCGGCGTCTCCCACGGCCGGGAGGTCCCGTTGCTGCCAATCCTCGGCCTGTTACGAGACTACTTTTCGATCATTGACGAGGACGATCCCGGTCAGGCCCGGGAGAAGATCGCCCGACACCTGTTCGATCTTGATCCCGCCCTCGAGGGAACACTCCCACTCCTCTACGATTTTCTGGAGGTTCCATACCCCGGTCGCCTCACCGCCCAGCTGACGCCAGAGGCGCGCATGCGGCGGATCTTCCAGGCGCTATACCGGATAACCCAGCAACGTAGCGACCGAGAGGTGCTCGTCCTGGTGGTCGAAGATCTTCACTGGTTCGACCCTCAAAGCGAGATCTTCCTGGAGCGGCTGGTGGAGTTCTTTTCCGGCTCCAAAACGCTGGTCGTAGCCAACTTCCGTCCCGAGTTCTCAGCCGGCTGGATGAGCCACTCGTATTACCGCCAGGTGCCGCTCGCTCCACTCCCGGGCAAGGCGGTGGGCGAAATGCTGGGCGGACTGCTCGGAGTCGACCTGTCGCTGGCCCCGCTTGTCGGGTTCGTCCAGGAGCGCACTGGCGGCAACCCCTTCTTCCTCGAGGAAATAGTGCGCGCCCTGGTCGAGGACGGCACCCTCGCTGGCAGTGCCGGTAGTTACCGCCTCACCCGACCCCTCCATGAGGTGAAGGTGCCCCCCAGCGTTCAGGCAGTGCTGGCGGCTCGTATCGACCGTCTTCCCATTGAGCGCAAGGCCATCCTGCAAACTGCCGCTGTTATCGGGCGCACGTTCGCCGAGCCGATTCTGGCCACGGTGACGGCGTCCGCACACGAAGCGCTGCAGGAGGCCCTGCGTGCCTTATGCGCTGCTGAATTCCTCCAGGAAGAAGGCAACCCTCCCGTCGTCGAGTTCCGCTTCTGGCACCCTCTCACCCAGGAGGTGGCCTACCGCAACCTCCTTTCCGACCGGCGAGCCCGGCTCCATGCGGCGGTGGCCAAGGCCCTGGTCGAACATGACCCCGACCGTTCCGACGAGCAGGCGGCGGTCCTTGCTTGGCACTGGGAACGGGCCGGGCACAAGCTGGAGGCAGCCCGGTGGAATGCCCGGGCCGGCACCTGGGCCCTTCGCAGCGACATCACAGAAGCGCGTCGCCGCTGGCGAGCCGCAATCAATCTCCTGAAGGAAATCGACGAGGACGCTGAAGGCCTTGAGTTGAGCGTGCGCGCTCACATCCGACTTCTGCAATTCGGGGCCCGTACCGGGATCGCCACCGATGAGGCGGACCGCCTCTATGCCGAGGGCCGGGTATCGGCGGATCGTCTGGGTGATCCCGGACTCCGAGGCATGATCGTGATGGCCTCTGCCGCGGCGAGAACCTGGAGCGGCGACATTGCGGGCGGGTTGGTCCAGGCCTGGGAAGCAGCCCACTTGGGGGACGTCGCGGACGACCCTGATGTAAAAGCGGCCCTCTGGCTCGGAATCCCTATCGCTGTGAGCTGCGGGCGTGGCCCGCTGCCGCTTGGTCTCGACAGGATCAAACGCTTGCTGACGGTCTGCCAGGGCAAACTGGAGCTGGGCTCGGTTCTCATGGGCTACAGCCCATACGTCAGGGCGCTTCAGCTCCGGGCCGGGATACTGGCGCGAATGGGATCGCTGGAACAAGCTCGCATCGACGCTAACGAGGCCATTGCCTTGTCACGCAGCCGAGGCGACCTGGACACGTTGTGCTGGGCGCTTGCCCTCCTCCCTCACCTCACGTGGCTGTCGGGCGAACGCGACGACGTCGACGCCCCCGCCATGGAGGCAGCTCGCCTCGGCGAGGAGACCGGCAACATGGCTGGCCTGGTCCTGGGCCTGGAGGGGCTCGCCCTGGCCCATCTGGTCGCCGGGCGCCCCGCAGAGGCGATCACTATCTGCGAGCAGGCGCTGGCCGAGGCCCGAGAACATCGAAGCGGACTGTTCGAGGAAGCTTCGCTTCTTGCTCATATGGCCCGGGCACGTCTCAAGGCGGGAGACCCGCACGGCGCAGTCGTGTCCGCCGATGAGGGAGTCGACGTTGCCCGGCGCCAAGGGTTGACAATCGTCGAGTGCCTTGCCCTGCTCACGCGGGCTCAGGCGCTGCGGGCGACCGGGAGGTCCGGCGCCGACGATGACCTCATGGCTGACCTCGACACGGCTTCGGTACTAGCGACGCAGACCGGCGCACTGACCTACGAGCCATTCATACGAGAAGAACGGGGCCGCGTACGCGGAGACGAACCCGAGCTGCGCGAGGCTCTCCGGCTCTTCACCGTCATCGAAGCGACTGGCCACGCCCGGCGTCTCAAGGCGGAACTGGACGGGTCGCCGCTCGGGCCGCGAGCATCGCAACCCGGCGGGTAGCCCCGGGGTGCGTTGGCGCGAAAGCTTCAGCAACTCCCATCATCCCGATTCAGAGGGGGCGAACTTCTTCGATGGATCGAGGCGAGGCCTCGTAGTCGTACACATACAGGCCCCTGCACGCCGGAGCCACCCAGGAAAAATCGGCCATCTACGACCTCGTTCGCCCGTACGAAAGCCGCTGGATCAAGTACAGGCGAGACGCCGTTGGCCCGCTGGGACCCGCGGCGTATGCTCGTCAGGCGGAACCTACTTGCCAACTATCGTGGCTCCGAGATTCACAACGAGGTTCTGCACGACGAACCGATCGCGTTCGCGGTAGACCGCAAGTGTCCTGAGTCCGACCATGCATAATGAGTCGAACGGCGCCTTTGTTGGGTCGGCTCGCACGAGACGGTGTGCAAGGCAATGGGTTCACGGCATTCCCGCAGTCGCCGGACCGGGCGGGTGGCCACCACGGGAGCCGCGGAGGGGCGTCTTCCGCATCACCCGGACATGGCTTGGACGGCGGGTGGCGTAATTCATCGCTACCTCCAGGTGCTCAGGCTAGGAGAAGAACGCGTCGTGGGCGTAGGGGCACATGAAGGCCTGCCATGCTTCCACGATCCTGCCGTCGCGGAAGCGGAAGACGACGAGCTCATTTTCGTCGTAGATCCTGCCGTTTCGTCTGGCGGAGCTGTGGTCGACGCTGATCACGTGCTCGTCATCGCCGACGGCAATGTGTAGCTCGGCCTGGTAGGTCCCATTGGTGAGCTCGTGTAGGCGATGGAAGTAGACGAAGGTCGTTTCCCGGCCGTGGTAGTCGCCGGCGATCAAGCTGCGTCCGGGAACGTGCCAGACCACGTTCTCGGTGATGAGTGCGGCCAGAGCACTGGTGTCGCCGTTGTTCAAGGCGTCATAGCCTCGCCGCACGATCTCGACGTTGGGGTGTTCGGGCATCGTTTCCCTCCTCGTGTCCGGGCCGCTGCCGTCCGAGCTTCGGTCGTGCGACGAGCGTGCGCCCACGAGGTTGCACGTGGCGTTACCGGTGGGTTACCGGCCAGCCGGACGCTCCCGGTGGCGTTTCCGCTGATGGAAATAGGCTGAAGGGTCGACCCCACGCCGAAGGACGGGCAGGGTTGCAGCCGTGGAATTCCGCATCCTTGGCCCTCTGGAGGTCGCCGATGAGGGGCGGCCGGTAGCACTTCCAGGGAGCCGCGAGCGGGCCGTCCTCGTCCTTCTCTTGCTGTCCGCCAACCGCGTCGTTCCGGCCGAGCGCCTGGTGGAGGACCTCTGGGGCGGCAAGGCCCATGAGGGAGCTGCCGGGGCGCTCCGAGTTTTCGTCTCCCGCTTGCGCAAGGCCCTCCGAGAAGCAGGTGGCGATGCCATCGTGCTGACCAAGCCGCCCGGCTACCTCCTGCAGATTGAGCGTGATGCTCTCGACGCTGCCCGCTTTGAGGACCTCCTGACCGAGGGACGCGAGCACGCAGCCCGAGGAGACCACGAGGCGGCGGCTGCGAGGCTTCGCCAAGCGCTGTCTCTGTGGCGAGGGCCTGCCCTGGCCGACGTGGCGGATGCTCCGGTGGCGCGGGCCGAGGCAGCCCGCCTGGAAGAAGCGCGCCTGGCTGCCCTCGAGGAGCGGGTCGAAGCGGACCTCGCCTGCGGGCGACACGTCGAGGTAGTACCCGAACTGAACCATCTGACCAAGGCCCATCCCCTGCGGGAGCGGCTGTGGGGCCAGCGGATGGTGGCCCTCTACCGCGCGGGACGCCAGGCCGAAGCGTTGCGCGTGTATCAGGAGCTGCGCCGGCTCCTGGCCGAGGAATTGGGCCTGGAGCCCAGCCCCGAACTTGCCCGTCTGGAAAACGCCATCCTCCGTCACGCGCCGGAACTGGACACACCCGGGCTGGCGGCGCGGCGCGCCCCGAAGCAGTCTCAGGTGTCGGTCGGGCCGACCATGTTCCTGTTCAGCGACATTGTCGCCAGCACCCGGCGGTGGGAAGGTGACCCGGAAGCGATGACGGTCGATCTGGCGCGGCACGACGAGTTGCTGCGTGCGTCCATCGAGGCCGCCGGCGGGGAAGTCTTCAGCCACACCGGGGATGGGATGGCCGCGGCCTTCACGGTCGCCTCCGACGCCATCGCGGCAGCCGTAGCGGCCCAACGGGCGCTGGCGGCGCCGCCTGGGCCGCACCCGGGCCGCTGCGGGTGCGAATGGCGATCCACGCGGGCGTGGCGCAGCGTCGCACAGGGAACTACTTCGGCCCTGCACTGAATCGGGTCGCCCGCCTGTTGGGCATCGCCTCCGGGGGTCAGATGCTCTGTTCCCAAGCGGCCGCCGAGCTAGTCGGCGCCGACCTTCCGGCTGAGGTGGCGCTTATCGGCCTTGGAGAGCACCGCCTCGCCGACCTGGCCCGCCCCGAGCGGGTGTTCCAGGTGACTCACCCGGACCTGCCCTCGCAGTTCCCGCCTCTGCGCACTCTCGGGGCCCATCGCCACAACCTGCCTGTCGCGCTCACGCCTTTCGTTGGGCGCGCCCGGGAACTCGACGAGCTCAGCACGCTCCTCGCCGGATCCCGCCTGCTCACCCTGACCGGAGTCGGAGGGGCAGGGAAGACGCGGCTCGCCCTCCACGCGGCGGCGGCGGCGCTGCCGGCCTACCCCGACGGCGTTTGGATGGTTGAGCTCGCCCCGCTGCGCGACGGGGCCCAGGCGCCTTCGGCGGTGGCCGCGGCGCTCACCTTCGAGACCAGCGCCTTCGACACCCCAAAGGCCATGGAAGACCGCCTCGTTCGGCATTTGGCGACACGGCAGACGCTGCTCCTGCTGGATAACTGCGAGCATCTCATTGAGGCGGTCGCCCGTCTCGTCCACGCCTTGCTGACTCGATGCCCCGCCGTCACCGTGCTGGCCACCAGCCGCGAGCGTCTTGGCGTCCCGGGCGAGGCGACGTGGAAGGTGCCGCCGCTTTCCCTTCCGGCTCCCGGTACGGCCATGGACGAACTCGCCGAGAGCGACGCGGTGACCTTCTTCTGCGAGCGGGCACGGGCCGCCCAGCCGACGTTCGAGCTCGATACCACCAACGCCGCCGCTGTTGCTCGCATCTGTCGCCGTCTCGACGGTATCCCGCTCGCGCTGGAGCTGGCCGCCGCCCGGCTTCAGGTCCTTAGTCCGGCACAGGTGGCCGACCGACTGGACGACCGCTTCCGGCTCCTGACCAGCCGAGAGCGCATCGCCGTGCCCCACCAGCAGACCCTGCGAGCGACGGTCGACTGGAGCTACGAACTCCTCTCAACGGTGGAACAGCGCGCCCTCGCCCGGCTGGCGGTGTTCCCCGACACCTTCGATACCGAGGCGGCTGAGGCGGTGATGTCGGGCGGGGACGGCGGCGTGGCCCCCGAGGATGCCCTCGACGTGCTCTGCCGGCTCGTCGACAAGTCACTCGTCGTCGCGCACAACGAGGGCGTTGCATTTCGTTACCGGCTGCTCGAGACCATCCGGCAGTACGGGGCCGAGAAGCTAGCAGAGGCTGGCCAGGAGGTCGCCACCCGGCGGCGGCACCGCGACGCCTTCATCGCCCGCGTTGAAGCATGGCGGGGCATGCCGTTCGGAGCGGACTTCCTCCATGGCGCGTTCGCCGATGCTGAGAACTTCCGCGCCGCTCTGGAGTGGTCATGGGCCGAGCGCGACGCCGACGCCATGCTCCATCTCATCGGAGCGCTGTGGTTGCCATGGGTGTGGTTGGGCAACCCCGACGGCCAGATCTGGATGGAGCGCGTCTTCTCCGAGCCTGAGTTCTCCGTGCCCGAGCTGGCCAACCATCCGGGGCATGTCCCGGCCCTGGTCAGCCGGGCCCTCCTCCTTTGCAGGGATGACTGCCAGCGCCGCGACGAGCTGTACGGTGAAGCGGCGGCGCTGGCCCGGCGGATCGGCGACGATCGCGGCCTGGCCTGCGTCAACTGGGGGCGCAGCGAGCTCCGGCTGCTTCCGGGTAGAGGCGCCGAGGCGCGCCCATTCCTCGAGGCCGCGCTCGCCGGGTTCGAGCGTCTCGGCCTGCCCGACGGGGTCGGCTGGTGCCACGACCACCTTGGCTGGGCCGCGGTCGTCGACGGGCAATACGACCGGGCCCGGGACCATTTCGAATGGGCCGTGGAAGTGGCCCGCAGCGATCCTCTTGGCGAATGGCTTGAGCCGCACGCGCTGGCCGCTCTCGGCCCGCTCGTTGCCCTGTCCGGCGATCACGAGCGGGCACTTCGACTAGCGGAGGAGGCAGTCGAAGCCGCTCACCGCCTGCCAGCCCGACCGGTCCTCGCGATGGCCCTCACCCGCGCCGCTGAGACGGCCGTCCTGGCCGGTCAGCCCCGGCGTGCCGCGGGCATTCTCGTCGAAGTGCTGGGTGTCCTCGCCAACCTGGGTACGGGGCGGTGGGTGGCCGACGCACTGGAAACCACCGCCCTCGTCCTGCAAGCCGAGGACGACGGGGAACGGGCGTCGACGATCCTCGGGGCATCCGACCGGCTACGGGAGGCCGCCGGCGAGGCGAGAGGCGGAGTGCGGGTCATCGCCGAAGAGGTGCGGCACGCTCGGAACCGGCTGGCCAGCGCCCTGGGTGCCGAACGCTTCGCACTGCACGAGGCCCGAGGTCGGACGCTTTCCCACGAGGCGGCCATCACCCTGGCCCGCGCCGGGCTGACGGCTCGTGGACATGACGTTGGTCATTTCTGATTTCGTTACGGGGCCCGGTCCTGGAGCAACACTCTCGAGTGCCGCTCGCATATCCTCCGAAATCCCTCTATGCCTCGCGTCTGCGTCGAAGACGCGCATCGGGTACGCGCAGAACAGCGAAAACGGGTATCTGGTGGTGAGGTCGTTCCAGAGATCCACTAATGCGATGGCAGCAGCGACGTTCCCCTCGTCCCACAGCACCGCCACCATCTCGCCCGCGCGCTCTCCGCCGCTCGAGAAACGAGCTGCCCGATGGCGGCTCTATGGCGCCCCCCGTCCACCATGAATTTTGCTAGCGTTTCGGACGCGTCCAGTGCAATGAATCTGCCGCATCGCTGCGCCTCATGTAACCTGATGCCTGCTTTCATGAGCGCGCGGCCGAACGAATTCAGTGGGCGTCAGTGACAACCACGATGGCAGCATCGCCGGTAACGAGACCCGCCGCGAGGAAATCCCGCGCAGAGTCCACGAGGAAAGCTTCTGTCTCGTAGAATGCACAAATTAGAATCGCCAAGGGCGACAATGTCGTCAAGCGGTAGCTTGTCCACGGTCTTACCGCGACCGCCTTGCACGGCCGACGGGCTCAGAACCGGTCCATGGGGGCCTGCTGAAGCCTAAGGCGCTCCATCAACTCACGGCGGGCGATGCGTACATCCCTCCCGAGCGCCGGGCCGAGGCGGCGGGCCCAAGTGACCGAGACGGAAACCCGAGACGGACGGGAGGCGGGAGCTGATCCCCGGCGAGCTCTGTTGCCCCACCGGTTGTAGCTCTGTTGCCCCACCGCATACCCCATGGACCAATCTCGCACCTCCCGTCAGCTCTTGGGCACCGTTTCCAGCTCTGACTTCAGGCGGTGCAATGTTTGGCGCATACCCTCCCGGTTGACCTTCGGGCGCATGGTGGCAGACTTGCCAGTGAAGATCCGCCCTAACACCGTGGCCCCGCGACCACGTCTGTCCACCCAGTACTCGGTGACCTCGGTGCCGCCCTCGGCAGGCGAGAACCGGTACCCCCAGCGGGCCACGGGAAACCCGAACGTGGTCACATCAAACGCAAACTCCACAGCCGGATCCGCCACCCGCACCTGGCAAGTCGTGAACCAGACGAACGGCCCGTACCTGTTCCATCCGATGAAGCGAGCTGGCCTGCCGTTGTCCCTGCGCCAGATCCATACCGCGAAACATTCGGGGCTCCAGCGGGCCATCCGTCGTACGTCCGCCACCGCGGCAAAAACCTCAGCCGCGGGCACGTCCACCACAATGTGCTCTTCCACTCCAGTCGACATGTCTAGACCTCCTTCTCGGTGTCCGAGCTGAAGACAGCATGCGCCCGCCAGGTTGCACCTGGCGTTACTGTTGGATTACCGGCCGCGGGCCGATCCCGGTGGCATCGACGAGCAGCGCTGGATCTCCGACGCCGAGGTCGCCGAGACCACCTTCACCGCGTTCACCGGCCGCCGCCGCGCCGAGCACATCACCGCGCGGGGTGATCGTGCACCGGGTCCGCCGCCTCAACCCCACCACGGCACCCGCCGGGCAACGCGAGTTCTTCGCCGCCTACCGCTATCACGCAGCGTTCACCGACAACCCCGAGCCGATCACGGCCGGTTGAAGGCTCGGCTGCGGCCGATGCGCGGTCTGAAACGACTTCGCCCAGCACGAGTGATCTGCGCCGGGCAGGCGTTCGTCCAGGATCTCCGCCGGGGCCAATACGAAACTCGGTCTGGATGTGGACCCGAGGCATCGGCTCCCCGCCGCCTTCACCGAACTCGCCCTCACCATCTGATCACAACATCCACCGCGGTCGACCCCCGACCATCCCCAGCCAACGCAACACCGCCCGTCGTCCTCGGTGACGGCGGCCGCGGGCGCTACGACGCCGTCACCGGGGCCGCAGGGCGAGGCGCCGGCGCGACCCGAGTGGCCATCGATGACCGCCGCCGACGTGGAGGCCTGTGCCAGCGCCACGCTGGCCGACTGCCGCCTCTACCTGTACGACTCCGTCGGCCAGGCCGGCGGGCGGCCCCCAGTGAGACGATGCGGTCTCCTTGCACCGGCCCGGTCCCGCCCCGTACGGTGCGAGCCGATGGACGGGAGCGGATGAAACCGCCCGGCGGGCGCGCCAAGCAGGCTGGCCGCCGCGCCACCGGTGAAGCGGAACTCGTCGTCGCGGATGGCGACGACATCGTCCGGGAAGGCGACGTCGGCCACGACATGTTCATCGTCCAGTCGGGGCAGGTCCGGATCAGCAAACGGAAGCCCCACGGGGAGGTCGTCCTCGCCACCCTCGACAAGGGAGACTTCTTCGGCGAGATGTCGCTCCTCGAATCCCTCCCCCGGGAGGCCACCGCCCGGGCCGTGGGTGAGACCCGGCTGCTCGTCCTGAGCCAGGGCGGGCTGCTCTTCCGCCTGCGGCGGGACCCGACGTTCGCGCTCGAGATGCTCAACCACCTGAGCTCCCGCCTGCGGACCGCCCAGGCCAGGCTCATCGCCCTCGAACCCGACGAGCAGGAGCCCGGGGCGTGAACATCGAAGCGGCCGAGGAACAGCTCGTCGTCGTCTCCGACCTCCACCTGGGCAACCCCGCCTCCAGCGCCCGGACCCGGCTCGTGGGGTTCCTCGACCACATTCGGGACACCGGCGCCAGCGTCTGCATCAACGGTGACGGCTTCGACATGCTCCAGACGAGCTTCAGCCGGCTGACCGCCGATGCCATCCCAGTCCTCAACCGCCTCAAGGCCCTGCAGGCCGATGGGCGCAACATCTATTACGTCGTCGGCAACCACGACATCGTCCTCGAGCATTTCCTGGAGGAGTGGTCGCTCTGCCGCCTCTCGCCGTTCCTCAACCTCCGCTCCGGGGACCGGCGCATCCGCATCGAGCACGGCCACCTCTACGACCCGTTCTTCGCCCAGAGCCCGAAGCTCTACGGGATAGCCACCCGCCTGGCCCGCTACGCCCTCTTCGCCGTGCCCGACACCTACAAGCTGTGGGCCAACGCGCAGCGGCGGCTGCAGGATGCCCGCCGCCGGCGGGTGGCCCGGGCCGGCACGGCCGACGACAACGGCCACCGGCACATCTCATTCCTCGGGTCGCCGTACCACGAGGCGGCGAGCATGATCCTCCGCCGGGGTTTCGACGCGGTCGTCTTCGGTCACACGCATTCCGCTGAGATGGTCACGCTGCCCGAGGGCGTCTACGTGAACTCGGGCAACTGGCTCTCGGGCGCCACCTACGTGGAGATCACCAAGGGCGAGCTGGTCGTGCGGACCTGGGAAGGTACCTCGGCCAGTAGCTCCTCGACATCCCTGTACGACAAGCCATAGCGCACGTACCAACGCACAGCCACATGATCACGCCAGGCGGAAACCGGCACCCCACGAAATCGGACCGCGACGGAGCTACTCGATCAGGGCGGCGACGCATCCACCCACCCAGCCCGTCATCCGTCAACGCAACAGACCCAGCGGTGATCGTACCGACTGGGGTGGTTGATGGGATGCTGTGCGTCACGGTCGCGAGGTGGGTTCGCTGCCCCGACCGGGCTTAGCAGCAGCGCCCCGTGCGGGCCGTCGAGGAACCGCGGGCTGCTGAACTGGGTCCGTGGTTGCTGGTCGTAGCGCACCGTCGCGGTGGTGTCCCAGGATTCCAGGCGCATGCCCGGGTCCAGGCCGGCGGTGCGGGCGCGTAGTGGGGCGGAGTTGGTGTCGCGGTGGGCGACTTCGTCGGCCAGGACGAGGTCGGCAACAAGTTCTGGATTCATCGACGCCGAGCCCGGTGCCGGGTCCACGCATCTATTGGCAATTTTGCAGATATCCAGGAGAGGCCGGTGCCCAAGCAGGTGTAAGCGTCGGTGATCTGTGCCACAGTGGAGGCCCTCTACGTAAGATTAGGTGTGTGCTGATGCTGGATGGGACCGCGGCAACGCCGACGCGCCGACGACCGTGACCATGCAGGCGTCGACCGTTCGCGAACTGCCCGACGCGCTGCGCGGCGGCGAGCAGTTCGCCGCGAAACTGGCCGGTCGCCGGCCGGCTGTGTTTCTCGACTACGACGGGGTGCTGACCCCGATCGTCGATCGACCTGAGGATGCAGTCATGTCCGACGGCATGCGGGAGGCGGTCCAGGCCCTGGCGCAGCGCTGCTCGGTGTGCGTGGTCAGTGGCCGCGACCGACCCGTCGTGCAGCAGCTGATGGGCGTCGACACCCTGGTGGTAGCCGGCAGTCACGGCTTCGACATCTGGAGTCCGCAGGAGGGCACCATTGCCCACGGTGCCGCGGCTGGCTTCGACGATCTGATCTCCGAGGTCACCGACCGGCTCCGCGCCGAGGTCGAGTCTATTTCAGGTGCGGTGGTCGAGTCGAAGCGGGCCTCGGTCGCGGTCCACTACCGGCTCGCTGATCCCGAGCACCACGCCACGGTCACCGCGATGGTGAACGAGCTGCTGGACGAGTACTCCGGGCGGCTGAAGGCCACTCCCGGGAAAATGGTATACGAGCTCCAGCCGAAGATCGACTGGCACAAGGGCAAGGCCGTCCTGCACCTGCTGCAGACGCTGCATCTCGACGCCGACGATGTCGTGCCGCTGTACCTCGGGGACGACATCACCGACGAGGACGCCTTCCGGGCGCTGGCCGGACGGGGCGTCGGCATCATCGTCGGCCACCCGGACGATCCGGAGGTGGCGAACCGGTCCACCGCCGCCGATTTCGTCCTGGAGTCCACCGTTGAGGTGGAGCAATTCCTCAACACGCTGGCCCACTGACCCTCGGGGAAGGACCCGTGCCGGACTTCACACTCTCTTACGAGGGCTTCGACCCCGCGCAGGAAGGTCTGCGCGAGGCCCTGACCTCGACCGGCAACGGCTACTTCGCCACCCGGGGAGCGGCCGAGTGGGAGGACGCGAACACCGTCCATTACCCGGGTACGTACGCCCACGGCTGCTTCAACCGGGAGACGACCATCCTCGGCGGTCGCCCCGTCCTCAACGAGGACCTGGTCAACCTCCCCAACTGGTTGCTGTTGAAGCTGAGGATCGAGGGGGAGGAGGCGATCCGGCTCGACAACGTCGAGGTGCTCTCCTATCGCCACTCCTACGACATCCGCAACGCGGTGGTGGAGCGCGAGATCCAGTTCCGTGACCGCGCCGGCCGCGAGACGACCCTGCGCAGCCGCCGCTTCGTGAGCATGGCCAACAGCCACTTGGCCGGTATCGAGTGGACGGTGACCCCGGGCAACTGGTCAGGCCGGGTGGAAGTGATCTCCGGGCTCGACGGTCGCGTGACGAACAACATGGTTGCCCGCTACCGCGAGCTCGAGGGGCGTCACCTCAACCCGTGGTCTCCACGTACGTTCGGTCCGGAGATCATCGCGCTGAAGGTGCAGACCCGGCAGTCGAACATCTACATCGCCGAAGCCGCGCGCACTCGCGTCTTTCGCGGCGGTGAGGGGGGCGGAGGCCCGCTGGAGGTTGTCCGCAGCCTCTATCAGATGGAGGACTACATCCAGCAGGTCCTCGCCTTCGACGTCAAGCAGGACGACCCGGTGCGGGTGGAGAAGATGATCTCACTGTTCACCTCGCACGACAACGCGATCACCGAAACCCTGGCTGCCGCCGGAAAGCACGTCGCGCGCTACCCGGACTTCGCCGCGGCGTTGACCGAACACGAGTCGGCGTGGACCGAGCTGTGGGACGTCGGTGACATCCAGCTGTCCCGCGAGCCCCGCGTGCAGTTGCTGCTGCGCTTCCACGCCTCCCACGTGCTGCAGGTGTGCTCCCGGCACACTGCCCGGCACGATGCGGGTGTTCCGGCTCGGGGGCTCAATGGCGAGGCCTACCGCGGGCACGTGTTCTGGGATGAGCTCTACGTCTACCCCTACCTCAATTTCCGGCTACCCGGGGTCACCCGCGGGCTGTTGATGTACCGCTACCGCCGCCTCGCCGAGGCGCGGGCCGCGGCGCGGGAGGCCGGCTACCGGGGCGCGATGTTCCCGTGGCAGAGCGGCAGCGACGGTTCCGAGGAGAC
>DATLOM010000018.1:0-204727 GCA_035536185.1 Acidimicrobiales bacterium | reverse complement strand
TCGGTGTCCGTGTCAACGTCGACGTCGTCGTCGACGTCGGTGTCGGTGTCGGTGTCGTCGCCACAGCCGTGGATGTCGGAGATGGCCTCGGCCACCACAAGCGTTCCGACCGGCGTCTCGACAAACAACGCCCGCTGGACGATGGTGTCGTCCGTCACCGTCTGCTGGTTAGCGATCACCGTCACGCCGGCCAGGTTGTTGATCAGCGTCTGCTCGGTCCTGATGTCGACAACAGGGTCCACTTCGTCGTCGGCGTTCAGGTCGACGCGCGCAATGCGTGACTCACCGTCGAAGACTGGATCGTCCCCATCACATGCGGCCTCGCTCTGGGCCATCAACGCGTCCACCACTATCGGGGGGAGCGGGTCGATGGTCAGCGTCGTCCGCAGCACCCCGGCCTCGGAGGTCCCGTCCGCCTGCGTCTCGGCGTAAAGAGCACGGACAGTGCCGAGGCCTCCGGGGAGCTCGAGGGTACGGCCGGCGAGCGGCCCCCCGAAGGTATCGTCCAGGATGCCCTCTACGTCGGCGGTGCATTCATCTTCGGGGCTCGCCACGATCGGCTCGACGAGCACGCCCTGGAGGAGGCCGGCGCCCTCGAATCGGACAGCACTGGCACGGCAGGTCGAGGTGGGGGCCGATTGCGCGGCCGGGGAGTTCCCTACTAGGGCGATCAAGGCAAGGACGAGGGGTACGAGGACGATGGACACCCCCCTTCGCAGTGAGCCACTTTGGATCTTCTGGTCGTTCAACTTGCCCTCCCTTTCGAGTCGTTGTGTAGGCACAGCGACACCGGCGTCGCTGTGGAGGCGCACGTCGGAACCGCTGTGACCGCCTGATACCCCAGTGAGTAGCCAGGCCAACGCCTTTCGCGAGAATTACGCTTTTTGCAGGTCACGAAGCGGGCTCTTCATCATCTGAGCCGCCGCCACACTGAGTCGCCAGGGCCCCCGGAGCACCTACTCGAGGGCCCATCGGTGTGGCGGGCCCTGCCTGCCCGGCCTCTCTCGGGGCTGGACCTCCAGCGGGAACGCCTGCCAGAGGTAGTCGTAGGGGAACGCCCACTTCGCCTCGTAGATGCCCACGTCGAGGCGGTAGCTGCCGCCTTCCAGGTTCATCCTGTCGAGGTGCAGGCGGATGGTTCCCGGCCCCTCCAGCGACCCGACGACATGGCCGTCGGCCCGGGTGTTGAGGTCGAAAGCCCGAACGCCGTCGCTCAGGGCATGGGCGCTGACCCCGAAGATGGCATCCGGCACGGCCTGGTGGGCCATGAAGTCGATCTCGACGGTCATTGGTCCCGTCCCGCCGATCACGTTGGTCTCCATCCCGTCGCCGTCGAGGATCCTGACCTTCACCACCTCCACCTCGCCGGTGCCGTGCCTGGAACCTCCCTCCGGCCATGGCTCCCTCGCCGGAACGCCTTCGTTCATGGCCTGCTCGTACCGCTCGACCACCTCGGCCGCTTCACCGATGTGGCGCACCTGGCCGTCGGCCATCCAGACCGCCCGCTGCGACAGTCGCAGGATCTGGGCCAGCTCGTGCGAAGCGAGAACGATGGTTACGCCGCTCGACTGGAGCTGCTGGAGATAGACGAAGCACTTCTCCTGGAAGCGAAGGTCACCCACCGACAGGATCTCGTCGATCAGCAGGATCTCGGGGTTGGCGTGGATGGCGGCGCTGAAGGCCAGTCGCAGGCGCATCCCGGCACTGAAGGTCCGGAGCGGCTGGTCCATGTGCTCTTCGAGCTCGGCGAAGGCGGCGATGTCGGGCAGCCTCCGCCGGGCCTCCCGCCGGGTGAGGCCAGCGAGTATGGCCGTCGTGAAGGCGTTCTCCTCCCCCGAGAGCAACGGGTGGAGCCCCTCTCCCAGCGAGAGCAGCCCGTGCACCCGGCCCCTCACGACGACGCGCCCGCAGGTCGGCCTGGTTATGCCGGCCAGGACCCGGAGCAGCGTCGACTTCCCGCTGCCGTTCCTGCCGATCAGGCCCACCGTCTCCCCCCGAGCGACCGACAGGTCGACGTCCCTGAGAGCCCACTGCTCGATCCGCGACGTTCGCTCCGGGAGCGTCTGAAGGGTCCGGGGCATGCCGGTGGAACTGAGGCGGTATCGCTTACCGACCTGGTGGACCTCGATCTCGCTCACAGCTCGTCCACGAAGTTGGGGCTGGCTCGGCGGTAGATCAGATAGCCGGCCACGCAGGTGGCGATGCAGACGGCGGCCAGCCCGAGGAACGGGGCCGCCGCGGGCAGGCGGCCGGCCACCAGGATGTCGCGGTAGGCGGCGATGAGGCGGGCCATCGGGTTGAGCTGGAGCACCAATCGGTACTTCTCCGGCACGGACTCCGGCCGGTAGAAGATCGGTGTGACGTAGAAGCCGAGGAGCATGACGATGTCGACAACCAGACGGACATCGCGCAGGTAGACGTTCGCCGCGCACAGCGCGAAGCCCAGGCCGAGCATGAGGAGCAGCTGAAGGAGCATCACCACCGGGAGCGCCAGCACCGTGAAGGAGATGCCGTCCCCGATGATCAGGAACAGGGCCAGAACGGGAAGGGCGGCCAGGTAGTCAAGGCCGTCGGTGAGAACGCTGACGATGGGTATGGCTGCCCGGGGCAGGCCGGGTCGGAAGACCAGGTCCCGACCATCCACGGCGCTGCTCGTGGCCGATGCCACGCCGCCCTGGAACCACGACCAGGCGATGAGCCCGGTGAAGAGGAAGACGGGGTAGTTGGGTATCCCCAGCGGAAGAACCTTGGTGAAGACGAAGGCGAAGACGAGAAGCCGGGCCAGGGGCGACCCGATGGCCCAGAGCCAGCCGAACAGCGCCCGGCGGTACCTGAGGCGGAATTCGCGGCCGACGAGATGAAGCACGAGGTCCGAGCCGTACCGGAGCCGCGTCGGCAGCGGCGGTGCGGTTTCCACCGCAAAGAGAGTACCGACTGCCCACCATGGCTCCGAGTCGGCGCGGCGGTGGCGCGTGGAGGTGGCAAGATGCGGGCGGCGCCTGATTTCGGAACGAGCACAGGCCCGCCGCTTCACAGGAGGATGAGCCTGACGCCGACCCCGGAGTTGGAACCGATGACCGACATCGAGCTGGCGGCCGTGGCCGCCCAGCCGGAGTCGTCTCCGCCCAACGTCGACCAGCAGGAGCGTGCCGCGGCCCAAGAGCCGCTTCTGCAGGCTGGAACAGCATTTCGGCCTGTGAAGGTCCTGGACCTCGACCTGGAACAGCCCCTGGTCGATCTCGACGGGCTGTACGGGTACGGTGCCGTCCAGCTGCTCGTGCGCCTTCACGGCATTCCACTGGGCTATGCCCGCCTTCCCTTGACGAATGGGCGGGTGTCCGCCACCGCCCTTCGGAAGGGGGTCCTGGCGGAGGTTCAGGTCCGTGCTGTCCGTCACCTTCTGAACGACTACCTAGGGGTGGCCCACACGAGCGGCCCCGGCTCCGCCCGTCAACTCGTCGGTGTGGCCCATCCACAGGACGATCTCGCACTGCCGTCCGTCACGGTGGCGGTGTGCACACGCGACCGCACCGAGGTGCTGGAGCGCTGCCTGAGGGCTATCGAGAAGATCGACTACCCAGGGCTCGAGGTTCTGGTGGTAGACAACGCCCCGGCTACTGACGCCACCCGTCGGCTCGTCGCGGAGCAGTTTCCCCAGCTGAGGTACGTCGTCGAGCCCCTACCTGGTCTCGATCGGGCGCGAAACCGGGCCATCAGCGAGAGCGGCAACGACATTGTGGCGTTCACGGACGATGACGTGGTGGTCGATCCGCTATGGGTGGGAGCGCTGGCCCGACCCTTTGCCGAGAGCGACCGGGTGATGTGCGTCACGGGGCTGGTAGTGGCGTATGAGCTGGAGACCGAGGCCCAGGTCCTGTTCGAGAAGTACGGAGGTTTCGGGCGCGGGTTCGACCGGCACTGGTATACCGTCGATCCCGATATCCGCGAAACGCTCCCGCCTCACGTCGGGGCCGGAAGGTTCGGGACCGGGGCCAACATGGCCTACCGCCGCTGCGTGTTCGAAGAGATCGGGCAATTCGACCCCGCTCTCGACGTAGGTACCGTCACCAACGGCGGTGGTGACCTCGAGATGTTCTTCCGGCTGCTGGAAGAAGGCCACACCCTCGTTTACGAGCCGGCGGCCATCGTACGCCACGGTCACCGCCGCGAATACGCCGCTCTCCGCACCCAACTGGCCAACAACGGCATCGGCTTCTACTCCATGCTCGTCCGGAGCGCAATCGCCTACCCGATACGCCGCCGCGCCATAGTTCGCCTCGGCCTGTGGTGGCTGTGGCATTGGAGCTTTCGTCGCCTGTTGATCTCCTTCTTGCGGCCCGGCCGCTTCCCGCGAGATCTCATCCTGGCCGAGCTCAAGGGGTCGATCGTGGGTGTCGCCCGGTACCAACGATCCCGCCGGCAGGCGGCCAGGCTCGATCGGGGCCGACGGCCTTCGAAGCAGCCCGCGGCCCCGGGTGCAACATGATGGTGGCTGCGAGGAACGGGCGCACGGCGGTCCGCAGTGTCGACTTGAGCGGCGCCCTCGAGCCGATCGACGACGTCTTCGATTACGACGTGGTGCGGGTCTATGCCCATCATGAGGGCAGAGTGGTGGGATTCACCGAGGTGGCCAATCGGGGGGAGGGCGTGAGCGCCAGTCGGCTGCGAGAGTCGCTCGTGGACAGCCTGAACATCCGGGTACTTGCTGACATCGATGAAGATCTTTCCTACGCCCTGATCGTCACGGCGCTGGCCGAGAAGCTGCTTCCTGGCGGGCCTGAGGAGGATATGGCAGAAGATCTGCCGCTGGATCGCCATGTCACAGCGTCGGTGGTGGTCGCCACTTTCGACCGACCTGACGACCTCCGGATGTGCCTGGGCTGCCTCACTGGACAGCAGGTGGACCGAGACGTGGAGGTGGTGGTCGTCGACAACAATCCCGCATCGGGATTGACCCCGCCGGTTGTCGCCGAATTTCCTTCCGTCCGCTTGGTCGAGGAGGCCCGAAGAGGCTCTTCGTTCGCCAGGAACGCCGGCATCCGGGCGGCGACGGGTGACATCATTCTCATGACCGACGACGACGTCCGTGCACCTGCCCACTGGGTGGAGCGCCTCTTGGCTCCCTTCGGTCGACCCGATGTGGCCGGCGTGACGGGAAACATTCTCCCGTTGGAGCTCGAGGGCTCCGCGCAGCGCCTGTTCGAAGCCTATGGAGGTCTCGGCCGGGGGTTCCGGCGCAAGGAGTTCACCCCCGCCTGGTTCGAGGGCCGGAGGTCGGCCGTGCCGACCTGGGAGATCGGCGGAACGGCCAACACCGCCTTTCGCTCCTGGGTGTTCCAGGATCCCGAGATCGGGCTGCTGCACGAGGCACTCGGAGCAGGCATACCGGCCGCCGTGGGCGAGGACACCTACCTCTTCTACAAGGTCTTGAAGGCCGGGCACACCATCGCGTACGAGCCCGACGCCTGGGTGTGGCACCGCCACCGCTCCGACATGGCGGGCCTTCAGCGTCAGCTGTACGGGTACAGCAAGGGCCACGTCGCCTACCACCTCACCACGCTGATCGACGACCGCGACCTGCGCTCCTTGCACTACCTCGCCTGGAAGCTCCCCAAGAGCCACTTCCAGCGGCTGCGTCAGTCGGCGAAAGGCCCCTCTCCTTACCCGATCAAGCTCAACCTGCTGGAGATCGCCGGGAACATCCTCGGCCCTCTGGCTTTCCACCAGTCCAGGCGGCTGGCCAGGCAAGCTGGGGCCGGGCCGCAGTCGGCGGCGACAAACGAGAGGACGGAGACTTGATGCTCTATCGCACCAAGGTGTGGATGCTCAGGAATCGCAAGGCGAACCTGGCATGGCGGCGCTGGCGGGCTTACCGGGGCGACGACGTGGGCAGCTACGACCGGCTCCCTGAGCACGTCCGCCAGTACGCCCCAGGCAAGAGCTTCCTCGACGTCGGTTGCATGTGGGGAGTCAATGGCGAATTCTCCTTCGTCGCCGAGGATGCCGGAGCGACCACTGTGACCGGCCTGGACGTGTTCGGCCCGACTCCCGAATTCGAGGCCGCCAAGGAGCGACGTGGGTCCGCAGTTTCATTCGTCCTCGGCGACATCACCGACGGCGACACCATCCAGCGCCTTGGCGTGGCCGACGTCGTCCTGTGCGCCGGCGTGCTGTACCACCACCCCAGCCCCTTCGACGTCCTGGTCGCCTTGCGCCGCGTGTGCGGCCAGACACTGATCCTGCGCACGTCGACGATCCCGGAGATGAACGGCATGCCCAATGCTGCCGTCTTCTATCCCATGCTCGCCCCTCGCGCCCGCCGCCGGTGGAACCTCTCCTCACTGGGCCTCGATCGTCAGGTGGGCATCACCGACGGCTTCGAGCCCGAGCAGGGTTATGGCAACTGGTTTTGGGGCCTGACGCCGAGTTGCCTCGCGTCCCTGCTCGCCGTGGCGGGGTTCCGGGTCATCCGCCATCTTCCCGAGGCCTTCGTCCAGACCTTCATCTGCGAGCCCGCCGATGTTCCGTTCGCGCATCACCTCCCCAGCGAGTCTGCCGCCCGAAGCATTGGCGCCGACGTCTCGGCCCGAGGAATCGCCCATCCTGCCTGATCGTGGGCAGGAGGTAGTCCGGCTGCCGTCCTTGACGGGGCTGCGGTTCCTGGCCGCGCTGGCCGTCTTCGCCAACCATGCCGGCGACGCGTTTCTCGACCCGGAGAACCCTGTGAACGGGACAGCCCAGACCGGCTTCGCCGGCGTCTCCTTCTTCTTCGTGCTAAGCGGCTTCGTCCTCACCTGGTCTGCCCGGCCGGGTGATCGGCCGGCGGCCTTCTACCGCCGGCGGGTGGCCAGGATCGTGCCCAACCACGCGGTGGCCTGGCTGCTCGCGCTGGTCGTCCTGCTTGCCGCCGGCCACTCCGTCGGGTTGGTACCCGCCGTCTTGAGTCTCACGCTCCTGCAGTCCTGGCACCCGTCACCAGATGTGCACTTCGCGGTGAACGCTGTCGCCTGGACACTGGCGGTCGAGGCGTTCTTCTACGCCACGTTCCCGTTCCTTTTGCCCGTTCTAGCTCACTTTGGCCAGCGCTGGCGTCGGGCTTTGATGGGCCTGAGTGTCTCAGGCACCCTCCTGGCCGCCGGTGCCGGTTACGCCGCCGCCCCCGCGGCCCGGCACTGGCTCGTGTACGTGTTCCCAGTAGCCCGGCTCCCCGAGTTCGTCCTCGGCATCCTCCTGGCTCTCGAGGTTCGTGCGGGAGCGACGGGTCGTTTTCGGCTCGCTCCGGCTCTGGCTCTGGCCGTGGCGGTCTGGTTGGCCTGCCGGGCCGTACCGCCGGCCTTCCAGGTCGCCGCCGTCACCCTGGTGCCCTTCGCCCTGCTTATCGTGGCCGCCGCCCAGGCCGACATCGCCGGTCGACGGTCATTCGCCCGTCACCGCGCCCTCGTCCGCCTCGGTGAGTGGTCCTTCGCCTTCTACCTGCTTCACGCGATGGTGCTCGAGGTCGCCGACGGGGCCGTCGATCTGCGCGGGAGGGGGCCGGCGTTCATCGTGGCCGGCATCCTGACGCTGCTGGCTGTTTCCGTAGCGGCGAGCGCGACCCTGTTCTCTACTGTGGAGCGACCGATGGAGCGCCGCCTGCGCGCTCCTCGGGCTATGTCCACCAGCTGATCCGGGCAGCTGATCCGGGCGGCTGACCCGGCGAGTCTCGGGGTCACTCGTGCTCGTGCTCGTGCTCGTGCCGCCTCCGCCGGGCGGCGCCGTTGGCCATGGCCAGAAGCCTCACCGCGTCATGGACGAAGCGCCGCGGCGACAGGGCGCGGCGGGCCGAGAAGCCGGGTTGCCGGGACAGGAGGACCAAGAGGATCCCAAAGACGGTCCCGTAGGCCAGCGTGGAGGTGAGTGCGGCACCGACGATCCCGAGCGTGGGCAAGGTCACCAGCAGCCCCACCACGGTGACGGCGAGGCCGGCGAACTGGGCCAGGCTGGTGAGGAGCGGCTTGCCGAGGGCATTCATCCCGCCGCCGAGGATCGCCGCCCCCGACCACAGCACGAGACCGGGGATCAGGATCTGCAGGGACCGGACGGCGCCGGCGAAGTCGTCGCCGTAGAGAAGGCGCACGAGGAACGGCGCGCCCAGCGCCAGGACGGCACCGACGAGGAACGCCCCCGTCATGGTGAAGCGCAGGGTCGTCTCGACCAGCGGCATGCCGCTGTCCGCCCCGCGGCGGGCGGCGATGGGATAGACGACGGCGCGGAGGCCGCCGAAGAGCGAGACGACGATGGAGGCGCCGCTCACCGCCACCGCGTACAGCCCGATCTCCCTCGGAGCCAGGATCGCCGGCATCACCAGGATGTCCATCCGGGCGTTGCCGATGCTGCCCAGGCTGCCCATGTGCAGCTTCAGGCCGTCCGTGAGCATCCGGCGGGCCAGGGCCGGTGAGAAGCGGCCGAAACCGACCCGGTGCCCGAGAAAGACGATCAGCACAGCGGCGGTGCCCACGTGGCTGAGAGCCTGCGCCAGCAGTACCGAGAGCACGTGGACCCGGTCCAGCTGCCACAGCGCGAAGAGGCCGACTGCGAAGGCGGTGAGCTGGCCGACACGAGCGGCGCTGGCGGCCACGAACAGCTGATGGCCGTTCAGAACCCCGATGAGGCCCTCCCACATCATGATCGGCACCGTCATGAGGAGAAATACCCGCACCAGATCGACGACCTCGCCCCGCTGGGATGCGAACCCGATCGGCACCAGCAGCTCGGCCACGGCCACGCCTGCCGATCCCAGCAGGCAGATGTAAACGATCGAAGTGGTGAGCAGGGAGCGGGCGTGAGCCGGCTCCTTCGACTGGAGGTAGGTGACGGACTCCTTGGACCCGAGCGACGCGAGGAGGGCAACCGTGGTGGCCCATCCCACGACGGCCGCGACCTCACCCCGGCCGGCGGGGTTGAGCAGCCGGGCGGTGAGGACGCCGGTGAAGAGGGTCACCACCAGAGTGACCGCGCTGGCGCCGACGGTGACCAGCATCGACTGCGCTACCGATGGCCGGCGCAGCCCTTCGGCAGCCTCAGCCGAAGGCTTCATGCCGACGGTCAACCGGCTACTTCGCGAGCAGCTTCACGTCGGATTGCCGCGAGCGCTGAATGGCCAGCGCCCTGCGGGGGGCGACGCTGCAGGCGACGGCCCGTAGAGCGACACTCGGGTAGCCCCCTGGGCCGCGGCCGACCCGGCGGTCCCGGGCAGCAGCCCGCAACCAGCGCCATCGGGCGCGACTTACCGAACCGTCGGCGACGTCGGCAAAGGCTGCGAGGTACTCATGGCGCGCCCGGTACAGCCGCAGCGCCCGGTGGACGATGGGCTGCTCATCCGGGCCCACCTCTTGGCAGAGACCCTCGAGGATGGCGATCTCCGCCCCGATGCAGCCGTTGTTGGCCGAGAGGCTGTCCGGACGCTTTCGGTAGATGACCGTCGGCGTGGGAGCGACCCGTAGGGGGCTGCCACTTCGGACCATCCGGATCCAGAGGTCCCAGTCCTCGCTCTTCCGCAGCGGCCGAAAGCCGCCGGCCGCTTCGTAGTCGGCTCGGCTGAACAGCGAGCAGTACAAGCCGAAGTTCCCGGAGATGATCGCCTGGGCCTGGAGCTCCGGCGCCGGGATGGCGACACTCTCGGCCCAGCTGGTGCGGCTGAGGCGCCGGCCCGGGACCCAGTCGATCTTGTCGGCTGTGACCACGCCCCCGGCACGCTCCCACGCGGCCTGCAACACGGCGAGGTGGTCCGGCAACCAGTAGTCGTCGGAATCGAGGAGGGCGATCAGCGAGCCGCTGGAGTGCTCGATGGCCAGCTGGCGAGCCGCCCCGAGGCCCTCGTTCTGCCTTCGTTCGACCAGCACCAGGGGCAAAAGGTCCGCCCATCGCTTGGCCACGACGGCAGTGTCGTCGGTGGAGGCATCGTCGAGGACCACCACCTCGTCGGGCGCCCGCGACTGGGCGACGACGGAGGCGAGGGTGGCATCGAGGAACTCAGCGGCGTTGTAGGCCGGCACGATCACGCTGATCGTCTCGCCGCCGCCTCGTCCTCCTCCGGTGCTGCCTGGGAGCGGGGGCTCCTCCGCCATCGGTACGAGCCTCAGCGACTCTGGAGTAGCGGCGCGACCGAGCGACCGGTGTTGAGAGGTGACTGCGGCCGTCCCAAGAGGTCGAGCAGGGTGGGCGCGAGGTCGAGCGGGCGGCCCTCTCCCAACGCTCCGGAGGCGCCACTGGGGGTGCGGAAGGCGGCCCACCCGTTGTTGGTGTGCTCCCCCGAGCGGAGGAAGGGGCACGGCCCGACCACGCCGACATCGGGGGAGTGGACGACATCGGCGACGTCGGCGAAGGTGATGACCAGGTCCGCCGTAGGCCCGTCGGGGTTCATGGGGTCGTCAGCCCTCACGCGGTACGTCTCGGCCACGACGGGTGTACCGGTGCGGGCATTCGTGAGCCCCCGCAGCATCTCCTCGACCTCGTCGAGCACCTTGCCGTACTCGCGGGGGTCGACAAGGCCGTTCTGCTCCCGGCCCTTCAGGTTGATCCGGATGTGGGTGTCGGAGAATGACGGGAGTACGAAGTACCTCATCTTCGGCCAGTGGGCGCAGAACCACGAGGCGACGTGATAGTCGCAGGGCTGGCGGGCGCTGGCCATGGCGAGGTCCGTGGTGGGCGACCCCGGCTCGCGGACATCCATCTCCCACCACACATGGCGTGACTTCACCCCTGAGGCACGCCTCCACATCCCTTCGATGGTTGTCAGCGGGCCGGGTGGCGTCATCCGCCTCATCCCCCAGGCGATCCGGTTCTTGAGAGCGGACGGCTTCGACTTGTACATGCTGCCCACCGGCTCGGTTGTGTACCTCAACAGGTACTCCACCGGCGCCATCTCCGGCTCGAGGTCGACCAGGGGCATTCCAGGCGTCCAGGCGGGAAAGTCGATGAACGGCTTCCCGAAGCTCATCCGGTGGAGGAGCTCGGGCAACCAGACGCAGGCCGTGTCGGCACCGTTCCACGCCATACCGTGCACGGCGAACAGCACGACCGTGGTGTCGTCACCCAGGCTGGCGGTCAGCCGGCCGATCACCTCGTCGACCTTGCTGTAGGTGGCCCGGAAGTGCGCGTCGGCGGCAGGCGAGAACCGAGAACCGTGCAGGGGATGCTTTTCGAGCACCCCGTGCAGGAACTGGTGGCCGGCCACATGGGTCTCGGACAGCACCGTCACGAACAGGTCCCAGTCGGGGTACTCATCGAGCAGCCAGGCGCTGATGTCGGCTTTCTTGTCGAGGCCGTCGAGCATGGCTTCGGTCAGGTTGCGGCCGTACGTGTCGTTGTGCCACCCGACGAGGCTGTCCGATTTGATCGCGCGGTGAACGCCGAAGCGCCTGTCGACTTCGGCGACGAGAGCCCGGGGTGACGAGGCCGTGGGGAACTGCGGAGAGTGGGCGCCCCATCCGGTGATCTGCACTCCCCGAGCCTCGGGCGCCAGGTGGGCGTGGGGCGTGTCGAACACGATGGACTTGATGTCGGGCCGCCCGTAGAAGGGGACTCCTCGGTAGGCGCCCACCTCCCACATCTCGTAGGTACCCGGGTCGAACTGCGCCGTCGACCAGTACCTGTTGTCCGCCGCCTTCCGGCCCGTCAGGAACTCGGTCCAGCTCGCCTCGGCCCGGTAAGGAGCATCTCCGTGCATCTCGAGCATGGAGCTGGCATCCAGATGCTTCTCGATGTTGGGCAGCGCGCCCTCCTCGACCAGCGACTCCACTGCGGCCCACTCGGCTGCGTCGATGCCGATAGCTGCAACTCTCGGTTTCGCCATGTCGGCCCCTTCCTTGGCTCAAGCGCACGCTGAGCGGCCCCGGGCGGGGCGCCAATCCCATCACTCTACGCGGTCCGAACACCACGCAACGTCTAGTATATAACCCTTCCGCCTGCTCGATGAATCAGGTTGAGGGTTTTTTCTGTCGAAGACGGGCCAGCTACGGGACCAACGGCGGTGCCAGCGCCACCCGGGGGGTGCCGCCGCCACCGATGCTGCCGGGGCCGTTGTTGGTGACGTGGTGGAGCTGGTCGAAGAGGCGGTTCATGTCCCGGTTCCAGGCGGTGTCGGACCAGCCTGAGCTCGAATAGGTCGACATGTTGATGCCGGCGGCGGCCATCTCGGCCTTGACGCCGTGCTCGACGTTGAGCAGGTTCTGGCCCCAGCCGGTGTCGAACCCGGAGTTGTCCACGACGTAGGAGCCGTAGTTCTGCCAGGCCTCGGCCAGCTTGCGGGCGGGACGGGTCTCCAGGCCGAGCGAGTCGAGGTCGACCGGCCCAGGGATGGCCAGCAGTGATCCCATCTTGAGGATCGGCGTGTAGCCGCGGGCGTTGAGCCCGTAGGTCTGGCTGGTGGTGTCGGAGTCGGCGACGTAGGCGGGCCACTGATGGGCGTTGCGGCCCCCTTCACGGGTGCCCCACCGGCTCATGTCGACGGTCAGCTTGGTGACGTGGCGGATCGGGGCGGCACCGATCAGCTCCCCCCGGCGGATGCTGCCGCCGACACCACTCAGCCCCGATCCGCCGTGGCCCCCGAGGAACGAATCCGGGCGCCCGTTGCCGTAGAGGTCGTGGGTGCTGCGCATCCCGTCGGTGGTGACGCTCGCCGGCCCACCGGCTTCACAGCGGGAGAAGTAGTTGAGCTCCCGGACGGTCCTCCCGTCAGCCAGCAGCACGCCCCCCGAGAGGTTGGGCGTCTTGCCATCCCAGTTGCCGTCGTCGGGGGCCACCACATAGTCGTCGGGGATGGGGACCGAGACACCGCTGTAGGCGTCGCCGCTCTTGTGGCAGCGGGCGGGCCAGGCGTGGGTGTGGATCGGGCGCAGCGGGCTGGAGGGCGACATGACGATCGGGTTGGCGTCGGAGCCGTAACCGTTGGGCGGCTGGAAGAAGTTCGGGTCGGCAAAGGTCGCACCTGAACCGATCGGCATGTTCCAGATGCTGTCGGAGGAGAAGGGCCACTGCTGGGCGTTCCTCGACCGGATCGGAGCGGTTGTCGGGGGTGTGGGAGGTGGCTTCGGCTTCGGCGCCTGAGTGACGACCGAGGGCGGAGTCTCCGGTGACTCGGCCATGGCGGGAGGCGATACCGCTCCGGGCCCCTCGGCCGCAGAGCCTTGCCGCTCCGGCGCCGGCGCCGGCACCGGCGAGGGCTGCTCTTGCTCACGGTGGTGGGCCGCCGCCCACAAGCCACCGGCCAGCAGGACGAGACAGGCCAGCATGTAGATCATCACCGGCTCCCGCCGCGGTACCCGCTCCCGGCCGCCTGAGCTCGGAGTCTCCGGGCGCTCCTGGCGCTCCAGGGTGTCGACCGTCTGGGTTTCCGCCACGATGGGGCACGGTAGCGGTAGCGGCGGCACGATCCTGGTCGGGAGGACTGTCGGGGACGGCATCTAGCATTCGCCGTCTCTCGAAGAAGGCGGGACAGATGACTGTGTCGATGATCATTCCTGCGTTCAATGCCGGTCGCTTCCTCGATGCCGCCCTGGCTTCCGTTGCGGCGCAGTCGCGTCCGGCGGACGAGGTGGTCGTCATCGACGACGGCTCCACCGACGAGACGGGGGAGATCGCGAGGCGGTGGTCGGACCACCTCCCACTCGTACTGGTGACCAAGCCCGAGAACGAAGGTCTCGGAGTGGCGCGCCGGGATGGTATCGCCCGGTCCTCAGGCGAGCTCCTGGCCCTGCTCGACGCCGATGACTACTTGTTGCCCGACCACCTCGAGGTCATGCTGGAATGTCACGCCCGGCATGGCGGAATAGTCGCAGCCGCCGGCTTCCGCTGGGTGCCGGAGCGTCGGGTCGCGAAGACCCCCTGGAACCTGATCGCCGCCATTCCGGCAGAGCAGGATCAACCCCGGGAGATCCTGCGCCGCAACTTTCTCTTCTCCAACGTTGTCATGGAGCGGGCGAGCTACGACGCCGTCGGCGGTTTCCGCGATCTGCGCTGCGACGAGGACTGGGACCTCTGGATACGCATGATCCGCAACGGGTGCAGGGTGGCCGTGCCGGGCACCTGCACGGTCGCCTTCCGGAACCGACCGGACAGCCTCTCGTCCGGCGAGCGCTACCTGGCCTGGGACATCGTCATCCTGGAAGAGCTTCTCGATCAGGTGACCGCGGAGGAGCGCCCTATTGTCGAGCAGGCACTTCGGCGGCGTCGGGCGCGGGTCCGGCTGCTCGAAGGATATGCCCATGCCCGGGTCGGTCGAGCCGGTGCCGCCCGGTGGGCGATGCTGCGGGCCGCGCTGCAGGATCGGAGCGTGCGGGGCGGCCTCGACCCGGCGGGAAGCGTGACACTCCGGGCCCTGATGTGCGCGGTGGCGCCCGCACAGATGGTCGAGCGCCGGGACAACCGGGCGTCCCGCGAGGTGCGCCTCGGCTGAGGACGGCCGCCTCTGCGGCTGTAGTATCGGCCTTGACGCCTCGAGAGGACGTTCGCCCAACTGATGCGGATACTCCACGTGAACAAGTTCCTCCACCGCAGGGGCGGCTCGGAGGCGTACATGCTGGAGCTGGCGGCACTGCAACGACAGGCCGGTCACGACGTGACCTTCTTCTCGATGCAGCACCCGGACAACGAGCCGGCGCCCCTGGAACAGCATTTCCCCACCTACTTGGAGCTCAATCCGGCTCCTGCCGGTGTGGCCGGAAAGTTGAAAGCGGCCGCCCGGATGGTATGGAGCTCGTCGTCGGCAGCCGGGATGGAAAAGGTGATCCGGGAGTTCAAGCCGGATGTGGCCCACCTCCACATCATCCACCACCAGCTCTCGCCGTCGATCCTGCGACCGTTGGCCCAGCACCGTGTGCCCAGTGTCATGACCCTTCACGATTTCAAGCTCGCCTGCCCCACCTACCACTTCCTCGACAAGGGCAAGGTGTGCGAGGCATGCCTCGGCGGCAAGTTCCAGAACGCCGTCCTGCGGCGGTGCAAGAACGGGTCGCTCGTCGAAAGCGCCCTCCTCGCCGGCGAGCTCACCCTTCACACCTACTTCAGGGCCTACGCGCCCATCCAGCTGTTCATCTGCCCGAGCCGGTTCATTGCGGCGAAGATGACGGAAGCCGGCGTGTTCCCCGACAAACTGCGCGTGCTGCCACATTTCGCCCAGGCATCAGGGCGGGGGCGAACCGCCACCCTCAAGAAGGGGCTTCTCTTCGCCGGACGGCTCTCCGTTGAGAAGGGCGTCGATCTCGTCGTCGAAGCGCTCCAGTGGATGGATGCTTCCACGATCCTGGACATCGCCGGGGAGGGGCCCGAGCAGGAGAAGCTGGAGGAGCTGGCCTCGCGGGTGGCCCCCGGGCGGGTCCGCTTTCTCGGTCGCCTCTCCAAGGTCGAACTGCAACAGCATCTCGATGCTGCGGCCGTGCTTGCCATCCCGTCCCGGTTCTACGAGAACCAGCCGATGATCATTCTCGAGGCTTTCGCGTCCGGTGTCGCCGTGGTCGGCTCGGATCGCGGCGGCGTCCGGGAGCTGATCGAACCCGGGGTGGACGGTCTTCTCGTTCCGCCCGAGGACCCTCGCGCCCTGGCTACCGCGCTCAACGCTCTTCTTTCCGACACCGACCGGGCCGCGGCGATGGGCCGAGCCGGACGAGTCAAGGTAGAGCGGGACTACTCGATCCCGGGGCACCTACAGGGCCTCGACCGGCTCTACGCCGAGGCGGCCGAGTTGGTGACCGCGGCTGCCTGAGCCGGAGTGGCTTGGCTAGCTCTGCGCATCCTCGTGCAGCCGCTGGCACATCCGCTCGTAGTCGTCCACCACGTCCTCCCACACGTAGGCCGAGGCGGCGCGTTCCCGGCCTCGCCGGCCGCGTTCTCTCGCGGCCTTCGGATCGGCCTCCGCACCGCTGATCAGGCCGGCGAGGTCGGATGGGCCCCGGAAGAACACGCCGGTGTCCTCGAGCACCTCCCGCGTGAACCGGACGTCGATGGCGATGACGGGAGCGCCGGCACCCATGGCTCGCAGCAGCGACGGGTTCGTACCTCCGACCGAATGACCATGCACGTAGCTGGAGGCGTGGGCGTACAGCTGGTCGAGTAGCTCCTGGTCCCAGACCGGCCCGAGGAGGCGGACCCTCTCGTCGTTCGCCGCCCGTGATTCCACCCGCTGCCGGTACCGGTTCCCGTACGGGGCCGACCCGACGACGATCAGCGGGAGCTCCGCCTCACTCTGCTGGTAGCCGTCGACTATGACGTCGATGCAGTTCTCCGGCTCGAAGCGGGCGACGACTAGGTGGTACCTGGCGCTCCTCAGGCCCAGCTCTTCCAGCCGATGATCGGGACGGTCGTACAGGAGGGGCGCGCCGTAAGCGATGAGCCGGCTGGACACGCCGTAGGTGAGGGCGTAGTGCTCCTGGATCCCTCGAGCATCGGCGATCAGCTCGTCGGCCCACCTGACGGCCACCTTCTCGGCCTTCTTGTAATAGGCACGGCCGATCCCGCCCCATTTGGCTCGCAACGACTCGAGGCCGTCGACGTGAACCGCCACCGGGATCCCGCGCCGGCGAACTATGGGTAGAAGTGGGGCGTTCGCGGCATTGAAGACGACGGCGACGTCCACCGGCCGGCTCCGAAGATGCATCAGCGACATCGCGGTATGAGTGAGGGTCTCACTGAACTTCAGCCGCAGCGACCGCAGGTGAACGAGCTCCATTCCCAGGTACTCGACTTGTTCCGGATCCGCGTTGCGGCAGTAGACGACCACCTCGTGACCCCGCTCGACCAGGCGCCGCCCGATCTCCTCGGCGGCGGTTTCGAACCCTCCATAGCGGGCCGGCACGCCGCGGGTGCCCACCAGCGCGATCCGCATCAGCGCGGCTTCCGCCTCCGTTGATGCCGATCCCGAGCCACCAGGCAACCCTAGTGGTGCCCTCCGAGGTTCGAGGCTCGAGGACAACCTTGCGGTTTTGCGCGGCGAGGCGAAGAAAAGATGACTGGGAGGTCTGGTACCTTGCTTGATGGCGGTAGACGTACCGCGTTCGTCAGCCGCAGCGTGACGGCGCACGAGCTCTTCGCCAGGTGGTGCTGAAAGGTTGGAGCAGGTGCACAACGTGAGCCAAGCGGACGAGGTCGAGCGGCGATGATCCCCACGGCTCCAGCCCCTCCTCTGGTGAACCTCACGGTTCGTCGCCGGGTTCTCCTCGTTGCCGTCACGGCCTTGAGCATCGGGCTGACCGTGGGGACGATCGTCAGCCCTCCTCCCTTGTACGAGGGCAGGGCGGTGGTCTTCCTCTCCAAGCTCTATCCCGGGCGGGCCGGGATCGAGATGGACCCGTTCGTGTCGACCTTCCAGTCCAGCCTCACCTTTTCCGAGACGACCGACGCCGTTTCCAAGTCGACAGGGGTGCCCGCCCTCGACATAGCGCTCGGCACCGTCTCCTCCCGGGCGAACCAGGGCACAATCGTCTCCATCGTCTTCAAAGGTTCCGAGGACCCCGAGATCGCCGCTCGAGTTCCGAGAGAGGCGGCCCTGGCCACCCTCAGAGCTCTGGCCGAGCAGGACCGGGCCCTCGCGGACTCGCAGGTGAAGGAGGCTTCCAGCAATCTGCAAGCGACGCGTGACGAGCTGGCGGCGCTGGACGAGTCCACCGGCTTCGCCGACCTCGACGCCGAGTACGAGAACCAGAGGCGGAGGCTCGCCGCGCTGCGGGCGGACCCGGCCACGAGTGCCCAGGCGGACGCGGTCGTCGCGCAGCTGGCCGAGATGAGCGCCCTGCGCTCCCGGCGTGACGTGCTGCTCAACCGTCTCGACCGGTCAGAGGAGACCATCGCCAAAGCCGAGAGCGACCGGCAGCTGGCTACGGCCAGGCTTGCGGCCGTGGAGACTCCGGGGTTGGTGAAGGACGGGGGAGCTTCGCCCGTCTCCCGAACGTCCGCCATCGCTCGGGGGGTGGTCGGATCGACGCTGGTGACAGTGGTGGGCACCCTCGGCGGTTTCGCCCTCCTGGACTGGCGCAAGCGCCGCCGGGCGGAAGCTGTCCAGGCAAGGCAGGCCGATGTGGTCGGGTGGCCCCCCGGGGGCCGTGACGTCGCTTCTCAGCCGGTGAGGGTCGCGGATGAGGCGTGATGGGTCGGCGGCCGACGCCGCCCGCTGACCGGGCCGTTTTCCTGTGAGCCCGACAGGCGGGGCGCCCACCACGCAGGCGTTCAGAGCCTCCCGAAGCGGTGGTGCGGGCGGCCATAGCGACTCCCGGAGTGACAACGGGTCTTCGCCTGCAGCGGCCGAGCGGTCAGGTCTGTTCCTCCCAATGCTCGCCGTAGCCGTCGTGGTCGCGTCCGTCGTCACCGGCGCCGTCTCGGCCTCCCGTCCGGGCCTGGGGCTGCCCCTCTTCGGCATACTGGCTGTGGTCGTCGGGTACACGACCGTCCGCTGGGCGGCCAGCCGGTTCTGGGCCGCGGTCGTGATCGTCTTCGCCAGCCGGCCGGGGCTCGACTACTTCAAGTCCGGAGAGGCTGCTCTCCCCGCCGAACCGTCGACGGTCCTCGGCATGGTGATCCTGTGTGCTTCGGCCGTCTGGCTCTACCGGCGCTGGCGTTCGGGCCTGCCCATCGTCTCCTCCCGCTCGAGCCTCGCCTTCGTGGCGCTGGCCGGGGTCTGCGTCCTGAGCTCGGTCACCTCGGACGCCCCGACTGTCAGCTTCCAGGCGGCCCTGAGGGTGGTGTCGACCGCGGTCATGCTCATCGTCCTCGAGCAGGCGCTGCGCGACCGGCCCGATCGGCTCCCCGGTCTCCTCGTGGCCACCTTCGCTTCGATGATCGTTCCCGCCTTCACGGCCGCCCTTCAGCTTCAAGGCAACGTCCCCGAGGTCCCGCTCTACGGTCCGGCCCTCGACGTCGGCCGCATTCAGGGGACCTTCGTCCATCCCAACGTGTTCGCCGCCTATCTCACCATGCTCTTCCCGGTGGCGGTGGCTCTGTTGCCCCACGTCCGCCGCTTCGTCCGCGTCGGGATCGTGACCGTGGCCGGCGCGTCGGGGTTCCTGCTGTTCTTCACCTATGCCAGGGGAGCTTGGGCGGCGGCCTTCGTCGGCGTGATGCTCATCGGATGGCTCCAGGACCGGCGCCTCATCTGGCTCGTGATCGCGGGCACTGCCGTCGTCCTGCTGGCCGTTCCGTCGGCGGCCAGCCGCCTGGCTGACCTCGGCGGCGACTCCGGTTCGGTGATCGGCGACCCCGACTCGTTGTCATGGCGGATCCAGTACTGGCAGGACGTACTGCCCTTCACGTCGGACGGGCCGATCACAGGTATCGGGCTCAACGTCGTGGAGCGCCGTACCGCATACAAGCTTCCTCCCCACAACGTTTTCGTCCAGGCAGTCGTCGAGACCGGGGCCGCCGGGCTACTCGCTCTTGTGGCCTTCTTCCTGGCCGTGACCTTCGAGCTGAGGCGGGCGCTGCGGGCCCTGCCGGCGGGGATCAATCGAGGCGTGGTCGTCGGCGCCGCCGCCGCATTTGCCGCGTTCGTCGTCCAGTGCTCGTCGGAGAACCTGCTGGCCCAGCCGGTGGTGCAGTGGTACCTGTGCGTGCCCCTTGCATGGGCCCTCAGCCGCAATCCGGCGTGGCAGGTGCGTATCGCCACGACATCGGTGCCGGAGCCCGCGACGCATCCCTGATCTTCCGTTCCGCTACGGGGGCCCTTACGCACGTTGGCTCAGCGGGAACGTCGCGCTCAAGCACCACCGAGCGCCGGCCGATGGAGACGAGGTCCCGCCCGCTTAGATCGGTCGAACCGGCAAATCCGTCGCGAGGCGGAGACGCAAAGTCACGGAGGTCTCGTACCCAGCCGGACTACCGAAACCGACCGGTCCTGGTCCCTTTGGAGCCAAGACCATGCAATCGCCCACCCGCCGCCGTTCGGGCGTTCCGGTGTTCGCTGCCCTCCTCACCCTTGCTTCGGGGCTGGTCGGGTTGAACCTCTCCCAGACGGGAGCTGCCGCCGAGGCTACCAGTCGCAACCCGTACACCTGGCCGTTCTCATCCGACAGCATCTGGAACATGCCGGTCGGTTCGGGAGCGACCTTCTCGGACCCGAACTTCTTCCAGCCGCCCAACGGGTACGGCACCGACTCGAACCCGATCGTCATGGCGCCGTCCAGCCCGCTGCGGCCGGTCCACACCCACGCCTGGCCGGCCCGCTGTTACCAGAGTGGCGACACCTACAGCGGAGTGTCACTCCCGATCCCCGACGGCTACATCGTGGCCCCCGGCGACGGCAGCTGGGAGGGCAACATGCCCAACCTGGCGGGTGGGATCCTGCTGGGCGACGGGCGCACCATCCGTGAGTTCAACTACCTCTCCCGCTGCAGCGCCGGAGGTCCGATCAGCCTCACGGGCGACGGGCTGCGCAGCACCCTCGACCTCTACGGCAACGGCCGGCCGTCCTCGTTCTTCGGCGGCCACGGCGGCTCAGGGCTGAGCGGGGTCGGGGGCAGCATCCGCCGGGGTGAGCTCACCGGTGCCGAGCCGATCCGCCACGCCACCAAGTTGACCGTCGACATGAGCCGGTGGGGCACCCGTGAAGGGGGCCGCAACGCCTACCAGTGGCCCGCCTATGCCGCCGACTCCGAGAACACCGGCCAGACCTACGGCGTCAACGCCAGCGGCTACACCCCGATCCTCAAGATGGGGTCGCTGCTGTCCATCCCGGGTTGGGTGGATGTCAACGCCATCGGCCTGGAGACCGGACCGGCCCGCAAGCTGGCCCAGGCCTGGCAGGACTACGGCTCCTACATCGTGGACAACTCCGGCTTCGACACCGGCTGGGGGCAGAACCTGCTGAACGTCGAGCACGGCGTCAAGGCCGAGATGGCCGCCGCCGGCATCGACATGTCGACCTACGCGAGCTCGGGTTGGGCCAACACGGCCTGGAACCGGGACATGAACCGCCTCTTCGACCAGCTCCGCCACGTCACCAACAACAGCGCGGCCACCGTGGGCGGCGGCGGCACCCCCCGGGTGGCCCTGGCGCCGCCGTTCGCCACAGCGTCGAGCCCGGCACCGGACGTGACCACGACCACGACGACCACGCCGGCTCCGACAACCACTGCTCCCGTCGACATGGTCGACCTGATCAGGGTCAGCGACAACGCCGACCGCAGCAACGGGCGAGCCCTCCGGGACACCGCCGTCGACAGCCAGACCTATGTCTTCGTGAACGATCCGGGCGTAACCGCGGTGAGCTTCACGCTCGACGGCGTCGATACCCGATCGGAGGCGGCCACGCCTTACGACTTCGAGCAGAGCACCAGTCTGGCGACCCCGCTGAGGCAACTGTCGCTGGGCACCCACCGGATCGGTGCCCGGATGACCCTGACCAACGGGAACGTTTTCTACGCCGAGGCCGGCTTCACCCGAGCGGACGCGGTGGTGACGACCACCACCACGACCACGACCACGACCACGACGATTCCGACGATCGCCACGACGACGACCACGACCACGACCACGATGCCGGCCACCACCACGACCACGAAGGCGCCCAGGCTCAAGAAGCAGTCGAGCCGATGAACACCTCCGATGGACGAACCACGTCCGGGATCGCCCGCTAAAGCCCCTCGCTGCACCTGTCGATCAAGGCTGAAGAAACGTCCGTTAGATCGGTCGAACCGGCAAATCCGTCGCGAGGCGGAGGCGCAAAGTCACGGGGGTCATTGACCTAGCCGGACTACCGAAACCGACCGGTCCTGGTCCCGCTGGAGCCAAGACCATGCAATCGCCCCCCCGCCGGCATGCCGGCATCGCGCTGCTCGCCGCCGCCCTCACCCTCATCTCCGGCCTCGTCGGGCTGAGCCTCTCCCCGACCGCAGCGGCGGCCGATCCCACCGCCCGGAACCCCTACGCCTGGCCGTTCTCATCCGACAGCATCTGGAACATGCCCGTGGGCTCGGGGGCGACCTTCGCCGATCCGAACTTCTTCCAGCCGCCAAACGGGTACGGAACCGACTCCAACCCGATCGTCATGGCGCCGTCCAGCCCGCTGCGGCCGGTGCACACCCACGCCTGGCCGGCCCGTTGCCACCAGAGTGGCGACGCCAGCAGCGGCGTCTCCCTTCCCATCCCCGATGACTACGTGGTGGCCCCCGGTGACGGGAGCTGGGAGGGCAAGATGCCCAACCTGGCCGGCGGAGCCCTGCTGGCCGACGGGCGGACCATCCGGGAGTTCAACTACCTGTCCCGGTGCGACGCCGGAGGCCCGGCCAGCCTCACCGGCGACGGCCTTCGCAGCACCCTCGACCTCTACGGCAACGGCCGGCCGTCGTCGTTCTTCGGCGGCCACGGCGGCTCCGGTCTGAGCGGCGTCGGCGGCAGCATCCGCCGAGGGGAGCTGACCGGTGTCGCCCCGATCCGCCACGTCACCAAGTTGACCGTCGACATGAGCCGGTGGGGCACCCGTGAAGCGGACCGCAACGCCTACCAGTGGCCGGCCTACGCCGCCGACTCGAACAACACCGGACAGAACTACGGCGTCAACGCCCGCGGCTACACCCCGATCCTCAAGATGGGATCGCTGCTCTCCATCCCGGGCTGGGTCGACATCAACTCCCTCGGTCTGGAGACCGGCCCCGCCCGCAAGCTGGCCGAGGCGTGGCAGAACTACGGCTCCTACGTCGTGGACAACTCCGGGTTCGACACCGGCTGGGGCCAGAACCTGCTCAACGTCGAGCACGGCGTCAAGGCCGAGATGGCCGCCGCCGGCATCAACATGTCGACCTATTCGAACTCAGGCTGGTCCGACACCGCCTGGAACCGGGACATGAACCGCCTCTTCGACCAGCTCCACCACGTCACGAACAACGGCCCCGGCAGCATCGGTGGCGGCGGCACCCCCCGGGTGGCGCTGGCACCGCCGTTCGGCGAGCCCGCACTGCTCTCCGGGGGATCCATCGGCGCCCGGCCCTCTTCGGGCCGGTCGGGCTACTGGATGGTGGCTCAGAAGGGTGCCGTCTACGCCTTCGGCGCCGCCCCCTACCTTGGCAACGCCCCGGTTAGGGATGCCAACGCGGTGGACATCGAGGCCACCAGCGGGGGGGACGGGTACTGGGTCGTCGACACCGCCGGCCGGGTCTTCGCGTTCGGCACCGCCCGTTGGCACGGAAATGCCACGCCCCTCTCTGCCGGCGAGTCCGTCACGTCGCTGTCGAGGACCAGGAGCGGCAACGGCTACTGGATGTTCACCACCAAAGGCCGGGTGCTCACCTTTGGCGACGCGACCCACTTCGGCGACATGGCGGGAAAGCCGCTGAACGGGCCGATCCGGGACTCGGTCACCACCTCCCGCGGTGACGGCTACTACATGGTCGCTTCCGACGGGGGCACCTTCGCCTTCGGCGCCGCCGCGTTCCACGGGTCGATGGGCGGCAAGCGCCTGAACGCCCCGGTCCAGTCGCTCGTACCCGACCCCGACGGTGACGGCTACTACATGGTGGCCTCCGACGGAGGTGTGTTCGCCTTCAGTGCCCCGTTCAGGGGCTCGCTCGGCGACCTCCGCCTGAACAAGCCGGTCAGCGGGATGGTCAGCTACGGCAACGGCTACCTGCTGGTGGCGGCCGACGGCGGTGCCTTCGTGTTCAGCGACAAGCCTTTCGACGGCTCCCTCGGCAGCAACCCGCCGCCCAGCCCCGTCGTCGCCGTCACCGTCCTTGGCTGAGCCCCGCCTCGTTCATAGGAAGGGCCACGTCCAGGCTCGAGCTCAGGATCACCTCGCGCACCCCCGGTGCTGAAGCGGTGGCGGCGGGGAAGAGAGACGCTCCGGCCGGAGCAAGGACGCCACCGTCATCCTGCGGGCGACGGCCGAGCCTGACCATGAGGCGCCGTCCTGCCGAGAACGAGTTGCCCGGTGCCGCCCGCAGGAGGAGGCTCCAGCCACGGCGGAGGACGGCGGGCACAGTGGCGAAGAGGATGACCATGTCGGTCAGGACGGACCAGTTCTCCAGGTAGCAGAGGTCGAGGTACCGGTAGGACTCGAAGGAAGCGTCGTCCCGCGAGCGCACCTGCCAGAGCCCGGTGATCCCGGGGCGAAGGTGGTGCCGGCGCAGCAGGTCCGCTTCGAACAGCTCGGTCTCGTCCGCCAGCGCCGGCCGGGGCCCGACGAGGCTCATGGTCCCGACGAGGACGTTGAACAGCTGGGGCAGCTCGTCGATGCTCGATTCTCGGAGGAGCCGGCCGGTACGGGTGACCCTCGGATCGTGGGTCAGCTTGAACAGGGGACCGTCCCGCTCGTTGAGCTCGCGCAGGTCGATCAGCTGCTTCTCGGCATCCGGCACCATCGTGCGGAACTTGAAGATGGTGAACGGGACCCCGTTGCGCCCGACCCTGCGCTGGCGGAACAGGATGGGCCGGCCCTCGCTCACGAGGATCACGAGCGCGGCCACAGCCATGACCGGCAACGTGAAGGCGATGATCACGGGCGTCAGGACGAGGTCGACGCCCCGCTTGAGCACCTCCTGGCAACGCTGCCGCCGTCCTCCCATGGCCGCGATCACCATGTAGCGCTTCCGGAGGCGGCCCATGTCGTACCCCAGGCGAACGTCCGGATCGGCCGGTGAAGGGCGGCCGTACAGGCTCTTGCCGTGGTCGGGGCACCAGTGCCACAGGGCCCGCCTGGTGGCGGCGACGAGCACGCAGCCGAAGAGGCAGGACAGGGCCACCCATGCCTGCGGGATGGGCGGCTCGATCAGGAACGCGGCGCCGGCGGCGAGGGTGCCCCAGCCCAGCGAGGCGCGTACGACGTTGGTGACGTCGATGATGCCCAGGGCGGCGGGACCTGCGGCGTACAGCCCCATGAAGGCGTGGATGAGGCCGGCGACGATCATCGAGGCGATGGCGAAACCGGTGAACGACGCCGTCTCCATCGAGCTCGGCGTTCCCAGCACGGCGACGACGGCCAGCCACGCAACGGCCAGGCAGGCCGAGTCCAACAGGACCGGGAGCAGCCGAACGACGGCAAGCCGCTGTCCCGACCGTGCCCGCGCCCTCGGTGGCGTCTCGAAGTCCACCTCGACCACACCCGCCGCCCGCCGGAAGGGGGGGTTCCAGCGAAAGCCGGGTGATTGTCTTTTCGCTCTGGTCGCCAGTGTCACGTGTGCCCTCAGTGGTGTTGGTCAGTGTCTCGCACCACGCCTGGGCCACAACCCGACATGGCTCTTCGGAACCTGTACCTAACTTCGCGCCCCCAGTGGTGGGATGGAACCCCTCTTTGGGTGACTTTCACTACGTTGTTTGCAGGGCAAAACCCCACTGATGCGGCTCGACCCATCACTCAGCGTGGTAATGCACGAAATCGCCACACCGACCTCGTGTCGGTGGACGCCACTGCGTGGCCGCCGGGGTCGGGTGTGGCAGGTCCAGAAACCATGCGGTTAGGCTCCCGCCGCGATGTCGCAGTTCCTCCGGGGCTATCTCAGCGTCCTCATCTTCGGTTGTGCCGCGGTGGCCATGGTGGGGGCCATGCTGGGGGCCGGCAGCCTCCTGCGCCCGACCCGTCCGCAGCCCCAGAAGTACATCTCCTACGAGAGCGGCGTCGACCCCGTCGGCACCGGTTGGTCCCAGAGCCAGGTGCGCTACTACATCTTCGCCCTGCTGTTCGTCATGTTCGACGTGGAGGCCGTGTTCATCTTCCCCTGGGCCATCCAGCTGGAGGCTCTGGGGGTCTTCGGGCTGGTGGAGATGCTCATCTTCATCTTCATCCTCGCCCTGGGCCTGATCTACGCCTGGCGCAAGGGAGTGCTGAGGTGGGTCTAGTCGAGAAGGGGCTCATCCCGAAGCCCCTCACCTACCTGCTCAACCTCAGCCGCAAGTACTCCCTGTGGGTGTACCAGTGGGGCCTCGCCTGCTGCGCCATCGAGATGGGAGCGGCCTTCGGCTCGCCTCGGTACGACGTCATGCGCCTGGGCGTCATCCCGTTCCCGGCCAGCGCCCGCCAAGCCGATCTCGTCGTCATCTCGGGAACGGTGACCGACAAGATGGCGCCGCCGATCCGCCGCCTGTGGGAGCAGATGCCGGACCCGAAGTACGTCATCTCCATGGGATCCTGTGCGAACTGCGGCGGGCCGTACTGGGACAGCTACTCAGTGACCAAGGGTGTCGACCAGATCATCCCGGTCGACGTGTACGTACCCGGTTGCCCGCCCCGACCCGAGGCTCTGTTGGAGGGGATCGTCCTGCTGCAGGAGCGGATCCAGCACGAGGACATGGCCGAGCGGTGGAAGGGTGACCCCATTGTCGTCGGCTCCTGAGGAGGCACCTCAGCGGATGCTGGAGGTGCTCAGGCGTGAGCTCGGCGGAGGGATCCTGGGCTCTGAGATCACCGGATCGGACCTCTGTGTGCGCGTCGATCGCACCATGTGGCGCCGCCTGGCCGAGCTCTGCCGGGACGAGCTGGACATGGACTACTTCTGCTTCCTGTCCGGCATCGACTGGATGGTGAACCCGGCCATGTCGGGGGAGAAGGTCTGGGAACCGGAGGGCGGCGGCGTCGTCATGGAGGGCGACGAGGCCGAGCCAGAGCCAGCAGCAGGGATCCAGACCGGCGCGGCCGGTGGGGACACGAGGTTCCAGGTCTTCGCCAGGCTGTACTCGACGACCGAGAAGCGGGGGCTCACGCTGAAGGCGGACCTCGACGAGACCGATCCTCGAGTCGAGTCGTGGGTCGGCGTCTACCGCGGTGCCGACTGGCACGAGCGCGAGGCCTGGGAGATGTACGGCTTCGACTTCGACGGTCACCCCCGCCTGCGTCACATGTACCTCCCCGGGGAGTTCGAGGGCCATCCCCTGCGGAAGGACTTCCCACTGCTGTCGCGGGAGGTAAAGCCCTGGCCCGGCCTGGTGGACGTGGAGCCGATGCCCGGCGAGGAGGCCGAGGTCGACGACAGCGTGGCCGCCGCCGGCGCGGGAGCGGATTCCTGATGGCCGTCACCACCGATTGGCAGAAGTCGGCCTACATCGCCGGCCAGGCCGCCGACGCAAGGGTGAACGTGGAGCTCGAGACCGAGGGGATGACCCTCAACCTCGGCCCTCAGCACCCCGCCACCCACGGCACCTTGCGCATCGTCGTCCGCCTCGACGGCGAGCAGGTGGTGTGGGCCGAGCCGATCTGCGGCTACATGCACCGGGGCTACGAAAAGCTCTGCGAGGTGCGCACCTATCCCCAGGTGACCACCCTCATCAACCGCATCGACTGGCTCGGCCACTTCGCCAACGAGGTCCCGTTCATCCTCGCCGCCGAGCAGCTCATGGGGATCGAGGCTCCGCCGCGGGCCCAGTGGATCCGCACCATCTTCTTCGAGATGGCCCGCATCGCCAACGTCAGCCTGTTCCTGGGCGACATGGGCATCCAGCTCGGCGCCATCACGCCGGTCTTCTACGCCTTCCGGGACCGTGAGTACGTGCTGAACCTCATGGAGGCGGCCACCGGCGGCCGCTTCCACCCGAACTTCGATCGCCTGGGCGGCCTCAAGGAGGACCTGCCCCGGGGCTGGGTCGACGAATGCCATGGCGTGATGGCCCGTGTCATCTCCTTCTGCCAGGAGATGGAGGACCTGCTCATGGGCAACGAGATCTTCCAGACCCGTACCCGCGGGATCGGCGTCATTCCCGCCGCCGTGGGCCTCGAGTACGGCCTCTCCGGCGCGAACATCCGGGCCAGCGGCGTGGACTGGGACCTGCGCCGGGACGAGGATTCTCCGCTGGCGTGGAAGCACTGCGACTGGAAGGTCTGGACCCACCCCGACGGTGATTCCTACGCCCGCTACTGGGTCCGGCTGCAGGAGACCCGGGAGGCGGCCAAGATCATCACCCAGTTGCTCGACGGCCTTCCCTCGGGCTCGATCCAGGCCAAGGTTCCCCGCATCATCAAGGTGCCGGCCGGTGAGGCGTGGTGCCACACCGAGAACCCGCTGGGCGAGATGGGTTACTACGTCGTCAGCAAGGGCGGCCGGGGCCCCTTCCGGGTCAAGATCCGCAGCGCCTCGTTCAACAACATCTCCATCGTGCCCTGGCTCCTCCGCGGCGTCTACGTTCCGGACGTGATCACGATCCTGGCGTCGCTCTACTTCATCCTCGGGGACATCGACCGCTGATGCCCCTGATGCTGGGAGTCGACTTCGGCGCCTACTGGGCCACCACGCTGCTGAAGGTGGTCGTCGTGCTCGGGCTCATCCCCGCCGGCGCCATCATCCTCGGCTACGTGTTCCTGCTCAAGATGATGAGTCACATGCAGAGCCGTCTCGGCCCCATGGAAGCCGGGCCGCACGGTTCCCTGCAGCTCGTGGCCGACGGCCTGAAGTTCATCCAGAAGGAGGACATCTTCCCGGAGCGCTCCGACCGCTTCGTCTTCGCCGCCGCACCCATCGTGGTGCTGATGTCCACCTTCCTGCTCTACATCGTCATTCCCGCGGGCCCCCGGCTGATCATCGAGGACCTGGACACCGGGATCTTCTTCGCCCTGGCCGTGTCCTCGCTGTCGGTGCTCGGCATCCTCATGGCCGGCTGGGCCTCGGCCAACAAGTACTCCCTGATCGGTGCCCTGCGGGCCGCCGGCCAGCTGATCGCCTATGAGCTGCCCCTGGTCCTGGCCGTGGTGGGAGTGGTCATCCAGGCCGGCACCATGAGCCTCCAGGGCATCGTGATGGCGCAGGCCGACGGCGAGATCTTCGGTGTCGGCCTCATCGGCAACCCTTTCATCTTCACCCAGTTCATCGGCTTCGCCCTCTTCCTCATCGCCGCTCAGGCCGAGCTCACCCAGGCGCCGTTCGACATGCCCGTCGCCGAGTCCGAGCTGGTGGCCGGCTACATGACCGAGTACACCGGGTTCCGGTTCCTCTTCTTCTTCATGGGCGAGTTCGGCACCGCCTTCGCCTTCTCCGCCATCGGCGCCACCTTGTTCCTGGGCGGCTGGTACGTCCCCGGGGTGGAGGGGACCCTCGCCGACGTTCTCGGGCCGCTCGTGCTCGGAGCCAAGATCATGCTCGTGGCCTTCTTCATCTTCTGGTTCCGCTTCAGCTACCCGCGGCTGCGGGAGGATCAGCTCCAGGCCTTCGCCTGGAAGCTGCTCATACCGCTCTCCCTCCTCAACATCGCCGCCACCGGCGTCCTGAAAGTTGTCTTCTGATGGCTCAGATACCCGGCCTGCTCAAGGGCCTCGGCGTCACCTTCAAGACGATGATGAAGCCGGCGGTGACGGTGCAGTACCCCCACGTCAAGGAGGCTCCGCCAACCCGAGCTCGCGGCGTGATCGCCTTGAAGGAGGAGAACTGCACGGTCTGCATGCTGTGCGCCCGGGAGTGCCCCGACTGGTGCATCTACATCGAGGGCTACAAGGACAAGGCACCGCCCCGGCGGGAAGGGGGCAAACCGCGCACCGTCCAGAAGCTCGACCGTTTCGACATCGACTACTCGCTGTGCATGTACTGCGGGATCTGCGTCGAGGTCTGCCCCTTCGACGCCCTGTTCTGGAGCCCTGAGTTCGAGTACTCCGAGGTGAAGATCGCCGACCTCCTGCACGACAAGACCAAGTTGGGGGAGTGGATGGAGACCGTTCCGGAGCCGCCGGCCCTGGAGCGGGGGGCCGAGGCCAAGAAGGGCGCCAAGAAGTAGCCGATGCTGGCCCAGAACATCATCTTCGGGATAATTGCCGTGGCCATGGGCCTGGCCGCCATCCGTGTCGTGACCACGAAGAACATCGTGCACGCCGCTCTGTACCTGGTGGTGGTGCTGGCCGGCGTGGCCGCCATGTTCATCCTCCTGGCCGCCGAGTTCACCGCCGCCGCGCAGATCCTCGTCTACATCGGGGCCATCGTCGTGCTGTTCCTGTTCGGGATCATGCTGACCCGCGCGCCCATCGGGCGCACGTCCGATCTCGACAACGACCAGCGCTGGCTGGCCCTCGTGGTGTCCATGCTCATGCTCGGGGTGCTGGCCGGGGTGCTCACCGATGCCTACGACGACGTGAAGCTGCCGGCCGACGGTGCCGTGCAGCGGAGCAGCGAGGTCGGCACCTCGATCTTCCAGGTCTACGTGATCCCCTTCGAGGTGATCTCGGTCCTCCTCCTCGCCGCCCTGATAGGCGCCGTCGTGATCGCCAGGAGGGACTGAGGTGTACCTGAACCAGTTCCTGCTCCTGGCCGCCTTCCTGTTCAGCGTCGGCGTGTACGGCGTGCTGGCCCGCAAGAACGGGGTGCTCGTGCTGATGTCCGTCGAGCTCATCCTCAACGCCGTGAACATCAATCTCGTCGCCTTCGGCGCCTTCCACAACACCGTGGCCGGGCAGGTCTTCGCCCTGTTCGTCATCGCCGTGGCCGCCGCCGAGGTCGGGGTCGGGCTGGCCATCGTCCTGCTCATCTACCGCAACCGCCAGTCCATCGACCTGTCCGAAGTCGATTTGATGAAGGGCTGACGGTGCTCGCCTACGCCTGGGTCATCCCTGCGGTGATGGTCCTCTCCTTCGCCCTCATCCTCTTCTTCGGCAAGCGGCTGCCCCGCAAGGGCCACGAGATCGGGCTGGCCGCCATCGCCATCGCCTTTGTCCTCTCCTCCATCTGTGCCGTGGAGTGGGTGGGGCGTCCGGCTGATCTCACCGTGGAGCCGGCGGCCGCCGCCGGGCATGGTGAGCCCCAGGGCTCCGGGGAGGAGCACCACGAACCAGAGGAGGAAGCCGGGCACGGGGCGGAGGAGTCGGGGCAGGGCGAGGCGGCCGAACACGATGCCACCCCGGCTGCGTCGGCCGCCGAGGAGGAAGGCGGCGGCCACGGTGGCGAGGAAGGAGGCCACGAGGCCGAGCCCATCCGCAAGCCGGTGGTGCGCGAGGGCACCTGGTTCGAGAACGGCCCCGTGAGGATCAACGCCGGCATACACATGGACGGATTGGCCGTCGTCATGCTCTTCGTTGTGACCCTGATCTCACTGGCCGTCCATGTGTTCTCCACCAGCTACATGCACGACGACCGCCGCTACACCCACTTCTTCGCCGCCCTCAGCCTCTTCACCGCCGGCATGCTCATCATGGTCACCGCCGGCAACACCCTTCAGCTCCTCTTCGGCTGGGAGATGATGGGCCTGTGCTCGTTCATGCTCATCGGGCACTGGTGGGAGGAGAAGAACAACTCCGATGCCGCCCTCAAGGCCTTCTTCACCACCCGCACGGGTGACATCGGCCTACTGGTCGGCATCTCCATCCTGTTCTTCGCCGCCGGCACCACCTTCGACATCGCCACCACGAACCGCGCCGCCCTCGCCGGCGACATCAGCCACACCGTCCTGCTGGCCGCCGCCGCCGCCCTCTTCTGTGCCGTCATCGGCAAGAGCGCCCAGTTCCCGCTCCACACCTGGCTACCCGACGCCATGGCCGGCCCCACACCGGTCTCGGCCCTGATCCATGCCGCGACCATGGTCGTGGCCGGCGTCTACCTGGTCGCCCGCATGTACGGCGTGTTCTGGTCGGCCTTCGACATCGGCGGAGGAGGGATCAATCCCATCGCCCTCATCGGCGGCATCACCGTCATCATCGCCGCTCTCCTCGCCTTCGTGCAGAGCGACATCAAGAAGGTCCTCGCCTACTCCACCGTCAGCCAGCTCGGGTACATGGTGATGGCCCTTGGAGTAGGGGCGTGGACGGCCGGCATCTTCCACCTGTTCACCCACGCCTTCTTCAAGGGGCTCCTCTTCCTCGGTGCCGGCTCCGTCAGCCACGCCGTCCACAGCTTCGACATGAAGAAGGACATGGGAGGGATGCGCAAGGCCATGCCGACCACCTACAAGACGTTCATGGTCGGTACCCTCGCCCTGGCCGGCATCTTCCCCCTGGCCGGGTTCTGGTCGAAGGACGAGATACTGCTGGGGGCCGGCGAGAACGGCTACGAGCTCTTCCTCGTCGTGGGCCTGGTGGGTGCGTTCATGACCGCGGCCTACATGACCCGGTGCGTCTACCTCACCTTCTTCGGCGAGTACCGGGGCCACGGCCACCCTCACGAGTCACCGCCGGCCATCACCGTTCCCCTGATCGTGCTGGCCGTGCTCTCCGCCGTCGCCGGTCTGCTCAACGCCCCGGGCATCGAGCTCTTCTCCGAGTGGACCGAGAACGAAGCGGTGCTCCTGGCCGGCGTCGCTCACCACGAGTTCTCCATCAGCACCGCGGTGATGGGGATGGCCTTCGGTCTCGCCGGCATCACCGCCAGCTACCTCTATTACTGGCGCAACCTGGGACCGCACCGGCTCACGGAGCGCAATGGTGCGGCCCTGGCCGGCTACCGCCTCCTCGAGAACAAGTACTACCTCGACCGTCTGTACACCGATGGGATCGTCGGCTCCATCAAGGGACCGATCGCCCGCGGCGCCTACATCGTGAACCAGCGGGTGATCGACGCCGTCGTCAACGCCGCGGGCATCGGTGCCCGCAAGGCCGGCAACTTCACCTACGACGTCCTCGACCAGAAGGGTGTCGACGGCCTCGTGAACGGCGTCGGACTCACCGCCGAAGAGGGTGGGTCGGTTCTCCGCGTGCTCCAGACCGGTCGCGTGCAGCAGTATGCCGCCTTCCTGTTCGGTGCTGTCGCTCTACTCGGCGGAGCCCTTGTCCTCTTCACCTGATCTCCACTTCAACGAAGGGAAGCACCTGTGAACGTGTTCGACTCCTGGGCCCTGAGCCTGGCGGTCCTCGTGCCCGTGATCGGCATGGTCGTGCTCGCCGCCCTGCCCAAGGCCCAGGAGAAGGCTCAGAAGACGGTCGCCCTGGCCACCACCCTGATCACCGCCGCCGTCGGCTTCGGCATCCTCTCCCGCTTCGATTACGGGGCAGGCAGGAAACTGCAGTTCGAGGTGGACCACTCCTGGATCGACGTGATCAACAGCCGGTACCACGTCGGCATCGACGGCATCTCGCTGCCGCTGCTCGTGCTGTCCATGTTCATCACCGTCCTGTGCGTCATCTATTCGTGGGACCACTTCCCGGAGCCGCACAACCCCAAGGCCTTCCTGATGCTGATGCTCGTGCTCGAGGTCGGCATGAACGGCACCTTCATCGCCCAGGACCTGATCCTGTTCTTCGTCTTCTTCGAGCTGGTCCTGCTGCCCATGTACTTCATGATCGGCGTTTGGGGGGGCGCCAACCGCCAGTACGCCTCGATCAAGTTCTTCCTCTACACGCTGTTCGGGTCCGCCCTGATGATCCTGTCGTTCCTGGCCCTGTTCTTCCGGGCCGGCAACACCTTCGACATCCCGACGCTCATCCTCAACGCCGGCGACGCCATCCCCCACAACGTCCAGCTGTGGATCTTCGGTGGGCTCTTCATGGGCTTCGCCATCAAGGTCCCGATGTTCCCGTTCCACACGTGGCTGCCCGACGCCCACACCGAAGCGCCCACCGTCGGATCGGTGATCCTCGCCGCCGTGCTGCTCAAGCTGGGCACCTACGGCTTCATCCGCATCGCCCTGCCCATACTCCCGGACGCCGCCATCTCGTGGGCTCCGTACATAGGTGGTCTGGCGGTGGTGGGCATCATCTACGGAGCGCTCGGTTGCCTGGCCCAGAAGGACATGAAACGCCTCATCGCCTTCTCGTCCGTGGCCCACATGGGCTTCGTGATGCTCGGTATCGCCACCCTCACCGACTTCGGCATCAACGCCGCCATCTTCGGGATGGTCGCCCACGGCCTGATCACGGGGATGCTGTTCTTCGTGGCCGGCTCCATCCAGGAGCGCTATCAAACGCGCGAGCTGGCCCGGCTCGGCGGACTGCTGGTGCAGGCGCCGAAGCTCGGATGGATCCTCGGTTTCTGCGCCATGGCGTCGCTCGGGCTTCCCGGTCTTGCCGGGTTCTGGGGCGAGTTCCCGGCCATCCTCTCCGCCTACCAACCGGCAGAGGGGCTCTCAGAGGGTGTGTTCCGGACCTACATGGTCATCGCCGCCGTGGGCACGGTGCTGGCCGCCGGGTACCTGCTGTGGATGTTCCAGCGCACCGCGTTCGGGACTCCGAAGGAGGAGTTCGCCAAGGCCCACGTGCACGACGTGCACCCGCTCGAGTGGGTGGCGTGGGCTCCGATGCTCGCCCTCATCTTCGTCCTCGGGGTGTACCCGCGACTCATCTTCGGCATCACCGACGAGTCGGTCCGGACGGTGTCCAGCGCCTTCCGGGCCATCGGCGGCTAGATGGACGCCGTCCTGGCCGCGGCCCAGACCCTGAAGGCTCCGGATCTCGACTACTTCGCGCTGTCGCCGGAGATCGTGCTCACCGCGGTGCTGGTCGGCATCCTCCTGGTCGACGTCTTCGTGGACGAGACCCGCAAGTACCTGGTCACCCAGCTCGCAGGTGTGGGGGTGCTCGTGAGCCTGGTACCGGTGATCCTGCTGGCCGTCGACGGCGCCGACCGGTCCATGCTGGGCGGCGCCTACGTGGTCGACAACTTCGCCCTACTGGTCAAGGGGCTGTTCCTCGTCACCGGGTACATCGTCCTTCTCATGTCCTCCAACTACATCGGGGAGGGCGACTACTACGAGGGCGAGTACTCGTTCCTCCTGCTCTCGTCCCTGCTGGGCATGTTGGTCATGGGCTCCTCACGCGACCTCATCACGATCTTCGTCGCTCTCGAGCTCCTCTCCATTCCCGCATACCTGCTCGCCGGCTGGCGCAAGCGGGACCTGCGCAGCAACGAGGCGTGCCTGAAGTACTACCTCCTGGGCGTGCTGGCGTCGGCGGTCATGCTCTATGGGATGTCGCTGATCTTCGGCGCCACCGGGTCCACGGTGCTTCGCACCATCGGTCGTGAGGTGGGTGGTTCGGTGGGTGAGCAGCCGATCATCACCCTCGGCATCTTCTTCGTCATCGTCGGCTTCGCCTTCAAGGTCTCGGCCGTTCCCTTTCACTTCTGGGCTCCGGACACCTATGAGGGCGCTCCCACGCCGGTCACCGCCTTTTTGTCGGTGGCCTCCAAGACGGCCGGTTTCGTCGCTCTCCTGCAACTCGTCTTCGTCGGCTTCTTCGGCCGGGAGGAGGTCTGGGGCCCTCTGTTCTGGGTGCTCGCCGCCCTCACCATGACGGTCGGGAACCTGGTGGCGCTGCGCCAGACGAACATCGTGCGGCTGCTGGCCTACTCGTCGGTGGCCCAGGCCGGGTACATCCTCGTGCCCTTCGCGGTGGCCGGCTCGAACCCGGCAGCAGAAGCCACGGCGCAGACGGCGGTGCTGGTGTACCTGCTGATCTACGCGGCGATGAACCTCGGCGCCTTCGCCATCGTCATGGCCGTCGCCCGCAAGACCCATTCCGGTGAGATCTCGTCCTACGGCGGGCTGTTCACCTATGCCCCGGGGCTGACCCTGCTGATGAGCATCTTTCTCTTCTCGCTGGCCGGCCTCCCTCCGCTGGCCGGCTGGTTCGCCAAGCTCTACATCTTCGAGTCGGCGCTCGACGCCGGCACCGCTTCGTCGGTCACTTTGGCCGTCGTGGCCGGCCTCAACGCGGTTATCGCCCTCTTCTACTACTCGGCCGTCGCCAAGGAGATGTGGATGAAGCCCGTGCCCGACGGCGACACCACACCGATCCCGGTGCCGCCGGCGCTGGCTGCCGCCCTGGCCTTCACCGCCATCGTGGTGGTCGCCCTCGGCGTCTACCCGCAGGCCATCGCCCGCCTCGGGGACCTGGCCCACCTCACCTTGCGGTAAGCCACGCCGGCGCCCGCGCTAGCCCAGGTCCTGGAGGCCATCCACCGCCTCGGCCCCATCACCTTTGCCGACTTCATGGAGATGGCCCTGTACGACCGGGCCGGCGGATTCTTCAGCACCGGAGGAGCGGCGGGGCGGGGCGGCGACTTCATCACCAGCCCCGAGGTGGGGCCGCTCTTCGGTGCCGTTATCGCACGCGCGCTGGACTCGTGGTGGATCGAGCTGGGAGAGCCTGACCCGTTCGTCGTGGTGGAGGCCGGTGCCGGTGCCGGCGCCCTGGCCGCCGCCGTCCGGGCCGCGAAGCCGGCATGCGCTCCGGCCATGCATTACGTGATGGTCGAGCGCTCCGAGCCCCTGCGGGAACGGCAGTCGACGGCCGTTCCCCTGGAGCCACCGAGCGTCGGTTTCGGCCCGGCCGGTGCCGATGACGACTGCGACGACGCGCCCGCCTCGGCCGGCCACCTCGCCGCCGGCGGCCCGACCTTCACCTCGCTGGCCGAGCTCCCGGCGGCGCCCTTCACCGGCCTGGTCCTCGCCAACGAGCTGCTCGACAACCTCCCCTTTCACCTCCTCGAGTGGCGGGAGGACTGGCAAGAGGTGCGGGTCGGCGAGGTGGACGGCCGGCTGGTGGAGGTGCTGGTACCGGCCCCGACGGGGCTCTCGGCAGAGGCGGAGACGCTGGTGCCGGACGCCGGCGAGGGAGCCCGGGTACCGCTCCAGCTCGAGGCCCAAAGGTGGCTGTCACGGGCACTCTCCCTGCTGGAGCGGGGCCGTCTGGTGGTGATCGACTACGCCGACAACACCCCCTCGTTGGCCAGGCGGCCACCCACGGAGTGGCTTCGCACCTACAGGAGTCACAGCCGTGGCGGCCACCCGCTCGATTACCCGGGCGGGCAGGATGTCACCTGCGAGGTCGCCCTGGACCAGCTGGCCCGGGTGCGGCGGCCCTCTTTCGAACGAACGCAGGCGGACTTCCTCCGGGCTCACGGGATCGACGAGGTCACCGCGGCCGCCCGAACCGTGTGGCACGAGAGAGCGCACCTGGGCGACCTCGAGGCCCTCAAAGCCCGCAGCCGCGTCGGCGAGGCCGCCGCCCTCACCGATCCCACCGGCCTAGGGGACTTCCACGTCCTCGAGTGGCGCGTGGGCTGACCCCCCACCCCGTTTCGAGTACATAGTGGGCGGTTTCCACCCCCTATGCACTCGGAACCGGGGCTGGTCGTTAGGCTCGCCGCCGATGTCCGGTATCGAGTCCTTCTCCTCCGAGGACCGGCGCTTCCCGCCCCGGGCGTCGTTCCAGCAGCACGCCCTCGTCACCGACGAGTCCCTCTACGACGAGGCGAGGGAGGACTGGCAGGGCTTCTGGGCCCGCCAGGCCGAGGCTCTCGACTGGTACGACGAATGGGGCACGGTCTGCGACTGGCAGCTCCCGTTTGCCCGGTGGTTCGACGGGGGCACGCTCAACGTCTCGGTCAACTGCGTGGACCGCCACGTGGCCGCCGGCAGGGGGGACAAGGTGGCTTTCCACTGGGAGGGCGAGCCCGGCGACACCCGCACCGTCACCTACGCCGACCTGCTGGCCGACGTGCAGCGTTTCGCCAACGTGCTGAAGGACCTCGGGGTGCGGCGCGGTGACCGTGTCGCCATCTACATGCCCATGATCCCGGAACTGCCCGTCGCCATGCTGGCCTGCACCCGCATCGGCGCGGCCCACTCGGTGGTGTTCGGCGGCTTCTCCTCCGAAGCCCTGCGTGACCGCATCAACGACGCGCAGGCGAAGGTTCTCGTGACGGCCGACGGCGGCTGGCGGAGGGGGTCCATTGTTCCCCTGAAGGCCAATGCCGATGCGGCCCTCCAGGGCACACCGACCATCGAGGCGGTGGTGGTCGTGCGCCGGACGGCACAGGAGATCGCCATGGTGGAGGATCGTGACCACTGGTGGCACGGCCTCATGGAGTCGGCCGGCGGCGAATGCGAGGCCGAGCACATGGGCGCCGAAGACCTGCTGTACCTGCTGTACACCTCCGGCACCACGGCCAGGCCGAAGGGCATCATGCACACCACCGGCGGCTATCTGACCCAGGTCGCCTTCACCCACCGCTACGTCTTCGACCTCCATCCCGATACCGACGTGTACTGGTGTGCGGCCGACATCGGCTGGGTCACCGGGCACAGCTACATCGTCTACGGGCCACTGGCCAACGGGTCCACCAACGTCCTTTTCGAGGGAACCCCCGACTTTCCCGAGCGGGACCGTTGGTGGTCGATCATCGAGCGTTACGGCGTCACCATCCTCTACACCGCGCCGACCGCCATCCGCACCTTCATGAAGTGGGGGACGGAGGAGCTCGAGAAGCACGATCTCTCATCTCTCCGGTTGCTCGGCAGCGTGGGCGAGCCCATCAATCCCGAAGCCTGGATGTGGTACTGGCGCCACGTGGGCGGTGAGCGGTGCCCGGTGGTGGACACGTGGTGGCAGACCGAGACCGGCGCCATCCTCATCGCGCCCCTTCCCGGGGCCACCACCCTGAAGCCCGGGTCGGCGACCTTTCCCCTGCCCGGAACGGTGGCCGAGGTGGTGGACGACGCCGGCCAGCCGGTGGGGTCCGGCGGCGGCTACCTCACCATCACTCAACCCTGGCCCTCGATGCTCCGCGGCATCTACGGGGACCCCGAGCGCTACCACCAGACCTACTGGAGCCGCTTTCCCGGCCGCTACTTCGCCGGCGACGGCGCCCGTGTCGACGAAGAGGGCTACTTCTGGTTCATGGGGCGGGTGGACGACGTAATGAACGTGTCGGGGCACCGGGTGTCGACCACCGAGGTCGAGTCGGCCCTGGTGGACAGCCCGTCGGTGGCCGAGGCCGCCGTCGTCGGTGCCAGCGACGAGATCAGCGGGCAGGCCATAGTGGCCTTCGTCACCCTCAAAGGCGGCCATCCGGCCAGTCCCGAGCACGGCCAGCTGCTCCGCCAGCACGTCGTCACCCGCATCGGTGCCATCGCCCGGCCGAGGACCATCGTCTTCACCGACGATCTCCCCAAGACCCGCAGCGGCAAGATCATGCGCCGCCTGCTGCGGGATGTGGCCGAGGGCCGGGAGCTGGGGGACGTCACCACGCTGGCCGACGCGTCTGTGGTCGAGGAGATCAAGAGGCGGGCCGCGGCCACACCCGAGGAAGACTGAGCTGGCCGGCGAGGCACCCGACAACTGGCGGTGGCGTGGGGGCCCCGTCGATCCAGGTGCGGCCGTGGTGTTCGACATCGACGGGGTGCTCTCGGACGCGGTGAGCCGCCAGCACTTCCTCGAGTCGGAACGGCGGGACTGGCGGGGCTTCTTCGACGCCTGCGGCGACGACCCACTCATCGAGGAGGTGGCGACGCTCCTCTCCCTTCTCGACGCGGACCTCCGGATCATCCTGCTCACCGGGCGACCGGTGAGGGTCCAGCCCCAGACGCTGGCCTGGTTGGAGCGCTACCAGCTGCGGTGGGACCTGTTGATCATGCGGAACTTCGGTGACTACCGGGCCGCTCGGGAGTTCAAGCGGCTCACCGTCCACGCCCTGCGGGAGGCGGAGTTCGACCTGCGACTTGCTTTCGAGGATGACCGCCGTAACCTGGAGATGTTCCACGCCGAAGGGGTGCCCTGCGTGTACATCCACTCGGGGTACTACGACTGACGGGAACGAAGTGAAAACCCCAGATGTTGAATGGATCACCATGAACAAGAACACCTTCAAGACCTTCGTCCTGCTGGCCGCCATCGGCGGCCTCCTCGTGTCCGTCGGGTCCATCCTCGGTGGGCGGGGTGGGGCGGTGCTGGGAATGGCGCTGGGCTTCGGGATCGTCGGTTTCTCCTACTGGCGCTCCGACAAGCTGGCCATCCGTGCTGCCCGGGCCGTGCCGGCCGACGAGGCGCAGATGCCCGAGTACTTCCGGATCGTGCGGGAGCTGACCCAGCAGGCGGGGATGCCGATGCCCCGGCTGTACGTGACGCCGGACATGCAGCCCAACGCCTTCGCCACCGGGCGCAACCCCGAGCACGCCGCCGTCGCCGTCACCCAGGGGATACTCCAGATCCTCGACTGGGACGAGCTGCGGGGCGTGCTGGCCCACGAGATCAGCCACGTGGGGAACCGTGACATCCTCATCGGCTCGATTGCCGCCGCGGTGGCCACCGGCATCAGCTTCATCGCCAACATGGCCATGTGGGGGGCCATGTTCGGTGGCGGCCGGGACGACGACGACACCAATCCCATCGTGCTGCTGCTCACCGCCCTGCTGGCCCCCATGGCCGCTGGTCTCCTCCAGATGGCTCTCAGCCGCAGCCGCGAGTTCGAGGCCGACCGCACCGGGGCTCGCCTCATCGGCGACGGCGAGCCGCTGGCCCGGGCCCTCCAGAAGCTGGAGATGGCGGCCCATCGCATCCCGATGGACGTGAACCCGGCGCAAGCGCAGGCCTACATCGTCAACCCTCTCACAGGCCGAAAGGTCCAGTTCGCCAAGCTGTTCACCACCCACCCGCCCATGGAGGAGCGGGTCGCGCGCCTCCGGGCCGGGGAGTGGCGGTCGTAGCCTTCTGACCACGGACCTCCGGCGGGGGGGCTGGCGCCGGCCGGCTTCGTACGTCACCATGTTGGGGTTCCTGTCTTCCTCTCCCATGTCCCGCGCCCGTACCGCTTCCCTAGCCGCCGCCCTGGCCACTGCCGCCGCCCTGGTTGGGGCCCTGACGGCCGGGGCCCAGGTGCCGCCCCTGCCCACGCCCACCACCGCGCCCGCTACTACCACCACCACCACTCGCCCACCGGACACGACCACCACCACCACGACGATCCCTCTGAGGCCCAGCGAGTCGACGACCACGACCCAGCCACCGCCGCCGGAGCCCGAGCCCGAGCCGCGCCCCGGACCGGGGCCGGCCCCGGGTCCGCAAGGAGACACCCCCAACCCCGATTCGTCCTCCTCGCCGGGAGACGGTGAGTCGGCGGGGCCGGTGGCGCCGGGGGGGACCGACAGCGGCTCCGGGTCTTCGTCGGCTTCGCCGGAGCTGGCGTCCGGCCCCTTCGCCGCCGCCGGCACCCCTGGGGCCCCGGCGGCCGGTGAGCCCCTGGCTGCCGGTGTCATTCCCGAGGATGCCCAGCGCCTAATGGACTCGATCCGCCGCACGCCCGCCAACAACACCAGGCGCCTCATGGAGGCGCTGGCGCCCCTGCGGTCATTCGGTCTCAGCGATGCCGAGCTGGTAGACGTCGGTTTCGGCCGGTTCCCGGTGGGAGGCCGCACGACGTTCACCGACGACTGGTACTTCCCACGGTTCGTGCCGACCTTCCATCTCCACGTCGGTACCGACCTCTTCGCCGCCTGCGGCACGCCGGCGCGCTCGCCGGCGGACGGGACCCTGAAGCTGGCTCAGGGCGGCTCCGGCGGGCTGGCCGCCTACGTGTACCAACCCGACGGCACGTACTACTACCTGGCGCACCTTCAGCGCTTCGTGCCCAGCCAGCAGTCGGGCCAGCAGGTGAAGCTCGGCGAGACCATCGGCTACGTCGGCGACACCGGCAACGCCGTGGGCGGCCCCTGCCACGTCCATTTCGAGATCCACCCCGCCCCCGCTCGGGAAGTGGTCACGGGAAAGGGCAAGGAGCGGAGGGTGACCCTCGTCCCCCGTCCCGTGCCCATCGGGTCCAAGCTGGAGCCGGTCAACCCGAAGCCTTATCTCGACGCCTGGCTCGAGGAAGCCCGCCTCCAGGTCCCCCAGCTGATCGCGGCCATGGAGGGCCGTCCCCGCGCCCTGCTCGCCACCGGCCTCACCCGCCGGATGGCCGACGGCCGCGCCGGTTCCTTCCCGGCCCCCGCCGTTCCTCCCCGGTCTCAGCTCCTGTGGGCCACCTCGGCCAGCCCCGCCGGCGGCGCCTGGCGGCTGGCCCAGGCCGAGGCCCTGTCCGTGGCCACAGATGTCGACTGGACCAGCCTGGCCCGGCGCCAGCAGTCCCGCCTACTGGAGGAGCAACGGGCTCGAGAGCTGACCCAGGCCCTGCTCACCCCCCTCACGCCGCCATCCATGCGCAGCGACAAGCACTCCGGCCCCGACTGACCCAAGGCCCGCCAGGTCGCGGCTCAGTCGCGGAAGTTGCTGAACTGCAGGGGGATGCCGAAGTCCTCAGCCTTGAGGGCGGCTATCACCTCCTGAAGATCGTCCCGCTTCTTCCCCGAGACCCGCACCTGGTCCCCCTGGGTCTGGGACGACACCCCCTTGAGCTTCAGGTCCTTGATGAACTTGTTCATCTGCCGGGCGTGATCGGGCGAGATCCCGGCCTTGATGGTGATGGTCTGGCGCACCGTCCCCTTGGCCGCCTCCTCCACGCCACCGCGGTCGAGGGCCTTGAGCGAGACCCCGCGCTTCACCAGCTTCTCCTCGACGACCTGCACGACGGCGCGCAACCGGTCCTCGGTGGACGAGGCGAGCTTGATCTCCTGGCCCGACAGCTCCACTGAGGAGCCGGTGTCCTTGAAATCGAACCGTGTGGAGATCTCCCGGCTGGCCTGATCGAGGGCGTTCCGCACCTCTTGCATGTCGGCTTCGGAGACCACGTCGAAGGTGGGCATGGCACAGACGGTATCCTCATCCGCTCCAGGGTCGGTGCCCGAGTGGCCAAAGGGAGCAGACTGTAAATCTGCCGGCACAGCCTACGTAGGTTCAAATCCTGCCCGGCCCACCATTTGTGATGTCGCGAGACATCGGAGACAGATGTCGCGAGACATCGTAGACATCGGCTTCACCGGCGGCGTTGGTAGTCACGGGTGGGGTCGATGGTCAGCTGGCGGATGAGTTCGCCGTTCTCGCTCACCACCCGCACGTCTCGATCGGCGATGAGCATCAGAACCCGCTCGCCGGTGTGGGCTCGACCAATGCCGATGTGGAGAAGCCGGCTCTCATAGCGCAAGGTCACACAGCCGGTCTTGTCGACCTTGTCGTGGCGGACCCGGAAGTGGGTGTTGGGGACGTGGTGGCGGGGCCGGGCTTTGACCTTGGCCTCAAAGACCTCCCCCGGGGTTCGCCGCCCCAGGGCCCGATGAGGCCGGGAGGCGTTGTAGTAGGCCACGAAGCGATCGAGCTGGGCCTGCAGCTCGGCCAGATCAGCGGCACCGGGCTGTTTGGCCAGGAACCTCTTTTCGGTCTGGTGGAAGCGCTCGACCTTGCCGCAGGTCTGGGGGTGATAGGGGCTCGAGTGCTTGTAGGTCACCCCGAGGGTCTCGAGCAGGGTCTCCATGACGACCTTGCCGCCCCGGTGCTTGGCGGTGTAGATGCAGCCGTTGTCGGTGAGCACCGAGGCCGGGGTCCCGTAGCGCTGAGCTGCGGCGATGAAGATCTCAGCCACATCGGTGGCCCGGGCCACCGCCCGCGCCACAGAGGCCAAGCACAGCCGGCTGTGGTCGTCGATGAAGTTGACGATCTCCACCCCGGTGCCGTGGGCCAGGGACCAGTGCGTCATGTCTGACTGCCAGGTCTCATTGGGCAGCTCGGCCTCGAAGCGGACGAACGACGAGCGTGGCCGCTTCTTGGGCTGTGGAACAACAAAGCCCCGGCGTTTGAGGACCCGCCAGATCGAGCTCACCGAGGGCACCTCGGGGTGGCGTCGGCTCAGGTGCCAGTGGATGGTCACCGCACCGGCGTCGAGGCCCTCCTCGAAGAGCTGCTTGCGCAGCAACACGATCTCGTCCTCGAGCTCGGTTGCCACCTGGGTCGGCGACGAGCGTGGCCGGCGTGATCGCGCCGCCAGCCCCGCTTCGCCGTGTTCTCGGTAGCGGCCCAACAGCTTGTAGATCCAGCTGGGGTGGATCCCGTGGGCTGCGGCCAGCTCAGTGACCGAGCGACCCTCCCGAAGATGTGCCTCGACCAGATACCGCCCTAGCTCCATAGGAAGACCCTCCTGCTCGGTGTCTCCTATGTCTTGACACAGCTGTCGCCTATGTCATGGGATCCCACACTGCCCGGCCCACCATTCGATGACCAGCAGTTTCGCGTTTCAGGCCATTCCCGGGGGGTCGCGGCCAAGGCCTTTTGTAGCCACTTTTGTAGCCACTTGAGGATCCGGCGCTTCAGCAGGTGGTCGGAGCACCCCGTCCATGAGGTCGGCCGCTTCGCTGCGGAGGCTCGGCATGACGAGGGTGTAGATGGTGATGGTGATGGTGAAGGCGAAGTAGGCATGGCGGGCCACCTCCAGCAACCGACGACCCGGAGCCAGGTCAGCCGTCCAGTCGCTCAACTCGACTCGGGCGTCCGGTGGGGACCCGAGCCACGGCCATCCACACCGGCTTCGTTTCGACCCGGGACCTTCATCCGGCGTTGGGGGGCATCTGTAGAGAACCGAGTGTCGCAGCGCGTTCTGGGACACCGCCGCGGGTCACGACCTGCGAGCAGATCGCCGATTCTGTGAGCCGGGTCCACAACGGAACCCATTTATGGTGTGCGATCCTGGGGTCCATGCCTGGCAGGAGTTCGTATCGCGTTGCATATCGCCACGAAGGCAAGCTCTACCGGCTCACCCGCATCGTGTACGGCGCGGACGGCTCGTACTACGTCACGGCACCAATCCATCCAGAAGAGAAGGCGCAGTTCGTCAAGATGACGGTGAACTACGCAAAGCAGCAGATGGAAGTCCCGCTGGAGGAGGCGGTCGACCTCGCTGGGGCGGCAGCCGAGGACAAGGAGATCAAGCTCTCCCACCATCCCGACGGGTTCATGCAGTTCTCAGGTGCAGGACTCGTCTCTGGCCGAGAAGCGGACGGCACGATCCGCGGGATGGGGGTGATGACCTGGCCGTTTTGGGATCCGATCCGCGGGCCCGCCTTCGGGCTGGCCCTCACGAGGTTCGAGGACTTCGTGCCTGAGACGACTGAGAGTGCCGACACAGTCGTCTTTGACGACGCGGACGTGACGCGCCTCGACGATGCTGACGTCCTATCGCTGGAGGGTTACTACTTCCCGCCGCTTTGGCGCCGGTTCATCCGACTGGACGCGAATGGCCGACCCGTCATCCGGGTCTTTCACCCTGCCAAAGCGGTCCTTGAGCTCCGAGTGCTCCTGCCGCACGCGAAGTGCGAGCTTCCAGGGTTCTTAGGGATCGAGCTTTATACGCAGTACTCGATCTCGCCCGCCGCCGAGGATGAGAGGCCGGACGACGCAGAGCATGGGTACGAATCGAAACCCGGCTTCATCTTTTCGGGATCGACCGGCAACCTTCGTCGGAACGAGGCCGGAGAGCTGCTGGGCGACGGCATCTACTGCATGTACCCCGTGCACGAGATTGCCGGCACGCGAAACCTTGACTTCCCGCCGGACTACTTGATGAAGGAGGTCGATCCGCTGCGCCAGGACGGCCCTATTGCCGATACACTGGCTGGACGCATCGACCCCACGGGCCCTGGAACCATCTGACCCGTCGCCTTCCAAGACGCTGCGAGTCGACCTAGATCGCCCGCCCAGCGCGCTATCGCTTCCTGATTGCGACGATCCACCACTCAGCAAGATTGACCGTGAAGGCGCTGGAGGCGAAGTTCCCGGCCCTTCGACGAGGCGTTCAGAGCTGACCATCCCCGTGCGTCGTCCCACGCTGTTGCTAGGGTGGGCGTGAGGTTGCTCAGCCGATGAAAGAGCCCCTGGGCTCTGCCGCAGCGCTAGTTGGCTGGGGAACCTCTCTCAGTAGTAGTAGGTCGTGCCTGCGCTCCACAGGTTGTACTCGGAGCGGATCTTCGGCTTGATGATCTGGTACGACCGGTCGTCGTTGGCCTCCCACTTTCGCTGGACAGCCCACGTGCAGTAGTCGGCGATCTGCAGGCATGGGTCGCTCTCTGCGGGCCAGAATGCGACCTCCCAAGTGGTTGTCCGGCTCGACTGCCAGATTACGTCCTCGATGCCGAGGCGAATGCCCTTGCGGCGCTTCTTCGTTCCGATGGAGGCGATGACAACCAGCAGCTCGTCCTTGCTAGAAGCGATCCTTGGGGCGACATGCTTGAAGTGGTAGTACCAGGCGAACTTGTAGAAGTGCTCCTTGTCCTGCTGCAGGCGAGGCAGAGCCTTCCGCTTTTCGAGGATGGTGGCGTCCACCCGGAGGTCGACGTCGGCGAGAAGCCGAAAGACCTCATCCCGCACGACCTGCTTGTCCTCGGTAGCGTGGAAGGTCGACTCCAGGGCTACTCCTTGCCACGCGAGCTCCCGTCGAAGCTCCATTAGGTCATCCCCCGCGCCACAGTCCGGCATCGTGACGCTGCATACGATGAAGTACTTGCTGGCGCCTTTCGCCACTTTGAAGTCGAGATTGCCGGCTTCGTCGCCGAACACGTAGACCCTCGCCACGGATCGAGACTACGGCGTAATCCTCCTACGCCAACTGATTAGCGGTGCCTGGCACCGTTTTTGCCGGCTGCGGCCCGCCGCCCCGATCGCGGCCCGCTTGACACGCCGAAGAAGGCCCAGCGGACCGCCGGAGCTGACGGCATCCGCAAGCGAACATCCACCGTCGTCGATGACGTAATCGTGTCGGACTGGGACTTCCGAGACCAAGACGCTGCCCAAAGGCGATCGTCGCGACCGAACGACGGCTCTGGCGTGGCAGGGCGGGCGACGGGTGTCCCCGAACGTGCATGCCTAACAACGTGGGGCATCGCCCCGAGATGCCAGTCAGGGACACCACTATCAGCCGCTTGACCCGGTGTGCCCCGACTGCCCGAAGCCGGACCGATCGGCGCATCGGCGCTTCGCGTAGCCGCTTCGAATTCGTCCGTACCTATCGCCACTGACAGCTGAGGATCGGTAACAATGTGGGGCGTGGAGCGGACGGCGACCATCAGTGACGATGGGATCTACCGTTACGACCTCACGCGCACGCTGGGAAACGGCGCGCAGGCCGTGCTCGTCTTGCTCAACCCCTCTACCGCTGACGAGACCAGCGACGACCCCACCGTTGCCGCGGTGCTCCGGTTCGCCGTGTCCATCCCAAAACACTCCGTCGGAACGGTCACGATCGTCAACCTGTTCGCCCTTCGGACCACCGACCCCGCGCTCTTGCGGTCGCATCCCGATCCCGTCGGGCCGGACAATGACGCCACGATCGCACGACACCTGCGCGACGCCGACATCATCGTCGTTGGCTGGGGCGAGCAGGGATCACATTTCTCGGATCGCGTAACATCGGTGCTCCGGTTCGTCGCCTCCCACCAGCTGTGGTGCTTTGGGACCACGAGCAAGGGCCACCCCCGCCATCCACAACGCCTGGGGCGCTCCACGCCGCTCGTCCCTTTCGACCCGGTCCCATTGCTCCAGAGCGCCCGCCGGCGGACGAGCCGGAACGCCACAACCGGACCGAGCGAGGCCGTCGTCGTCGCAGGCTTCTCAACGTGGTTGCGCTCGCGGGGATGGGACGTCGAGACGGAGGTCGACTGGGCCGATGTCGTCGCGACCCGAGGGGTCGAGCGCCTGGTGGCGGAGGCAAAGGGCTCGACTTTGGCGCCGAACCTCGACATCGACACCGGGTATGGACAGCTACTCCGGCGCATGAGCGACGACAGCGACGGCGTGCGCTACGCGATCGTCGTACCGGAACGTCACGTCGCCGGTGCCCTTCGCGTACCAGAGGCGATCCGGCGGACTCTGCAACTCGACGTGTACGGGGTCGATGACGCCGGCAACGTCACCGCCCATCTCAGCCGCTGAGCGTCCTTCCGCGTATTGCCGCTCCATAAGCGGTTGCCGCATCGCGCTTTGCGACCAGACGGCCGTGCGCCGACGCGGTCGCCGATCCCACACGAATCACACGTGGCGGGTCGGGTGATCCTGCCGATAAGAGCCAGGTCACCGGGCCTGCTGTGGGCGATCGCAGACTTCCTCGCCCACTGCAAATCTGTCGGCACAGCCTACGTAGGTTTAAAATCCCTGCGCGGCCCCACCATTTCGATTACCAGCCTTTCAGACAAGGCTCGTTTGCGACTGAGCCCAGCTGCACCGAAGCGAACTTGTCAGGGCTTGGCAGAGGGTGAGCAGCGGCGGACCGCCGGGTACCATCGCGATCCAATGACTGCTCCAGGTCGCAGCCCTGAAGTTGTAGGCGTCGCTGTCATTCGCCCGCACGTGATGCGCCTGCTATTCGACGAGGCGTAGTGAGGGATGTCCAGTACGTGCCTGGCGCGGCTTCGGGTTCGCTCCTCGAGCCACTCGATGACCCCGCCTACTTCGCCAAGGTCCGGGTCGACCAGGAGGCAGGCACCGCCGTGTGGCCGAATGGCTTGGACCTCGCACCAGAGGTACTCCACGGAGACTACGAGCCAAACGCGCGCCTGGGCTTTCGGGACGTCACATCAACCAAGCAACTCGCCTGATCTCCTCCCTTGCGCTTTATCGGCGCTGGTCCGATCGTCGAGCCGGGTACCTGACGGAGGAAACATGATGCGATGCGAACACTGCAACGACGGTGCACGGCGTCCAACACATCGGGCGCGCCTCGCCCAGAAGGACGGCCGCACCGCTATCGTCCTCGATGTTCCCGTTGAGGGATGTCCATCTTGCGGCGAGATCTGGCTCACCATGGAGGTCGCCGTCCGCTTGGACGCATTGTTCAACCAGCTCCTTGCCAGCGGTGCGGAGTCTTCGCAGATGCGCTGGGGTGAAGCCGACGCCGCTTCACAGGGCACTAGTTGAGGTTGCGGGCCTCCAGGACGAGAAGGCCATCCATGACCATGGCGAGGTCGAGTTGCTCGCCGGCCCACAGGCTGCTTGCGGTGTCGGGGCCGATGCTGAGGCCGAGCTGCCGGTTAGCCTTGACGACGTGGCCCTCGAGCGCGGGGACTGCGGTCGGGGCCTCGGGGATCAGGGTGCCGTCGGGGCGGGTGAAGGTGAACTTGGTGCCGCCGTCGTAGCGGACGGCGAACTTCTGCTCGTGGACCTTGCGGTGGTGGACGCGGCACAGCAGGACGAGGTTCTCGAGCGACGTCTCGCCCCCTTGTGACCAGTGCTGGATGTGGTGGCCGTCGACGAAGCGGCGCTGGGTGCAGCCGGGGAAGCGGCACTTCCCGTCGCGCAGCCTGAGGGCCCGGCGAATGGCCCTGGGGATCGTCTTGGTGCTTCGTCCCACGTTGAGCGGCTCACCGCCGGCACCCAGGATGGTGAACACGAGGCTGGAGTCACAGGTGATGAACCTTGCGGTCTCAGGAGCTATGGCCGGCCCGTCGTCGATCTCGCAGCGCCCAGGTCCGTCGCCGGCCAGGACCTCGGCGTCGACGATCACCACGGCCTGGTAGCGGTCACCGCCGTCCCGGGCCTGGGGCCCGTAGCGGAGCATCGTCTCGGCCATGGACAGGAGGGCATCTGCTGCGGTCGGTCGCGATTCCGCGGAATCGCGTCTGGTTGCGGCGGGCGCTCGTGCGCTTGGGTCGTTGTCTCCGGGGCACGCAGGGGCCGCTTCCGCGGAATCGTCATCTTCTGGCACCTCTCCGGCCACCCAAATGAGCTCGCCGGACTCTTCATCCTCGGGCACCATCCAGTACCCGTTGAGGTACTCCTCGTCCTCCTCGGCCCACAGCGATTCCGCGGAATCGTCCCCCGGCGTTGCCCAAACGCGATTCCGCGGAATCGCCGGAACCTGTCGCTGCAGCGGGACCCTCTGTGGCACCGGCCGGCGGCGTCCAGGATTCCGCGGAATCGCGCGGGTCCCTGGTCTGCGATTCCGCAAGGTCATCGCGACCGCTGTGTTCGGCCGGCCAGGCCAGCGATTCCGCGGAATCGTCCGGAGCGGCCTGATCGGGCGACGAGGGCCCCGATTCCGCGGAATCATTGGGAGCAGCCTGATCGCCCGACGAGGTCAACGATTCCGCGGAATCGTGACGATCGGTGGGAAAGGGCGATGTGGGCAGCGATTCCGCGGAATCGTCGGCGCTCGGCTCATCCTTCTCGGGCTCGCCGGCCAGCGCACTTCTGGCCGCGTTGAGCGCCTGTATGAAGACGGCGCCCTCTTCGGGGGGGAACCGGCCCACGATGACCAGGTACCCGTCGTCGTCCCAGTACCAGTGCAGGTATCCGGCGTCCTTCTGGTCCTTGCCCTTCCCGTCCTTGGCCATCCGGCGCTTGAGCCCCCGATAGGCACGGGCGATCTGTTCCATGTGGTTGGCGGTGGCATGGCGGGCGAGCTCGACCAGGGTCGCCTCGGTCTCGGCGGTAGCGACTCGGCTGATGGCGCGCACCTTGGAGAAGCTCAGCTCGCCGGCGGCGAATCCCGCCCTCACCAGCTTCAGCTCACCGAGGCGGTGCGCCACCCGCAGATGATCACGAGCGGCGACGGCCCCGACACCACAGCGCCAGCTGAGCCATTCGGCACACGAGCGGGCGCCCCACACCGCCCAGCCCTGGCGCCGGTCGAACTCGGCCAGCAGCATGAGCCAGCGGCAGGTCGCCGCCGCGATGTTGCTGCCCAGCTGGCAGATCTCCCGCTCCAGGTACTCGAGCGGGACCTCCTCGGTTGCCGCCTCCCGGACAACGTCAATCTGTGCACCCATTCGTCTGCCTCCCACGACTCGGCTTCGCGTTTTTCCTGTGCCCAAGTATATCGAACAGATGTTCCTAATTGGGCGCCTGCGCGCCTCCCGGCGCCCCCGACGACCCTGCTCGAGTGGCGATCGTTATCCAAACCGCGACGTGTCCCAGGTCTGGCTGTTTTGGCCCTCTATGCATCGCCCGGCAGTCCTTGAACGTGGCCTCGCCCCCGAAAGGGCCGCTCATTACCGCGTCTCGATCATCGCTCGCGGCCGAGGCCCGGATTCGACGGCCAGGGCCGACACCGCTCCCAGCTTTGGAGTGCCGCTGGGATGGTTCAGTCGGCGCGTTGCGTTACGGCGCCACCATCCTCGGCCGGGGCGGCATGGTGTCCGGGCGGGGTACCTCGAACCACACCGTGTTGCCATCGTGGCCGGGGACCACACCCCAGGACGAGGAGAGGGCCTCCACCAGGGCGAGGCCCCGCCCGGAAGTGGCCGTCTCGTCGGCTTCCTGCACCGCCAGAGCGGCCTGGCCCCGATCGGCGACCTCGATGCGTATGGCGTGGGGCTTGAGCAGCACGGCGACCTCGGCCGCGGAGTCGGCATGGACGACGGAGTTGGTGACCAGCTCCGAAACCAGGAGGTTCACCGTGTCCAGCAGGTCGTCGCACTCCCATCGCCTCAACGTCTCCTCCACGAAGCGACGGGCGGCGGCACTGCTGCGGGGGTCCCTCTCGAGATGGGCCCGGTTCTCGGCCAGCGCCCACGAAACCGCCTCGATCATTCCCGCCACCGAGACGATGTCGTCGACCATGGCCTTGGCCGACAGGCTCTTCTCCACGTAGCCGACCGCACCCTGGGAAAGCGTCAGGTGGGCAAGCCGGCCCCTCGGGAAGCCGGACACCACGATGACCCGGCTGCGCGGCGAGGCGGCCACCAGGTCCGGAAGGACCTCGATCCCCCCGACGTTGGGCATCCCCAGGTCCAGCAGGGCGAGGTCGGGCTGCTGGTCCCTTACGGCCTCGAGGGCTTCGGTGCCGTCGCCACACCGGGCGATCACCTCGAACCGACCTGTCGCCTCCAGTGCGGCGCTTAGCAGATCCCTCATGTCGACGGAGTCGTCGGCGACGACCACCCGGAAGGCGTCGGCCGTCATCCCTCCATTCTGCCCTGGCGCGCCGGTCCCTGGCGGAACCGGCAGGGGTACCCTTCCCAGGTGCGCGGTACGGCGCCGTGGAGCAGACGCGACGACCGACCGGTAGGTACGAGGATCAGCCCGGAAGGACTACGCGATGGCTTCCAGCAAGGTGACCGGTGGGACGGCGGCTACGGCGGCGACGATGCCGAAATCCGGCAATGGGCGGCGCCCGGCCGTGAACGGGGGGAGCGTCGACGAAGCCGCGCTCCACGAGCTGCTGCGTGCCCTTCGAGCGGCCAAGGACGGGGATTTCTCCGTCCGCCTGCCTGAGCGACGCAACACGCTGCTCGGCCAGATCGGCGCCGCCTACAACGACCTCATCGAGCTGAACGCCGCCTCCACCAAGGAGCTGGGCCGGGTGGCCCGGCTGGTCGGCCGCGAGGGCCGGATGAACGAGCGCTTCTCCCTGGAGGCCCGCGGCGCATGGGCGGACACCGCCTCCTCGGTCAACCGGCTCATCGAGGACCTCTCCCGCCCCACCACAGAGGTGGCACGAGTCATCGAGGCCGTGGCCCAGGGCGATCTGTCCCAGAAGATGGCGCTCAAGATCGAGGGCCAGCCCGTCAAGGGCGAGTTCTTGCGCATCGGCACCACGGTGAACGCCATGGTGGACCAGCTCAGCTCCTTCTCCGCCGAGGTGAGCCGGGTAGCCCGGGAGGTCGGCACCGACGGCAAGCTCGGCGGGCAGGCCAAGGTCAAGGGCGTGTCGGGAACCTGGAACGACCTCACCGAGAACGTCAACAACATGGCGTCGAACCTCACCGGCCAGGTCCGCAACATCGCCCAGGTGACAACCGCCGTCGCCCGCGGCGACCTCTCCCAGAAGATCACCGTGGAGGCCAAGGGCGAGGTCCTTCAGCTCAAGGACACCATCAACACCATGGTGGGCCAGCTCTCGTCCTTTGCCGACGAGGTCACGCGAGTGGCCCGCGAGGTGGGCACCGAAGGAAAGCTCGGTGGCCAGGCCGACGTGAAGGGCGTATCCGGCACCTGGAAGGACCTCACCGACAACGTCAACTACATGGCCTCGAACCTGACGGGCCAGGTCCGCAACATCGCCCAGGTGGCCACGGCTGTGGCCCGCGGCGACCTGACCCAGAAGATCACCGTCGAGGCCAAGGGTGAGGTGGCGGCACTGGCCGACACCATCAACTCGATGACCGACACGCTGCGGGCTTTCGCCGACGAGGTCACCCGAGTGGCCCGCGAGGTGGGTACCGAGGGCAAGCTCGGCGGCCAAGCTGACGTGCCTAACGTGTCGGGGACCTGGAAGGCGCTCACCGACAACGTGAACTTCATGGCGTCGAACCTCACCACCCAGGTCCGCAACATCGCCCAGGTGGCCACCGCCGTCGCCCGCGGCGACCTGACCCAGAAGATCACCGTCGAGGCCAAGGGCGAGGTCGCCGTGCTGGCCGACACCATCAACTCGATGACCGGCACGCTCGGTGCATTCGCCAACGAGGTCACCCGTGTCGCGCGCGAGGTGGGCACCGAGGGGCGTCTCGGTGGGCAGGCCCAGGTGGAGGGGGTGGCCGGTACATGGAAGGACCTGACCGACAGCGTGAACTCGATGGCCTCCAACCTGACCAGCCAGGTGCGGGACATCGCCCAGGTGACCACCGCGGTGGCCAAGGGTGACCTCTCCCAGAAGATCACCGTGGACGTGCGGGGCGAGATCCTCGAGCTGAAGAACACCATCAACGTGATGGTCGACCAGCTCTCCTCGTTCGCCGACGAGGTGACTCGCGTGGCTCGTGAAGTGGGCACCGAGGGCAAGCTCGGCGGCCAGGCGGAGGTGAAAGGGGTCAGCGGGACCTGGCGCGGCCTGACGGAGAACGTGAACTACATGGCCTCCAACCTCACCGACCAGGTGCGAAACATCGCCCAGGTGGCCACCGCCGTCGCCCGGGGGGACCTGTCCCAGAAGATCACGGTGGAGGCCAAGGGCGAGGTCGCCGTGCTGGCCGACACCATCAACTCCATGACCGACACGCTGCGGGCCTTCGCCAACGAGGTGACCCGTGTCGCCCGTGAGGTGGGCACTGAAGGGAAGCTCGGTGGCCAGGCCCAGGTGGAGGGAGTGGCCGGCACATGGAAGGACCTGACCGACAGCGTGAACTCCATGGCCTCCAACCTGACCAGCCAGGTCCGCGACATCGCCCAGGTCACCACCGCCGTCGCCCGCGGCGACCTCTCCCAGAAGATCACCGTGGACGTGCGGGGTGAGATCCTCGAGCTGAAGAACACCATCAACGTCATGGTCGACCAGCTCTCCTCGTTCGCCGACGAGGTGACCCGTGTCGCCCGTGAGGTGGGTACCGAGGGCAAGCTCGGAGGCCAGGCCGAGGTGAGAGGCGTCAGCGGGACCTGGAAGGACCTCACCGACAACGTCAACTACATGGCTTCGAACCTCACCGACCAGGTGCGCAACATCGCCCAGGTCACCACCGCCGTGGCCCGGGGCGACCTGACCCAGCAGATCACGGTGGACGTGAAGGGCGAGATCGCCGAGCTCAAGGGCACCATCAACACCATGGTGGACCAGCTGTCGTCCTTCGCCGACGAGGTGACCCGCGTGGCCCGAGAGGTGGGCACCGAGGGCATGCTCGGCGGCCAGGCCGAGGTCGAGGGCGTCAGCGGAACGTGGAAGCAGCTCACCCAGAGCGTGAACTCGATGGCCGGCAACCTCACCAGCCAGGTCCGCAACATCGCCCAGGTGGCCACCGCCGTGGCCCGGGGCGACCTGTCCCAGAAGATCACCGTCGAGGCCAAGGGCGAGGTCGCGGCGCTGGCCGAGACCATCAACTCCATGACCGACACCCTGTCCTCCTTCGCCGACGAGGTCACCCGCGTGGCCCGAGAGGTGGGCACCGAGGGCCGCCTCGGCGGCCAGGCCGAGGTGCCCAACGTCTCGGGCGTGTGGAAAGGCCTGACCGACAACGTCAACTACATGGCCTCCAACCTCACCAGTCAGGTCCGCAACATCGCCCAGGTAGCCACCGCGGTGGCCAAGGGCGACCTGACCCAGAAGATCACCGTCGACGTCCGCGGTGAGATCGCCGAGCTGAAGAACACCATCAACGTCATGGTCGACCAGCTCTCCTCCTTCGCCGACGAGGTCACCCGCGTGGCCCGCGAGGTGGGGACCGAAGGAAAGCCCGGGGGCCAGGCCCAGGTGCGGGGTGTCTCCGGTACGTGGAAGGGCCTCACCGACAACGTGAACTACATGGCCTCCAACCTCACCAGCCAGGTGCGCAACATCGCCCAGGTGACCACGGCGGTCGCCCGAGGTGACCTGACCCAGAAGATCACCGTGGACGTGAAGGGCGAGATCCTGGAGCTGAAGAACACCATCAACACCATGGTCGACCAGCTGTCGTCGTTCGCCGACGAGGTCACCCGCGTGGCCAGGGACGTGGGTACCGAGGGCAAGCTCGGCGGCCAGGCCCGGGTGAAGGGCGTGTCGGGCACCTGGAAGGACCTCACCGACAACGTCAACATCATGGCCGACTCGCTCACCGCCCAGGTGCGTGACATCGCCCAGGTGACCACCGCGGTGGCCAACGGCGACCTGTCCAAGAAGATCACCGTGGACGTGCGGGGGGAGATCCTGGCTCTCAAGAACACCATCAACCCCATGGTCGACCAGCTGTCGTCCTTCGCCGCCGAGGTCACCCGTGTGGCCCGAGAGGTGGGCACCGAGGGCAAGCTCGGCGGGCAGGCCCGAGTCAAGGGCGTCTCCGGCACGTGGGGCGACCTGACCGAGAACGTGAACATCATGGCCGGCTCCCTCACCACCCAGGTGCGGGCCATTGCCGAGGTGGCCACCGCCGTGACCCAGGGCGACCTCACCCGATCGGTGGCGGTCGAGGCCCAGGGCGAGGTGGCCGAGCTCAAGGACAACATCAACCAGATGATCGGGAACCTGGCCGAGACCACCCGCCGGAACGAGGAGCAGGACTGGCTCAAGACCAACCTCGCCCGCATCTCCGGCCTGATGCAGGGCCAGCGCGACCTCCAGGCCGTGTCCCGGCTGATCATGTCGGAGCTGACCCCGACCGTCGTGGCCCAGCACGGCGCTTTCTTCCTGAACGACCTGGCCGGCGACGGCGACGGCGAGCTCCGCCTGGTGGCCAGTTACGGTTACAAGGCCAGGAAGAACGTCCCCAGCAGGTTCAAGCTGGGGGAGTCGCTGGTGGGTCAGGCCGCCTTGGAGAAGAGCCCGATCCTCATCACCGAGGCACCGCAGGACTACGTGAAGGTCAGCTCCGGCCTCGGCGAGGCCGCACCGGTGAACGTCATCGTCCTGCCCATCCTGTTCGAGGAGCAGGTGCTGGGCGTCATCGAGCTGGGCGCCCTGCGCCCGTTCACCGAGGTCAACCAGACCTTCCTCGAGCAGGTGATCGAGACCATCGGCGTGGTGCTGTCGACGATCATCGCCAACACCCGGACCGAGGAGCTGCTGTCGGAGTCCCAGCGGCTGGCCCAGGAGCTGCAGTCCCAGCAGGAGGAGCTGCGCCGCTCCAACGTGGAGCTCGAGTCCCAGGCCGCGTCGCTCAAGGCGTCCGAGGAGCTCCTGCAGCAACAGCAGGAGGAGCTGCAGCAGACCAACGAGGAGCTGCAGGAGAAGGCCCGCCTGCTGGCCGAGCAGAACCGGAGCATCGAGGTCAAGAACCGGGAGATCGAGATGGCCCGTCTCGGACTGGAGGAAAAGGCCCAGCAGCTGGCCCTCAGCTCGAAGTACAAGTCGGAGTTCCTGGCCAACATGAGCCACGAGCTGCGCACACCGCTCAACAGCCTGCTGATCCTGGCCAAGCTGCTCACGGACAACCCCGACGGGAACCTCACCGACAAGCAGGTGGAGTTCGCCCGCACCATTCACACCGCGGGCAGCGACCTGCTCGACCTCATCAACGACATCCTCGATCTGTCCAAGGTCGAGGCCGGAAAGATGGACGTGGTCCTGTCCGATGTCGACCTGGAGGAGCTGTGCTCCGGCGTGGAGCAGGGCTTCCGCCCGGTGGCGGAGGAGAAGGAGCTCGAGTTCACCCTCGATCGCCTTCCCGACGTGCCGAGGCTCGTGGTGACCGACGAGCAGCGCCTTCACCAGATCCTGAGGAACCTGCTCTCGAACGCCTTCAAGTTCACCGAGCAGGGTTCAGTGGCGCTGACCATCGGCCTGGCCCCGCAGGACATCCGCTTCACGAACCCCGTGCTGGCGGAGGCCGAGCGGGTGGTGGCGTTCACCGTCACGGACACCGGCATCGGGATCGCGCCGGACAAGCTGCGGCTCGTCTTCGAGGCCTTCCAGCAGGCAGACGGGACGACCAGTCGCAGGTACGGGGGCACAGGCCTCGGCCTCTCGATCAGCCGGGAGATCGCCCGGCTTCTCGGGGGCGAGATCAGGGCGACCAGCACCGTGGGCGAGGGCAGCGTCTTCACCCTCTACCTCCCCGAGGTCTACGCGCCCACGCCGGAAACGACCCGGCCCCACCAGGGCCTCCCGGCGCAGACCGGTCCGGCGGGACAAGGGCATCTGAGCGCCGTCGGGTCACTGGCCTGGCCGAGCACCGACGAGGAGAACGAGGACGCCCTGGAGCCAGCGCTGGGCGACATCCCCGACGACCGCGGGTCGATTGCCGAGGGTGATCGGGCCCTGTTGGTGGTTGCCGCCGACGAGGAGGTCAGTCGCCAGTTGCTCGATCTGGGCCGCGAGCGCGGCTTCAAGGTCGTCCTGGCATCCCGCGGTGGCGCCGCCGTGGCGCTGGCGCGTGAGGTTCGCCCGGACGCCATCGTGGTCGACGCCGACCTCGCCTTTGCCGAGGGCGAGGCCCTGCTGGGCCACTTCAAGAGGGATGCCGAGCTTCGCCACATTCCCGTCCACGTGATGGCGCCGCCGGACATGCGTTGGCGGATGTTGCGCTCCGGCGCCTTCGGCTTCAGCGCCAAGCCGGTCGGACGCGAGGCGCTGGCCGCTGCCGTCGACGCCCTGGGCACGTACCTCGAGCCGGGGGAGCGTCACCTTCTGGTGGTGGAGGACAACGAGACAGAGCGCCAAGCCGTCACCGCCCTCTTGGGCGGGGGCCCCAGGGTCGTCACCACTGCCGTCGGCTCGAGCGAAGAGGCGGTCACCGTGCTCGAGGAACAGCCGGTGGACTGCGTGGTCCTAGACCTCAAGCTGCCGAAGATGAGCGGGTTCTCCCTGCTCGAGCGGATCAAGTCCGACGAGCGGTTCCAGGGAATCCCGGTCATCGTCTACACGGGCAAGGACCTCACCAGGCGGGAGGAGACCCGCCTCTCCAAGTTCGCCGAGAGCATCATCGTCAAGGACGCCAGGTCACCCGAGCGCCTGTTGGAGGAGGTGACGCTCTTCCTTCATCAGCCGGGCAACCAGCTCCCGGAGGACCAGCGCCTGATCCTCGAGCAGCTGCAGAACCATGCCTCGCTTCTCACCGGCAAGCGGGTACTGATCGTCGACGACGACGTACGGAACGTCTTCGCCCTCACCAGCGTCCTGGAGCGTCAGGGGATGACGGTTCTCTTCGCCGAGAACGGCAAGGACGGGATCGCCATTCTCAAGCAGAACCCCGACGTCGACCTGGTGCTGATGGACATCATGATGCCGGAGATGGACGGTTACGAGACCACCGAGGCCATCCGCCGGATCCCGAGGTTCCAGAAGCTGCCGATCATCGCTCTCACCGCGAAAGCGATGAAGGGCGACCGGGAGAAGAGCATCGCCGCCGGCGCCTCCGACTACATCACCAAACCCGTCGACGTGGACCAGTTGATGTCGCTCATCCGCGTGTGGCTGTACGGCTGACAGCCCGTGCCCGGGGAAGACCTGGAGGCGCTCGAGCTCCGGTTGCTGCTCGACGCCATCTACCACCACTACGGCTACGACTTCCGTGAATACGCCCGGGCCTCCATCAAGCGCCGGATGTGGCGGCGCATGATGGAGGAGGGCTTGGCCACGCTGTCGGGCCTGCAGGAACGGGTGCTCCACGACTCCGCCTGCATGGAACGGCTCCTGCTCGACCTCTCCATAAACGTGACCTCGATGTTCCGGGACCCGACCTTCTACGCCGCCCTTCGCGACAAGGTCGTCCCGCTCCTCCGCACCTATCCGTTCGTTCGCATCTGGAATCCTGGTTGCTCGACGGGCGAGGAGACCTACTCTCTGGCCATCCTGCTGCGCGAAGAGGGGCTGGACGGCAGGACCAGGATCTATGCCACCGACATCAACGGCACCGTGGTGCAGCGGGCCAAGGAAGGGCTCTTTCCCCTCGAGCGCATGCAGGAGTTCACCCAGAACTACCTCCGTTACGGCGGCCGCTGCTCCTTTTCCGACTACTACAAGGTGTACGGCGACCGCGCCCGTTTCGACCCGACTCTGCTGGAGAACGCCGTCTTCGCCCAGCACAACCTGGTGTCCGACGCTTCGTTCAACGAGTTCAACCTGATCATGTGCCGGAACGTGATGATCTACTTCGACCGGGCCCTGCAGGACAAGGTTCACGGGCTCTTCCACAGGAGCCTCGCCCGTTCGGGCATCCTCGCCCTCGGCCACAAGGAGTCGATCCGCTTCACCAGCCACGCCGACGCCTACGCCGAGATCGACGGCCACGAGAAGGTGTACCGGAGGATCCTTTGACGTCTTTCCGGCTGGTGGTGGTGGGCGGCTCGTGGGGCGGTCTCGACGCCTTGGGGAAGGTGGTGGCCCTGCTGGAGGAGGGGTGCAGCTTTGCCCTGGCCGTCGCGTTGCATCGTGCGGCCAACTCTCCCGAGGGTGCTCTGGTGAGCTACCTCCAGGCCCGGTGCAGCCTTCCGGTCTCCGAGGCCGAGGACAAGGACGCGATCGAGCCCGGTCGGGTGTACTTGGCGCCGGCCGACTACCACCTGCTCGTGGAACCAGGTCGGTTCGCGCTGTCGATCGACGCGCCGGTGCAATACAGCCGCCCGTCGATAGACGTGCTGTTCGAGTCGGCGGCGGATGCGTACGCCGACGAGTCTGTGGCGGTGATCCTCACCGGCTCCAACGACGACGGCTGCCGCGGCATCCGGCAGGTGAAGCGACGGGGTGGGGTCACGCTCGCCCAGGATCCCCTCACCGCCGTACGTCGGGAGATGCCCGAGGCTGCCATCGCCACGGGTGCCGTCGACCAGGTGTTGCCCCTCGACCGGATCACCGAGGTGCTCAACGACCTGGGGCGGTCATGACGCCCGGCGGGCCGGCGCCGGCCCTGCTGCTGGTGGACGACCGGCCCGAGAACCTCCTCGCTCTCGAGGCGGTCCTGGAGCCACTGGGCCAGCGGATGGTGCGGGCGAGCTCGGGCGAGGAGGCCCTGCGCCACCTGCTGGCCGACGACATCGCCGTCATCGTGCTGGACGTCCAGATGCCGGGCATAGACGGTTTCGAGACGGCCGAGCAGATCAAGCAGCGGGATCGGACGCGCGACATCCCGATCATCTTCCTCACCGCGATCAGCCAGGGCCTGGACAATCGCCTGCGTGGCTACGGCACCGGCGCCGTCGACTACATCTTCAAGCCAGTCGAGCCCGAGGTTCTGCGGGCCAAGGTGGCCGTCTTCCTCGAGCTGTACCTGAACACCAGGATGCTGCAGGAGCAACGCCACCAGCTGGCCCAGCAGAAGGCAGAGCTCGAGCGCTCCAACCAGGACCTCGAGCAGTTCGCCTACATCGCCTCCCATGATCTTCAGGACCCTCTGAGGGTGATCTCCGGCTTCATCGAGCTGCTCGCCGACCGCCTCGGCGACGACGATCCCCAGGCCCGCGAGTGGATGTCGAGGGTCAGCTCCACGGCCGAGCGGATGTCCGCGCTCATATCGGACCTACTCGTCTACGCCCGCGCCGGTGTGGACCCCGCACCCCTCGAACCCGTGGATCTGGACGCCGCACTCCACACGGCGCTGCAGAACCTGTCGCAGGGGCCCGAGGATCGCCCGGTCGACCTGAGGCGCACGCCCCTCGGCTACGCCATGGGCAGCGCGCCCGACCTGACCCAGGTCTTCCAGAACCTCGTCGGCAACGCCATCAAGTTCCACGAGCCAGATGTCGCGCCCGTGGTGGAGCTCAGTTCCCGCCAGCAGGACGGGATGGTGACGGTGTCGGTCCGGGATCACGGCCGCGGGGTGCCGAACGATCGGCTCGAGCAGGTGTTCCAGGTGTTCGAGCGGCTGGAAGGCGATCCCTACCCGGGCACGGGGCTCGGCCTGGCCGTGTGCCGAAAGGTCGTGGAGCGGGCCGGAGGACGCATATGGATGGAGAGCAACGACGATTGTGGTGTGACCGTGCGGTTCACACTTCCGGCGCCGGGCCGATGACGCGTCCCGCCTACGACGAGGTGCCGGCCACCATCCTGCTGGTGGACGACCGGCCCGAGAACCTCATCGCCCTGGAGGCGGTTCTCGAGCCGTTGGGTCACAACCTGCTGTGCGCCGGCTCGGGGGAAGAGGCACTGAAGCGACTTCTCGTCCACGACGTCGCCCTCATCCTTCTCGACGTGCAGATGCCGGAGATGGACGGGTTCGAGACGGCGACTCGGATCAAGGATCGCGAGCGCAACCGGGACATCCCGATCATCTTCCTCACGGCGTACAGCAAGGACGCCGTGCACGCCATGCAGGGATTTTCCCATGGCGCCGTGGACTACGTCACCAAGCCGTTCGAGGTCGGCCTGCTCCAGGCCAAGGTGAGGGTGTTCATCGAGCTGTACCAGAAGACCCAGGAGCTGCGCCGGCAGAGTGAGCTGCTGGCCCGGCGCCTCGACCAGCGCTTCGAAACCGAAGCGCGGAACCTCAGGAAGCTGGCCCACGCTGCCGTCGTCATCAACTCGACGCTCTCGCTCGACGAGATCCTGCAGGTCATCAACGACGGGGCCCGTGAGGTGATCGGCGCCCACGAGTCCGAGACGGTGATCACCGCGGCGCGAGAGGCGGGGGACCTGGAGCGTTCCCGCTCGTTCTCACCGAAGTACGAGGGCTGGTCCGGCGACCCGGATCGGGCCGATCTTTCGGGGATCTACAGCGTGGTGTACGAGCGGGACGAGCCGGTGCGGATGACCAAGAAGGAGATCGAGGCCAGCTTCGTCTCCAGGGGCCTGTTCGACCTGACCGGCTCGCACCCGATGCTGGAGGGCTGGCTGGCGGTGCCCCTCAAGGGCCGCACCGGACGCATGCTGGGCCTGATCCAGGTGGCGGACAAGATCGAAGGTGACTTCACCGAGGAGGACGAGGTGGTGCTCGTCCAGCTCGCGCAGCTGGCGGCCGTCGCCATCGAGAACGCCGAGCGTTACGAGCACGAGCACCGCATCGCCGAGACGTTGCAGCGCAGCCTGCTCCCCGACGAGATGCCGAAGGTGCCGGGCCTGGCGCTGGCCGCGTGTTACCAGCCCGGCAGCCTCGGCACCCAGGTCGGTGGCGACTGGTACGACGTGTTCCCCCTCGACGACGGCCGGGTGGCGCTGGTGGTGGGTGACGTGGTCGGGCGCGGGACCAGGGCGGCGGCGGTCATGGGCCAGCTCCGTACCGCGATCAGGGCCTACGCCGTTCACGGCCTGAAGCCGGCCGAGCTCATGACGAGCCTCGACCGCCTCCTCCAGGAGCTCACCGGCTCGGCCATGGCCACCGCGGTGTACGTGGTGGTGGACCTGGGCACTCGCCAAGTCGAGATGATCAGCGCCGGCCACCCACCGCCCCTCCTGGTCCCTCCGGCCGGGCACCCCCGCTACCTGCACCTCGAACCCAATGTGCCGCTGGGGACGATGCTGGAGCAGGCGTTCGTTTCGTCCACCTTCGCCGTCGAGCCGGGGTCGGTGCTGGTCTTCTTCACCGACGGGCTGGTGGAATCGCGGACCGATGCCCTTCAGGACGGGCTCGACCGCCTGATCGAGGTCGTGGGTTCGGCCGTGGAAGGGCTAGCCGAGGGGGTCGACGGCTTGTGCGAGAAGGTGATCTCGGACATGGTGCCCCACCGGACCAACGACGACATCGCCGTCCTGGGCGCCCGGATCAGCTGAGAAGGCGCTGCATCAGCACCACGTCCAGCCAACGCCCCAGCTTCCGTCCCACTTCACGCTCGACGCCCACCAGCTCGAAGCCACAGGCGCGGTGGAGGCCGATCGACGCCTCGTGGCCACCGACGACGCGGGCCATCATGGCGTGGAAGCCGTGGGCCCGGGCCAGGCGCACCAGCTCCTCGAGCAGCAGCCGCCCTACACCCTCACCACGCTGGTCCTCGCGGACGTACACCGAGTCCTCCACCGTGGTGGCGTAGGCGGGGCGCTCCCGGTAGGGCGACAGCGAGCCGAAGCCCACGACCTCGCCCAGCTTCACCGCCACCACCGCCGGGTGGGCGCCGGCATGGGCGTCCAGCCACGCATGCTGGTCCTCCAGGGTCCGCGGCACCAGATCGAAGGTGACCAGCGAGGAAGTGACCTCCCGGTTGTAGATGAGGCGGATGGCCTCGGCGTCCGCGAAGGCCGCGGGACGAACGAGGGGAGAGGAATCGGGCACAGCGCAGTATCATGTCTCGTGCAGCCAGCGCCCTCTTAGCTCAGTCGGTAGAGCACAGCCATGGTAAGGCTGGTGTCGTGGGTTCAATTCCCACAGAGGGCTCCGCGGCGGCGTAGCTCAGTTGGTTAGAGCACACGGCTCATAATCGTGTTGTCGTCGGTTCGAATCCGACCGCCGCTACTCGCAGGGAACGAGAAAGTAGAGTTGCCAGATGGCCAGGAACGAGAAGCGCGTCAAGGTCACCCTCGCGTGCGAGGTGTGCAAGCGGCGCAACTACATCACCACCAAGAACAAGGCCAACCACCGCGAGCGCATCGAGATGAAGAAGTACTGCCGGTGGGACCGCAAGCACACCTCCCACAAAGAGACCAGGTAGTAACCGTTGCCGCTCCGGCCGAGTCGAACCGGCTGATGGCGCAGGAGTTGGCTGACCTGGTCACCGCGGCCAAAGCGGGCGACCAGGCGGCCTTCGAGGAGTTGGTGCGTGTCACACACGCCGACGCCTACACCCTCGCCTTCCGGATGACCGGCAACGAGGAGGATGCGAAAGACGTGGTGCAGGAGGCTTACCTGCGGGCCTGGAAGGGCCTGAAGCGCTTTCGCGGCGACGCCAAGTTCAACACCTGGCTCTACCGGATCACCGCCAACTGCGCGGTGACCCACCTGTCACGGCGGGCCAAGGACCGCCACGACGAGCTCGGCGACGAGGAGACGGCGGCCGACCCCAGGGCGGTCGACAGCGACCCCGGCGCTCATCTGGGGGCCGGCGACGACCGGCGGATCCTGCAGTCCGCCCTCCAGAGCCTGTCACCCGAGATGCGCGCCGTCGTGGTGCTGCGGGACATCTACGACCTTCCCCACGAGGCCATCGCCGCCGAGCTCGGGATCAGCGAGGGTGCGGCCAAGGTCCGCCTGCACCGGGCCCGCAAGAAGCTCCGGGAGCGTCTCTTCCCCCTCCGGAGCGAGCTCACCGGCGAGGAGACCGCTCATGCGGTGTGAACGCGTCGCCGACCTCCTGCCCCAGATCGTCGACGGCACGGAGAAAGCCGATCCCCAGGTTCGGTCGCACGTCGAGGCCTGCTTGCGGTGCCAGGCCGAGCTGGTCCAGTACCGCAGGCTGCTGAAGGCGCTGCGCCACCTGCGTACCGACGTTCTCCAGCCGGCTCCCGGCACGCTCACGGCCATCCTCGCCAACCTCGAGGCGGCCGGCGAGCGAGGTGCGATGCGCTCGCTGCTGGCTGGCCGGCGGGGCGCCTACCTGGGCGGCATAGCGGTGGCCACGGCCGCCGCTGGCGCCGCCGGGGCCCTCGTGATGGCAAACCGCGGCCGCCGGAAGATGCGCCTGGCCGGTTGACCTCGCGCCGCGGCCGCCTCTTCCTGGGGAGCGGCGGCGGGGCCGGTGCTATCCTGCTGGCGGACAGAGCCCCTAGGGCAGTAGCTCAACTGGCAGAGCACCGGTCTCCAAAACCGGCGGTTGGGGGTTCGACTCCCTCCTGCCCTGCTCGGCCCTTCTTCCCATGAACCGCCCGAGGTAGCAGATGAACCGACAGACGAAGCGGATGATGCAGCGTCAGGGCCAGGTGGGCGCCGACGGGTCTCCCGTCGCGACCAAGAGGCCGGCGCAGCCCCGCGGCCCCAAGCCGCCCAGCGAGCGCACCTCGCCTGCTACCTTCCTCAAGGAGGTTCGGGGAGAGCTCCGGAAGGTGGCCTGGCCCACCAAGGGTGAGGTCGTCAACTACTCCACCGTGGTTCTCGTCGCCCTCGTCTTCCTGGTAACCCTCATCTTCGTGCTCGACCTCGCTTTCGCCAAGAGCGTCCTCTTCCTCTTCAAGACATGACCGACCCCGCCTTCGCCGAAGATCCTGACGACATCGCCCCCGATGTCGTGCCCGACGCGCCTGAAGCCGAGGCTGAGGTGATCGAGGTCGAGGATCTTCTCGAAGAATCGGCTGACGAGGCGGTCGTCACGAGGGTAGAGAGCCCCTACGACCGGCCTGGGCAGTGGTTCGTGGTGCACACCTACGCGGGCTACGAGAACAAGGTGAAGTCCAACCTCGAGAGCCGAATCTCGTCCATGAACATGGAGGAGCGGATCTACGAGGTCGTGATCCCCGTCGAGGACGTCATCGAGTTCAAGAACGGCAAGAAGGTCGTCGTCCAGAAGAAGGTCTTCCCCGGGTACCTGCTCGTGCGCTGCGAGCTCGACGACGACGCCTGGTACGTCGTGCGCAACACTCCCGGCGTAACCGGCTTCGTCCACCAGGGATCCAGCCCGGTGCCCCTGTCCCGCCGTGACGTGGAGACGTTCCTTCCGGTCCAGCAGGAGGGTGTGGAGACCGTGCGCAAGACCCGCCCGCGCCTCGAGTACGAGGTGGGGGAGAGCGTCCGGGTTCGTGAAGGGCCCTTCGCCGACTTCTCCGGGCAGATCGCAGAGATCAACGAGGACCAGCTCAAGCTCAAGGTGCTCGTCAACATCTTCGGCCGGGAGACTCCGGTCGAGCTCGAGTTCAGTCAGGTGGCGAAGCTCTAGATGGCAAAGAAGCGCGTTGCGGCGATAGTGAAGATCCAGCTCCCGGCCGGGCAGGCCACGCCGGCGCCGCCGGTCGGTACGGCCCTGGGCCCTCACGGCGTCTCCACACCGGAGTTCTGCAAGCAGTACAACGCGGCCACCGAGAGCCAGCGGGGCAGCGTCATCCCGGTGGAGATCACCGTGTTCGAGGACCGGTCCTTCACCTTCGTGCTCAAGACGTCCCCCACCCCGGTGCTCCTGCGCCAGGCGGCAGGGATCGACAAGGGCGCTACCACCGCCGGTCGCGCCACGGTGGGCTCCATCACCGCCGCCCAGCTCACCGAGATCGCCCAGACCAAGATGCCCGACCTCAACGCCAACGATCTCGAGGCGGCCAAGCGCCAGGTGGCGGGCACGGCCCGCTCCATGGGCATCAACGTCTCCAAGGACTAGGAAAGAACAGATGCCCAGCGGCAAGAGGTACACCGACGCGACCCGGCGCTTCGACCGGGACCACCTGCACCGCCCCCGTCAGGCCGTCGAACTGCTCAAGAGCCTTGCGCCGGCCCGCTTCGACGAGACGGTCGAGCTGGCTGTGCGCCTGGGCGTCGACCCCCGCCGGGCCGACCAGATCGTCCGGGGCACCGTGAGCCTTCCTGCCGGTACCGGCAAGGCCGTCCGGGTAGCCGTGTTCGCCGCCGGCGATGCCGCCGAGGCGGCCCGTGGTGCCGGCGCCGACATCGTCGGTGCCGACGACCTGGTGCAGCGGGTGCAGGAGGGTTTCTTCGATTTCGACATCGCCATCGCCACCCCGGACCTCATGGCCCTGGTCGGCAAGGTCGGCAAGGTGCTCGGCCCCCGGGGCCTCATGCCCAACCCGAAGACGGGAACGGTCACCACCGATGTGGCCAAGGCCGTCACCGAGTTCAAGGGCGGTCGGGTGGAGTACCGCACCGACAAGTTCGGCAACATCCACGTGCCGGTGGGCAAGGTCTCGTTCGAGACCCAGGCCTTGCTCGACAACATCCGGGCCGTGGTGGACGAGCTGCAGAAGGCCAAGCCGGCGGCGTCCAAGGGAAAATACGTCCGCTCGGTGACGGTCTCCTCCACCATGGGGCCCGGCATCAAGCTGGACCCGAGCACCATCCGCATCACCGAGGACGAGCTCGCCCAGGCGGCTTCGGCCGCGTCGTAGTACGGTTGCCCGCACGATCCATCGCTTCGCCGCAGACATCCGGTGCGCCCCGTGCGCTGAAAGGGCCTTGGCCCGCCTGACGAGGTGAACCTCCTGAAGTCCAGGGCGTTCGCTTCCTGCGTGCGCCGGTGGGGCTGAAGACAGAGGAGGCGAAGGCGAGTTGGACAATCCGAGGCCAGAGAAGGTCGCCGTGGTGGACGAGGTGCGCGAGCGCCTCTCCTCCTCCAGCGCGGCCATTCTCACCGAGTACCGCGGGTTGGGCGTGAAGGAGCTGTCCACGCTGCGCCGCTCGCTGAACGACGTGGGCGGCGACTACAAGATCTACAAGAACACCCTCGTCCGCTTCGCTGCCCGTGACCTGGGCCTCGACGAGCTGGAGGCCCTGCTCCTCGGCCCGACGGCCATCGCCTTCGTCGACGGTGACGCCGTGGCCGTGGCCAAGGCGCTGCGGGACTTCGCCCGGACCAACCCGGCGCTGATCGTCAAGGGCGGGCTCCTCGGCACCAGCGTCCTCTCCGCTCCCGATACCGCCGCTCTCGCAGACCTCCCGACGCGGGACGTGCTGCTGGCCCGCATCGCCGGCGGCCTGGCCGCCCCGATGGTCAAGTTCGCCGGCCTGCTCCAAGCCCTGCCCCGCAACTTCGCCTACGGCCTCAAGGCTCTGATCGACCAGAAGGGCGGCGCCCCGGAGGCCGGCGAAGCGGAAGCCGCGGCGTCCCCCGAGCCCGAGGCTCCCGCCCCCGCTCCGGCGCCCGAAGCCGCTGCCACCGAGCCCGAGGCTCCCGCCCCCGCCCCGGAGCCCGAAGCCGCCGCCCCCGAGCCCGAGCCGGCCACCCCTTCCGATCCCCCAGATAACCGAACCGAAGAGCAAGGAGCGTCCTGATGGGCACCAAAGAAGAGATCCTGGATTCCATTTCCAACATGACCGTCCTCGAGCTGAGCGAGCTGCTCAAGGACTTCGAGGAGCGTTTCGGCGTGACTGCCGCGGCTCCGGTGGCAGCAGCCCCGGCCGCTGGTGGCGGCGGCGGCGACGCGGCACCCGTCGAGGAGGAGAAGGACGAGTTCGACGTCATCCTCACCGCGGCCGGTGACAAGAAGATCCAGGTCATCAAGGAGGTGCGGGCTCTTACCAGCCTCGGCCTCAAGGAGGCCAAGGATCTCGTGGACGGCGCCCCCAAGCCCGTTCTCGAGCGTGCCTCCAAGGAAGACGCCGAGAAGGCCAAGGCGCAGCTCGAGGCCGCCGGCGCCAGCGTCGAGGTCAAGTAGCTCCCCCGGGCCAGGCCCGGCACGAAACCCTTGACGAAGGGGCTCGACGCCCCTACTCTTGCCGAGTCTGTCCCCGGATTGTCTTTTTGGCCTGCCCGCGCTTATACTGCGTGGTTGCCGTGGCCGCCCGCTGCACGCCCTGAAGTTCTGAGCGTGGCTGGCGCGCGCTCATCGCTCGTTCCGCCCCCCATCTCCACGAGGAGTAGGTCTTGCCGTCTGGTCCCGCCGTACGGGAACGTTTCTCTTTCGCCAACCTCGATGAGGTCCTGCCGCTGCCGGATCTGGTGGCCATCCAGCGATCCTCGTTCGAATGGTTCCTTGATTCCGGCCTGGTTCAAACGTTCCGGGACATAAGCCCCATCGAGGACTTCACCGGCCAGCTGCGCCTCGAGCTGGAGTTCGACTCCACCGACCAGGATCTCCGGCCCCCTCCGAAGTTCACGATGGAGGAGTGCAAGGAGAAGGACATGACCTACTCCGCGCCGATCTTCGTGCGGGCCCGGTTCATGAACGCCACCACCGGTGAGATCAAGGAACAGACCGTCTTCATGGGCGACTTCCCCATGATGACGAACAAGGGCACGTTCATCATCAACGGCACCGAGCGGGTCGTCGTGTCGCAGCTGGTGCGCAGCCCCGGCGTGATCTTCCAGCCCGGTCGCGACGCCAAGACCGTCGTCACCGGCACCATCCACCCCTATCGGGGTGAGTGGATCGAGTTCGACGTGGAAGCCAAGCCGGGCAAGGACATCACCGCCGGCACCCGCGTCGCCCGCAAGCGCCGGCTCAGCCTGTTCGTGCTGCTGCGCGCCCTCGGCTACGACGAGGAGGGGGCGCCCGGCCTGCTCGACAAGTTCGTGCGCCACTTCGACTTCCTCGAGGGCCAGTGGGCCAAGGAGAAGGAGCTGGCCCCCACACGGGAAGAGGCTCTCCTCGAGATCTACAAGCGGGCCCGCCCCGGCGAGCCGCCTTCGGTGGAGTCGGCCCGTGCCTACTTCGAGAACGCCTTCTTCAACCCCAAGCGCTACGACCTCACCCGGGTAGGGCGCTACAAGCTCAACCGCAAGCTCGGCCCCGAGGTCGAGCGGGCCGCGGAGATCCTGGACTACGACCTGGAGCGTCCGGTTGCCGGCCAGGGTGTGCTCAGCCCCAGTGAGCTTCTCGCCGCGGCCACCTACATGCTGCACCTGGCCAACGGCGAGCCCGGTTACCGCCTCGACGACCAGGACCACTTCGCCAACCGGCGCATCCGCTCGGTCGGTGAGCTGATCCAGAACCAGGTGCGGGTCGGCTTGTCGCGCATGGAGCGGGTGGTGCGCGAGCGCATGACCACCCAGGACGTCGAGGCCATCACGCCCCAGACGCTGATCAACATCCGCCCGGTCGTGGCCTCCATCAAGGAGTTCTTCGGCACCAGCCAGCTCAGCCAGTTCATGGACCAGGTCAACCCCCTGTCCGGCCTCACCCACAAGCGCCGCCTGTCGGCCATGGGCCCTGGTGGCCTCAGCCGCGAGCGGGCCGGCTTCGAGGTCCGTGACGTGCACAGCTCCCACTACGGGCGCATGTGCCCGATCGAGACTCCCGAAGGCCCCAACATCGGCCTGATCGGGCACCTCGCCACCTACGGGCGCATCAACGAGTACGGCTTCATCGAGACGCCGTACCGCACCGTCGTCGACGGCCGAGTCACCGAAGAGGTCGTCTACCTCGCCGCCGACGAGGAGGAGGAGCACGTCATCGCCCAGGCCAACGCCAGCCTGGACGACCAGGGCAACTTCAACGAGGACCGCGTCCTCGTCCGCCGCGGCCCGCAAGGGGCAGGGGTGCGGGTCGGCGCCACCACCACCTCCTACGGGTCGAGCACCGAGGTCGACTTCGTGCCTCCGTCCGAGGTCGACCTCATGGACGTCTCGCCCAAGCAGATGGTGTCGGTCTCCACCGCCCTCATCCCCTTCATCGAGCACGACGACGCCAACCGCGCCCTGATGGGCGCCAACATGCAGAAGCAGGCCGTGCCCCTGCTGCGCCCCGAGGCTCCCTACATCGGCACCGGTGTCGAGAAGAGGGTGGCGTGCGACGCCGGCGACGTCATGCTGGCCGAGGCTGCCGGTGTCGTCACCGAGGTCACCGGTGACCACATCACCGTCGACTACGAGGGCAAGGGCCGCAAGATCGAGAAGCTGGGCAAGTTCCGCCGCTCGAACCAGAACACCTGCATCAACCAGCGCTCGCTCGTCAACGAGGGCGACCGTGTCGAAGCGGGCACCCCCCTGGCCGACGGCCCCTCCACCCATCAGGGCGAGCTGGCCCTCGGCAAGAACCTCCTGGTCGCCTTCATGCCGTGGGAGGGCTACAACTACGAGGACGCCATCATCCTGTCGGAGCGCCTCGTGCGCGACGACGTCCTCACCTCCATCCACATCCAGGAGCACGAGGTCGACGCCCGGGACACCAAGCTCGGCGCCGAGGAGATCACCCGGGACATCCCCAACCTGTCCGAGGAGATCCTGAAGGACCTCGACGAGCGGGGCATCATCCGCGTCGGTGCCGAGGTCAGCCCCGGCGACGTGCTGGTCGGAAAGGTCACGCCCAAGGGCGAGACGGAGCTGACCCCCGAGGAGCGCCTGCTGCGGGCCATCTTCGGCGAGAAGGCCCGCGAGGTCCGGGACACCAGCCTCAAGGTGCCCCACGGTGAGGCCGGCAAGGTCATCGACGTGCGGGTGTTCTCCCGCGACGACAACCAGGAGCTGCCGCCCGGCGTCAACCAGCTCGTGCGGGTCTACGTGGCCCAGAAGCGCAAGATCAGCGAGGGCGACAAGCTCGCCGGCCGCCACGGCAACAAGGGCGTCATCTCCAAGATCCTCCCGGTCGAGGACATGCCCCACCTGGCCGACGGCACCACCGTCGACATCATCCTGTCGCCCTTCGGAGTGCCCAGCCGCATGAACGTGGGCCAGGTCCTCGAGGCCCACCTGGGCTGGGCCGCCCGCTGGGGCTGGGACGGCGCCGGCACCAAGACCGAGCCGCTCAAGGGGACGGAGACCAAGACCCGACCCGTCACCGAACCATCGGTGTGGGTCTCGACGCCCGTCTTCGACGGCGCCCACTGGGACGAGGAGGACAAGGCCGGCCGCCACCCCACAATCCAGAGCATCTTCGAGACGCTCACGCCCGAGGGCGCCGACGGCAAGCGCCTCATGGGCCGCGACGGCAAGGCCACCCTCTACAACGGCCGTACCGGCGAGCCCTACGACAACCCGGTGTGCGTGGGCTACGTCTACATCCTGAAGCTGGCCCACCTGGTGGACGACAAGATCCACGCCCGCTCCACCGGCCCGTACAGCATGATCACCCAGCAGCCGCTGGGCGGTAAGGCCCAGTTCGGTGGGCAGCGCTTCGGGGAGATGGAGGTGTGGGCCCTGGAGGCCTACGGCGCCGCCTACGCCCTGCAGGAGCTGCTCACCATCAAGTCCGACGACGTGCTCGGCCGGGTGAAGGTCTACGAGGCGATCGTCAAGGGCGAGAACATCCCCGAGCCTGGGATCCCCGAGTCGTTCAAGGTCCTCATCAAGGAGATGCAGTCGCTCTGTCTCAACGTGGAGGTGCTCTCCACAACGGGCCAGGAGATCGAGATGCGCGACCTGGACGAGGACGTGTTCCGCACCGCCGAGGAGCTGGGGATCGACATATCCCGCCCCGAGCGCGGATCCGACGAAGAAGACGAGCGTCGTGCTGCCGAGCGCGCCTCCCGGTTCTGAGAGAAGGGCACTGAATGCTGGATGTAAATGACTTTGAGCAGATCCGGATCGGGCTGGCTACTGCGGATTCGATCCGGACGTGGTCGAACGGTGAGGTCAAGAAGCCGGAGACGATCAACTACCGGACGCTGCGCCCTGAGAAGGACGGGCTGTTCTGCGAGAAGATCTTCGGCCCCACCAAGGACTGGGAGTGCTACTGCGGCAAGTACAAGCGCGTGCGCTTCCGCGGGATCATCTGCGAGCGCTGCGGCGTCGAGGTCACCCGTTCGAAGGTACGCCGCGAGCGGATGGGCCACATCGAGCTGGCCGCGCCGGTCGTCCACATCTGGTACCTGCGGGGTACCCGCTCGTGGCTGGCCTACCTGCTCATGGGCATCGAGCCCCGTGAGGAGCTGAAGGCCAAGCAGCTCGAGAAGGTCATCTACTTCGCCGCCAACCTGGTCACCTGGGTCGACGAGGAGCGCCGCCAGGTCGAGCTGCCGAACCTCGAGGTCGAGCTGAACGAGGAGCTGGCCGAGGTCAACCGGCGCCTGGAGCTGGATCTCGCCGACCGTTCCGAGATGCTCGAGAAGGAGCTGGAGAAGCTCGAGGCCGACGGGGCCAAGGAGAACGAGATCAAGGCTCGTCACAAGGCGTGGGAGAAGGAAGCGGCAGCCGTGCGCGAGCGCGGCCAGGCCCAGTTGGAGCTGCTCCAGCGGGCCTTCGACGAGTTCCGCGACCTTCACGGGCGCAAGATCATCGAGGACGAGCTGCTGTGGCGGGCCCTAAAGGACCGCTTCGGTGAGTTCTTCGAGGGTGGCATGGGCGCCGAGGCCATCGCCCGGCTCATCAACCGCATCGACTTCGACAGCGAGGAGATCAAGCTCCGCGAGGCCATCGACGCGGCCGACGGTCGCCGCCCGCTCAGCGTCCAGCGCAAGCAGAAGGCCATCAAGCGCCTGAAGATCGTCACCGCCTTCAACCGCCGTGACGAGAACGGCAAGCGGGCCAACGACCCCCGGGCCATGATCCTCGACGCCGTCCCGGTCATCCCGCCGGAGCTGCGCCCGATGGTCCAGCTCGACGGCGGCCGCTTCGCCACGTCGGACCTGAACGACCTGTACCGCCGGGTCATCAACCGCAACAACCGGTTGAAGCGCCTGCTCGACCTCGGCGCTCCCGAGATCATCGTCAACAACGAGAAGCGGATGCTCCAGGAGGCCGTCGACGCCCTGTTCGACAACGGCCGTCGCGGCCGTCCCGTCACCGGTCCCGGGAACCGCCCCCTCAAGTCGCTGTCCGACATGTTGAAGGGCAAGCAGGGCCGGTTCCGCCAGAACCTGCTGGGCAAGCGAGTCGACTACTCCGGCCGCTCGGTCATCGTGGTCGGGCCGCAGCTGCGCCTGCACCAGTGCGGACTGCCCAAGCAGATGGCCCTCGAGCTGTTCAAGCCCTTCGTGATGAAGCGTCTCGTCGACGCCGAGCTGGCCCAGAACATCAAGTCGGCCAAGCGCATGGTCGAGCGTCGCCGGGCCCAGGTGTGGGACGTGCTGGAGGAGGCCATCAAGGAGCACCCGGTGTTCCTGAACCGGGCCCCCACCCTCCACCGCCTCGGCATCCAGGCCTTCGAGCCCGTGCTGGTCGAGGGCAAGGCCATCCAGATCCACCCCCTCGTGTGTGCCGCCTTCAACGCCGACTTCGACGGCGACCAGATGGCCGTCCACCTCCCGCTGTCGGCCGAGGCCCAGGCCGAGGCCCGTGTCCTCATGCTGTCGGCCAACAACATCCTCAGCCCGGCCACCGGCCGGCCTATCACCGTGCCTTCCCAGGACATGGTTTTCGGGGCCTACTACCTCACGCTGCAGGTGGATGGGGCCAAGGGCGAAGGCCGGGTGTTCCGCCAGATCTACGAGGTGGAGCAGGCGTACCACGCCGGCGACATCACGCTGCACTCGCTCATCAAGGTCCGTACGCCGGTCAACACCAACGGCGAGACCGACTACGCCGAGGTGGAGACCACCGCCGGGCGCCTGCTGTTCAACGAGGCCCTTCCCGCCGACTTCCCGTTCGTCAACGAGCTGGTGTCCAAGAAGGCCCGCAGCATCGCCTCGATCGTCGAGGAGATAGCCGACGTCTACCCCAAGACCACGGTTTCGCGCTGCCTCGACCACATCAAGGACCTCGGCTTCCGCTACGCCACCCAGTCGGGCCTCACCATCTCCATCGACGACGTGAAGACCCCGCCCGAGAAGAGCGACATCCTCGACCGCCACGAGAAGGAGGCGGAGAAGGCCGAGCTGCAGTTCAAGCGGGGCATCATCACCGACGACGAGCGCCGCCAGAAGGAGATTGAGATCTGGACCTCGGCCAACTCCGAGGTCGGCCGGGCCATGGACCGCACGCTGTCCACCATCACCTTCAACCCTCTCGACATGATGGTGAACTCCGGTGCCCGTGGCAACGCCCAGCAGGTCCGCCAGATCGCCGGCATGAAGGGCCTCGTGTCCAACCCCCGCGGCGAGATGATCCCCCGCCCCATCAAGTCCTCGTTCCGTGAGGGCCTGTCGGTGCTGGAGTACTTCATCTCCACCCACGGAGCCCGCAAGGGACTGGCCGACACCGCCCTGCGTACCGCCGACTCCGGGTACCTGACCAGGCGCCTGGTCGACGTGGCCCAGGAGCTGATCATCCGCGAGGACGATTGCGGCACCTCGCGAGGTGTGTGGTTGGAAGGCATCGTCCCCGACCAGCCGGGCAAGCGCTCCTACCTGGACACCCGGTTGTTCGGGCGGGTCCTGGTCGAGCCCACCGGCGGCTACCCCGCCGGCACCGACATCGGCGACGAGGAGATGGTGGCGCTACGGGACGATCCGTCGGTGACGCGGGCCCGCACCCGATCGGTGCTGACCTGCGAGGCGGAGCACGGGGTGTGCGCCACCTGTTACGGCCGCTCCCTGGCCACCCTCAAGGGCATCGAGATGGGCGAGGCCGTCGGCGTGATCGCCGCCCAGTCCATCGGTGAGCCTGGCACGCAGCTCACCATGCGCACCTTCCACACCGGCGGTATCGCCGGTGAGGACATCACCCACGGCCTGCCCCGCGTCGTCGAGCTGTTCGAGGCCCGCACCCCGAAGGGCGCGGCCGTGCTGGCCCGCACCTCGGGTGTCGTGCGCATCAGCGAGGACGAGCTCGGCCGGCGCATCACCGTGGTCGGTGACGACGGCGCCGAGGACGCCTACAACGTGTCCCAGCGGGCCCACCTCGAGGTATCCGACGGCAGCGAGGTGGTTGCCGGCGACGCCCTGGTGGAAGGCCCCAAGGACCCCAAGGAGCTCCTGGAGATCAAGGGCATCCGCGAGACCCAGCAGTACCTGGTCGAAGAGGTCCAGAAGGTCTACCGCGACCAGGGCGTGTCCATCCACGACAAGCACATCGAGCTGATCGTGCGCCAGATGCTGCGGCGGGTCTCCGTGGCCGAACCGGGCGATGCATCGTTCCTGCCGGGCGAGCGGGTCGACTCCCGTACCTATGCCGAGGTCAACCGCGAGCTGGTGGAGTCCGGGCGGCGTCCCGCTGAGGGGCGTCCCGAGCTCATGGGCATCACCAAGGCCTCTCTGGCCACCGAGTCGTGGTTGTCCGCCGCCTCCTTCCAGGAGACGACGCGGGTGCTCACCGAAGCGGCCATCGAGGGCAAGTCGGATCAGCTGCTCGGGCTCAAGGAGAACATCATCATCGGCAAGCTGATCCCCGCCGGCACAGGCATGGGCAGGTACCGCGAACCGACGATGGACGCGCCGGACTACGAGCCGATGCTGGGGTGGTCCTCCGACACCGAGACCGACGATCTGGCGTCGTGGCTGGCCCACATCGGCACGCCGGCCGAAGGCGCCACCGAAGGCTCAGAAGACCAGGCCGGATAGTCCGGCTTTGCCCGGGCCCTCACCGAGGGCCTACGATTGTCCACCGCCGACGGCCCAAAGCGTCGAAGGCGATACCAGAGAGGTCGCGTTGCCCACCATCGCGCAGTTGGTCCGCAAGGGCCGCCAGTCCAACCAGACCAAGTCCAAGACCCCTGCCCTGAAGGGCGCGCCGCAGCGGCGGGGTGTCTGTACGCGGGTCTACACCACCACCCCGAAGAAGCCGAACTCGGCCCTGCGGAAGGTGGCCCGTGTGCGTCTCACCAGTGGCACCGAGATCACCGCCTACATCCCCGGAGTGGGGCACAACCTCCAGGAGCACTCGATAGTTCTCGTGCGCGGCGGCCGCGTGAAGGACCTCCCCGGTGTCCGCTACAAGATCATCCGAGGCACCCTCGACACCTCTGGTGTACGCGACCGCAAGCAGGCCCGGAGCCGCTACGGCGCCAAGAAGGACGCCTAGGCATGCCCCGCAAGGGACCTCCCCCCCGCCGCGAGCTGCTCCCCGACCCGGTCTACAAGTCGGTCGTCGTGACCCAGCTGGTGAACAAGATCCTGACCCAGGGCAAGCGCACCACGGCCGAGCGCATCGTCTACGAGGCGCTCGACATCGTCAAGGAGAAGACCGGCGCCGAGCCGATCGCCACCTTGAAGCGGGCCGTCGATAACACCAAGCCCGCCCTGGAGGTCAAGAGCCGCCGGGTGGGCGGTGCCACTTACCAGGTCCCCATCGAGGTGCGCCCGCGGCGCTCGACCACGCTCTCCATCCGCTGGCTGGTGAGCTACTCCCGACAGCGTCGGGAGAAGTCGATGGGCCAGCGCCTGGCCAACGAGCTGCTCGACGCCTCGAACGGCGTCGGCTCAGCAGTGAAGCGCCGTGAGGACGTCCAGAAGATGGCCGAGTCCAACAAGGCCTTCGCGCACTACCGCTGGTAGTCCGCAGCCCAGCCCACCGATTCCTCTTCCTTCTCTCCAGGACCCACCATGTCACCGCTGATCCGAGAATTTCCGCTTGCCCGCACCCGCAACATCGGGATCATGGCCCACATCGACGCGGGCAAGACCACCACGACCGAGCGGATCCTCTACTACACCGGCAAGAACTACAAGATCGGGGAGGTCCACGAGGGTGCCGCCACCATGGACTGGATGGTCCAGGAGCAGGAGCGGGGCATCACCATCACCTCTGCGGCCACCACGTGCATGTGGAAGGACAACTGGATCAACATCATCGACACCCCCGGCCACGTCGACTTCACCGTCGAGGTCGAGCGTTCGCTGCGGGTGCTCGACGGTGCCGTGGCCGTGTTCGATGCCGTCGCCGGCGTGGAGCCCCAGACCGAGACGGTGTGGCGCCAGGCCAACAAGTACAACGTGCCCCGCATCTGCTTCGTCAACAAGATGGACCGCATCGGTGCTGATTTCAACCGGTCCGTGAGCATGATCCGCGACCGCCTCGACGCCGTGCCCGCCGTGCTCCAGGTCCCCATCGGGGCCGAGGGCCACTTCAAGGGCATGATCGACCTCATCGGCATGAAGGCCCTGATGTGGGACGAGGGGTCGGAGCACGGTGAGGCCTGGTCGGTCACCGACATTCCCGACGAGATGGCCCAAGAGGCTGAATCCGGCCGCCAGGCCCTCATCGACGTGGTGTCCAACTACGACGACAACGTCATGGAGAAGTACGTCGGTGACGAGCCGGTCACCGCGGAGGACCTCCGGGTCGCTCTGCGCACCGCCACCATCGCCAACCAGCTGGTGCCCGTGCTGTGCGGGTCTGCATTCAAGAACAAGGGCGTACAGCCCATGCTCGACGCGGTGATCGACTTCCTCCCCAGCCCGCTCGACCTCCCCCCCACCACCGGCATGGATGTCAAGGGGATCGAGGAGCTGGAGCGCCTCGCCTCCGACGACGAACCCTTCTCCGCCCTGGCCTTCAAGATCATGAGCGACCCCCACGTCGGCAAGCTGACGTACTTCCGCGTCTACAGCGGCAAGCTCGAGAAGGGCGCCGCCGTGCTCAACTCGAGCAAGGACCGCAAGGAGCGGGTGGGCCGCCTGCTCCAGATGCACGCCAACCACCGCGAGGACAAGGACGCCGTCTTTGCCGGCGACATCGTGGCCGCCGTCGGTCTGAAGCAGACCACCACCGGCAACACCCTCTGTGACCCCAACGCACCGATTGTCCTCGAGTCGCTCGAGTTCCCCGAGCCGGTGATCCATGTCGCCGTGGAGCCCAAGACGAAGGATGCCCAGGACAAGCTGTCGAAGGCGCTCCAGTCGCTATCGGAGGAGGACCCCACCTTCCAGGTGCACTCCGACGAGGAGACGGGCCAGACCGTCATCGGCGGCATGGGCGAGCTGCACCTCGAGGTGCTGGTGGACCGGATGCTCCGCGAGTTCAAGGTCGACGCCAACGTGGGCAAGCCCCAGGTGGCCTACCGCGAGACGATCACCCAGACCGTCGAGAAGGTCGAGATGCGCTACGTGCGCCAGACCGGTGGCCGCGGCCAGTACGGCCACGTGGTCATCAGCCTCGAGCCCACCGGCCCCGGTGGCGGTTATGAGTTCGTGGACAAGATCTCGGGTGGCGTGATCCCCAAGGAGTACATCCCCTCGGTCGACGCCGGCATCCAGGAGGCCCTGACCTCGGGCGTGGTGGCCGGTTACCCGATGGTGGACGTGCGGGCCATCCTCACCTACGGCTCCTACCACGATGTCGACTCATCGGAGATGGCCTTCAAGATCGCCGGCTCCATGGCCGTCAAGGAGGCGGCCAAGCGGGCCAAGCCCTGCCTCCTCGAACCGATCATGCTGGTCGAGGCGGTTACGCCCGACGAGTACATGGGCGACGTCATCGGCGACCTCAACAGCCGCCGGGGGAAGATGGAGGGCATGGAGCAGCGGGGCAGCAGCCAGGTAATTCGCACCCAGGTGCCGCTGTCGGAGATGTTCGGCTACGTTACAGACCTGCGGTCGAAGACCCAGGGACGGGCCACGTCGACCATGCAGTTCCATTCTTACCAGCAGGTCCCCGAGACGATCGCCAGAGAGATCGTCGCCCGGGTACGCGGCGAGTAACGACCAAGCGATCAGAGGACACAAACATGGCCAAGCAGAAGTTCGAGCGTACGAAGCCCCATCTCAACATCGGGACGATGGGCCACATCGACCACGGCAAGACCACCTTGACGGCGGCCATCACCAAGGTGCTGGCCGAGAAGGACACTTCCGGCACCACGTCCTTCACCGCCTTCGACATGATCGACAAGGCGCCCGAGGAGAAGGCCCGGGGCATCACCATCAACATCGCCCACGTCGAGTACCAGACGCCGAACCGCCACTACGCCCACGTCGACATGCCCGGTCATGCCGACTACATCAAGAACATGATCACCGGCGCGGCCCAGGTCGACGGCGCCATCCTCGTGGTGTCGGCGGCCGACGGCCCCATGCCCCAGACGCGTGAGCACGTTCTGCTCGCCCGCCAGGTCGGCGTCCCCTCCATCGTCGTCGCCCTCAACAAGGCCGACATGGTGGACGACGAGGAGCTGCTGGACCTGGTCGAGCTCGAGGTCCGCGAGCTGCTCAGCGAGTACGAGTTCCCCGGCGACGACACCCCGGTGGTCCGCGTCAGCGCGCTCAAGGCTCTCGAGGGCGACGCCACCTGGGCCGAGGCCGTGGTCAAGCTCATGGACGAGGTCGACGCCTTCGTGCCCGAGCCAACCCGCGACACCGACAAGCCCTTCCTCATGCCCATCGAGGACGTGTTCACCATCCAGGGCCGCGGCACCGTGGTCACCGGGAAGGTCGAGCAGGGCATCGTGAAGACCGGCGACACCGTCGAGATCGTCGGCCTGCGCAACACCCAGCAGACCGTGTGCACCGGCGTCGAGATGTTCCGCAAGATCCTCGACGAGGGCCGGGCCGGCGACAACATCGGCGCCCTGCTCCGCGGCACCAAGAAGGAGGAGGTGGAGCGCGGCCAGGTCCTCTGCAAGCCCGGCTCCATCACCCCCCACACCAACTTCGAGGCCAACGTCTACGTCCTGAACAAGGCCGAGGGCGGCCGCCACAAGCCGTTCTTCAACAACTACCGCCCGCAGTTCTACTTCCGCACCACCGACGTCACCGGCTCCATCACCCTGGCCGAGGGCACCGAGATGGTGATGCCGGGCGACAACACCACCATGGTGGTGGAGCTGGGCAAGCCCATCGCCATGGACGAGGGCCTCCGCTTCGCCATCCGCGAAGGCGGCCGCACTGTGGGCGCGGGCCGCGTCACGAAAATCCTGAAATAACAGTAAGTCAAAGGCAATGTCGCCGGCTCCGCCGGCGGATCATCGATGTTCCGACAGAACAAGCCCTCCGGGGCGTTCCGTCGGGCCGGGCGGCCTGACGGCCTTCCGGCATAGTCAAGAGAGACGAAGGAACCAGTGGCTGACAGCAAGCAGAAGATCCGCATACGGCTGAAGGCCTACGACCACGAGGTGGTCGACCAGTCCACCAAGAAGATCGTCGAGACAGTGCTGCGCACCCAGGCCAAGGTACGCGGCCCGGTCCCGCTGCCCACCGAGAAGCACCGCTACACGGTGATCCGCTCGCCCCACAAGTACAAGGACAGCCGCGAGCACTTCGAGATGCGCATCCACAAGCGCCTGCTCGACATCGTCGAGCACAGTGCCAAGACCGTCGACTCCCTCCAGCGCCTGGACCTCCCGGCCGGTGTCGACATAGAGATCAAACTGCAGTAACTGCTAGAGTCCGTACCGGTTCAACTGACGTCCGTGGTTGCCTGCGGGAACCCCACGGCACAACCCAATTTTGCTCCGCCGGGTCTTCCCGGGCGGAGCTTTCGCGTGAGAGACAAGAGACAGAACCCCCAACATGGCCAGCACAGCGATCGTCGGTGAGAAGGTCGGGATGACCCAGATCTGGGACGACCAGAACCGGGCCGTCCCTGTCACCGTCGTCAAGGTTCCCCCGGTACGCGTGGTCCAGGTGAAGACGGTCGAGCGTGACGGGTACTCCGCTCTCCAGGTGACCTTCGGGACGGTCAAGCCGAGCCGGGTCAACAAGCCCGAGGCCGGTCACTTCTCCCGCGCCGGGGTCGAAGCCGGCCGCCGCCTGGTCGAGCTGCGCCTCGAGGACGTCAGCGGGTACGAGGTGGGTCAGGAGCTCAAGGTCGACCAGCTCGTGGCCGGCCAGCGGGTGGACGTCACCGGTATCAGCCGGGGCAAGGGCTTCATGGGCGTGATGCGCCGGCACAACTTCAAGGGCCAGGGCGCCGGCCACGGCAACCACAAGAAGCACCGTGCTCCGGGCGCCATCGGCGCCTGCGCCACACCGGCCCGCGTGTTCAAGGGCATGAAGATGGCCGGCCAGATGGGTGCCCAGAAGGTCACCACCTTGAACCTGGAGGTGGTCGAGTCCGACGGTGAGCGGGACCTGCTGCTGGTGAGGGGTGCCGTTCCCGGCCCCCGGGGCGGCATGGTCCTCATCCGCAACGCAGTAAAGGCCCCCAAGTAGCCATGGCGACAGCCGATATCCGGAAGGTCGACGGGTCCACCGCCGGCTCGGTGACCCTCGACGACTCGTTGTTCGGCATCGTGCCCAACGCCGCCGTCCTCCACCAGGTCGTGACGGCACAGCTGGCCGCCGCCCGCTCCGGCACCCAGTCCACCAAGACCAGGGCCGAGGTCCGCGGTGGTGGCGCCAAGCCGTGGCGCCAGAAGGGCACCGGCCGGGCCCGGCAGGGATCCAGCCGCGCACCCCATTTCACCGGTGGCGGTGTCGCCCTCGGCCCCAAGCCCCGCAAGTACAACCAGAAGACGCCCAAGAAGATGGTGCAGCTGGCGCTGCGCTCGGCGCTGTCGGACCGCGCCGCCGAGGGCAAGGTCATGGTCGTCGACTCGTGGCCCTTCTCCACTCCGCGCACCAAGGACGCACGCACGGCACTGGCTGCCCTCGGCCTCGACGGCAGGGTGCTCGTCGTCCTCGGCGACGACGAGGAGGCGGCGGCGAAGTCGTTCAGGAACCTTCCCGAGGTGCACGTGCTGGCCGCCGACCAGCTCAATGCCTACGACGTGCTGTGCGCCGACTGGGTCGTCTTCAGTCAGGCCACGCTTCCCGCGGCCACGCCGGCGGCGTCGAGCGAGCCGGCAACCGAGCCGGCCGCGGAGCCCCCAGTTGCGCCCGTGACGGAGCCCCCAACCGCGCCGGCGGCCGAGCCCACAACGGATACAGCCGAGGTGAAGCCGTGAAGGACCCCCGCGACGTCATCCTCCGCCCTGTCGTCTCCGAGAAGTCGTACTCGTTGCTCGACGAGGGCGTCTACACCTTCGTCGTCGATCCGGCGGCCAACAAGACCGAGATCCGCCAGGCCATCGAGTCCATATTCAACGTACGGGTCACCAACGTGAACACCCTCAACCGCAAGGGGAAGCGGAAGCGCAACCGCAAGCAGGCCACCTTCGGGACCCGGCCGGACACCAAGCGGGCCATCATCACCCTCGCCGGCGAAGACCGCATCGATCTGTTCGAGAGCTGACGAGGAGACATGGCCCTACGCAAGAGAAAGCCCACCAGTGCCGGCCGGCGGTTCCAGACGGTCTCCGACTTCGCCGAGATCACCCGCGACCATCCCGAGAAGGCGCTGCTCGACCCGAAGCCCCGCACCGGCGGCCGCAACGCCCACGGGCGCAAGACCGCTCGCCACCGCGGCGGCGGCCACAAGCAGCAGTACCGCAAGATCGACTTCCGCAGGAACAAGGACGGCGTTCCCGCCACCGTCGCGGCCATCGAGTACGACCCCAACCGCAACGCCCGCATCGCCCTGCTCCACTACCACGACGGCGAGAAGCGCTACATCCTCGCTCCCGCCAATGTCACCGTGGGCCAGATCCTCCAGAGCGGGCAGGGGGCCGAGATCCGTCCCGGCAACGCCATGCCGATGCGCTTCATCCCCGTGGGTACCACCATCCACAACGTGGAGCTGCAGCCCAACGGCGGCGGCAAGATGGCCCGCGGGGCGGGCATGAGCATCCAGCTGGTGGCCAAGGAGGGCGACTTCGTCACCCTGCGCCTGCCCTCCACGGAGATGCGCCGGGTGTCCATCGACTGCCGGGCCACCATCGGCGAGGTCGGCAATGCCGAAGCCGAGCTGATCAAGGTGGGCAAAGCCGGCCGCAACCGGTGGAAGGGCGTCCGCCCCCAGACCCGCGGCGTGGCCATGAACCCGGTCGACCACCCCCTCGGTGGTGGCGAGGGCAAGTCCTCCGGCGGGCGCCATCCGGTGTCGCCATGGGGCAAGCCCGAAGGCCGCACCCGTGACAAGACCAAGCCGTCCACCAGACTCATTGTTCGCCGTCGCCGCACCCGCGGGTCCCGGAGGTAGATGTCATGACCCGCAGCCTGAAGAAGGGCCCCTTCGTCGACGACCACCTGTTGAAGAAGGTCGACGCCCTCAACTCCCGCAACGAGAAGCGGGTGATCAAGACCTGGTCACGGCGCTCCACGATCATCCCCGACATGGTCGGCCACACCATCGCCGTCCACGACGGCCGCAAGCACGTGCCCGTCTACGTCACCGAGTCGATGGTCGGCCACAAGCTGGGCGAGTTCGCTCCCACCCGCACCTTCCGGTACCACGCCGGCCAGGAACGGGCGGGGAGGCGGTAGCGGTGCCGGGCACCAAGACCAACGAGCGGGAGGGAACCCGGGCCGTCCTGCGCCATTCCAGCACCTCGGCCACCAAGGTCCGCGTCGTTCTCGACCTGATCCGTGGCCTCGAGGTGGGGGAGGCCCGTGACGTGCTGCGCTTCTGCGAGCGTGACGCCGCCCAGCTAGTGGGCAAGCTGCTGGCTTCGGCCGTGGCCAACGCCGACAACAACGACGGCCTCGATCCCGAGGAGCTGTTCGTCTCCGCCTGTTACGCCGACGAGGGCACCACCATGAAGCGGTGGCGGCCGCGGGCCAGAGGGCGAGCCACTCGCATCCGCAAGCGCACCTGCCACGTGACGGTGATCGTCAGCCGCCTGCCCGAGGACAAGCTGGCCCGGGCCAAGGCCCGGCATGCAGCCGATGCTGCGGCCAGCCGGGCCCGCCGTGTCCAAGGTGGCCGCCAGGGCCGCCAGGGCCGCCGTGACCAGCGGATGCCGGGTACGGCGCCGGCGTCTGTGCAGGCTCCGCCGGAGCAGGCCACGGAGGCCGCACCGGAGCAGGGTGAGGCCGCCGAAGAGACGGCTGCTGCCGTGGGCAGCGCGGAGACGGAAGCCGACAGCGGCGCTCCCGAGGCCGCCCCGGCTGAGCCCGAGACCGCCGCTCCCGAAGCCGCCGCTCCCGAAACCGCCGCTCCCGAAGCTGCCGAGACCACCGAGACCACAGAGGCCGCCGCGACCAGCGAGCCGGCCGAGCCCGGCGATGCCGGTGACAAGACGGAAGAGAAGGGCGAGTAATGGGCCAGAAGGTCAACCCCTACGGGTTCCGGCTGGGCGTGACCACGGCGTGGAAGTCGCGTTGGTTCAACGAACGCGACTACCAGGACCACGTGATCGAGGACTGGAAGATCCGCGACTACCTGAGCAGCCAGCTCGAGCGGGCCGCCGTCAGTCGCATCGAGGTGGAGCGCACCCGCGACCGCCTGCGCATCGACCTGCACACCGCTCGTCCCGGCATCGTCATCGGCCGCCGCGGTGCCGAGGCCGACCGGCTGCGCACGTACCTGGCCAAGCTCACCAACAACCCTCGCATCCAGCTCAACATCCAGGAGATCCGCCAGCCCGAGCTCGATGCCGCGCTCATCGCCCAGGGCATCGCCGACCAGCTCACCGGCCGGGTCAGCTTCCGCCGGGCCATGAAGCGGGCCGTCCAGACCGTGCAGAAGGCCGGGGCCCAGGGCATCCGCGTCCAGTGTGCCGGCCGCTTGGGCGGCTCGGAGATGGCCAGGCGTGAGGCCTACCGCGAGGGCCGCGTGCCCCTCCACACCCTGCGGGCCGACATCGACTACGGCTTCCGCGAGGCCAAGACGACCTTCGGGCGCATCGGCGTCAAGGTGTGGATCTACAAGGGCGACATCCTGCCCTACAAGATCTCCAGCGAGGACAAGATCAACCGCGAAGCGGCCATGGCCGTCGGTGAGACGTCGGGCCAGGGCGGTCCCCGCCGCATCATCTCCGCCGGCGGCGGTCGCCGGCGGCCCGACCAGGGTGAGCCCGGCACCGCACTACCCGACGCGCCGGCCGGCACCGAGGACATCGACGCCGACGGTGTCGACGCGGCCGAGGCCAAGCCCATCATCCCCGAGGTCGACCCCGACATCGAGCGCCTCCTGGCCGAGGAAGAAGAGATCGAGCGGCGCACCCGCGAGCATCACGAGGCTCCTCACTTCCGTAAGGAAAACGACTGATGTTGATGCCGCGGAAGGTCAAGCACCGCAAGCAGCAGAGGGGCCGGATGTCCGGGCTGGCCAAGGGCGGCTCCACCGTCAACTTCGGCGACTACGGGATCCAGGCGCTGGAGCCGGCATGGGTCACCGCCCGCCAGATCGAAGCCGCCCGTATCGCCATGACCCGCCACGTGAAGCGCGGCGGCAAGGTCTGGATCCGGGTGTTCCCCGACAAGCCGGTCACCCAGAAGCCGGCCGAGACCCGCATGGGCTCCGGCAAGGGCAACCCGGAGCACTGGGTCGCCGTGGTCAAGCCCGGGCGGGTTCTCTTCGAGCTGGCCGGCGTGGGCGAGGACCTGGCTCGTGCCGCCATGGAGCGGGCCATCCAGAAGCTGCCCATGAAGGCCAAGTTCGTGGTCCGCAGGGACCAGGAGGTCGAGATCTGATGGCCCGCTCCAAGGTCGAGGACTACAGGATCATGGACGTCGCCGAGCTCGAGACGCGGCTAGTCGAGCTCAAGCAGGAGCTGTTCAACCTCCGCTTCCAGCACGTGACCGGCCAGCTCGACAACATGGCGCGCCTCGGCCAGCTGAGGAAGGAGGTGGCGAGGATCAACACCATCCTGCGAGAGCAGGAGATCGCCGCCGCCGAACGAGAGACGGAGACAGTAGATGGCTGATACAGCCGGCACCGAGACACCAGCCTCCCCGGAGCGCCCCGTGAACCGGCGCAAGGTGCGCGAGGGGATCGTCGTCTCGAGCGCCATGAACAAGACCGTCATCGTGTCGGTCGTGGAGCGTGTGCGCCACCGCCGTTACGGGAAGACGGTGCAGCGCACCAAGCGCCTCTACGCCCACGACGAGCAGAACGACGCCAAGACCGGTGATCGCGTCAGTGTCCAGGAGACCCGTCCGCTCTCGAAGCTGAAGCGGTGGCGTGTGGTCGAGATCGTGGAGCGGGCCCGATGATCCAACAGGAGTCGCGACTACGGGTGGCCGACAACTCCGGCGCCAAGGAAGTTCTCTGCATCAAGGTGCTGGGCGGTTCACGTCGCCGCTACGCCTCGATCGGCGACATGTTCGTAGCCACGGTCAAGGACGCCATACCGGGCGCCGCCGTCAAGAAGGGCGAGGTCGTCAAGTGTGTCGTCGTGCGTACGAAGAAGGAGAAGCGCCGTCCCGACGGCAGCTACATCCGCTTCGACGAGAACGCCGCCGTGCTGGTGAACGAGCAGCAGCAGCCTCGCGGGACCCGCATCTTCGGCCCGGTCGGCCGGGAACTGCGGGACAAGCGGTTCATGCGCATCGTCTCTCTCGCTCCCGAGGTCCTCTGATGGGCAACCGGCGACCCGATCCCCCCAAGGTGGTCAAGCTGAAGAAGGGCGACCGCGTCCGCGTGCTGGCCGGCAAGGACCGCGGCAAGGAGGGCGAGATCATGCGCGTCATCCCCGACGCCGGCAAGGTGATCGTCGACGGCGTGAACGTGGCCAAGCGACACCAGCGGGCCACCCGCGCCACCATGCAGGGCGGCATCATCGACAAGGACATGCCGATGCCGGCCTCGGCAGTGGCCATCATCTGCCCCACCGACGGCGCCACGAGGGTCGGGTACCGCTTCGAGGACACGGGGTCGGGCCGGCGCAAGGTCCGCATCTGCCGGAAGTGCGGGGCGGACCTGTAATGGCCACCACCACCACCACCGAGCGCCCCCGGCTGAAGCAGCGCTACGACGCGGAGATCCGGGCCCAGCTGCAGGAGCGGCTCGGGCTGGGCAACACCATGGAGGTGCCCCGCTTCGAGAAGATCGTCGTGAACATGGGTGTCGGCGGTGCCACCGCGCAGCCGTCGCTGCGGGACGGCGCCGTCCGGGACCTCACCCTCATCACGGGCCAGAAGCCGTTCGTCACCAAGGCCAGGAAGTCCATCGCCGCCTTCAAGCTCCGCGAGGGCCAGGAGATCGGTGCCAAGGTCACCCTCCGGGGCGACCGCATGTGGGAGTTCCTCGACCGGCTCATCAGCCTGGCCATCCCCCGCATCCGGGACTTCCGCGGCCTCCCGGCGAACTCCTTCGACGGTCACGGCAACTACACGTTCGGGGTGACAGAGCAGCTGATCTTCCCGGAGATCGACTACGACAAGATCGACACGACGCGTGGCATGGACATCACCATCGTCACCACGGCCCGCACCGACGAGGGGGGGAAGGCTCTGCTCGAAGCCTTCGGCTTCCCCTTCCGTCGCGCCGGGCAACAGTAAGGACAAGGGAGACAAGAGGCAGAATGGCAAAGAAGGCGCTTATCCAGAAGCAGGAGCGCAAGCCCAAGTTCAAGGTGCAGGGCTATACGCGCTGCCGCCGCTGTGGGCGCCCGCGCGCAGTGTTCCGCAAGTTCGGCCTCTGCCGGATCTGCCTGCGCGTGCTCGCCCACGCCGGCGATCTTCCCGGTGTGACGAAGGCCAGCTGGTAGGTGACACGACGATGACGATGACCGACCCGATCGCCGACATGTTGACGCGTGTGCGCAATGCCAACACGGCCATGCACGACACCACCAAGATGCCGTCCTCGAAGCTCAAGGAGGCCCTGGCCGCCATCCTGGAGCGCGAGGGCTACATCGACGGCTTCAGCATCCACGACGACCCGGCCCGCCCGGGGCGTGTGCTGGAGATCCAGATGAAGTACACGCCGGACCGCGTCCGCACCATCTCCGGCATCAAGCGCATCTCCAAGCCGGGCCTGCGCGTCTACATCAAGGCCGGCAAGCTCCCGCGCGTACTCGGTGGCCTCGGAGTGGCCGTCCTCTCGACCAGCCAAGGACTCATGACCGACCGCGAGGCGCGCCAGCGCCGAGTGGGCGGCGAGCTCCTCTGCTACGTCTGGTGACGCCATGTCCCGTATAGGCCGTTCCCCCATCCCCGTGCCCGCCGGCGTAGAGGTCTCCGTTGCCGGCCGCCACATCACCGTCAAGGGCCCTCAGGGCACCCTCGAACGTGACCTGCCCGGCGAGATCACCGTTCGCCAGGAGGGCGACACCCTTCTGGCCGAGCGTCCCAACGACGAGCGCCAGAGCCGGGCGATGCACGGTCTCGTGCGGTCCCTGGTCAACAACATGGTGGTCGGTGTCACCGCCGGCTTCACCAAGGATCTCGAGATCGTCGGCGTGGGCTACCGGGCCACGGCCCAGGGCCCCGGCAAGATGGAGCTGGCCCTGGGTTTCAGCCATTCGGTGCCGGTGGAGGCCCCGCCTGGTGTCACCTTCGAGATCCCGGTCCCGACCCGGATCACCGTCAAGGGCATGGACAAGGAGCAGGTCGGCCAGGTCGCCGCCGACATCCGCAGCCTGCGCAAGCCCGAGCCCTACAAGGGCAAAGGCGTCCGCTACGCCGGCGAGCACGTCGCCCGCAAGAGTGGGAAGGCAGCCAAGTGATCGCGCTCGCAACCGGAGGTTGCTCGGCGATCCGATGGGGCCTACGGCCGACCGGCGGAGCCGGATCGGCCTTCGGCACTGCTTCTTCTTGCCGCCAGCCGTGGGGGGCGCCTTCGGCGCCGACGGCGGCCGGCGGCGTTGCCTCGTCGGCTGGCGACCTGACCTTCGAAGGGGTTCTTTGTGGCTGAGTCCAAAGTGCAGAGATTGCGGAAGAGGCGGCATCGGCGGGTTCGGAAGAAGGTTGCGGGGACGCCGGAGAGGCCGCGGTTGGCTGTTTTTCGGTCGAATCGGCACATCGTGGCTCAGGTCGTCGATGATGTGGCGGGGCGGACGTTGGCGGCGGCTTCCACTCTGGAGCCTTCGATTCGGACGGCTGGATCGACGAGCAACACCGACGCGGCTACCAGGGTCGGGGAGCTCGTTGCGCAACGGGCTACGGAGGCCGGTGTGAAGCGTGTGGTGTTCGACCGCGGTGGGTTCGCTTACCACGGGCGGGTGGCGGCGGTGGCCGAGGCTGCCCGAAAAGCAGGACTGGAGCTCTGAAAGGTACAGATGGCTGATTCTCAGTTCGAAGAGCGTCCTATTGGGCGTCCCAACCGTGTGGCCAAGGTGGTCAAGGGTGGGCGGAGGTTCTCCTTTGCCGCGCTGATGGTCGTGGGCGACGGCAACGGGAAGGTGGGTCTCGGTTACGGGAAGGCCAAGGAGGTGGCGCTGGCCATGCAGAAAGCCGCCGACGACGCTCGCAAGAACGTCTTCGTCGTGCCTCTCGCCGGCTCCACCATCACCCATCCCATCATCGGCGAGGCGGGAGCGGGGCGGGTCCTGCTCAAGCCGGCTGCTCCCGGTACCGGCGTAATCGCCGGCGGTGCCGCCCGCATCATCCTCGAGGCGGCGGGGATCCACGACGTGCTGGCCAAGTCGCTCGGCTCTTCGAATGCCATCAACGTGGCCCATGCCACCATCGCCGGGCTGAAGGCCCTCAAGTCGCCCGACGAGGTAGCCAGGCTGCGGGGCAAGTCACCGGAAGAGGTGGCCCCCGCCGGCATGCTTCGCGCCTACCAGGAGACCCAGCGCCAGCGCCGTCACTCCGCACCGGGTGAGGTGGCCTGACATGGCGGACTTGAGAGTTACACAGGTGAAGTCGGCCATCGGGTCGAAGCCGAAGCACAAAGGAACCTTGCGGGCCCTCGGGCTCGGCCGGATCGGAAAGAGCAACATCCTCCCTGATCGCCCCGAGATCCGGGGCATGATCGCGAGGGTGCCCCACCTCATCGAGGTGGGCGACGCCTCCAACGAGGAGACGACCAGGACATGAGGATCCACGAGCTGAAGCCCCCCGCCGGCTCCACACGTGGCCGCCGCCGGGTGGGTCGCGGCACCGCCGGCAAGGGCGGCAAGACGGCGGGCCGGGGCACCAAGGGCCAGCACGCGCGCGGCCAGGTGAAGCCCGGCTTCGAGGGCGGCCAGCTGCCCCTGACCCAGCGGGTGCCCAAGTTGAAGGGGTTCAAGAACCCGTTCCGCGTGGAGTACGCCGTCGTCAACCTCGATGCCCTGCAGGCGATGGAGACCGACGAGATCACGCCTGAGACCCTCCGGGCCAAGGGCCTCGTGCACAAGCACGGCCTGGTCAAGGTCCTCGGCCGGGGCGAGCTCAGCCGCTCCGTACGGGTCAAGGCCCACCATTTCTCGAAATCGGCTGAACGAGCCATCACCGGTGCCGGCGGTAGCGTGGAGGTCATCCCGCCGCCCTTCGGCAACGGGCGACCTCCCGCCAAGGGCAACGCGCTAACCAACCGCTAGCTGCCCCGCCGCACCAGGAGCCCAATGCTCTCCAGCCTGAAAAACATGTTCAAGGTTCCGGACCTCCGGAACAAGATCATCTTCACCTTGTTCATCATCATCCTGTTCCGGTTCGGGTCGCACGTGCCGGTGCCGGGCATCGACTTCCAGGCCGTCCAGGTCCTCCAGGACCAGGCCAAGGCCAGCGGAGTGCTCGGGTTCCTCAACCTCTTCTCCGGAGGGGCCCTCACCCGCTTCGCCGTATTCGGCCTCGGGATCATGCCCTACATCACGAGCTCCATCATCGTGCAGCTCCTGGGTGTCGTGATCCCCAAGCTTGAGCAGTGGCGCAAGGAGGGGGCGGTAGGGCAGAAGAAGATCACCCAGACCACCCGCTACCTGACGGTGGCCCTGGCCATCATGCAGTCCACCGGCCTGGCCTTCGCCTTCCATCGGGGCGGCAGCGCCCTCGGAATCCCCGAGGGCGTGGACCTGATCCCCAACTTCACGGTCCCCCGGGTCCTGCTGGTGGTCCTGTCGATGACTGCCGGCACCGCCTTCATCATGTGGCTCGGAGAGCTGGTCACCCAGCGCGGGATCGGCCAGGGGATGTCCATCCTCATCTTCGCCAGCGTGGTCTCGGGTCTGCCGGCGGGAGGAGCGGCGGTGAGGGCCACAGGTGGCGACGTCAAGTTCGCCATCATCCTGCTGCTCACAATGGCCATCATCGTGTCCATCGTCTTCATCGAACAGGGCCAGCGCCGGATCCCGGTGCAGTTCGCCAAGCGTGTCGTCGGCCGGCGCATGTACGGCGGCCAGAGCACCTACATCCCGCTCAAGGTCAACCAGTCCGGCGTGATCCCGATCATCTTCGCCAGCTCCGTGCTGTCGTTCCCGGTGCTGCTGTCGAACGTGGTGCCCTGGAGCGGCGTGGCCTCGTTCATCGACAACAACCTGGCCCAGCCCACCAGCCTCACCTACATCGTGCTGTACGGGCTGATGATCATCCTGTTCGCCTACTTCTACACAGCCATCGCCTTCGACCCGCACCAGCAGGCCGACGTGATCCGCAAGCAGGGCGGCTACATCCCCGGCATCCGGCCCGGGCTGCAGACCGAGAAGCACCTGCAGTTCATCCTCAACCGGATCACCCTCCCAGGCGCCTTGTTCCTGGCCTTCATCGCCCTGCTCCCGTCGTTGTTCCTGGCCGTGTGGGGGATCGACAACTACCCCTTCGCCGGGACCACCCTGCTGATCGCCGTGGGTGTCGCCCTGGAGACGATGAAGCAGATCGACAGCCAGCTGATGATGCGCAACTACGAGGGCTTCCTGAAGTGACCCCTCTCTCCACGAGAGCGAGCGGTCAGGGCTGACTTTGGCCCCTGACCCGAGCGTCCGGCTCGTCATTCTCGGAAAGCAAGGGGCGGGCAAGGGCACCCAGTGCGGGCGTCTCGCCCGCCACTACGGAGTGCCGCACATCTCGACCGGCGAGATGTTCCGTGCCGCCGAGAAATCCGGCTCCGACTTCGGCCGGGAGCTGGCCAGCTACATGAAGGCAGGGGACCTCATCCCCGACGAGCTGGTGGTTGCGGCCATGGCCGAGCGCCTCGGGCGTGAGGACATGGTGGACTGCGGCTTCGTCCTGGACGGCTTCCCGCGGACAGCCCACCAGGCCGAGGCCCTGGCCAAGTTGCTCGACCCGCTGGAGATCGACATGGCCGTCGACCTCCAGGTCCCCACCGACGTCGTCCTCCGGCGCCTCGCCACCCGCCGGGTGTGCCGGGAGTGCGGGTTCAACTACAGCGTGGGCGTGCCGCCCACCACCGACTGGAAATGCGACGTGTGCGGTGGCGAGGTCATCGAGAGGGCCGACGACACGGCGGCGGCCATCGAGCGGCGCCTCAAGCTGTACGAGAAGGAGACCGAGCCACTCGTGCTCTGGTACCTCACCCGGGACAAGCTCGTCGCCGTCGACGGCGTGGGCGAGCCCGACGTCGTCACGGGGCGCCTCATCGGCGCCATCGACCGGCGGCTGCGACGCAGCACGGGGGAGGGTTCGCAGAAGTGAGAGGGGAGGTCGTCCCCAGGTGAGGCGGTCGCCTGAGGAGATCGACAAGATGCGCCGAGCCGGGCGGGTGGTGGCCGAGATGCACGAGCGCACCCGCGAGGCGGCCCGTCCCGGTGTCACCACCCGGGATCTGGACAAGGTGGCGAGAGAGGTCCTCGAGCGCCGGGGCGCCCGCTCGAACTTCTTGAACTACCACGGGTTCCCGGCGGTGATCTGCACCTCACCGAACGACATGATCGTGCACGGCATCCCCGGTAACTACCGCCTGAAGGACGGCGACATCATCTCCATCGACTGCGGGGCGATCATCGAGGGCTACCACGGCGACGCCGCCTTCACCATGGGGGTGGGCGACGTCGACCCCGAGGCCCTCCGCCTGATCGAGGTCACCGAGGCGAGCCTGTTCAAGGGGATCGAGCAGATGGTCGACGGCAACCGCCTCTCCGACATCGGCCACGCCGTGCAGACCGTGGCCGAGGCCGCCGGGTTCTCGGTGGTGCGGGAGTACGTGGGCCATGCCATAGGCACGGCCATGCACGAGGAGCCCCAGGTGCCGAACTACGGACCGCCGGGTAAGGGCCCGAAGCTGCGGGTCGGGATGGTGTTCGCCGTCGAGCCGATGGTGAACATGGGCGGTGCCGGCACCCGGGTCCTCGACGACGGCTGGAGCGTGGTGACGGCTGACGGCAGCCTCTCCTCCCACGCCGAGCACACCATCGCCATCACCGACAACGGCCCCGAGGTGTTGACCGTCCTGTCCTGAGCCACCGCCCGCCTTGCGGAGAGCCGCAGAGCTGGTGGTATGATCTTTCGTCCCCCGGCGTGCATGCGCGCCTGGCGCGGGGCCGAGCCGTTTCTTCGTTCCAGTAGCTGTCCCGCCGTCGCAAGGTTGTACAAGGAGCAGACCTGCCCAAGCCCAAGGAAGACGCCATCGTGCTGGAAGGCACGGTCGTGGAGCCCCTGCCGAACGCCATGTTCAAAGTCGAGTTGGAGAACGGCCACAAGGTCCTCGCTCACAGTTCAGGAAAGATGCGAATGCACCGGATCCGGATCCTTCCGGGAGACCGGGTGCAAGTCGAGCTGACCCCCTACGACCTCTCCCGGGGCCGTATCACCTACCGGTACAAGTGACGAGATGAAAGTACGCCCGAGCGTCAAGACGATGTGCGAGAAGTGCAAGGTGATCCGCCGCCACGGCGTGGTCACCGTCATCTGCGCCAATCCTCGTCACAAGCAGCGGCAGGGCTGAGGAACAAGCCATGGCACGAATCGCAGGGGTCGACATCCCGAGAGAGAAGCGCCTCGAGATCTCCCTCACCTACATCTTCGGAGTTGGCCGCACCACGGCCCAGAAGGTGTGCGCGGAGACCGACGTGGACCAGAACACCCGGGTCCGGGACCTCACCGACGAGGAGGTGGTCCGGCTCCGCAACTGGATCGACGCCAACCTCAAGGTGGAGGGTGATCTCCGGCGGAACATCCAGCAGGACATCAAGCGCAAGATGGAGATCGGGTCCTACCAGGGCATCCGCCACCGTCGCAGCCTGCCTGTCCGGGGCCAGCGCACCCACACCAACGCGCGCACACGAAAGGGACCCAAGAAGACAGTGGCCGGTAAGAAGAAGGTAGGGAAGCGCTAGTGGCGAAGCCCAAGCCAGGAGGCAGGCGCCCCCGCCGGCGCGAGCGCAAGAACGTCACCGTCGGCGTGGCCCACATCAAGAGCTCGTTCAACAACACGATCGTGTCCATCACCGACACCGAGGGCAACGTCATCGCCTGGGCCTCGGCCGGCAATGTCGGCTTCAAGGGCTCCCGCAAGTCGACCCCCTTCGCCGCCCAGCTGGCCGCCGAGCAGTGTGCCAAGCGGGCCATGGAGCACGGCCTCCGCAAGATCGAGGTGCTGGTGAAGGGCCCGGGGTCGGGTCGCGAGACGGCCATCCGGTCCCTGCAGAACATCGGCCTGGAGGTGTCCGGCATCAAGGACGTCACCCCGATCCCGCACAACGGCTGCCGGCCCAAGAAGAGGCGGAGGGTCTGATGGCGCGCTACACCGGTCCCGTTTGCCGGCTCTGCCGGCGCGAGAAGATGAAGCTGTTCCTCAAGGGTGCCAAGTGCGACACCATGAAGTGCCCCATCGAGCGCCGCCCCTACCCGCCCGGCGAGCACGGACGTGATCGCATGCGCCAGGGCTCGGAGTACCTGAACCAGCTGCGGGAGAAGCAGAAGGCCCGGCGCATCTACGGCGTGCTCGAAAAGCAGTTCGCCAACATGTACGTCGAGGCCACCCGCCAGTCGGGCATCACCGGCGAGAACCTGCTGCGCATGCTCGAGCTTCGCCTCGACAACGTGGTGTTCCGTGCCGGTTGGGGTTCCAGCCGCAACCAGTCGCGCCAGCTCGTGCGCCACGGCCACGTGCTCGTCAACGGCAAGCGGGTCAACATCCCCAGCTATCGCCTTCGTAAGGGCGAGGTCGTGTCCTTGAAGGAGCGCTCCCGCACCATGGTGGTCGTGCGCCACAACGTGGACACCCTCGACCGCCAGGTCCCGCCGTGGCTGGAGGCCGGAGCCGAGGGCTTCGAGGTCACCGTGCGCGACGTGCCCATGCGAGAGCACATTGACGTTCCTGTTCGTGAGCAGCTCATCGTCGAGCTCTACTCCAAGTAGCGGTAGGAGATTCCTTGCTGATCATCCAACGTCCCACCGTCGAAGCTGCCGGCGAGGTGGAGGCGAACCGCCAGCGGTTCTCCATCGGCCCACTGGAGCCTGGCTTCGGCCACACCCTGGGCAACTCGCTCCGCCGCACCCTGCTGTCGTCCATCCCCGGTGCCGCCGTCACCCAGGTCCGCTTCGACGACGCCCTCCACGAGTTCACCACCCTTCCGGGCGTGAAGGAGGACGTCACCGACCTGATGCTGAACCTGAAGGACCTGGTCCTCCGCGTCGACACCGACGAGCCCGTCGTCCTTCGCCTCGACGTCCGGGGCCCGGCCACGGTCACCGCTGCCGACATCCAGACGGTCTCCGATGTGGAGATCCTCAATCCCGAGATGCACATCGCCAGCGTCAGCGCCAAGGGCCGCCTCGCCGTCGACCTCACCGTGGAGATCGGTCGCGGCTACGTGTCGGCCGACAAGAACAAGCACTCCGGCACCATCGGCGTGCTGCCCATGGACTCGATCTTCTCGCCGGTACGTCGGGTGGCCTTCACGGTCGAGCCGACCAGGGTCGAGCAGTCCACGAACTTCGACCGCCTCATCATCGAGGTCGAGACCGACGGTTCGCTGACGCCGGCCCAGGCGCTGGCCTCGGCCGGTGACACGCTGCGGTCGCTGGTGGGCCTGGTGGCGGACATGACCGAGGCCCCCCGCGGCCTGGAGCTGGGCGAGGTCAGCTCGTCCACACGCGGCTCGCCCGACCTCGACCTGGCCATCGAGGACCTCGACCTCTCGGAGCGCCCCCGCAACTGCCTGAAGCGGGCCCAGGTCAACACCATCGGCGAGCTGCTCAACAAGACCCATGAGGAGCTGCTGGCCATCACCAACTTCGGCCAGAAGTCCCTCGACGAGGTGCTCCAGAAGCTCGACGAGCGCGGCCTCAGCCTGCGCGGCCGCGCCGCGGAGTAGGGGCGATGCCGGCGACTCCGAAGAAGGGCGCCCGCTTCGGCGGGAGCGCGTCGCACCAGAAGGCCATGTTCGGCAACCTGGTCGCCTCGCTGATCGCCGCCGAAGGACTCGTGACCACCGAGGCCAAGGCCAAGGCCCTCCGCCCGATCATGGAGAAGGTCATCACCAAGGCCAAGAAGGGTGGCGTCCACCGTCACCGCCTCGTTGTGGCGTTCATCCGGGACAAGGACATGGCCCACAAGCTCTTCGAGGAGATCGGCCCCCGCTACGCCGACCGCTCCGGTGGCTACACGCGCATCCTGAAGCTGGGCCCCCGCCACGGCGACAACGCGCCGATGGCCCGCATCGAGCTCGTCTGACCCCGACGGCTCACGTGTGACGCTGTTCGACGTGGGGGACGCGGGCGATCCGCCCCCCATCGTCGCCCCCGGTCCGGCGCCTGAGCAGGCTCGGCAACGGGTCAGGCTCCGCTTGACGGTGGCCTACAACGGCTCCGGGTTCCACGGCTTCGCCTACAACGCCGGCGTGGCCACCGTCGCCGGGACGCTCCGCGAGGCGCTGGCCAAGGTGTTGGGCCATGAGGTCGACCTGACCTGCGCAGGGCGGACCGACAAGGGCGTTCATGCCTGGGGCCAGGTTGTGCACCTCGACGTGGCCGCAGGCGTTGCCGAGGAGGCGCCGGAGAAGGATCTGGTGCGGCTCCAGCGGTCCTTGAACCGGATGCTGGGCCCGAAGATCGTGGTCCGGGAGGTGGAGGTCGCCCCACCCGACTTCGACGCCCGCCGCTCGGCCATCGGCCGCCGGTACCGGTACACGGTCCTCAACCGGCCCCTGCCCGACCCTTTCCTCGCGGCGACCACGTGGCACGTCGTCGAGCCGCTCGACGTCCGGGCCATGCAGCTGGCCTGCGACCCGCTCATCGGAGAGCACGACTGGTCGTCCTTCTGCCGACGCGTGGCAGAGGATGCTTCATTGGTGCGGGTGGTGCGGTACGCCCGGTGGCTGGAGGTCGGTGATGGCCTGCTGCGCTTCGACATCGAGGCCTCGGCTTTCTGCCAGCAGATGGTCCGCTCCCTCGTCGGCACCCTGGTGGCCGTGGGGCGGGGGCGGCTGCGTGCCGGTGACATCGGTGGGATCCTGCGCTCCCGCGACCGGGCCCTGGCTGCCCAGCCGGCGCCTCCCCACGGTCTGTGCCTGTGGGAGGCCCTGTACCCGCCGTTCGGTCACCACGGCTGACGGCGGGACGGCGCCGGATGGGGATGGGGCCCCTGCCGGCTAATGGGATCCCGGTGCCGAAGGCAACGGGTTGCCGCCGCCGTCTTCCTCGCCATATCCTGAAGAGCCCCGTCCCGGGCCCACCGGAAGGTTCTTGCGTGCGTACGTACTCTCCAAAATCCTCTGACATCACACGCGCCTGGCACGTGGTCGATGCCGACGGCGCCGTTCTCGGTCGCCTGGCCTCGGAAGTGGCCCGCGTCCTGCGGGGCAAGCACAAGCCGATGTTCGCCCCGCACATGGACACCGGCGACCACGTGATCGTGGTCAACGCGGCCGGGATCACCATGACCTCGGACAAGGCGGCGAAGAAGGTGGCCTACCGCCACTCCGGCTATCCCGGCGGCCTGCGGAGCCAGACCTACGACATCATCCTGGCCACCAAGCCCGACCAGGCCATCCGCAAGGCCGTGCGGGGCATGCTGCCCAAGGGCCCCCTTGGCCGCAGCATGATCAAGAAGCTCAAGATCTACACCGGTCCCACCCATCCCCACGAGGCCCAGCAGCCCCAGCCCCTCGAGCTGGCCGCCGCCCGCTCCCTCGCATCGAAAGGCGCGTGACGCGCACTCATGCCCAAGCCCCTCACCCAGACCACAGGACGGCGCAAGGAGGCGGTGGCCCGTGTGCGGCTGCGCCCCGGCACCGGCGTCGTGACGGTCAACCGCCGGGCGCTCGAGGAGTACTTCCCGTCAGCCGTGCAGTGCACGCTGGCCACGGAGCCCCTCAGGCTGACCGAGGTCGAGGATGTCTACGACATCGACGCCACCATCGACGGCGGTGGCGTGTCGGGCCAGGCCGGCGCCCTGCGCATGGGCATCGCCCGGGCCCTGGTCGAGCTGGACCCCGAGCAGCGCACGGCGCTCAAGCGGGCCGGCTTCCTCACGCGGGATTCCCGTGAGAAGGAAAGCAAGAAGTACGGCCTGAAGAAGGCCCGCAAGGCGCCTCAGTACTCGAAGCGCTGAGCACCACCCCCGTGGGTCTGAGGTTCGGCACCGACGGCGTGCGGGGTGTCGCCAACCGGGACCTCACTCCGGAGCTGGTGCTGGCCCTGGGCCGGGCCGCGGCCAGGGTCCTCGGCGGCGACCGGTTCGTGGTCGGGCGCGACACCCGGCTGTCGGGCCCGCTCGTCCAGGCCGCGCTGTCGGCCGGCCTGGCTTCGGAGGGTGCCGCTGTCGTCGATCTCGGTGTGGTGCCGACGCCCACCGTCGCCTTCGCCTCCGCCGCCGAAGCCTGCCCGGGCGCGGTGATCTCGGCCTCGCACAATCCGTTCGGCGACAACGGGGTGAAGCTCTTCGCCGCCGGCGGGCGAAAGCTGGACGACGCCGTCGAGGCAGCGCTGGAGGCCGAGCTCGACCGGCTGCTGGGCGGGGTCGGCAGTGCTCTGGTCCCGGCCGGCGCCGCCGTCGGTCGGTTCGAGGCTGCTGGTCGCGTCGTCGCCGACTACGAGGACCATCTGGCCGCCTCCCTGGAGGGCCGGGGCCTGGAGGGCCTACGGGTGGTGGTCGACTGCGCCAACGGCGCCGGCTCCCACATCGCACCACGGGTGCTCGCCGCGCTCGGCGCCGAGGTCGAGGCCCTGTCCGACGCACCCGACGGCGTGAACATCAACGACGGCTGTGGCTCCACCTTCCCCGCCGCTCTGCAGCGTGCAGTGGTCGCCGCCGGCGCCGACGCCGGCCTGGCCCTCGACGGCGATGCCGACCGGGTGCTGGCCGTCGACCATCTCGGGGCGCTGGTCGACGGCGACCAGGTCCTGGCCCTCTGTGCCGTCGACCTCCGCTCACGGGGCCGGTTGCGGGACGACACCGTGGTCGCCACGGTGATGGCCAACCTCGGCTTCCGCCGGGCCATGGTCGCGGCCGGCGTCAAGGTGGAGGAGACGGTGGTCGGTGACCGCTACGTGCTGGAGGCGCTGGAGCAGGGCGGCTGGTCCCTAGGGGGCGAGCAGTCCGGCCACGTCATCTTCGCCGACCTGGCCACCACGGGCGACGGCATCCTCACCGGGCTCCAGCTCCTCGACGTGGTGTCCCGCAGTGGGCGCCGCCTGGCCGAGCTGGCGGCGGCAGCCATGGACCGGATGCCCCAGGTGCTCCGCAACGTGGCCGTTCCCGCCGGGAACGTCGAGGACGTGATGGCCCGGCTCCGCCCATCCGTGGAGGCGGCCGAGGCCGAACTGGGAGAGGCCGGCAGGATCCTGGTGCGCCCGAGCGGGACCGAGCCCCTCGTGCGGGTCATGGTGGAGGCGGCCACCGAGGAGCTGGCCGAGTCGACGGCCATGCGGGTGGCGGCCGAGGCCGAGCGCCTCAGCCAGCCCTAAGGGCAGGCCGGCTCGGTCGGGCTGCACCGAGACCCGTACACTGCGCCTACCCATGTGCGGGATCATCGCCATCCTGCGGAGGCCGAGCTCCCGCCGGCCACCATCCAGCGACGAGGTGCTGGCCGGGCTGGACGCGGCGTGGACGGCGGTGGGCGGGCCGGCGTCGCTCGTGGCCGCGGCGACGGGCCTGGAGGAGGTCGCGGCAGCCCTCGGTGGCACGCCCGGCATCCGGTCGCTGCTGGGCCACGTGGCGCTGGCCGCGGAGGTCGACAGCCGCATGGCCAGGTTCGACGAAGCCGTGGCGCGGCTGGAGACGGTGCTGGACGCCGGTGAGCTCGCCCTCGACGCCGAGCACCTGGAGCTGGTGAACGCCGCCCTCCTGCGGATCAAGGACGCGGCCTGGTCGATCGCCCACGACCGGCTCCGTGCCGCCCGGGCCGTGGGGGAGCTGGCCGGCGACGACCCCGGCACGGCGGCCATCGAGGCCTACACCTCGATCCAGGTCGCCCTGTCGGCGCTCGACCGTCTCGAGGTGCGGGGCCGTGACTCGGCTGGTCTCCACGTCCTGGTGGAGGGCCACGGGCTCGACCTGAACGCCCCCGACGTGGGTTCTCTGCTCGCCCATCGGGCCGAGAACCGGCTGTTCACGTCTCTGGCCGTGCGGGCGCCCGCCGGCACCCTGGCCTTCGTCTACAAGGCGGCCGCCGAGATCGGTGAGCTCGGTGACAACTCCCGGTGCCTCCGGGACGCGGTCTCCTCCGACGACCTGTTGCGGCGGGCCCTCGTGGCGGAGACGGCCAGGGCCACGGTGCTGGGCCATACCCGCTGGGCGAGCGTGGGGATCATCTCCGAGGCCAACGCCCACCCCTTGAACCACGAGGAGGAGGACGACGCCGACGGCCCCTACGTGGCCGCCGCCCTCAACGGGGACATCGACAACCATGCCGAGCTGCGGGCCGCGGCCGGCCTGCACATCCACGCCGAGGTCACCACCGACGCCAAGGTGATCCCCACCCTCGTCTCCCGCCGCCTGGCCGACGGCATGGACGCGGAGCAGGCCTTCCGCTCCACCGTTGGTTCCTTCGAAGGCTCCGTGGCCATCGCCACCGCCACCGCCGAGGACCCTGGGCGGCTGTACCTGGCCCTCAAGGGAAGCGGCCAGGGGCTCTACGTCGGGCTGGCCGAGGACTCCTACGTCGTGGCCAGCGAGCCGTACGGAGTGGTGGAGGAGACGGCTCGTTACGTCCGCATGGACGGTGAGGCCGGCGGAGAGGTGGTCGTGCTGGATGGTGACTCCGCCGGAAGCCTCGAAGGCATCGTCCGCAGTTCCTACGGCGGCAAGCCGTTGCCCCTAGCCGCCGGTGAGGTCACCGCCGCCGAGATCACCACCCGGGACATCGATCGCGGTGGTTACCCGCACTTCCTGCTGAAGGAGATCTCCGAGGCACCGGGCTCGTTCCGGAAGACACTGAGGGGCAAGATCACCGAGGAGGCCGGCCAGCTGAGCGTCGCCCTGCCGGCGGAGACTCTTCCCCTGTCGGTTCGGATCCGCCTGCGCTCCGGGGTCTTCCGGCGTGTCCTGGTCATCGGCCAGGGCACGGCCGCGGTGGCCGGCCAGACCCTTGCCGCCGCGCTGTCCGGCCTGCTGGCCGGCTCCGCCGTGACGGTGTCCGCCCTCTCGGCGGCCGAGCTGTCCGGCTTCGGCCTCGAGGACGACATGAGCGACACCCTGGTGGTGGCCGTGAGCCAGTCCGGTACCACCACCGACACCAATCGCAGCGTGGACCTGGTCCGCGGTCGGGGAGCGGCCGTGCTGGCCATCGTCAACCGGCGCAACAGCGACCTCGTCGAGAAGGCTGACGGGGTGCTCTACACCTCCGACGGGCGCGACGTGGAGATGAGCGTCGCCTCCACCAAGGCCTTCTACGCCCAGGTGGCTGCCGGGTACCTGCTGGCCGTGGCCCTCGCCGAGGAGTCCGGGCACGGCGACCGCCGAACGATCTCAGAGCTGCTGGCCGCGCTGCGGCGCCTGCCGGAGGCCATGGAGGTGGTGCTGGGCCGCCGCAACGAGATCGCCAAGGCGGCCCAACATTACGCTCCGCCCCGCCGCTACTGGGCCGTGGTGGGCAACGGTCTCAACCGCATCGCCGCCTCGGAGCTGCGCATCAAGCTGTCGGAGCTGTGTTACAAGTCGATCGCCTGTGACAACACCGAGGACAAGAAGCACATCGATCTGTCCTCGGAGCCGCTCATCGTGGTGTGCGCGGCGGGGCTGAACGAGGCCAACGCCGACGACGTGGCCAAGGAGGTGGCCATCTACAGGGCCCACAAGGCGGCGCCCATCGTCATCGCCACCGACGGGCAGGAGCGCTTCGGCGCCGCTGTGCAGGTCCTGGAGGTCCCCCCCGCCCATCCGGCGCTCGCCTTCGTGCTGGTCACCATGGCCGGCCACCTCTTCGCCTACGAGGCGGCGCTGGCCATCGATGCCCAGGCGCGGCCGTTCCGCGAGGCCAGGGCGGCCATCGAGGCCGCCGCTTCCTCGTTCGACGGGATCGATCCTCTTCCGGCTCTGGCCCCGCTTCTCCACGGGCCGGCGGCGGCGTTCCTGGACGGCCTCCGTTCCGGCAACTACGACGGCCACCTCGAGGCCAGTACCGCCGTGCGGCTCACCTCACTCCTGCGCTACGGCCTTCAGCAGACGTCACTCGACGCCTACGAGATGGAGTTCGGGAAGCTGGGGACGCCCAGTGTGGTGATCCAGGACCTCACCGACGCCCTCACCCGGGCCATCGAGGAGCTCACCCGTCCCGTCGACGCCATCAAGCACCAGGCCAAGACGGTCACCGTGGGCATCTCCCGCTCGGAGGAGGCGCTGTTCAACGTGCCGCTGGTGCAGGAGCTGCTGGGTGCCGGCGCCGCCCGCGACCGCTTGGGGTACCGCGCCCTGCGCACCCTGGCCGCCCTCGACGAGGCGGTCGTCGAGGTGCTGGGCTACACCCGCTACCGCATCGAGGGCGAGCTGGGCGACGCCACGGCCAGCGCCCATGTCGTGGACAAGGGCGGCCTGGCCCGGGCCATGACCTCGCGGACCGAGGGCGACCCTCGGCTTCGAGGCACCAAGCACCGTGCCGCCACCGAGCGCGAGGTCACCGTGGCCCGCGGGCGCAGCGACGGCCGCACCGTCATCCTCGTCCCCGAGACCAAGGACACCCAGGTGGTCGGGATGACGCTGCTGCACGTGCGCTTCCACGACCGCCTGCCGCCGGCCGCGGCTCAGCGGGTACTGCTCGGCTACCGCGACCGCTACGACGCCCTGGTGGACGCCGTCACCGAGACCGAGCCGCTCTTCTCCGCCGAGGTGCTGGGAGAGGTGCCGGTCATCGATCTGCTGTCGGCACCCGTCCACGTCCTCGCCGACCGCTGGCGGGCGTGAGTCTCCGCGCCGGCGGTGCCGGGGCGTGATCGGGATCGGACTGGACGCAGTGGAGATCGACCGGTTCCGGCGCGTGCTGGCCCGGACCCCCGCGGTGTCCCGCCGGCTCTTCACCGACGACGAGCGGGCTTATGCGGCAGGCCACGCCGATCCGGTGCCCCGCCTGGCCGGGCGGTTCGCCGCCAAGGAGGCGACGATGAAGGCTCTCGGCGTCGGGCTCGGCGCCTTCGGCTTCCATGACGTCGAGGTCGTGCGGCAGCCCACCGGTGCGCCGTCGTTGCGGGTGAGCGGGACCGCCGCCGCTCTCGCCGCCGAGCGAGGCGTGTCCTCGTTCCTGGTGTCGATCACCCATACCGACATGTCGGCCCACGCCGTGGTGGCCGCCCTGTGATACCGGTGCTGACGCCGGCCGAGATGAAGGCGGTGGACGAGGCCGCTTCGGTGGCGACCGAGGTGCTGATCGGCCGGGCCGGTGCGGCGGTGGCGCGTGCTGCTCTTCGGCAGCTGGGCGGCGGGTACGGCCGGCGGGTGGTGGTGGTGGCGGGCAAGGGCAACAACGGCGCCGATGGTCGGGTGGCAGCCGAGCACCTGCGCCGGGCCGGCGTGCGGGTGACGGTCATCGAAGCCGCCGGCAATGACACCGCCGGTGCATCCAGCGGTAGCGAGGCCGGCAGCGGCCGCGCTGGCCGGCCTCCTGAAGGTGCTCGCCGCGGCGCTGATGGGCGGCGGCTGCCGGCCTGTGACCTGGTCATCGACGCCGCTTACGGCACGGGCTTTCGGGGCCAATACGAGGCACCCGACCCGGGCGGCGCCCCCGTGTTGTCAGTGGACATCCCCTCGGGCGTCGACGGGCTCACGGGGGAGGCCGGTCCCGGCGCGGTGGCCGCTGACCTCACCGTCACCTTCGCCGTACTGAAGCCGGGCCTGGTGCTGGGCGGCGGCCCGGAACGTGCCGGTCGGGTGGACGTCGTCGACATCGGCCTCCCTGTCGGGGCCTGTTCGGTCCATGTCGTGGAGGATGCCGACGTCGCCGGCGGCCTCCCCCGCCGCTCCCGAGACTCCCACAAGTGGAACGCCGCCGTCTTCGTGGCCGCCGGCTCGCCGGGCATGACCGGCGCACCGCAGCTCGTCGGGCGCGGTGCCTTCCGTGCCGGCGCCAGCACGGTCCGACTGGGCGTTCCGGGGGCGCTGCTGGAGGACCTGCCGGCCACGGAGGCGGTGGGCATCGCCCTGCCCGACAAGGAGTGGGCCGCCACCGTCATCGAGGCCGCGAGCCGCTGCCAGGCCATCGTCGTCGGGCCCGGCCTCGGCCGGTCGGACCTCGTGTTGGGCGAAGTCCGCCGGCTGGTCACGGACTCACCGGTGCCCCTCGTGATCGATGCCGACGCCCTGGGGGTGTTCGCCGACGCCGCCGACGTGCCGTCCGCCAAGTCACCGATGGTCCTGACCCCCCACGCCGGCGAGTTCGAGCGCCTCTCGGGGTCGAAGCCCGGCCCCGACCGCATCGGAGACGTCCGCGCCCTCGCCGAGCGCACCGGGGCCACCGTGCTGCTCAAGGGGCCGACCACCGTGGTCGCATCGCCCGAAGGCGAGGTCCTCCTGTCCACCAGCGGCAGCGCCCGCCTCGCCACCGCCGGCAGCGGGGACGTCCTGGCCGGCGTGGTGGGCGCCTTCGTCGCCCAGGGCCTGCCTCCCCCGCAGGCCGCCGCCTTCGCCGCCCACGTGCACGGTGCCGCGGCGTCGCTCGGCCTCGAGCACGGCCTCGTCGCCGGCGACCTCCCCGAGCTGATCGCCCGCTGGCTCTCCGAGATCCCGTTTCGAGTACATAGCGGGCGGAAATCGCCCGCTATGTACTCCAAACGGAAAGGCTCCCGTGGCTGACACCGGTCCCGCCCTCGGCACCGATGCCGCGGAATCTTCGATCGTTCCGGCTCCCGCCGCGGCCGCCACCCCCGGCGCCGCCGCCACGCCTGCCGGCCCCGGCTCAGCCGTCACCCCCAGCGCCGCCGTCGGCTCCTCCCGGCTGGCGTGGGCCGAGGTCGACCTGGACGCCATCACGGCCAACTGCGCCGTGCTCGCTGGCCTGGCCCGCCCCGCGGCCCTCTGCGCGGTCGTCAAGGCTGGCGCCTACGGCCACGGTGCCTTGCCTGCGGCGAAGGCGGCCCTGGCCGGCGGTGCCACCTGGCTCGCCGTGGCACTGGTGGAGGAGGGCATCGCCCTGCGGGAAGGCGGGATCGAAGCCCGGATCCTGTTGCTGTCGGAGCCCTTGCCCCAGGTGATGGAGGCTGCCGCAGCCAACGGCTTGACACCAACCGTCTACACCCCCGCGGGTATCGAAGCGGCCCGCAAGGCCGCTTCCGCCGCTCCAGGTGGAGGGCCCCTCCGTGTCCACGTCAAGATCGACACCGGCATGCATCGCGTCGGGGCCAATCCCGATGAGGTTCTCGACGTGGGCCTTGCCGTGGACGCCGCCGCCGAGCTGCACCTCGAGGGACTGTGGACGCATCTCGCCGCGGCCGACGAACCCGAGCACGACGAGTTCACGGCCGCACAACTGCGGCGCTTCGGCGAGGTTCGCCGCCGGCTCGCCGCCGCCGGCATCCGACCGGACCTCGTGCATGCCGCCAACTCCTCGGCTCTCTTGGCCATGGTGGTCGCCGCCGATCAAGACCGCCGAGGAGACCCTGCCGGGGTCAGCACCCTGCTGCCTGCCGGCGACGACGACCGCCGTCGCGACCGCGCCGGCACCACCGTCCGCAACGACATTGTCCGCTGCGGCATAACCGTCTACGGCTACCCGCCCTCCGCCGCACTGGCCGACCGGGTACAACTTCGCCCGGCCATGTCGCTCAAGGCCGGTGTCGCCTACGTGCGCCGGCTCGGCGCCGGCGAGCGGCTCTCCTACGGCCTGCGGTACGCGCTTCCCACCGATTCGGTGATCGCCACCGTCCCCCTCGGTTACGCCGACGGCGTCCCCCGCCGCTTCTCCGCCGTAGGCGGGCAGGCGCTCATCGGCGGCCGCCGCCTTCCCATTGCCGGCCGGGTCACCATGGACCAGCTCCTGGTCGACTGCGGCCCCGACTCAACCGTCGCGCCCGGCGACGAGGTCGTCCTCCTGGGCCGCCAGGGTGCCGAGTGCATAGACGCCACCGAATGGGCAGCACGGTTGGACACCGTTCCTTACGAGATCCTCTGCGGCATCTCCGGCCGTGTCGCCCGCCGCTACCTGGGGGGCGCCGGAGCTTGAGGCGCTACAGGGGGATCGTCAGTCGTTCTCCCGGCGCCGCAGCTCCTCTTCCCGTTCGCGCAGCTCCTGCTCGCGCCGGCGCAGTTGCTCCTCGCGCACCCGCAGGCGGGCCAGCTCCTCGCGTTCGCGCACGACGTCGCTCAAGGAATCGAGATCGACGGGGCTCTGCTCGTTGGTGCGCACCGGGTCGAATCCCGGCGGCGCTTTGCGGTAAGCGCTGGAACCCGGCTGGAAGCTGGCCTGTTCGGGGCGGCCCATGATCAGCCAGGCGATCCCGCCGATGTTGGGAATGAAGATCACCAGCAGCAACCAGAGGACCTTGGGCAGGTTCCTGCACCGTCCCTCGTCCGTGCCGATCACGTCGAAGATGCAGAAGATCCAGAGGGCCAGCAACGCCAGACCAACTATGCCCACCGGATACAACATGTCCCGCTCCTTCCCCGCCCCCACGGTACCGGTTCTGGCGCAACGATGTGGGTTGGGCAACAACTACGCTCGCGGGGTGCTCACCCTCGCCGAATTGGCGCGCGAGGCAAGCGGCTGCACACGCTGCCCCTTGGCGGGCGGGCGCACCACCGTGGTGTTCGGCGTGGGTGACCCCTCTGCCGATCTCATGTTCGTCGGCGAAGGCCCGGGGCACGACGAGGACCTGCAGGGCGAACCCTTCGTCGGCCGCTCTGGGAAGCTGCTCGGCCGGCTCCTGGCCGAGGAGATGGGCCTCACCCGTGACCGCGTCTACATCACCAACACCGTGAAGTGCCGGCCACCCGGGAACCGGGACCCGCTTCCCGTCGAGGTGACGACCTGCCGTAGCTACCTCGAGTCGCAGATCGACCTGATCAGGCCGCGCGTGATCGTCACCCTCGGCAACTTCGCCGCCCGGCTCCTCCTCGAGACGACCACCGGCGTCAGTGCCCTGAGGGGCCGTTCGTACCCCTACCGAGGGAGTGAGGCCATTGCCGTGGTGCCCACCTTCCATCCCTCGTACGTCCTGCGCAACGGCTCGGCCGGCGAAGCCATGGCCGGGATACGAGCCGATCTCGTACGGGCCAAGGAGCACCTGGCGGTACCGGCGCAGTGAAGGCGCTCACCAAGTCGGCGGACGACACCCGGGAGCTGGCGGTGGCGGTGGCCGCCCTGGCCCGGCCCCAGGACGTCATCCTCCTGTCCGGCGACCTGGGGGCAGGGAAGACCACCTTCGCCCAGGGCTTCGGGCGCGGCCTAGGTGTCACCGAGCCCATCGTCAGCCCCACCTTCACCCTCGTGCGCACCTACAAAGGCCGGCTCCCACTGGTCCATTGCGACGTGTACCGCCTCGAGCGGCTGGAGGAGGTGGCCGACCTCGACCTGCCCGAGCTGCTCGACGACGGCGGCGTGGCTCTGGTGGAGTGGGGCGACGCCATCACCCCCGGCCTGCCCGCCGACTTCCTCGAGGTACGTATGGAGCTCGGCGACGGTGACGACGACCGGCGTCTCGACCTGCGCGTAGTCGGACCGTCGTGGACCGCGAGGATGCGCCCGTTGAGCGCCGCACTGGCCCGGTGGGCCACGTGATCATCCTCGGCATAGAGACGGCCACCAGCCAGGTCGGCTGTGCCCTCGGCGGGGTGGAGGGGTCCATCGCCTCCTTCCACGCCACCAAGGGCCGGCGCCACGCTGAAACCCTCGTGCCGGCGATCCAGTTCGTGTGCGATCAGGCGCGGGTGGAGTGGCGGGAGGTGAGCGTGGTGGCCGTCGACGTGGGGCCCGGCCTCTTCACCGGGCTCCGGGTCGGGATCGCCACGGCCAAGGCCATCGCCCAGACGCTGCGGATCCCCATGATCGGGCTGTCGAGCCTCGACCTGCTGGCGTTCCCGCAACGTCAGGGGTCCGGGCTGATCGCCACCGTGGTCGACGCCCGCCGAGGTGAGGTGTTCTGCGCCCTGTACCGCCCCGTTCCCGGCGGCGTCCAGCGGGTGACGGAAGCCCGTGTCTGCTCCCCGGAGCAGCTGGCGTCGGAGCTGATGGCCATGGGCGAGGACTGCCTGCTCGTGGGCGACGGCGCCATCCGCTACGGCCATGTCTTCGACGACGCTCGCCACCTGGTGCTGGCCGACGCCGGGTTCGCCTATCCGTCGGCGTCCTCTCTGGTCGAGCTGGCTCATCCCCGCGCCATCCGCGAGGAGTTCGTGCAGCCGTCGGAGCTGTCGCCGATGTACCTGCGCAAGTCGGACGCCGAGATCAACTGGGAGGGGCGGCGCAGCGCCTGAGCGCGGCAAGTCATGGCCCTCCGCCTTCCTGCTCCCGTACCCGCGGCCCCGCACGTCCAGTTGGCGGCCATGCGTCGGCGCCACCTGCGCTCGGTGCTGCGCATCGAGCAGCAGGTCTATCCCCGGCCGTGGTCGCTGAGCCTGTTCCTCGGTGAGCTGAGCCTGCGGTCCACGAGGTCCTACGTGGTGGCCCGGGTCGGGGGCGAGGTGGTCGGGTACGGCGGCCTGATGATCACCCACGAAGACGCCCACGTCACCACCCTGGCCGTCGACCCCGCCTGGCACCGCCGGGGTCTCGGCACCCGGCTGCTGGCCCATCTGGCCCGGGTGGCCGTGGAGCGGGGTGCCTGCCACCTCACCCTCGAGGTGCGGGTGAGCAACACCGCCGCCCAGGCCCTCTACCGCCGCTTCGGTTTCTGCCCCGAGGGAGTGCGCCGCAACTACTACGTGGAGACCAACGAGGATGCACTGATCATGTGGGCCCACGACATCGACACCCAGGCGTACGCCGCCCGCCTCGCCACCCTTGAGCAGGCCACCCTCGAGCAGGGGCCGCATCATGCCTGACCCCCGCAGAACCGCCGAAGGCGAGGTTCTGCCCGACAGGTCGCCCGAAGGGCTTGACCTGTCGGAACGGAAAGAGACAGCGCCGAAGGCGCCCGACGCCTCTCCCGGCGAGCTTCGCTCGCCTGTCAAAATCTTGGGGATTGAGACTTCGTGCGACGAGACGGCCGCCGCCGTAGTGGTCGACGGGCACGACGTTCTCTCCTCCGTGGTGAGCAGCCAGGTGGACCTGCACGCCCGGTTCGGGGGCGTGGTCCCCGAGCTGGCCAGCCGGGCCCACCTCGATCTTCTCCCCTCGGTCGTGGCCGAGGCCATGGTGGAGGCGGGGCTCGACGGCGACGGAGTCGACGCGGTGGCCGCCACCGTCGGCCCCGGCCTGATCGGCTCCCTGCTCGTCGGTCTCAGTGCGGCCAAGGCCATGGCCATGGTGTGGGGGGTGCCCTTCATCGGCGTCAACCATCTCGAGGCCCACCTGTACGCCGCCTTCCTCGAGGAGCCGGACCTCGACCCGCCCCTCCTGGTGCTGCTGGTGTCGGGCGCCCACACCATGCTCGTGCACATGGCCGACCACGGGAAGTACGAGGTGCTCGGGAGCACCCTGGACGACGCCGCCGGCGAGGCCTACGACAAGGTCGCCCGCTTCCTCGGCCTCGGCTATCCGGGGGGCCCGGCCATCGACCGCCTGGCCATGGAGGGTGACCCCAAGGCCATCTCGTTCCCCCGGGGCATGGCCGGGGAGGGATTCGACTTCTCCTTCAGCGGGTTGAAGACATCGGTCGTCACCTACGTCCGCAAGAACCCCGATGTCTCGGTGGCCGACGTGGCCGCATCGTTCCAGGAGGCGGTGGTCGACGTGCTCGTCACCAAGGCCCGCGCCGCAGCCGCCGCGGTGGGTGCCAAGGCCATCGTGATCGGGGGCGGAGTCGCGGCCAACTCCTCGCTACGGGAGCGGATCCTCGACGTCTGCATAGCGGACGGGCTGCAGGCCTTCCTCCCCAGTCGCTCCATGTGCACCGACAACGCGGCCATGGTGGCCGCCGCCGCCTGGTGGCGCCTCCGATCCGACGGCCCCACCCCTCTGGACGTCGGCGGTGACGCCACCCTCGGCCTCGGTTCGCCCGCCCGCTAGCGCCCAGATGCGGGTGAGCGATTTGCGTAGGCACGGCTCCGCAACTATCGTTAGCACTCGACACCCGAGAGTGCTAACAGTCTGTGGAGGCTTGAGACATGAACCTGCAACCCCTTGATGACCGCATCGTCGTCCGCCCGAGCGAGTCGGAGGAGAAGACCGCATCCGGTCTCGTCATCCCGGACACCGCCAAGGAGAAGCCCCAGCAGGGCGAAGTCCTCGCCGCGGGCCCCGGCCGGCGCGCCGAGAACACCGGTGAGCTGATCCCCCTCGACGTGAAGGTGGGCGACAAGGTCGTCTACTCCAAGTACGGCGGCACCGAGATCACCATCGACGGCGAGGACCTTCTGATCCTCACCGGCCGCGACGTCCTCGCCAAGGTAGGTAAGTAGTGCCCAAGGTCCTCAAGTTCAACGAGGACGCCCGTCGGGCCCTCGAAGCCGGCGTCAACAAGATCGCCAACACGGTCAAGGTCACGCTCGGCCCCAAGGGTCGCAACGTCGTCCTCGAGAAGAAGTTCGGTGCGCCGACGGTCACCAACGACGGCGTCACCATCGCCAAGGAAGTGGAGCTGGACGACCCGTTCGAGAACATGGGTGCCCAGCTGGTGAAGGAGGTTGCCACCAAGACCAACGACGTCGCCGGTGACGGCACCACCACCGCCACCGTGCTGGCCCAGGCGCTGGTGCGCGAGGGCCTGCGCAACATCACCGCCGGCGCCTCGCCCCTCGCCCTCAAGAAGGGCATGGAGCTGGCCGTCGCTGCCGCCGTGAAGTCCATCGGCGACCAGGCCAAGGACATCGACGACAAGAGCGAGATCGCCCAGGTGGCTTCCATCTCCGCCGCCGACACCAACATCGGCAGCGTGCTGGCCGACGCCATCGACCGGGTAGGCAAGGACGGCACCGTCACGGTGGAGGAGTCCAACACCTTCGGCATGGAGCTGGAGTTCACCGAGGGCATGCAGTTCGACAAGGGCTACCTCTCGCCGTACTTCGTCACCGACCAGGAGCGCCAGGAGGCGGTGCTGGAGGATCCCTTCATCCTCTTCACCAGCTCCAAGATCTCCGCCGCCCACGAGCTGATCTCCGTGCTGGAGAAGGTCATGCAGGCCGGAAAGCCGCTCCTGATCATCGCCGAGGACGTCGAGGGCGAAGCCCTCGCCACCCTGGTGGTCAACAAGATCCGGGGCACCTTCAACTCCGCGGCGGTCAAGGCCCCTGGCTTCGGCGACCGCCGCAAGACCCAGCTCCAGGACATGGCCATCCTCACCGGTGGGCAGGTCGTCTCCGAGGAGATCGGCCTCAACCTGGAGAGCGTCACCTTGGACCTGATGGGCCGGGCGCGCAAGGTCATCATCTCCAAGGACAGCTGCACCATCATCGAGGGTGGTGGCTCCCAGGAGGACATCAAGGGCCGTACCGCCCAGCTCCGCAAGGAGATCGAGGACGCCACCTCGGACTGGGACAAGGAGAAGCTCCAGGAGCGTCTGGCCAAGCTGGCCGGAGGCGTGGCCGTCGTCAAGGTCGGTGCCGCCACCGAAGTGGAGCTCAAGGAGAAGAAGCACCGCATCGAGGATGCGCTGTCCGCCACTCGGGCCGCCATCGAGGAGGGCATCGTCGCCGGAGGCGGCCTCGCCCTCGTGCGCAGCCGCGCTGCCGTCGACAAGGTGGCCAAGAAGCTCACCGGTGACGAGGCCACTGGTGCTCGCATCGTGAGCAAGGCTCTCGAGGAGCCCCTCAAGTGGATCGCCATCAACGCCGGGCTCGAGGGTTCGATCATGGTGCAGCAGGCTGAGCGGGAGACCGGCAACATCGGCCTCAACGCCCAGACCGGCCAGTTCGAGGACCTGGTCAAGGCCGGCGTCATCGATCCGGCCAAGGTCACCCGGTCGGCGCTGCAGAACGCCGCGTCCATCGCCGCCCTCACCCTCACGACCGAGGTGCTCGTCTCGGACAAGCCGGAGAACGAGTCCCTGGTGAACCCCCACGCCGCCGACTACGCCCGCCAGGGCATGGCCGGCATGAGCGGCCTCGGAGGCATGTAGCCCCGTCGTCTCCGACGTATCGACTCGTGGCGAGGAGCGCCGTCTCAAAGGGCGGCGCTCCTCCTCGCCTTCGGTAGCTTGCGCCCATGCCCGCCGACATCCCCCCTCCCGATCCCGAGAAGCTGCTGGCCACCTGGATGCAGTGGGAACGCGCCGAGCTGACGCCCGGAAAGGTGATGGCCGATCTCAAGAAGGGTGGCTTGCGGGAGCTGCTCGAATCCACGGTGCAGGCCCACCACGAGATACGAAGCTCCTGAGCGGCACGGGCTTCCCGCCCGCGGTGGATGCTCAGAACACTGTGTTCCCTTGCCTTACGCAGCGGCTCTCGAACAGGTAGGGTCGGGTTCGCAGCATTAGGTAAATAGTTTTCGACGGTTGGAGCGACCATGGCACGGTACCGAGAGGATCATGGTGTGGAGCGTCCTGAGCTGGCTCTCAAACGAGTCGTGGCCATGGCCCAGGCCACTATCGCCGGCTGTGACGCGGCGGCGGTGACCCTGGTGCGCAACGGTCGCGCCATTCCGGTGGTCAGCACGACCGATATGGCCCGGGAGCTCGACTCCGTCCAGTGCCGGACCGGGGAGGGGCCGTCGCTCGATGCCATTCGCCAGCTCCAGGTCTTCAACGTGGCCACCGACGCCGACGCCCGGTCATGGCCCGGCTTCAGCAAAGAGGCCACCGCCAGAGGCGTTCTCAGCAGCCTTTCGGTGCCGTTGACCGTGGGTGGTGAGGCGGTGGGGGCGCTCAACCTCTACAGCCACAGCCCAGAGGCGTTCATCGGGTGTGAAGCAATAGCCGTCGTGTTCGGCTCTCAGGCTGCCGCCACCGTGTCGGGGGCGCTGCCCGGCATCGGCACTGCAGCAGAGAGCCGGTTGGCCTCCGAGCCGGCCTCTGAGGACCGAACTGCAGCTGTGTGAGGCGGCGGCGGACTCGTCCAGATCAGCGCACGTAGCACGGGCGCGGCCGGGGGGCCCAAAGTCCACGAAAGAGGAGAGTCATATGAAGCTGTTGCAGAGGTTCCGCAAGCAGGGATCCCGCGAAGAGATGGAGACCCAGGCGGCCCAGGAGCTGGAGGCCGCCGTGGCGGCCAAGCCAACCGACGTTCCCGCCATGGCACCGGCCGCGGGGCTACCGGGTGACGACATGAACGGCTCTGGCGGCGCCGGCGAGACTCCCGGTGCCGCGGACACCGCGGCCCGAGGTGAGAACGGCGAGCCCTTGGGGTCGGTCACCGACCTGCCCAAGCGCCGTTCCGCCAGCACCCGCAAGACCGGCACCAGGAAGCCGGCGGCGGGCGCCAGAACCGCTCGCGCCAAGGCCGGCGCTGGCGCCAAGGCCGGCGCCACCACGGCGAAGCCTGCCGGCAAGGACAAGGCCCCGGTGCGCAAGGCGGCAGCCAACAAGACCGCCTCCGGCTCTGCTGGGGGCACCGTGAAGAAGCGGGCGTCTGCCGCCGGCACTTCCGGCACCTCCGGCCGGGCGAGCGCCTCCCGCCCGCCGGCCGCCAAGAAGCGCTAGCTGTCTCGCCCGTCACCCCAGGAGGGTGCCCGGGCCGGCGGTAGACTCGCCGCTCGCTGAGCAAACAGGGAGACGTGGATGGCGGAGATAGAGATCGGCATCGGCAAATCGGGTCGCAGGGCCTACGGCTTCGACGACATCGCCATCGTCCCCAGCCGGCGTACCCGTGATCCCGAGGATGTCGACATCTCCTGGGAGATAGACGCCTACCGCTTCGACCTGCCGCTCATGGCGTCGGCCATGGACGGTGTGGTCAGTCCGGCCACCGCCATCGAGGTCGGGCGCCTCGGCGGGGTGGGGGTGCTCAACCTGGAGGGGCTGTGGGCCCGCTACGAGGACCCGGAGCCGCTGTTCGAGGAGATCGCCACCCTCGACAACGACAAGGCCACTGCCCGGATGCAGCAGATCTACGCCGAGCCGGTGAAGCCCGAGCTGGTGACCCAGAGGATCCGTGAGATCCGCGAAGCCGGTGTCACCTCTTGTGCCTCCATTACCCCGCAGCGGGCAGAGCAGTACGCCTCGGCCGTTATCAACGCCGAGCTCGACCTCCTGGTGATCCAGGGCACCGTGGTCTCGGCCGAGCACGTGTCCAAGACGGCCGAGCCGCTCAACCTGAAGAAGTTCATCCGCGAGTTCGAGATCCCGGTCATCGTCGGTGGCTGCGCCTCGGCCCAGGCCGCCCTCCACCTCATGCGCACGGGTGCGGTGGGCGTGCTCGTGGGCGTCGGCCCCGGCAACGCCTGCACCACCCGGGGCGTGCTCGGCATCGGCGTTCCCCAGGCCACGGCCATCGCGGATGCCGCCGGCGCCCGCATGCGCCACCTCCACGAGACCGGCGTCTACGTCCACGTCATCGCCGACGGCGGCATGAGCCGGGGCGGCGACATCGCCAAGGCCATCGCATGTGGCGCCGACGCGGTGATGGTCGGGTCGCCCCTCGCCGCCGCCCATGAGGCCCCCGGCCGCGGCTACCACTGGGGCATGGCCACCTTCCATCCCACCCTGCCCCGCGGCGCCCGCGTGAAGACGCCGGCCCGCGGCAGCCTCCAGGAGATCCTGGTCGGCCCCGCTCACGAGAACGACGGCCGCCTCAACCTCTTCGGCGCCCTCCGAACCTCCATGGCCACCTGCGGCTACCAGACCGTGAAGGACTTCCAGAAGGCCGAGGTCATGGTCGCCCCCGCTCTCCAGACCGAAGGCAAGACGGCCCAGCGTGAGCAGCACATCGGCATGGGGCATTAGCGGCAAGCCTCCACGGGGGCGTCACAGGGCACCGGTAACCTGAGAGCCGATGGATGACCTGCTGGACGGCCTCAACCCCGTGCAGCAGGAGGCGGTGCTCCACGGTGAGGGGCCGCTCCTCATCGTGGCCGGGGCCGGGTCGGGCAAGACCCGCACGCTGACCCACCGCATCGCCCACCTCGTCACCCAGGGGGGCGTGTCGCCCTTCTCGATCCTGGCCATCACCTTCACCAACAAGGCGGCCGACGAGATGAAGCACCGGGTCGCTTCCCTGATCGGTCCGGTGGCCGAGCGCATGTGGGTGTCCACCTTCCACTCCGCGTGCGTCCGCATCCTCCGCCGTGACGCCTCCCGCCTCGGCTACCGCTCCTCGTTCTCCATCTACGACCAGGCCGATGCCGTCCGCCTCACCGGCTACGTCATCCGGGACCTGAACATCGACGCCAAGAAGTTCCCGCCCCGCACCGTGCACGCCGCCATCAGCACGGCCAAGAACGAACTGATCGACTTCGAGACCTACGCCTCCCGCGCGCAGGGCCCTTACGAGAAGCGCATGGCCGAGGTCTACCGGGAGTACCAGCGTCGCCTCCTCGCCGCCAGCGCCATGGACTTCGACGACCTGCTCATGGTCGCCGTCAACCTCCTCCAGGCCGAGCCCGAGGTGCTGGCGCACTACCGGCGCCGCTTCACCCACCTGCTCGTCGACGAGTACCAGGACACCAACCGGGCCCAGAACGAGCTCGTCCTCCTCCTCGGTGCCGGGCACAGGAACGTGTGCGTCGTCGGAGACACCGATCAGTCGGTGTACCGATTTCGCGGTGCGGACCTGCGCAACCTGCTGGAGTTCGAGGAGGCGTTCCCGGATGCCACCACCATCGTGCTGGAGCAGAACTACCGGTCGACGCAGACGATCCTCGACGCGGCCAACTCCGTGATCGCCAACAACGCCATGCGCAAGCCCAAGGCGCTGTGGACCGAGCAGGTCGGCGGCGAGCTGATCACCCGCTACCACGCCGAGGACGAGCGGGACGAGGCGGCATGGGTGGCTCACGAGATGGCCCGCCTGAAGGACCGCTTCGGGGTGCGCTGGGGCGACATCGCCGTCTTCTACCGGACGAACGCCCAGAGCCGGGCGGTCGAGGAGGAGCTGGTCCGGCGCAAGACGCCCTACAAGGTGCTCGGCGGAACCAGGTTCTACGACCGGCGGGAGATCAAGGACCTGCTCGGTTACCTCCTGGCCACGGCCAACCCGGCCGACGAGGTGTCGCTCAAGCGCATTCTCAACGTCCCCAAGCGGGGCATCGGTGACACCAGCGTGGGGCGTCTCGACAAGTGGTCCAACTCCTCGGGGGCGGCGTTCTTCGAGGCACTGGCCGCGGCCGAGCGGGCCGGGGTGACGGGCAAGGCCCTGGGCGGCATCGCCGACCTCCTGTCGCTGCTGGCGGAGCTGCGCGATCTCGCCGCCGCCGGCACGCCGCCCCTCCAGCTGCTGGAGGCGGTGATCGAACGCACCGGCTACGTGTCGGCCCTGGACGCCGAGAACACGGTGGAGTCGGCCGGCCGAATCGAGAACATCGCCGAGCTGCTCGGTGTGGCCGCCGGCTACGACGACCTCACGTCCTTCCTGGAGGCGGTCAGCCTGGTGGCGGACGTGGATGCTCTCGACGCCGACGAGTCGAAGGTCGTCCTCATGACCATGCACACGGCCAAGGGGCTGGAGTTCCCCGTGGTGTTCGTGATCGGCATGGAGGACGGCGTTTTTCCCCACCTGCGGTCACTGGGCGACCCCGACGAGCTCGAGGAGGAGCGCCGGCTCTGCTACGTCGGCATCACCAGGGCCCGGGAGCGGCTCTACCTCACCCACGCCTGGTGCCGGACCCTCTGGGGCTCGACCCAGTACAACCGGCCCAGCCGCTTCCTGGACGAGATCCCCGAGAGCCTCACCCGGATGGCCGAAGGAGGAAGACGGCCGGCAGCGGAGCGAACGGTCGTCGGCCACCGCCACCGGGTCGTGGAGTCGGCGCTCAAGGCCGGTGGCTCCCCCCTCTCCTCCAAGCCGAGCTGGGCCACCAACGCCATCCCCGACCTCAAGGCCGGCGACGACGTTCTTCACCCCAAGTGGGGCGAAGGCGTAGTGCTGGAACTGGTCGGCTCCGGGGACGGCGCCGAGGCCGTGGTGCGGTTCCCAGGGGCGGGTGAGAGGCGCCTCCTGCTGGCCTGGGCCGGCCTGAAGCGGCCCTGAGACCTGCGCGACAGCCCCAAATTCCCTTTGTATAGGTGTCCGGCGCACGTAGTTTGACAATTTCTTTCATTTTCCCTTGACATGGTCCCTAGGGCCGGGTTCTAGAGTGCGCCTACTGGCCGACCTGAAAAAAAAAGGCCGGCGAGTGGTCACGGTCTCTCGCAACGGGTGGGGGACCTTTCGGGTGAAAGGGTGACCTGTCATGGTGCAAGACGAAGCGACGATGCGAAGGTTCGAGGACGAGCTGGGATCGAAGCGGGGGGTGCTGCGGGCGTGTCTTCTCATCCTCCTGGATGAGCGAGCCGGCCACGGCTACGACCTGTTGACCCGGCTGGAGCCCCTGGGCTACGACCGGAGCAATCCGGGGAGGATCTACCGGGCACTGCGCTGGCTGGAGACAGCCGGCTACGTGGCTCCCAACTGGGAGACCACGGGAGTGGGCCCGGCCAGACGGGTGTACGAGCTGTCGACCGCCGGTCGCCAGGTGCTGGAGGTGGCGGCCACCAGCCTGAAGAAGCAGATGAAGACCCTCGATCCGAACCTGGTGCGGTACCTCCAGGTCCGGCTGAAGACGATCTCCAGCCACAAGCAGTCGTTCGAGCTCCTCATCGAGACCAAGCTGGCCGTGCACGCGGCCGACGAGGGCTCGGCCCGGCGCAAGATCGAGCGGCTCCTGGGCCAGCCCCGGGCGCTGGAGACCGACGTCCGCACCACCGGCCAGGTCTGGATCTACGGCGAGGACCGCGACGAGGCCAAGAGCCACCTGAGGGTCCACGAAGGCTGAAATCCCCACTTGGCGACCCGTACGGCGCTGGAGCGCCGCGCTGGTCACCGGCTTCACCTGGGGCCGGAGCACCCGTCAGCTGGGGCGGGGCGTGCGGAGATCTATGCGCACGACCCCCCCGGCGACCGGTGCCGGGTAGGTGGTCAGACCCTCACCGTCCGGGGGGTACGACCGCTTCGTACAGGGATCGACGAAGCGGCGTTCCGAGCCGTTCCAGCGCAGGAGGCACTCCAGGCTGGTGCGCGAGGCGTAGGCGCTCACCACCACCCAGCCCTTGTCCGCGTCCGGCCCCAGGTGCTGGACGTAGATCTCCCGGTCGCGGTTGAGGGGGTCCTTGAACAGCACGGGGCCCCGTTTGGCCACCTCCCGGGCCAGACGCTTGGCGTTCAGGGGCAGCTCGTTCCCACCGAGGTTGGCCTTCTCGGGGTTCTGGGCCGCGTATCGAACGGCCACGGCCACGAGCAGCGCGGCCAGTGCCAGCCCCGCGATCGTTCCCACCACGAGCCCCCGGTTCCGGCGGGCCCTGGTCCGTGAGGGATCTAGGTCCACCTGCGTAGTATCGCCGCGGGGGCGAGCTGCGACTGCAACCGGCGCCAGTGCCGGGCGGCGGCACTAGACGAGGCGAGGCGAGCATGGACCTGCTGGAGTACCAAGGAAAGCAGTACTTCGCCCGGTTCGCCATTCCCGTCTCCCTCGGCGGCGTGGCCACCGGCGTGGACGAGGCCGTGGCTGCCGCCGAAAGCTGTGGCTACCCGGCGGTGGTGAAGGCTCAGGTGGCCGTGGGCGGCCGGGGCAAGGCCGGGGGCATCAAGCTGGCCGCCGACGCGGCGGAGGTGCGAGCCGTGACCGCGGAGATCCTGGGCATGGACATCCGCGGCCACACCGTCACCCGTGTGCTGGTGGAGCGGGCCACCCAGATCGCCGAGGAGTACTACGCCTCCTTCACCCTCGACCGGGCGGCTCGCGACCACCTGGGGATGCTGTCGACGGAGGGTGGGGTCGACATCGAGCAAGTGGCGGCGGAGCGGCCCGACGCCATCGCCCGCCTCCACGTCGACCCGGTGGACGGGCTGGACGAGCCGGCGTGCAGGGAATGGGTGCGTTCCGCCGGCCTGGCCGCGGCCGCCGAGGAGGCCACCATCGGCCTGCTGCTGGACCTCTACCGCTGCTTCGTGGAGGGCGATGCCGACCTGGTCGAGGTCAACCCGCTCGTCGTGGCCACTGGCGGTGCCGTCGTGGCTCTGGACGCCAAGGTGACCCTCGACGACAGCGCCGGCTTCCGTCATCCCGAGTGGGACGAGTTCCGGGGCATGGAGGTGCTCGACGCCCGCGAGCGACTGGCCCGGGAGAAGGGTCTCCAGTACGTGGGGCTCGACGGTGAGGTCGGCATCATCGCCAACGGCGCCGGCCTGGCCATGAGCACCGTCGACGTGGTGCACCAGGTGGGCGGCCGTCCGGCCAACTTCCTCGACATCGGCGGCGGCGCCAGCGCCGAGGTGATGGCCGACGCCCTGGAGGTGGTGGACTCCGACCCCGAGGTACGGGCCATGTTCGTCAACATCTTCGGCGGCATCACCCGGGGCGAGGAGGTGGCCAAGGGCATCGTGGAGGCCATGGCCCGTGTGGACATCTCGTCGCCCATCGTCGTGCGCCTGGACGGGACCAACGCGGCCGAGGGCCGGGCCATCCTGGCCGAGCACGAGTCCGACCGCCTGGTGAGCCGCCCGACCATGCTCGACGCCGCCCGCACCGCCGTCGGGTTGGCGGGAGACCAGGGGGGACCGGCATGAGCATCTTCGTCGGCGCCTCCACCAAGGTGGTCGTGCAGGGCCTCACCGGGAGCCAGGGTCGCTTCTACGGCCTTCGCAACCGGGCCTACGGCACCCAGGTGGTGGCCGGGACCAACCCGAAGAAGGCGGGCACCGACGTGGAGGGCATCCCCATCTTCGCCACCGTCGCCGATGCCAGGGAGGCCACCGGCGCCACCGTGTCGTGCGTCTTCATCCCCGCCGCCGGCGTGCCCGGCGCGGTGCGGGAGGCGGCGCAGGCCGAGATGGAGATGATCGTGGTGATCACCGAGGGAGTGCCGGCCCACGACCAGGCCCTCATGTTCAACGCCTTGAAGCGCCACCACCGCGCTACCCGCATCCTCGGGCCGAACTGCCCGGGGATCATCACCCCGGGCGAGTGCAACATCGGCATCACCGCCGGGGAGATCGCCTTGGGGGGCGGTCCGGTGGGCATCGTGAGCCGATCGGGCACCCTCACCTACCAGGCGCTGTACGAGCTGAAGCAGAAGGGCATCGGCGTCACCACGTGCGTGGGCATCGGTGGCGATCCCGTGCCGGGCACCACCTTCGTCGACTGCCTGGAGGCCTTCGAGGCCGACCCCGCCACCAGGGCGGTGATGCTGATCGGCGAGATCGGCGGTTCCGCCGAGGAGGAGGCGGCCGCCTTCATCGCCGACGGGATGACCAAGCCGGTGGTCGCCTACGTGGCCGGCGTGGCCGCCCCGCCAGGCCGCAAGATGGGCCACGCCGGCGCCATCGTCTCCGGCTCGACGGGCACGGCCCAGGCCAAGATGGACGCCCTGGCCGGCGCCGGCGCGCGCGTCGGGATGAACCCCACCGAAGCCGGCGAGCTGATGGCCGAGGTGGTCGCCGGCCTGGCTCGAGCCTGAGTCCTCTTCGCCCGTTTCGAGTAGATACGGGCGGAATCCGCCCGCTATGCAGTCGAAGCCGGCTCGGCGGGCATGCCGGCCTCGGGTACGGTGGATCGCTTCTCCATGCGTGTCGTCGTCGCCGCCCTCTTCCTCGTATCCGTGATCGCCGCCGGCGTGGTCGACGGCACCGGCGACGACCCTTCGTCGGTACGCACGGCGGCGTCGTCCTCCACGACCACGGTCGTCGCGACCACGACGACGGCCTCCACGACCACTCTCGCGCCGGTGACTGCTCCACCGACTGTTGCCACCACGGCCCCGCCGGCGCCGTCCACGACGGCGGCGCGCAGCCAGTTGCCGCCGAACAGGACAGAGGCCTCGGGGGTCGTCGTCACCCAGGGCGGCCTCGTCCTGCCCATGCTGCGCCGGGAGGGCGATGCCTTCGTGGTGGAGACGCCGTGCGCCCGCACCGCTGTCGTCCAGGGCACCCTGGTCGAGCGGGCGACGGTGGTGCTGGACGCCGGGCACGGTGGGAAGGAGCCCGGCGCCGTCGGCCCCAACGGCCTCAGCGAGAAGGGCATCAACCTGGCCGTCGTCAACCACGCCAAGGCGGCGCTGGAGCGGGCCGGGGTGTCGACGATGCTCACCCGCACCGGCGACCACCGGGTCACGCTGTCGACCAGGGCCAAGGTGGCGAAGGCCCTCAACCCGAAGGCCTTCGTGTCGGTCCACCACAACGCCGAGCCCGACGGTCCGCGGGCCACGCCTGGCAGCGAGACCTACTACCAGGTCGACAACTCAGACTCGAAGCGGCTGTCCGGCCTCGTCTACGAGGAGGTGGTCAAGGCATTGTCCGCTTATGCCATTCCGTGGGTGGCCGACACCGATGCCGGGGCCAAGTACCGCCGCAACACCGCCGGCGGCGACTACTACGGGATCTTGCGCCTGACCCAGGGCATCACTGCCGTGCTGGCCGAGCTGGCCTTCGTGTCCAACCCGCCCGAGGCCGACCTGTTGACCCGCCCCGACGTGCAGCAGGTGGAGGGTGAGGCCGTGGCGCGAGGCGTTCTGCGCTTCCTCAACACCGGCGACCCCGGCTCCGGGTACACCGAGCCCTACCCCCGTTCCAGCCCCGCCGGCGGCGGCGGCGGCTCCTCGGGCTGCGTCGACCCACCCCTGTAGTCCCACGTCGGGCCATGGCGGCCGCCAGCGTGCCCGGCGCCACTTCTGGGCGGGCATATCGTGGTGGGATGACTTCGGCTGCACCCGAGCGGCATCGCTTCACCGTTGAGGAGTACCACCGGATGGGCGATACCGGCCTGTTCGGCCAGGACGACCGGGTGGAACTGGTCGAGGGGGAGATCATCGACATGACACCCGTCGGGAGCCGGCACGCCGCGTGCGTGGACCGCCTCACCCGGCTGCTCGTCACCCGGATCGGCGAGCGGGCGATCGTCCGGGTGCAGAACCCGGTCCAGATAGGCGACCTGTCCGAGCCCCAGCCCGACATCGCCGTGTTGGCGCCCCGTACCGACTTCTACGCCGGTGGTCACCCCGGACCGGCCGATGTACTGCTGGTGGTCGAGGTGGCCGACACCTCCGTCGGGTGGGACCGCGGCGTGAAGGTCCCGATGTACGGGCGGGCAGGCGTGGCCGAAACATGGGTGGTCGACGTGAACGCCGAGGCCGTCGACGTCTGGACCCAGCCGGGGCCGGACGGGTACGTCGAGACCCGCCACGCGGCGCGGGGCGACGATCTCACCGCGGTCGGTGTCACCGTCACCGTCGACGACATCCTGGGCTGACGAGACGGATCAGGTCCACGTCATCTCTGGCCAGGTTGACCTGCGGGCGACGGTGCGCCGTTCGACGCCAGAGCCCGCCGCTGTAGCCTCCCCGGGGTGGAGGGAATAGCTGTCCTGGCGTCGGGGAGCGGGACGATTCTGGAGGCGATGCTGGAGGTGGAGCTTCCGGTTTCGGTGGTGGTCGTCGACCGTCCCTGCCGGGCCATCGAGGTCGCGACCACCGCCGGTGTTCCCGCCACCTTGGTGGAGCGCCAGAGCTTCGGCGCCGGCTTCGACCGCCTTGCCTATACCCACGCCGTGCTCGACGCCCTCGCCCCCCATTCGCCCCGCCTGGTGGCCATGGCCGGCTTCGGCACCGTGCTGGAGAAGCCGTTGTTCGATGCCTATCCGGAGCGGGTGCTCAACACCCACCCGGCCCTGTTGCCGGCCTTCCCCGGCTGGCACGCCGTCGAGGATGCGCTGGCCGCTGGCGTCAAGGTCACCGGCTGCACCGTCCACGTGGCCACAGTCGACGTGGACGCCGGGCCGATCCTGGCCCAGGAGGCCGTGCCCGTCCTGGCCGGCGACACCGCGGAGTCTCTCCACGAGCGCATCAAGCATGTCGAGCGCCGCCTGTACCCGCAGACCATCCGGGACCTGATCGGCTCATGACCGCGTCACCCTCCGGACCCCGCCGCGCCCTTCTCTCGGTCTACGACAAGACCGGCCTGGAGGCGCTGGCATCGGGGTTGGTGTCGCTCGGCTTCGAGCTGGTCTCCAGCGGGGGCACCTCCACCGCTCTGGCTGAAGCGGGAATCCCGCACACCGCCGTCGAGACCGTGACGGGTGCACCCGAGATGCTGGGCGGGCGGGTCAAGACCCTCCATCCCAAGATCCACGGCGGCATCCTGGCCGACCGCGCCAAACCAGAGCACGAGGCAGACCTCGTTGCGCAGGGGATCACGCCCATCGATCTGGTGGTGTGCAACCTGTACCCGTTCGTGGTCGAGCCGTCGATAGAGATGATCGATGTCGGCGGCCCCACCATGGTGCGGGCCGCGGCCAAGAACCACGGGTCGGTCGGAGTCGTTGTCGACCCCGCCTACTACGGGCCCGTGCTCGACGAGCTGCGCCGTGACGGCGAACTGTCGGATGACACCCGCCGGCGCCTGGCCCGGGCCGCCTTCGCCCACACCGCGGCCTACGACGCGGCCATCGTCTCGTGGTTCGATGCCGGAGGCGCCGGCGGTGACACCGAGGTGCTGCCGCCCACCCTCCACCTGGCCCTCGAGCGGACCGAGCCGCCCCTTCGTTACGGAGAGAACCCGCACCAGCAGGGCGCGCGTTACCGGCGTGTAGGTGAGACCGGCTGGTGGGACGACGCCACCCAGCACGGTGGCAAGGCCCTCTCGTACCTCAACCTCTACGACACCGAGGCGGCGTGGCGCCTGGTCCACGACGTGGGTGGCGAGCCGTCCGTGGCCATCATCAAGCACGCCAACCCCTGCGGCCTCGCCGTGGCGGGTGACATCACGGCCGCGTACCAACTGGCCCACGAATGCGATCCCCGGTCGGCCTTCGGCGGCATCGTGGCCAGCAATCGGCCCGTCCCCCTGGCCTTGGCCGAGGCGCTGGCGCCGGTCTTCACCGAGGTCATCGTGGCTCCGGCCTACGAGCCGGACGCACTGGCACTCTTGCTGTCGAAGAAGAACCTGCGGGTCCTCGAGGCGCGGCCGCCCGACGCCCTTCCCCTGGACCTGCGCCAGCTGGGATTGGCGTTCCTGGCCCAGGAGCCCCGGCGTCTCGAATCGTTGCGAGCCAGCTGGCGGGTGGTGACCAGGGTGCACCCGACGGACGGGCAGTGGCGCGACGCCGAGCTGGCGTGGCGGGTCGTGGCCCACGTGAAGTCGAACGCCATCGTGCTCGTCGCAGGCGGCCAGGCCGTCGGCATCGGCGCCGGCCAGCAGAACCGGGTGGAGTCGGGCGAGATCGCCGCGGCCAAAGCCGCAGGCCGGGCCAAGGGCGGCGCCTGTGCCAGCGACGCCTTCTATCCCTTCCGTGACGGCGTCGACGCCGCCGTGGGTGCCGGCGTCGGTGTGATCATCCAGCCCGGCGGCTCCCTGCGCGACGACGAGGTCATCGCCGCCGCCGACGAGCACGGCATCGCCATGGTGTTCACCGGCGAGCGCCAGTTCTTCCACTGATGCGCCTCACGGCCACCATCCCATCAGGCGCCGAACCGAGCCCCTTCGCCGCCGGCGCCGAACCGAAGTGTCTCCGTGGCCGACATGCGCTGGTGGGGCAGCACTGATGGCGCCGGCGCAGCTGCTCGACGGAGACGCCTTCCTCGCCACGGTGAAGGCCGAGCTGGCCGACCGGATCGAGTCCCTCATCGACCGCGGCATCACCCCGGGCCTCGGGACGATCCTGGTGGGGGACGACCCGAACAGCGCCTCCTACGTGGGCCGCAAGCACCGCAACTGCGAGGAGCTGGGGATCGCCTCCTTCCACCAAGCGCTCCCTGCCGGCGCCACTCAGGGCGAGGTCCACGCCGCCATCGACGCCTTCAACGGCGATCCTGCCGTGGACGCCTTCCTGGTCCAGCTCCCCCTGCCGGCGGGGCTGAACGAGGAGGCGGCGCTGTTGCGGGTCGACCCCGACAAGGACGTCGACGGGCTGCACCCGGTGAACCTCGGCCGCCTGGTGATGGGTGTGCCGGCGCCGGTGGCCTGTACGCCGGCAGGCATCCAGGCCCTGCTCGTCCACCACGGCGTGGAGATCGCCGGGCGCCACGTGGTCATCGTCGGGCGCGGCCTCACCATCGGCCGGCCCCTGGCCCTACTGCTGGCTCTCAACCGACCGGGCGCCAACGCCGCCGTCACCGTCGTCCACACAGGTATCGCCGACCTGGGCGCCTACACCCGGCAGGCGGACATCCTGGTGGCCGCTGCCGGCAGCCCCTCGATCATCACTCCCGACATGGTGAGACCCGGTGCCGCAGTGGTCAGCGCCGGCATCACCTGGGAGGGCAAGCGCCTCGTGCCCGACGTGGACGAGTCCGTGGCCGAGGTGGCCGGCTGGATCACGCCCCGCCTGGGCGGCGTCGGCCCCACGACCATCGCCATGCTCCTGCGCAACGCCGTCGACGCGGCCGAACGCCACCACGCCTGACTGCCGTCGGGTCTATGAGGATCGCATGTTCCTGCGCAACGCCGCCGACGCGGCCGAACGCCACCACGCCTGACTGCCGTCGGGTGTATGCGGATCGCTTGTTCCTGCCCAACGCGCCGAGACGGCCGAACGCCACCGCACAGCGACTGCCGTCGGCCCTACGACGATCGTGCTCCTGCGCAGCGCCACCGACGCCGCCGAACGCCACCACGCCCGAGAGCTCCGGCGCAGAACTACTTGCACCAGAAAAATGAGAACCCGCCGACGAGAGTCATTGCGAACGCGCAAGTAGTTCTGCGCCGGCTCTGACCGCCGCCCTCTCGGGTTGGCCGCTGGTTGTGTCGCAGCCGGTTGTTACGCTTCAGTCATGGCCGTCACGACGAGGCGCTTGAGCGCCGAGGAGTACTTCGCCCTTCCGCCGGGGCCGCGCTTCACGCAGCTCATCGACGGAGAGGTCGTCGTGAACCAGCCCAACCTTCGTCATCAGCGGCTCACGGTCGAGCTCTGGCACCGACTGGACGAGTGGTCCCGGGCCGAGCCGGGCCGGGGCGAGGCGGGCATCCCGGTCGATGTCCATCTCGACGACCACAACGTGTTTGCCCCCGACGTGTGGTGGGTGGCCGAGGCCCGCCGCCCCGCCCGCGACGCGCGCCGCATCGTGGGCCCGCCCGACCTGGTCGCCGAGGTCCGCTCCCCGTCGACATGGCGCTATGACGTCGGCACCAAGCGGGCCACCTACGAGCGGGCCGGCGTGGCCGAGCTGTGGCTCGTCGACAGCGAGGCCGTCAGCGTCCTGGTGTTCCGCCGTTCCGCCGCCTCAGCACCGGCGTTCGACGTTGCCCTGGAGCTCAGGAGTGGCGAGAAGCTCTCCACGCCGCTGATGCCGGGGCTGGTCATCGACCTGACGGAGCTGTTCGACCGCTGAAGGCCGGACCGCTCCGCGGCCGCTCCTCACGACGGGCTACCAACCGCCGGCCGGTTCGCTGCCGACCGCAAGAGCGATTACCGACACTGCCGATGTTGGTGGCCCTACGGGTTCAAGCGGGGAGGGGCTTCCGGCTGCCGGCGTCAACGCCGTCCGCCGCGCGGAGCTCCAGCGGCGGAACTGCCCCTGACCAGCCAGAAGAGGCGGCAAGGGAAGGAAGGACCCATGTCGGGCTTGCGGATCCCGCTTCCCCACGGGCGTCTCTCCCCACTTCCAACGTGGCGGGGAGAGCCTTGTTGGTGCGGCGGAGACGTAGAAGAGTGCTCATAGGGCCTGGTGGGGGCAGCCCGCCGCAGAACTGCTTTCTGAAACCCACGAGCCCGCCCCCATGACGGTTACTGCCACGGCGTAGGTGGTTCGGCGGGGCCGCTGAGCGGCGGCGGGCGCCGGGTCAGGCCTTGGTCGCCTGCTGCTCCACCGTGAACGACCAGAGGTCCGAGCCGGAGGCAACGGGACCGGAGGAACCCTCGGGCTGGGCGTGGCCCTGGCCAAAGGCCTGCGAGCTGACCCAGGCGTCGAAGGCGGCCTCGTCCCGCCAGCGGGTGTAGACGAGCCACGTGTCCCTCCCGTCGGTGGGGCGCAGCAGCTGGAACTCCTCGAAGCCCTCGGTCTTGTCCACCTGTCCGGCCCGGCGGGCGAAACGGGCGGCGAGCCCCTCGGCTCGCTCGGCGGGGACGGTGATGGCGTTGATGCGTACGACGGACATGGCGCATGCTCGCGCACCGGCCCTCTGAAGAACGAGCCTGAGCCTCGGACGTCGGCTGCGCGTTTCGTCGCCTGCAGCCCGGCGCAGCTCGTTTCGCCGTTGCCGCCGGCGGCCAGGTGGGCCCAAGGCTGGGTCAGCGCTGGCGGCGGCGGGCCGATGCGCCAAGAGGCTCAGGTTCAGCGCGGTTGGCGGCGGCGGGCACGATGCGCCAAGGGGCTCGGGTTCGGGGCCGTTTAGGCTCGCCGCTCATGGCCCGCATCGCCGATCTCCTCGCGGCCGGGCCGACCTTCTCGTTCGAGTTCTTCCCGCCCCGCACGCCCGAAGCGGAAAAGGCGCTCGACCAGGCGCTCTTCGAGCTCGAGCCGCTACGGCCGTCCTTCGTGTCCGTCACCTACGGCGCCGGCGGGTCGACCCGCGAGCGGACCCACGACATCGTGCTCCGCATCAACAGGGAGACGTCGATGACGGCCATGGCCCACCTCACCTGCGCCGGCCACACCAGGGCCGAGCTCACTGACATCGTCACCGGCTACGGCCGCGAGGGAATGGAGAACATCCTGGCTCTCGCGGGGGACCCTCCCGCCGCCGGCGCCAGCGGCGCCGAGGAGCCTCCGCCGCCCGACGACTTCCGCTACGCCACCGAGCTGGTGGAGCTGGTCCGCTCCCTCGGCGACTTCTGCGTGGGCGTGGCCGCCCATCCCGAGCTGCACCCGAGGTCCAACGGCGACCGGCAAGCCGACCGGGACCACCTGGCGGCCAAGCTCCGCACCGCCGACTTCGCCATCACCCAGTTCTTCTTCGAGCCGGAGCCATACCTGCGGATGATCGAGGAGCTGGCCGACCGGGACGTCACCACTCCGGTGATCCCCGGCGTCATGCCCGTCACCAACGTCTCCCAGGTGGAGCGCTTCGCCCAGCTGTCGGGCGCTGCCTTCCCCCCGGCCCTGGCCGAGCGCCTGCACGCCGCCGCCGACGGTCCCGAGGAGGTACGCCGCATCGGCGTGGAAGTCGCCACCCAGCTGTGCCAGGACCTGCTCGACGCCGGCGTCCCCGGCTTGCACTTCTACACGCTCAACCGCTCCACCGCGACCCGCGAGATCTACGCCAACCTCGGCCTCGGGGCGGGACCCACCGGCTAGATCCCGTCGACGAGCGGTTCGAAATGTGCATTTTAGCGTCGTGAATGTGCCGCCGGTGGCTCGGATCACGCCGCTAACTGCACAACCGGCCATAGAGGCCCACTAGCGGCCAGGCGGTCTGGTCGGGCCCTCGCCAACGCCTCCAAGGCCAGGGCCCGCCGCCAGCGCCGCCCTCGCCGGCGCCTCAGAGGCCGGCGCAGAACTACTTGCGCCTTTGCTGTGACCTTCATCGGCGGGTCCGTATTTTTTCGTGCGCAAGTAGTTCTGCGCCGGACTCTCACTACGATCCAGCGATGGCGCCCGAGAAGATCACCATGGAGGCCGACGGCACGCTGCGGGTGCCCGATGAGCCCATCATCCCGTTCATCGAGGGTGACGGCACTGGCGTCGACATCTGGCCCGCGGCCAAGGCGGTGCTCGACGCCGCCGCGGCCAAGCACGGCAAGCGCATTGCCTGGCACGAAGTCCTCGCCGGCGAGAAAGCCTTCAAGGAGACTGGCGACTGGCTGCCCGAGGCGACGGTGGCCACCTTCCGGGACGAGCTGGTCGGCATCAAGGGCCCCCTCACCACGCCCGTGGGTGGCGGCATCCGCTCGCTCAACGTGGCCCTGCGCCAGATCCTCGACCTGTACGTGTGCCTCCGGCCCGTGCGCTGGTTCAAGGGCGTCCCGTCACCGGTCAAGCGCCCCGAGCTGGTGGACATGGTGATCTTCCGGGAGAACACCGAGGACATCTACGCCGGCCTGGAGGTGGAGGAGGGCACCCCCGAGGCCGAACGCCTCATCGAGCTGCTCCGGGCGGAGCTCGGCTGGAACATCAGGCCGGACTCCGGTATCGGGATCAAGCCGGTTTCCATCACCGGCTCCAAGCGTCTGGTCCGCGCCGCCATCGAGTACGCCGTGGCCAAGGGGCGCAAGAGCGTCACCCTGGTCCACAAGGGCAACATCCAGAAGTTCACCGAGGGCGCCTTCCGCAAGTGGGGCTACGAGCTGACCCGTGAGGAGTTCTCCGACGTGGCCGTGGGCTGGGACGACTGCGACGGCAAGCCGGGGGACAAGATCCTGGTCAAGGACACCATCGCCGACATCACCCTCCAGCAGGTCCTGACGCGGCCCACCGACTTCGACGTGATCGCCACCACCAACCTCAACGGGGACTACCTCTCCGACGCACTGGCCGCGCAGGTCGGCGGGATCGGCATCGCCCCCGGCGGCAACATCAACTACGTCACCGGCCACGGCATCTTCGAGGCGACCCACGGGACGGCCCCCAAGTACGCCGGCCAGGACAAGGTGAACCCCGGCTCGGTGCTGCTCTCCGGCGTGATGATGTTCGAGCACCTGGGCTGGAACGCCGCCGCCGCCGACATCCTGGCCGCCCTGGAGGCCACCATCGCCGACCGCATCGTCACCTACGACTTCGCCCGCCAGATGGAAGGGGCCAACGAGGTGAAGTGCTCGGAGTTCGCCGCCGCCATCGTCGATCGCCTGTAGTGGCGGGCCGTAGGGTCGGGGGATGGCAGGAACCGTGAACCCACCGGCGCCGCCGCGACCGCCGTTACACGTGACGGTCACCGGGGCAGCGGGCCAGATCGGTTACGCGCTGTTGTTCCGCATCGCATCGGGTGAGCTCTTCGGGCCGAACCAGCCGGTGGTCCTGCGCCTCCTCGAGGTGGAGCCGGCCATGGCCGCCCTCGATGGCCTGGTGATGGAGCTGGAGGACTGCGCCTTCCCGTTGCTCCTCGACGTGGTGGCCACCCCCGATCCGCAGCGGGCCTTCGACGGCACCTCCTGGGCGCTGCTGGTGGGTTCGGTCCCCCGCAAGCCCGGCATGGAGCGAGGCGACCTGCTCCGCATCAACGCCGGCATATTCAAGAGCCAGGGTCAGGCCATCGCCGCCAACGCGGCCGACGACGTGCGCGTCCTGGTGGTCGGCAACCCCTGCAACACCAACTGCCTGATCGCCCGTTCCAACGCCCGGGACCTGCCCGTCGACCGCTGGTTCGCCATGACCCGCCTCGACCAGAACCGGGCCCGGTCACTGCTGGCGGCCAAGGCCGGGGTGGCCGTGTCGGAGGTGGTCAACGTGGCCATCTGGGGGAACCACTCGGCCACGCAGTACCCCGACTTCCAGAACGCCACCATCGGCGGTCGGCCGGCGACCGAGGTGGTCGACGATCAGGCATGGCTCCGTGAGACCTTCATCGAGGCGGTGCAGCAGCGGGGTGCCGCCGTCCTCGCCGCCCGCGGCACGTCGTCGGCGGCGTCGGCGGCCAGCGCGGTGATCGACTCGGTCCGCAGCATCCGGGAGGTCACCCTCCCGTCCGACAACGCTGCTCTGGCGGTGGCCAGCCGCGGCGAGTACGGCATCCCCGAGGGACTGCAGTTCGGGTTCCCGGTCCGCAGCGACGGCGCTGCCTGGTTCGTCGCCCAGGGGTACCGCCTGGACGACTTCGCCAAGCACCGCCTGAAGATCACCGTCGACGAGCTGCTCGCCGAGCGCGAGGGAGTGAGAGACCTGCTGCCATGACGGCCGCTCGACCACTGTGGGTACTCACGACAAAGAGCCCCAGCCAGGCCGATGAAGTGGGAGACTGGCGGCATGACGATCACCTTGACCAGCAGCGCTGTTGCCCCTGCCCTCTCCGCTGTTAAAGGCGTCGCTGTCGCACCGGGTACCTGTTGCTGGATGCAGCCGTCACCGCTCGGGCCGCTGTCGGTCACCGTGGGCCCGTCGGGGGTGCGCCGGGTGTGGTTCTCGGCGACCGGCGAGGAGTCTGGTACGCCCGATGCCGGCGTGGCCGATGCCTTCGACGCCTACTTCGCCGGCGATGTCGCCGCCCTCGACGCCCTGCCGGTCGACCTCGATGGGCGGAGCGACTTCAGCCGCGCCGTGCTCACGGCCCTGCGGGACATCGGGCCGTCGCGCCTCACCTCCTACGGCGAGCTGGCCGCGGCCATAGGTCGTCCCTCGGCGGCAAGGGCCGTGGGCCGTGCCGTTGGCGCCAACCCGGTGCCGCTGGTGATCGCTTGTCATCGTGTTCTGGCCGCCGCCGGCGCACTCGGCGGCTATTCAGGCGGCCTCGACATCAAGCGCCGGCTCCTGGCCCACGAGGGCTGGCTCCTGGAGGCGGCAGGGATTGCGAGTACATAGGGGGCGGAAACGGCCCGCTATGTACTCGCAACGAAGAGCGTCGGCTCAGCCGACGATTGCGGCCTCCGGGGTGATGAGGCCCAGCCGGCCCAGGTAGGCCATCCGGCGGGCGATGGCCGACTCCCACGCCTGGACGTCGGCTTCGAAGCGGGCACGGTCCCCGTCCTCGTAGGCGTGCTCCAAGTCGTCGAAAGCGGAATCCTCGGCGTCGAGCAGTTCCCGGTACCGCCGCAGGAAATGCTCGTCGATCACCCCGGACAACGTCATCTTCTCCCCCTTCAGTTGCTCATCACGAGTCGTGATGAGCGTACCGCTAGAGGACGCAGCTCGGCATCCCGTTCGACTTGGAGAACAGGTAGACCCGGCGGGTGATGGGGTCGCCCTCCCGAGCCGCCCGGGTCGGCGCCTCGCCGTCACCTCTTCGCAGCGCCGCCGTGTAGCGGCGGCCCACGGCGACGTAGGAGTCCCAGTCGTCGAGCCAGCGGTCCACCCGTGGCCCGTCGGCCGCGGCGACGGGGAGCGCCCGCAGCTGGGCGACCAGCTTCTCCAGGCCGTCGGCCGTCTGCTCGACCTTGGTGGCGACCAGCTCCGCCCCGTCCTTCGGCTTCTCGCCTAGTTGGGGCCGCTGGGCCTGGAGCTTGGGCAGAACCTGCCGGCACGTGCTCTCGGCCCGGCGGGTGAAGGCGACGTCGCCGACGCTGCGGGGAGGGATGTCGGGCCCGCGGCCGAGGCTCACCACCACCAGCCCGAAGAAGACGGCGGCCACCACCACCGCGCCCCCGACCAGCCACCGCCTCGTCTTACGGGCGGGCTCGGGTACCGGTCCACCGGGCCCGCCACCGCTACCGCCGCCGCCACCGGGCCCTCCACCGTCACCGGCTCCGCCCGTTCCCCCGCCGGCCCATCCCGGGCGCTCCCGCCGTTCGTTGCCCCACTTCCGCCCGTTCCAGTGACGAAGGAGCTCGCCACCTTCGGGATCCGGATGCCATCCGGGGGCCCGGGGCCCAGTGGTGGTGCTCGGCGTCCGCCGGCCCATCAGCCGTACTCCGTGCGCTGGTGCACCTCGTCGAAAGCCTGACCGAGGCTGTTCAGCACGCTCTGGTGGTGGAGGAGCACCCCGATGTCACCACGGAGGCGGATGTGCCCTCCGAGGAAAGCCTCCTCGGTGGAGAGCTCACCCCGCATGACCGCGACCGCCGTCTCATAGGACTGGGTGACGGTGGCATCGGCCGCCGCCTCGCCGCCGGCGGGAAGGCCCAGGCCGGCTTCCACCGATCCGTCGTCGATCCGCAGCCAGTACCGCAGTTCGCCGTCAGCGGTGCCGGTGACCACCTGCTGGAGAACGAGGTTCACGCCCGCGGTGGCCCCTCGCACAGCGCTACTGGTCCTGGCCGCCTCATTCACCTCGTCGAACCACTCCCGGCTCAGGTACCGCGCCACTCGCCGCCACGGTACCGGAGAGGCCGGGCAGGCCATCGATGCTCTCGGCGTTCTTCTCGGCCTGGTACTCGGCGATCCCCTCCGGTCCTTTGCGCTCGGCCCAGCGATCGAGTCGGTCACGGTCGGCCTCGTACCGCATCAGGGGTACTCCGTAGCCACACGAGTCCGAGATGCGCTCGACGGCTATGACGATGACCGAGCGGATGCCAGGCCGGGCGGGGAAGTGGCCGGCCAGATCGTCGAAACGGGGGTCGCCGGCGGCCACCGCCTCGCCCTGGCCATGGAGGCGCACGATGCGGGGCGGGCCCTCGAAGGCGCAGAACATGACGACGATGCGCCCGTTCTCCCGTAGATGGGCGATGGTCTCCACGCCGCTGCCGGTGAGGTCGAGGTAGGCGACGGTGTGCGGATCGAGGACGGCGAAGGTGCCGTCGAGGCCCTTGGGTGACAGGTTGACGTGGCCGTCGCTGCCGCTCGGGGCCGTGGCCACGAAGAACACGTGCTGGGCCCGCAGGAACGTGGCCAGGCGATCGTCGACGGCGTCGTAGGTGCGGGCCACGGCGCAGTATCTACCATGCGGTCCGGATGACGCCGGCGCCCGATCCGTCGTGGGAGCGCCGGCACCCCTCCCGGCTCGAGTCGTGGTCGTTCGACTTCTTCGCTCCGGACGCCAGGGTCGCCGGCTTCGTCGGGCTCACCCTCTTCCCGGCGCCAAGGCCGCGGGCGTGGTACTGGGCGGCGCTGGTCGGCGAGGGACGCCCATACCTGCTCGTGAGGGACCTGGAGATCGAGGCGCCCCGGCGGCCGGGTTCCCGGGAGGTGCGGGCCGACGGGCTCTGGGCCGACATCAACTGCGAGACCCCCCTGGAGCACTGGTCGATGGGCCTGGAGGCGTTCGGCGTGTCGATGGACGATCCCGACGAGGCCCTGGGCGACGAGCGGGGCGACCGCATCGGCCTAGGGCTCGACCTGGAGTGGGAGGCGGTGGCCGGCGGCGTCGTCGGGGACGAGGGCGACTACGGACAGGCCTGCGACGTGTCCGGCCAGATCCTCGTGGGGGTCGGCTCGGTCGTCGAGGAGATCACCTTCGACGGGTACGGCTGGCGCTGGCACAGGTGCGGGGGCGGGACGGCGGCCGTGGTGCTGGGGGGCGGGGGGCCGGCGGGGGTGGTGCCGGCGGGGGAGCGGCTCTCGGGCCGCCTCGACGACGGCACACCGTTCATGGCCGGCGCCGCCGGCGGGGCCGCCGAGGTCCCGGCCGAGGGCGCTCGCGAGGTGTTGTTCCGGGCGCCGCTCCGGCTCGACGGGGGGCGGGTGCTGGAACGCTCCTTCTGCCGGTTCAGCGTGGCCGGCGCCGGAACCGGGATGGGCTGGCACGAGCGCGTGAGCTGAGCCAGCGCGAGTCCGACGACCCGTGGGGGCCGGTGTCCCCTAGTTCCGTAGCCGCGGAGCTCAGCTGGTGAAGGGGGCGGCCACGTAGGGGGAGCGAGGATCGGCAGCCAGTTCGGCTGGGGTGCCCTGCTGGACGACGCGGCCGGCCTCGAGCACGATGATCCGCTGGGCCAGGGCGGTGGCCTCGGCGGCGTCGTGGGTGACCAGGATCCGGGTGCCGGTGGTCTCGGCCAGGTGGTGGCCGAGCAACTGGAGGGCGGCGGGGCGGGCCTCGGCGTCGAGGGCGGACAGGGGCTCGTCGAGCAGCAGCAGCTTCGGCTTGGTGGCGAGGGCTCGGGCCAGCGCCACCCGCTGGGCCTCGCCGCCCGACAGCTGAACCGGCCGGCGGTGCGCCACGCCCGCCAAGTGGAGGCGGTCCAGCCAGGGTTCGGCCCGCTGGTGGACCTCCTGCTTCCGCAGGCCGCCCCGCCGGCGGAGCCCGTAGGCCACGTTCTCCAGCACGCTGAGGTGCGGGAAGAGGAGAAGGCCCTGGAAGACGACGTCGATGGGGCGCCGCCCCGGAGGAACGCAGACACCCGTACCGGCATCAGCCATCATCTGACCGGAGACCTCCACCCGTCCCCTCTCGAGGCGCAACAACCCGGCGAGGGCGAGCAGGAGCGCTGGGTGCGGCCAGGGAGGTTGCCGGCGACGGTGATGGTGGCGCCGAACTCGAAGATGGCCCTGGGGACATGCGAGGGCGGCGCCGGCGGCCAGCGCCGGGGCAGCGAGCGGAAGGGTGATGGTGCGAAAGGCGGTCCAGCGACCCGCACCGAGCGTCGCCGCCGCCTGGTCGTAGCGGGAGTCGAGGGCGCGTAGGCCGGCCTCTACGGTGACGTCGGCCAGCACCACGCCGGCGGCCACCCCAGCGGCGAAGCCGCCCCCATGGATGCCGGCCAGAAAGAGAGGAGCCGAAGGCCGATCGGGCTCTGCCGGTCGGCCGAAGGCACGATTGTGGAAGCTCGCCGAGCAACCTCCGGTTGCGAGGCGATTACTTCAGCGGCGGCGCAAAGGGCGTGAGCAGGACGTCCTGGGTGGCCTGGTCGATCACGCCGGTGACGGGCAGGTGGGCGGCCTCCTGGTAGGAGCGCACGGCGGCGTCGGTGCCCGGGCCCCACGCCCCGTCGATGGGGGTGGGGAAGCCGAGGCTGCTGAGCAGGGTCTGGTAGGCCCGCACCTGGCCGGCGGTGTAGGTGGCGGAATCGCCGACCGGGAGGCGGAACTCGGCCGCGTCCCGCACGGCGTCCCATGCCTCCTGGCTGGCGTGCTGCCACGACCACCAGGACACCCCGGCCGCACCGAGCTGGTCGCCCGTCTGCATGAACCGGATGAGCTGGGGGCGGGGAGGCACTCCCGGAGGCCCACCCTCGCCGGAGGAGTCGTAGGCCTGGCCGGCCGGGATGATGGGCTTGCCGAAGCGGCCCAGGTCACGGATAGCGCCGGCCATGTCGTTGGCGGGATCACGGTGGAGCCAGTACACCATCGGGGCGATGGCGTCGAAGGAGGCGACCACCTCGGCGAAGGGGTAACCGGAGATCCGCGGGTCCGGCCGGGGCACCGTCGCGATCAGCGGGTAGTCGGGGCCTACGGCGTCGCGGAGGGCCTTGCCGAAGTGGCCGGCGGTGGCCGGCGTCACGTTGACGCCCATCGACTTCAGTTCGATGTCAGCCGAGTAACCGTCGACGCGGTGACCGTCGGGCGTCAGGTGGCGGATGGCGGCCAGTGCCCGGTTGAGGTCGTTGTCGACGTTGTCCAGGTACGGGAAGTCCCAGGCGTAGACACGCAGCTTGGCGGCGTGGGCCACGGGGAGCAGCCGGTTGAGGAAGTCGGCTGCGTAGAAACCCTCTTTCAGGGAACCGGTGCGGACGTAGAGGTGGGTGAGGCCGACGTCCTTTGCCCGCTTGACGATGGCGTGGGGATCGCCGCCCTCGGCCTGGTCGGCCAACCAGATCCACATGCCCTTGCCGACAGGCAGGGCGCCCCGGCGGGCAGGGACGGTGCGCTCCACTGGTGGCGCAGGGACGGGCTCCGGTGCGGGCGCGGCGACCGGCACCTGGGGCACCGCCACGGCGGTGTCGCCCTCGAGTGGCGTCTGGCTGCCGGAGGCGAGGACCTCTCCGCCGCTAGCTGAACCCAGGGGGGCCGGCTGGCCGGCCACCGCGGCGACGGGCGCCACCGGTGTCATCTGCACCTTGGCGCCGGCCAGGACCCCGAGCAGGGTGACCACCACGGCGAGGCGCAGGAGCCGTTGGATGGCCAGAACCCGCTCGGGGCCACTCGGGCCGCGGGCGCTGATGAGCCGGATCCGGGGCTCGACGACTTCGGCCACCCAGTCGTCGAAGCCGAGCTGGGCCTGGAAGAAGATGGGGAAAGGGCCGGGTGCGCGGATGGCCATCCGCTCGACCCATGGAGCCCAATCAGTGAAGATCCGTCGCGCCGTCATTCCGTCCGTCCTGGGCCGATCGGTGCTCGCCTTGTGCCAGCATCCGGTCACTGGACGGATCTGCCGTCCCACCCCCTTGGCTTGGCCTCTTCTTCGACAGCCGGAAGGAAGTTTCCTGGCTCTGCCTCGGATTATTTCGTCAGATCGCGGGTACGGAATCGGGCTTCGTCCGTTTCGGCCGAAAACGGCGGTGCCCCGCCGGTGCGGGGCGCCCCTCAGATGCGGTCGTAGACGATGGCCCGCTTGACCTCTTCGATGGCCTGGGTGACCTTGATACCGCGGGGGCAGGCCTCGGAGCAGTTGAAGGCGGTGCGGCAGCGCCACACCCCCGAGCGCTGGTTGAGGATGTCGAGGCGCTCCTCGGCGGCGTCGTCCCGGCTGTCGAAGATGAAGCGGTGGGCGTTGACGATGGCCGCCGGGCCCACGTAGCCCGAGTTGCCCCAGTAGATCGGGCACGAGGTGGTGCAGGCGGCGCACAGGATGCACTTGGTGGTGTCGTCGTAGCGGGCCCGCTCCTCGGGCGACTGGAGCCGTTCCCGGTCGCCGGGGTCGTCGGTGGCCACGAGGTGGGGGATCACCGAGCGGTACTGGGCGAAGAAGGGCTCCATGTCCACCACCAGGTCCTTGATCACGGGCAGGCCCCGGATCGGCTCGATGGTGATGGTGCCGCCCTTGCCGTCGCCGGCGCCGGCGGCGTCACGCACCAGCTCGACGCAGGCCAGGGCGTTGGCCCCGTTGATGATCACGGCGTCGGAGCCGCACACGCCGTGGGCGCAGGAGCGGCGGAAGCTCAGGGTGCCGTCCTGCTCCCACTTCACCGTGTGCAGGGCGTCGAGCACCCGGTCGGTCGGGTCGGCCTGTAGCCGGAAGTTCTGCCAGTACGGCTTGTTGTCCTGGTCGGGGTTGAACCGCTTGATCCTCAGCTCGACGTCGACCCCCGTCATCTGCCGCACGCTACGCAACCTGGTCGCCGAGGCGGTGCCGGGCACTGGCCGGTTGCTGCCACAGGCCAGCTGCCGCGCCCACAGGTGCCGGCCGCAGCTGGTCCCACGCCCGTTGGGAGTACATAGCGGGCCGTTTCCGCCCCCTATGTACTCGCAACGGAGAGAGGAGGGGTTGGGCGAGGTCAGTACTTGCGCTCCATGGGGAGGTAGTTGCCGGCCACGACGGGCTTGTAGGACACCTCGAGGGTGCCGTCGGGGCGGCGGGCGGCGAGGGTGTGGCGCATCCAGTGGGCGTCGTCCCGTAAGGGGTGGTCGTCCCGGAAGTGGGCGCCGCGGCTCTCGGTGCGGGCCTGGGCGCTGACGACGAGGGCCTCGGCCAGGTCGATCAGGTAGCCCAGCTCGAGGGCCTCGGTGAGGTCGTAGTTGAAGGTGGGGCCCTTGTCGTCGATGGCCACCTCGTCGTACCGGGCCCGGAGGCCGGCGAAGGCGGCGCTCATGGCGGCCAGGGTCTCGTCGGTTCGGTAGACGAAGGCCTTCTCGGTCATGGCCGCCTGCAGGTCGGCCCGCACGGCGCCGACCTTCTCCCCCCCGGCTCGGGTCAGCATGGCCTCGATGCGGGTGCGGACGTCGTCCTCCACGCCGGCGGGCACCTCGGGCCGGTCCACGCCGGCCACGAAGTCCACCATGGCCCGCCCGCCCCGGCGCCCGAAGACCACGATGTCGAGCAGCGAGTTGGTGCCGAGGCGGTTGGCCCCATGCACGCTCACGCAGGCGCACTCGCCGGCGGCGTAGAGGCCGGGGACGACGGTGCCGGCGGCATCCACCACCACCTCGGCGTCGATGTTCGTGGGGATGCCGCCCATGGCATAGTGCGCCGTGGGCTGGATGGGGATGGGCGCCGTCTTGGGCTCGATGCCCAGGTAGGTCCGCACGAACTCGGTGATGTCGGGCAGCTTCTCGTCGATCTGCTCGGGGGGGAGGTGGGTGAGGTCCAGGTGGACCCCGTCCTCCTCCGGCCCGATGCCCCGGCCCTCGAGGATCTCGGTCTGGATGGCCCGGGAGACCATGTCCCGGGGCGCCAGGTCCTTCACCGTGGGTGCGTAGCGCTCCATGAACCGCTCGCCGTCGGAGTTGCGCAGGATGCCGCCCTCCCCCCGGGCCGCCTCGGAGAGAAGGATGCCCAGCTTGTAGATGCCCGTCGGGTGGAACTGGAAGAACTCCATGTCCTGCATGGGGATGCCCCGGCGGTAGAGGAGGCCGGGCCCGTCGCCGGTGAGGGTGTGGGCGTTGGAGGAGACCTTGAACATCTTGCCGAAGCCGCCGGTGGCGAACAGGGCCGCCTTGGTGTGGAACACGTGGAGGCCACCGGTGGCCATCTCGTAGGCGATGACGGCGCCCACGCGGCCATCGACCATGGCCACGTCGAGCACCTGGTACTCGTTGAAGAAGACGACGTCCCGGGCCACGCACTGCTGGTAGAGGGTCTGGAGGATCATGTGGCCGGTGCGGTCCGAGGAGTAGCAGGCCCGGCGTACGGGGGCCTCGCCGTGGTTGCGGGTGTGGCCGCCGAAGCGGCGCTGGTCGATGCGCCCGTCGGGAGTGCGGTTGAAGGGGAGGCCGAAGTGCTCCAGCTCGATGACGGCGTCGATGGCCTCCCGGCACATGACCTCGGCCGCGGGCTGGTCCACCAGGTAGTCGCCGCCCTTGATGGTGTCGAAGAGGTGCCACTCCCACGAGTCCTCCTCCACGTTGGCCAGGGCGGCGCACATGCCCCCCTGGGCGGCGCCGGTGTGGGAGCGGGTGGGGTAGAGCTTGGTGATCACTGCCGTCCGGCAGTTGCCGGCGGCCTCGATGGCGGCCCGGAGCCCGGCGCCGCCGGCGCCCACGATGACCGCGTCGAAGGTGTGGTGCTGGACGTCCATGCCGGCCATAGTTCCACGGCGGCGACGCACTGGTGCCGGACCGGCCCCCGCTGAGCCCTGGATCACCTCGCCGTAGGAGGCCGCGGGGGAGCCGGCGGCGGCCAGACGTAGGCTTCCGGCCGTGACTTCCCGACCGGCGACCCTCGGCCAGCTACGGGAGTCGGGCTGGCAGTCGGTGCCCGTGAAGGAGGAGGTGCGGCGCAACGCCGCCGCTTGCATCGCCGCCGGCCGACCCCTGGTCGAGGGGGTGATGGGCTACGAGGACACGGTCCTTCCCCAGCTGGAGAACGCCCTTCTCGCTGGCCATGACATCGTCTTCCTGGGAGAGCGGGGGCAGGCCAAGACCCGGCTGATCCGGTCGATGACGGCACTGCTCGACGAGTGGCTGCCCGTGGTCGCCGGCAGCGAGATCAACGACGACCCGTACCACCCGGTGTCCCGCCACGCCCGTGACCTGGTGGCGGAGAAGGGCGACGACACGCCGGTGGAGTGGCTGCACCGGGACCGGCGCTTCGGCGAGAAGCTGGCCACACCCGACACTTCCATCGCCGACCTGATCGGCGAGGTCGACCCCATCAAGGTGGCCGAGGGTCGCTACCTGTCTGATGAGCTGACGCTGCACTACGGCCTCGTCCCCCGCACGAACCGGGGCATCTTCGCCATCAACGAGCTGCCCGACCTGGCCGAGCGCATCCAGGTCGGCCTGCTCAACGTGCTCGAGGAGGGTGACGTGCAGATCCGCGGCTACAAGGTGCGACTGCCCCTCGACGTCATGCTGGTGGCGTCGGCCAACCCCGAGGACTACACCAACCGCGGCCGCATCATCACCCCCCTGAAGGACCGCTTCGGGGCCCAGATCCGGACCCACTACCCGCTCGACACCGAGACCGAGCGGGCCGTGGTGGAACAGGAAGCGGCACCGTTCACCGTGGACGGCCTCCGGGTCCAAATGCCCGATTTCATGGCCGAGGTGCTGGCGACGCTCACCCACCTGGCCAGGGCCAGCTCCCAGATCAACCAGCGTTCGGGCGTGTCGGTGCGCCTCACCATCGCCAACTCCGAGACCCTGGTGGCCAACGCCGCCCGCCGGGCGCTGCGGCTCGGCGAGAAGGAGGTGGTGCCCCGGGTCAGCGACCTGCCGGCGCTGGCCGCATCGACCGCCGGCAAGGTGGAGATCGACACCCTGGAGGAGGGTCAGGAGGAGGCCATCGTCGAGCGGCTCGTCAGCGCTGCCGTGCTCACCGTCTTCAAGCAGCGCTGTTCCCTGCCGGCGCTGGCCGGCGTCATCCAGTCCTTCGACGAGCGCCAGGAGGCCGTGCACGTGGGCGACGACGTGGCCTCCCCGGCGTACGGCACGTTGCTGAGCGAGCTGCCGGCGCTGCGGGAGCCGGTGCTGGCGCTGGCCGGCAGTGAGACGCCCGGCGCCGTGGCCAGTGCCACGGAGTTCGTCCTGGAGGGGCTCCATCTGTCGAAGCGCCTCAACAAGCAGGTGGTCGAGAGCGGCGCGGCCTACCGCTCACGCTGAGCTCCTCCAACGCCAGCTCGACTTTCGCGGGTGACGGTCATGTGGATCTCTCCGTTCCGAGTACGAGCTCGTACTCGGCAATCCTGCAGGCCCCTCCGCGGCCGACGCTCCCCGTGTGGCCTTCCGCGGCCGTGCCGTCCCGCTAGCGGCATCATCGGCAACGGGGGCACGGGTGCGCCGGCTGCCGACTCCGACGGTATGTTCCCGGCATGACTGATGCATCCCGTGACGTCGAACGCGAGTACCCAACCGCGGATGTGGTGGCCAAGCTGCGCCGCCTGGCCGACGCCCTGGAGACCGGCCAACCCTTCCGGGTCCAGGTCGCCGGCGAGCGGATCTACGTGCCCGTCAGGGCGCGGTTCAGCGTCGAGCACGAACGCGATGAGGACGAGGAGGAGGTCGAGCTCCAGCTGAAGTGGTCAGTGGAGGCGACCGAGCCGGAGAGCGGGGACGAGCCGGTCGTCGAGATGTAGGCACCGGTCGGAGGCCGACGCAGAGCCAGTTACGCATTGCAGTGACCCTCCTCCCGCGGGTTCGTATGTGTCTCGCCCAACTGGTTCTGCGCCGGGCTATCAGCCGGCCAGCTCCTTCTGGAGCGGCGTGGGGAAGCGCGGCTTGACGATGGAGCCGCTGGAGTCGAGCCACGACTGCAGCCGCACCGCCTCGGCATCGACGGCGGCAACGCCATCGTGGCCGATATCGACCAGGAGGCGGGTGACGACCTCGCCGGTGGTCCGCTGGGCCCAGCCGCCGACGATCCGGCCGGCGAACCAGATGGCCGGGCCGGCGTTCCCGTTGCTGTCGAACAGCATTGGCCCGAGGTCCCCCAGGTACCACGACCGCTGCTTCCACCCCATCGTCGTCGGGTCGAGTGATGGCACGAGGGCGGCCCATTGGCCCGGATCGGATCGTTTGGTCGGCGAGGGAGGATCGCCTCGATCGGTACCAGCACCCCTACGGGCGGCACCGGCGGGACCGGCGGGAACGGTACGGGCGCCCGAGGGCTGCCCCGCACGCCGGCCCCCATCGCCACCGCCGGCACCGGCCAGCGCCCTTTTGGTATCGGCCACGGTCCAACCGGCCCACCACTTGAGGTCGGCGACCAGGTCCGTGGACATCGGGCCGAACGTGCGGAGCCAAAGGCGTGCGAGCTCCAGCTGGGCATCGGCGGTGTCCATCGGATCACCGGCCCGCGGGGCGATGGCGTAGCGGTGCTGGGTCGAGGTCCACGTGCCCCGCGGGCGGGTGCGGACGATGCGCCCGTCGCAGGCCAGGAGGAGGACGATCCTGCTGGACAGGCCGACATCGGCCGCCCACTTGGATGTCCCGCCGAAGCGGACGGTCTTCCTGAGGCCCGGAACGTCGCCGGTCAGCTCACGGGTCAGGGCTTCGCCCCTGGCGGCCAGTGCGGCCAGCGCCTGGTCCTCGAGATCGCAGATGAAGCGCGGCGCGTCGTTGGCTACGCCCTGGTCCTCCACGGCCTTGACCAGCTTGCGCCGCTCGTCGGCGGCGATGGCCCGCCCACATGCCCCGGCGATCACGGGCATGAGCTCGGCCGGCACCGCCCACAGCGTGCGACGCATGCCCATGACCCGGACGATGGTGCGGTCGTCGTGCAGGGCACGGTCGATGTCGGCGACCGAGGCGCCGGCGCCGGCGGTACGGGCCGCTACGGCGAGGTGCACCGAGGCCGGGTCGGTCGAGTGCAGAGCGACGAGTGAACGGGCCACCTCCTCCGGCGTCCGCGCCCGATCGGCCGGCGCCAACCGGTGCAGCACCCCAACCCCCGGGTTCGACACCGCGCCGACTCTAGGAGTCGGGACATGCCGGCAGGCCATGTGAACATGGTGCACGGAGCCGGGTGAGGTCGCCCCGGCGGGCGCCGTAGCCCGCTTCCGATCAACTGGCGCGGAGGCGTCAGCCGACGACGCGGCGGGCGGAGGCCTGACGCAGCCATTGCTCGGCCTTGTCCAGCCGGCGGTCGAGCTGCTCGACCGTGGCGTCGCTGATCTTCTTGACCCCGCTGACGCGGTTCAGCTCGGCGTTCACGCTGGCGTGGGTCATGCCGGTGTGGCGGGCGATGAGCCGGGCCTTGTCGGCGTTGGCCTTGCGCAGGTGCTCCTTGTGCTCGCGCCGGGTGCGGCCGCCGGAGCCCGCGCCATCTACGCCCGCCATGCCCGGCCCGCCGAGGGGCAGCGGCGGCAGGGGGATGGTGAGGCTGGCGTCGTCGGCCGGCTCCGGGAAGCCGTCGCCGTCGATGACCCAGTCCGGCTCGTCACCGTGGCCGAGGGGAACGGCGGAGATCGGCTCGAACATGGAGAAGAGGTCCTCGGCCACGATCTCCTCCCTCGGCTGGCCCGCCGTCACCTCCCGGTCCTGGTGGCGGAGCGAGTGGCGGCGCTGCTCGGCGATGGCGAAGGCGCGGGCTCGGAGCCGGGGCTCGTCGGGGATGTAGAGGAACGACTTCTGCCCTGAGGTGCCGCGGGTCCACCGCACGAGGCGGCCGACAGCCTGGCGGAAGAACAGCTCGGTGGTGATGGTGGTGGCGAAGACGCCCACCCGCAGCCGGGGGATGTCGACGCCTTCGGCCACCATGCGCACGGCGACGATCCACTCGTCCCTGCCGGCGGCGAAGCCGGAGATGACGTCGGAGGCGCCGGGGTCGTCGGATGTGGCCACCGCCGCCTTGACCCGCAGCCGGTCTCTCAGCAGGCGGGCGATGCCCCTGGCGTGGTCCTGGTCGGTGGCGATGACCAGGCCGCCGGCATCAGGCTGGCGCTTCCGGATGGCCGTCAGCTGCTCGTGGGCCTGGCGGAGCACGTGGGGGAGCCACTCGCCCCCCAGCGAGTACGCAGTGCGCAGGCGCTGGCCGGCCCGGGCGGCGTCGAGCGGATCGTCGAAGCTGTGGGCGTGGAGGGTGCCGTCGGGGCCGCTCCACTCCATCATCCCGTCGATGCGGGGGAAGTAGACGGGTCGCACCACGCCGCCGTCGGCCAGCGCGTCCCCGTAGCCGTACTCGTAGTCGGGCACCGCCTCGTCGGCCGCGTAGGAGACGAAGGGGATGGCGTGGGTGTCGGAGCGGAAAGGGGTGCCGGAGAGGGCCAGACGCCTCGGCGCCGTCTCGAAAGCCGTCCGCAGGCCGTCGCCCCAGGCCCGCTCCTCGGCCGCGTGATGGAGCTCGTCGAAGATCACCATGGCGTCGCCGGCCAACGCCCTCAGCACGCCGGCGCAGCTCGCCACCTGCTGGTAGGTGGTGACGATCCCGTGCATATCGGCCGGCAGAGCACCGTCGACCGCGGTCCAGCAGGGGTCGAGGTGCAGGTCGAAGCTCGCCGCCGCCCGGGCCCACTGCCCTTTGAGGTGCGCCGTCGGCACGACCACCAGGAGCCGGCGACCGGGGTGGGCGGCCAGCGCCTGTCGCGCCGCGGTGAGGGCGAAGGTGGTCTTGCCGGCGCCGGGCGTGGCCACGGCGAGGAAGTCTGGTGACGTGCCGGCGGCGAGCCGCTCGAGAGCGGCCTTCTGCCAGGGGCGGAGGGTGACGGTGCGGGACATGGCGGCCATCGATCATGCCAGCCCCCGCGCCTCTCGCCGGTGGACCGCCGGCCAGGTCGCGCAACAGGGGCAACGCTCGCGCCCGAGGCCCCGCTTGCGAAGCTGGTGTGCGTGGCGGCACCCTGGCGCCGCCTTCGGGCACCAAGTCCCTAGGCGGGGGAACCTGGTGCGTTGGGCGGCCTGGCCCGCTTCGGTCACCAAGTTCGCTGGGGGGGACCCTGATGGGTTTGAGCAGCGCCTGGCACCGCTTCGGGCACCAAGTTTGCCGGGCGGGGCCCGATGCGTTTGGGCGGCGCCTGGCACGCTTCGGGCACCAGGTTCGCTGGGCGGGGGAACCTGGTGCGTTTGACGGCACCTGGTTCGCTTCGGTCACCAAGTTCGCTGGGGGGGGGGACCCCCTGGTGCGCTGGCGGCCCTGGCCCGCTTCGGGCACCAAGTCCCTGGGCGGGGGAACCTGGTGTTTGGCGACGGCGCCGCGGTGACCAAGTCCGCCGTCGGCCTCACGTGCCACCATGCCCGGGTGGAGGTGACCCGGGTCGACCGCTGGCTGTGGGCGGTGCGGGTCTACAAGACCCGGTCGCAGGCCAGCGCGGCGTGCCGGGGCGGGCATGTTCGGGTGAACGGGTCGGCCGTGAAGGCTTCCACACCCGTGAGAGTGGGTGACCGGGTGGCGGCGCGGGCTCAGGACCGCGACCGCCTGCTGGAGGTGGCGCGGGTGATCGAGACGCGGGTGAGCCCGGCCGTGGCGGCTGAGTGCATGATCGACCACAGCCCGCCGGCGCCGCCCCGGGAAACTCTGCCCTCCGGTTTCGTCAGGGACCCGGCGACGGGTCGTCCTACCAAGCGGGACCGGCGCCGGCTCGATCGCTTGCGCAACCGCTGAGTGTTGGTTCGAGCACCCGTCGGGGCTGGGTACCATCGGGCCGTGCTGAACCCACGAACCTCGCTGTTGCGGGCGGCGATGGCGGCCGGGATGCTGCTCCTGGCCGGGTGTGGCGACGACGACGATCCCGACGACGGCGCGACGGCCACCACCTCTTCGGCGGTGACCACCTCGACCACGGCGCCTTCGACCACCAGCATGAGCCCGGCGCCGGCGACCGCGAAGTGCCGGTCCGTGCCGTTCACTCCGAACAGCGAGGACCTCGCCAGCGACATCGAAGCGACGGGCCTCGCGTGCGACGAGGCCGAGGCGTTCGTCCGCGTCGCCGGGCAGCGGACCAGCTCCGGGGGACCGGCGGAGCTGGACGTAGAGGGCTTCCACTGTGAGCGCACCCGGACGGAGCAGGACCCCCTCCCTCGGGCCTACTACGAGTGCGTCAGCGGTACCAAGAAGGTCACTTTCGTCCGGAGCTGAGCCAGCAGGCCGGAGGCGGCGGCGGGCATCGAGCAGCGCCTGGCCGTGGCCGTCGGCGCCGAGAAGGCGCAGGTCGCGGGCCTCGCTGCCGCGGCGCGGGCCCGCCGGCGCTGCCCCAACGTCTGGCGTCACACCGGTTCGCCTGCGCCGCCCAATGTGCATCCAGCGCTGTGATCGACGCCCGTCGGCGGCAGATCACGACGCTCCGTGCACATCGGACCGAGACCGGCGCGGCTCCGCCGGCGTTCGCCTACGTCTGGCTCAGGCCGGACGTCCTCGCCGACGCCGCCGAGATGTGCATCCAGCGCTGTGATCGGCCCCCTCGGCGCCAGATCACGACGCTTCGTGCACATCGCGCCGCTTTTTACTCGGGTTCGGCGCCGGCCTGGAGCTCGACTACCACGTCGAACTCTTCGGTGGCTCGCACGACGTGAAGGGTGATCGAGCCTCCGCCGGCGGCCTCGTCCAGGGCGGCGTGAAGGTCTTCGAGCCTCGTCACCACGTGGTCACCGGCGCCGACGATCAGGTCACCCTGGCGCAGGCCGGCGTGGCCGGCGGGGCTGTCGTCCTGGACCCCGCGCACGAGGAGGCCGTCGCGCTCGGGCAGGCCGACGGCACGGCGGAGGTGGCGGGCGGCGGCGGCCGGGGCGAGGGCCACGCCGAGGTGCACCCGCCGGGGCGACTCGCCCTTGGCCAAGGCATCGAGGCGCCGCCTGAGGGCCTCGTCGGCCGGAAGGGCAAGGTAGAAGCCGTCTCCCAGGCGGTTGGTGTTGATCCCGACCACCCGTCCGGAGCCGTCCACGACCGGGCCGCCCGAGGAGCCCCGTCGCATCGGAGCGGTGTGCTCGAAGCTGCCGGCGATGTGCCGGCCCCGGGGGCCACGGAAGGACTGGCCTACGTTGGACACGAGGCCGAACGTCACCCGCACTCCACCGTCCCGGCTGGAGGTGAGGGCGAAGACGGGCGAGCCGGTGCCCACCTCCTCGCCCCACTCCACCGGTTCGATCTCCGCCGTCGGAACCGTGAGGACGGCTAGGTCACCGTCCACGTCGACGCCGGCCAGGCGCCCGGTCTCGCTCCGGCCGTCGGTGAAGCCGATGGTGGCCTCCTCGCCCCGGAGGTTGTGGGCGTTGGTCACCACCGTGCCCGGGGCGATGACGACCCCGGCACCGCGCCCCGGCCCCCGGCCGATGCGCACCACCGCCGGCCCGACTCTCTCCGAGACGGTCGTCACCGCCTGCTGCAGCTCATCCAGGATGCCCATGGTTTAGTCCCTCCGTAGTCACTTGCTCCTTGCAAGTCACAACGATACACCATTGAGCGTTGTTCCGGGGCAGGATGAGGCCATGGCCAGCCATCAGGACCAGGAGTCACCGCTCGAGTGGGCGCTGGCCCAGGTCGGCGACCGCTGGAGCCTTCTGGTCGTCCATGGGCTCCTGGACGGAGCGAAACGCTTCGGGGAGCTCTCCGAAGCAGTTCCCGGCATCGCCCCCAACATCCTGAGCCGGCGCCTCAAGAGCCTCGAGCAGAGTGGGATCGTCGTGGCCGAGCCTTACTCCAGCCGGCCCCCGCGCTTCGTCTACGACCTCACCGCCGCCGGCCGGGAACTGGCCGGCGCGCTGCGCCTGCTGGCCCAGTGGGGGGCGACACGTAGCGGCGACGGCGACGGCGTCCACCACGAAGCCTGCGGAAGCGCCATGGAAGCGCGTTGGTGGTGCCCTACCTGCGAGCGCACAGTCGACGAGGCCGATGGCGAGGATCTCCGCTTCGTCTGAACAACCAATCTCTGGTCGCAAGAGTGGCGCCACGACCCGGCTCTACAGCACCTCGCCGCGTCTCTTTGTCACGGCAAAAAATGAAGCCTCCTCGGACCTTGTCCCGGTGGGGGATGAGCGGGCTGGCCTCGCTGCGTCGGGTGGACTCGCAGACGTTGGCGCCCAGGTCGGTGAACGCCTCCAGGGCGAAGGGCGGCGAACGGCGACCTCGGTCTCGATCTGGCTTTCAGCTCCCGGTCGACGTCACCGCGATCTCTCAGGTGCCTGGAGGAGCAAAGAGCTCGAGCTGGATGTTGTCGGGGTCGCGGAAGACGAGGATCGAGCCGTAGGGGGTCTCGGCGATGGGCGATTGCGTCAGCGGCCTGTCGGCGGCCTCTGACCTGACCACACCGTGGCTCTCGAGATGGGTCACCCAGGCTTCGAGGTCGGCACGGGTGGCGACACCCAAACCGAGGTGATCGAGACCCGTCACCGTCTCCTTGAACAGCTCCCCGTCGTTGGCATCGTGGCGGTGCAGCACGATGGCCAACTCAAATTTCTCGTCGGCCAGGAGCATGCCGGTGCCACCTTCGTGAGGGGCCTCCATCAAGAACTTGACGCCGAAGACGCTCTCGTACCAGCGAACGCTGGCGTCGACGTCGGTGACGGTGATGGCGATGTGGTGCAGGCGGGCGCGGGGGGTATCGGTCATGCCCAATTTCTACGCCTTTTGCGAGCGTCAGTCGAGGGCCGCGAAGGCGGCGGCGCTCTTTCCGGGGCCGGCGACGACGAGGATCGTTCCCTTCTCCAGCACCGTGTCGGGGGTGGCGTAGGTGAAGCTCTGGCCCGCGGGCTTCACGCAGACGACGGTCACCCCGTAGCGGGCCCGGATGCCCATCTCGCCGAGGGACCGTCCGGCCAGCTCATCCGGCACCGCGGTCTCGACCATGGCGAAGTCCTCGTCGAGCTGGAACCAGTCGATGATCCGCCCTCCTACGAGATGGGCGACCCTGTGACCCATGTCGTGCTCTGGGTACACCACGTGATGGGCACCGACCCTCTCCAGAATTCGCCCGTGCTCTTTCGTCACGGCCTTGGCCCAGATGTTGGAGACCCCGAGATCCTCGAGAGCGGCGACGGTCAGGATGCTTGCTTCGATGTCGGTACCTATGCCCACGACGGCATGACTGAAGTCGGCCACTCCGAGCTGCTGCAGGGCGGCCTGGTTGGTGGAGTCGGCCTGTACGACGTGGGTGAGCATCTCGGAGTAGTGCTGGATGCGGTCTCCGTCGCCGTCGATGCCGAGGACCTCGAACTGGAGCCGGCACAGCTCGGCGGCCACCGCGCCGCCGAACCGTCCCAGACCGATCACCACGACCTGGTCGCCGGCCTCGGCCGCAGGGGCGTGGCGCTTGCGAGCTCCTCTGGTTCGGTCAACCAATGATCGGCCTTTCGTATGGGTTCTGGTAGAGGCGGCGCCGCTCTCGCAGGACCAGTGCGGCGAACAACGTCGGAGGCCCGACCCGCCCGAGGATCATCAGCACGATGACTATCAATTGTGACGTGGTCGACAGCAGGCCCGTGACGCCGGCCGAGAGCCCCACCGTGCCGAGGGCGGACACGGCTTCGAAGAGGAGATCGGATCTCGAAAGATCGGTGGTGGCCAGCAACGCCATGGTGGCGACCATGAGGGTGCCGATGCCCAGGAGAGCGACCGTCACGGCCTGGCGTTGGGCTTCATTCGGGATCCTGCGGTCGAAGGCCACCACGTCGGGATCGCCCCGTACCTCGGCCCACATGACCCAGCCCAGGAGGGCGAAGGTGGTCACCTTGATCCCGCCCGCCGTCGAGGCGCTCCCACCTCCGATGAACATCAGTATCTCGGTGAGCAGGCGTGTCGGCTCCCGCATGCCGGCGATGTCGATCGAGTTGAACCCGGCGGTCCGCGGCATCACGCTGTGGAACAGCGAGTTCATGAACCCGTCGGTCACGGACATGGGCCCGAGGGTGTTGGGGTTCGTCCATTCGAACCAGGCGAACAATGCCGCGCCGGCAACCACCAGCACCGCGGTGGTGGCCACTGTGATCTTGGCGTGGAGGTTCCAGCGCCGGAGCTCACGCCGGTGCCGGGCGATCTGGACCCAGACCGGGAACCCAAGACCACCGATGACGACGGCGGCGGCGACGACCAGCAGGACGAAGGGGTCCCGGTTGAACCCGATCAGGTTGTCGCTGAAGAGGGAGAAACCGGCGTTGTTGAAAGCGGAAACGGAGTGGAAGATGCCGAGATAGGCAGCATGGCGCAGCTGTTCGTCGTGGCTGATCCAGAACCGCAGGCCCAAGGCGACGGCCACGGTGGCCTCCACTGCGAAGCTCAGCCGGGCCACGCCGATCAGAAGCTGGCGGACGTCACCGAGGTTCAGCGATCCCGTCTCGGCCGCGGCGATGAGACGGTGGCGCAAGCCCAGCCGGTGGGCGACCACGACCACGATGAGCGACGACAGGGTCATGATCCCGAACCCACCGATCTGGATGAGGCCGAGGATGATCCATTCACCCAGAGTCGTCCACTGCTTGGCCGTGTCGACGACGACCAGGCCGGTGACACAGATGGCAGAAGTGGCGGTGAACAGCGCCGTCAGGAAGGGCACGCCACCAGGGCCGTGGGATGCAGAAGGGATGGCGAGCAGCAGGGCGCCGAGAAAGCTGGCGACCACAAAGGCGGTGACGATGTACTGCGCCGGGTGACGGAAGCCGGGAATGGACCTACGCGTCCGTGCCACCCTCACCTGCTCACGGTAGGCGCCGGTGTACCGGCGATCAGGCGATGGAGCCTCCCGTCTCCAGCCTCACATGTCGACGATGCCACGGACGACGGCTGCGACCCCGCCGGCCATGGCCAGGGCGATGACGGCCTTGCCCACGGTGACGGCGTCTAGCCGGTGCAGGGCGGTCACCCCGGCCACGTAACCGCCGACGATGGCGGCAGCGAGGAGGGCGGCGGGAACGGGCTGGAGCGACACCGGCCCGAGGGAGACGAAGCTGAGCAGGTTGAGGCCGAGGAAGTACGCCTGGAAGGTCGGGCGGCTCATCTCCGTGGGCCATCCCGCATTGAGGGCGTACATGGCGACAGTGGGCCCTCCCACGCCGCTGGTCGTGTTCATGGCCGCGCTGGCCGCCCCGGCGGCCACCATGCCCCCCGGACCGCGGAGCCGCTCGGCGCGCCGTCCGGATGCGAGCAGCAGTGCACAGGCCAGCACCGTGAGCCCGACGACGATCGACAGCAGCGCCGGGTCGGTGCTGTGGACCACGTAGGCCGCCACGGGTGCCACGACCAGTGCGGGAGCCAGGAGCCGGGCCACGTTCCCGAGATCGACGCCCTTGTGCTCGCGGACCAGCATGACGACGTTGAAGAAGAGGGCGAGGAGGTTGACCAGGCGCACGGCGTGCAGCGGGCCCAGCAGCAGCACGAGGAACGGGGCGCTCACGAGGGAGAAGCCGAAGCCGGTCACCGCTTGGGCGACAGCGCCGGTGAAGACGGCGGCCATGGCGACGGCGACGGCGGGCGCGGCCAGATCGACGACGGTCAAGACGGGCGGGCGTCGTACATGGCTCCGACAGACAGGCGCACCAGACGGCCGGCCATGTCCGGCTTCAACCGAGCGATACCCAAGAGCTCTCCCTCGTCGAGCAGTCGGGCGTCCGCTGGGCCGGTTCTCCTGCCGGCTCCGGCTCCAAGGCGGCTTACCTCCGCCGCAGTCTCCGCAGGATCCTCGAGCCGCGCCGGCCATCGGCCCGCAATCCTCGCTCCTGGGCCAGGAGGTTCACCTCTTCCTCGACGGCGCGACGCTCGTCCTCCGAGAGCTCCTCGTCCAGGCGTGCCCGGAGGAAGCGGAGGCGCTCGGCGATCCAGCGTTCGCCGTCGATGATCTGGCCCGGCACACCCGGAGCCTAGAACCCGGTGCCGGCTCCGTCCGAAGGTAGTGAGCTGCTCGTGGTCCGGCGGCGCCTCTCCGCTGCGCCTCTGAGGTACGCGTCGCACTCGTCGGGCCATTGCTCCACCACCGCCTCCGCCCACTCGGCCCGCCCACGTCGTCGTCTAGAACTGGCCGGTCAGGATGAGCCAGGGGATGCGCTGAGCAAGGAGAGCATGATGACCATCGCCAACCAGGAGATGGCGGCGGCATGGGACGGCCACGACGGCGACGTGTGGACCGAGCATGCCGAGCGCTACGAGTCAGCCGGGCAGCGGTTGTGGGACGTGTTCCTCGAGCGCCGGCCGATCAAGTCTGGCGATTCGGTCCTCGACATCGGTTGCGGCACGGGTCAGTCGACGAGGCAGGCCGCCCGGCTGGCGGCGCCGGGACAGGTGCTGGGGGTGGACCTGTCGTCGAGGATGCTCGAGTACGCCCGCCGGCGCAGCGAGGAGGAGGGCCTCACCAACGTCCGCTTCGAGCAGACCGACGCCCAGGTCCATCCTTTCGAGGAAGCCGCCTTCGACGTCGCCATCAGCAGCTTCGGTGGGATGTTCTTCGCCGACCCCTTTGCCGCCTTCGCCAACATCGGCCGGGCCCTGAAGCCCGGTGGCCGGCTGGCGATGCTGGCGTGGCAGGAGATGGCGAACAACGAGTGGCTGAACGTCGTCCGGGCCGCGCTGGCAGCCGGCCGGACGCTGCCCCAGCCGCCGCCTTCGGCACCGGGGCCGTTCGGCCTGGCTGATCCTGCTCATGTGCGTCGTGTCCTCGACGAGGCCGGCTTCGACCAGATCAACCTTCAGGCCGTGGAGGAACCGCTGAAGTTCGGAACCGATGGTGACGACGCATTCGCCTTCTTCGCGACCCAGGGGATAGTCGAGGGCCTGACCCAGGATCTCGACGACCAGCCGAAGGCCATTGCATTGGAGCAGTTGCACCAGGCACTGGTGGCCCACCAGAGCGACGAGGGGGTCCTCCTGGGTTCCTCGGCCTGGCTGATCACCGCCCGGCGCCCCTGAGATCAAGCCATCCGGTCTGGCATCGTTCGCCGGCTGGCGGGAAGAACGGCAATGTGGCGCACTGTGACTGCCTGATCCGTTGACCGTGAGCCCACCCGCGGCCGGCGAGCAGGAGGTGGCAGCCGGGTCGACCGCACCCGTCGGTGGCGGCGTACATCCGGTGCTGGAGCGACTGGCCGCCTACAGCTGGCGCCTGCTGGTCGTCGGGGCCGCGGCCTTGGCCCTGCTCTCGCTCCTGGGGCGGGTCCGCATCGTCCTCATCCCGCTCGTCGTGGCGCTGCTCTTCTCCCGCGTCCTGACGGTGCCGGTTTCGTGGCTGCGCCTACGGCGGTGGCCGAAGAGCCTGGCCGCGGGCACGGCCCTGCTGGGCTTCCTCGCCGTCATGGTTGCCGCCTTCGCCGCCATCGGCTCCTCGATGGCCGACGAGCTGCAGGACCTGGGACCGACGCTCGGAAAGGCCGTCGACGACGTCGAGCGGTGGTTGGTGGAGGACAGCCCCTTCGACGTCAACCGCGCCGACATAGCTCGAATACGGGAGGACCTCGGTGACAGGGCCCGCACAGCGCTGGAGTCGTCGGGCGGCGCCGTGGTGTCGGGAGCCATCCTCGTGGTGGAGGCCATCATCGGCGTGTTCCTGGGGATCATCGTCACCTTCTTCGCCCTGAAGGACGGCGACCGGTTCCTCGGTTGGGCGCGCGGCCTGGTGCCGGCCCCGCGGCGGGAGATGGCCGATGTCCTCGCCCGGCAGGCGTGGACGACGCTCGGCGGCTACCTGCGGGGGGCGGCCCTGCTGGGCCTGGTGGAGGGCATCGCCATCGGCGTGGCCCTGACGGTGGTGGGGGCGAAGCTGGCGCTGCCCGTCGCCCTGCTGACGTTCCTGGCCGCCTTCGTGCCCTTCGTGGGGGCCATCGTGGCTGGCGGCATCGCCGTGCTCGTGGCTCTCGCCACCGCCGGGTTCGACGGCGCCGTCGTGATCCTGATCGTGGCCGTGCTGCTCCAGCAGTTCGACAACGACCTGCTGGCGCCCGTCGTCTACGGCCGGGCCCTCAACCTCCATCCCGTGGTGGTCCTGCTGGCGATCATGACCGGCGGCGCGCTGTTCGGCCTGCCCGGCAGCTTCATGGCCGTGCCGGTGACCGCCGTGGCCGTGAACGTGACTGCGGCGGCCAAGAGATACGGGGGTGACCGTCCGGCGGATGCGGTGGCGGACGCGGCGGCGACGGTGCACTAGGCCACCTGCTCGGCGGCGAGGATGGCGCGGACCTCGGCCATGGCCGCCAGCAGGTCTTCGATCTCCCGCTCCCGGGCCACGCCACCGCACACGAACACGAAGCGGCACGCCTTGACCGGTCGGCCCAGCGCTTCCTCGAGCGCCACCGCGTAGGCCGCTCCCTGGAGGCGGTGGCGGGCGACGGCGCCGGCCATCTCCGCTTCGGTGGTGACGGCGTCGGTCTTGTAGTCGACCACCACCAGCCCGTCGGAGGTCTCGTAGAGCAGGTCGACGAAGCCCTCGAGGGTGATCGATCCGATTGGTGCGGCGACGTACAGCTCCCGCCAGTTCCGGTGGGCGGCCGCTTCCTGCACGGTGCTGCTTTCGAGAGCGGCTCGGGCCATGGCCGCGATGCCGGCGGCGGCGGAGGCCACTCCTTCGGCCGCGGCCTGGGCCGCGGCTATGTCGGACAGCCCCGCACCGGTGGCGAGGTCGACCGACTGGAGGGTGGCGTGCACGGCGCGGCCGATGGAGGTGCCATCGGGGCGGCCCCGCCGAGTACTGGCCGCCACGAGCCTCGTATCGACGGTGTCGCCGATGACAACACCTTCGTCGACGGCCTCGCCTGGGCGGCCGGCAAGGAGGCCGGAGCCGCCTCTGCCAACGCCGCCGTGGACCGCCCCGTGGCTGTGGCCCGTCTCGGCGATGGAGGTAGCCGCCCGCACCGGGGCACGGCGATGGCGGTCGATGCGCGCTTGGCGCGCCGTCAGCCAGGCGGCTCGGCGCCGCCCTGCCTCGGGATCGGCGGGCGGCGCCGGCGGGGCCAGGTCCGCCGCCGGGGGAGCGGCTTCCTCCAGCCGGCGCCACAGGTGGGGGTGGGCCTCGCAGAAGGCGAAGAGCTGCCTGGCCTGGGTGTCGGCGCCCTTGTCGGGGTGGTGGACGCTGACGACCAGGTGGTCCTCGGCCCGGGTGGCGGCGACATAGAGGAGTCGCAAACGCTCCTGTTCGTCCAGCTCCCGCTCCACCTGTTCGAGAGCGGCGTACCCGGAGGTCCGGAAGTCGTTCCAGGTGCGGACCTCCACCCGCCCGTTCTCGTCCCAGAGGGCCTGGGCCGGTCGCTTCAGGCCGTACTGGATCTGGGCGTTGAGCCCGCTCAGCACCACCACGGGGAACTCGAGGCCCTTGGCACCGTGGACCGTGAGGATGCGCACGGCGTCGTCGTCCGACTCCGGCAGCGCCGCCTCGCGCACCCTGATCTCGTCCTCTCCCTGCAGAGCGGCCCAGTCGACGAAGTTCCGCAGCGTGCCACCCTCGCCCGCTTCGAACGCCCTGGCCTGCTCGAGCACCCAGCGCAGGCGCCGCCAGTGGTCGCGTGGGCGCTTGTGGGCGAAGGCCAGCTCGAAGCACCGCAGCTCGCGCATCACCTGCTCGACCATGGCCGATACGCCCACCCACCACCGCTGGTCGTGGAGCCGGCGCAGCTCGTCGAGACCGGCGAGCACCGGGTGGCCGGCGCCGAGGTCGGTGAGCCCGGGCGAATCGCCTGGGTGGCGCAGGTCCCAGGCTCCTCCGGCCTGGTGGTAGGCCAGCAGGTCGTCGTCGCCACAGCCGAACAGCGGCGAGCGCAGGGCGGCCACGAGGGCGATCTCGTCGGTGGGATCGTCGATGGCCCGCAGCGCGTTCAGCAGGTCGCGCACGGCCTGGGTGCCCCAGACCAGCGACGCGCTGTCGATCCGGTAGGGGACGCCGGCCTCGTCGAGGGCCGTCTCCAGGTGGGGCAGCGACGTGCGGGTGGGGAGCAGCACGGCGATGTCCCGGAGCCGAGCCTGCCCGGTGCCGGAGCCGATGGCCCAGCCTTCGGCTCGGATCCTGGTGATGGTGGCGGCCACCTCTGCCGCCTCGACCTCCCGGACCGCGCCCACGGGAGCATCGTGGCCTTGGCCCAGCACCACCACCGGTAGCTCGTCCGTGAGCGCCGGGCGGGAGGCGACCAGCGCCTGGTAGGCGGGCTGCACGTCGGGAATGCCGGTGCCGACCTTCTCGAAGAAGAGCGTGTTGACCCACTCGAGGATCCCCGGTACCGACCGCCAGTTGTCGGTGAGGGACAGGGGGTTCTCCACCAGCTCACGGACCTGGGCGAAGAGCCTGATGTCGGCCCGGCGGAAGCGGTAGATCGACTGCATGGCGTCGCCCACGAAGAACAGCCGGCCGTCCTCCAGTCGGTCGCCGGCGCCCCCGCCGGCACCCAGCAGCGTGGCCAGCTCCACCTGAAGCGGGTCGGTGTCCTGGAACTCGTCGATGAGCACGTGGGAGAAGCGGTCGCGCAGCGATGCCCGCACCGAGGGCTGATCCCGCACGACGTCGCGGGCGAGCACCAGCAGGTCGTGGAAGTCGAGGCGCCCGTCAGCCTGCCTGCGCTGCACCTCATCCAGGGTGAAGCGCTGCACGGCGGCTACCAGGTGGAGGAGCACGTTCTCCCGTACCGCCACCAGCAACCCGGTGCGGGCGGCCGAAACCGCCGCCGCCGCCTCTCGGACCGCTTCGATCCCGCCGTTCCATGCCGGGTTGGCGCCCTTGGGGGCTTTGAGGGGATCCGGTGGATTGGCCAGGAGATGGAGAGTGCCGAGCTCACTCTCGCTGCGCTGCAGCGCCTCGGCCCAGGCCGGCAGGCCGGAGAGCCAGCCCCAGAGGCCGTCCGTCTCGTCGGTGCAGCGGCCGCCGCCCAGCCACCCACAGGCGGCGCGGACGGCGACGATGACGGGAGTGGGATCGACGGCAACCAGCGCCGGCGGATCGACGGGAGCGGCCTCCAGCCGGTCCCAGTGCTGATGGAAGATCCGGGCCATCTCCTTTACCGAGTCGAGGTTGAGGCCGGCGGCCAGCCCCCGCAGAACGATCTCGCTGCACTCGGGGTGGTCGAGCAGCTGGTCGAGCAGGCGACGCCAACGTTCCTCGAAGGCCAAAGCCGAGCGGGTCTCGTCGAGAACCTCGACGCCCGGAGGCAGCCCCGCCTCCACCGGGTGTTCGGTCAGTATGCGCAGGGCGAAGGCGTGCAGGGTGCAGATGGCCGCCTCGTCGAGCTCGTCGACCGCCTTCCTGAGCGCCGGCTCGGTGGTCGCCGCCGCCTCCAGCCGGGCCCGGATACGGTCACGCAGCTCGGCCGCGGCAGCCTCGGTGAAGGTGATGGCCGCGACATGGGGCATGACCGACGGGTTCCGTCGGGCCAGCTCCACGATCCGGCCCACCAGTGCCGTGGTCTTGCCCGTGCCCGCCCCCGCCTCCACGAAGAGGGTCTCGCCGAGGCGCTCCAGGACGGCTTCCCGTACCGCCTCGTCAGCCACCGGCCGCGTCTCCTCCGCTCGCCGTTTCTCCCTCGGCCATCTCCACGTAGGCGGCAAGGCCGGGCTGGTTCTTCTTGCGCTCCCACTGCCTCTCCCGGTCCTGCTGGCAGAGCGAACCCATGTCGCACCACCGGCAGTTCTCGGGCGTCTTCCACCCCGGCTTTCCGGGGCGGGCGGGGAAGTTGCCGGCGGTGATGCCGTCGACGATCACCCCGAGCACCTGGCGGAAACGCTCCGTCACCCTGTCGGTCAGCTCGATGGGGAACTCCTTGAAGCCGCCCTTCTCTGAGATGATCCAGTAGCGGGAGCGCAGGGGCTGGCCCGCGCCCACCTCGGGGAACCGCTGACGGGCGGCCATGGCGTAGAGCGGCAACTGGAGCTTCGTGCCCCGGTCGACGGGATCTGTCTCCATGGCCTTGTACCCCTCCGAGCCCCCGGTCTTGTAGTCGGTGACCACCAGGGCGCCGGTCTTGTCCCGGTCGACGCGGTCGGCCCTGCCCCGGAAGCCGATCGTGCGGCCGTCGGGGAGGGTGAGGGTGACCGGCTCGTGGCCGTGGTCACCGAAGGGGAGCTCTGCCGCCAGCGGCGTCATGTCCACATCGAGCACATGGATGCGCTCGAGCTCGCGCACCATCTTCTGGCGCTCGTAGCGCCACAGAACCGGCCGGCCGGTGAGCCCCCGGGACTCGGCCTCGGCGAAGCGGGACTCGGCCATCTCCAGCAGGCGATCCAGCGACCGGGGCTGGCCCTCCAGCAGCGACACCACGTAGTCCTCGAGGATGGCGTGCACCAGGGTGCCTCTCTGCATTGCCCCGATGGTCACCAGGTCCTCGGGCTTCTCCTCCGCGGCCAGGCCCAGTTGCTTGGTGAGGAAGTACCTCAGTGGGCACTGGGCGTAGGTCTGCAGGCTGGTGGCCGACAGCACTGCGCCGGCAGCGAGGGCGTCGGTGGCGCCGGCGGGCACATTGCCGTCGAAGCGGGTGAGCTCGGCGCTTTCGCGCCCGGCCGTGGCGGCCATACCGGCGGCCAGTGCCGGGTTGGCAGCGACGAGATGGTGGCGCGTGGCCTCGCCGCCGGCCGCTCTCCACTCGAGCAGGCTGGCCAGGTCGTGGTCCAGCAGGGAGCCCGGCTCGCGGCCGTGGCCCATGCCGGCCTCGAACGACGCCACGTCGTGCACGGCCTCGCCACCCCCGCCGCCACCACCCCCGGCGAGGGCGGCCAGGTCACTGCTGAAGATGGGCCACCCGGCCAGGTGAGAAGCCGTGTGGAGCAGCCAGCGCGAAGGCAGGCGCTGCCGCCCGTCCCGCAGATCGGTTCTCGGCCAGAGAAGGAGCCGTTCGGGCGCACTGGCCAGCGCCGCGAGGTACTCAGCGTGCTCGTCGCTCTGGCGCTCGGCCCGCCGGGCCAGCTCGCCGGCCATGGCCCGCTCGGCGTCGGGCAGGAGGGCGTCCTGGCGGCCCAGCCGGGGGAGGCTGCCTTCGGCGAGACCGAGGAGGAAGACAGTGTCGAAGTCTGTGGCCCAGGCGGCACCCACCGGTCCCACGAAGACCCCGTCACCGAAGGTGCCTTCGCGTTCTGCCTGCACCTCCAGCTCCAACGCCACCGCGTGGCGGAAGGCCGCCAGATCGACGGCGCCTCCCATGGCGTCGAGATTGGCGAGGCTGTCGAGTACCAGGTGGACGTCTTGCCACGCCTCCTGCTCCTCCTCCGGCCAGTGACGATGATGGAGCGGGCCGCCGAGATAGCGGTCGAGCAGGCCCGCGGCCCAGGTCGACATGGCGGCCCAGGTGGTGCGCCGGCCAGGGTCGATGGCGGCGTGGAGCTCCTCCACGAACAGGTGGAGCCGTTCCACCGATGCGATGTCCCGCTCGAGGCGCTGCCGCCGTTGCTCGGCCTTGGGATCGTCTTCGCCGCTTTCCGCCTCGAGGCGGTGCGAGAGGTCGGCTTGCTGGTGAAGGTCGGCCACCAGGCTGTCGAGCCGCTCCTTCCAGTGGCCCGCGCCGGCTACCACACCAGCGCGCCGGGAAAGGGTGTCCCAGCGCGCGCCGGGCGCCAGCTCTGGGCCATCGGCTCGCTCGAGGATGGGCGCCGACGCCAACCACGTGGCGAGTTCGTTCCGGCCGACTTCGCCGGCACCGAGGTCGAGCAGCCCGAGAAGGGCCCGGCCGGCGACGGTGAGGGCGAGGGTGCGGCCGGCCGGCCCGTTGTGGGGGATGCCGGCGGCGGCCAGCTGCTGGTGGGCGATGGTGGCGTATGGGCCACCGGACGGGTAGAGGATCGCCATGCGGTGAAGGGGCGTGGGCTCGGGCCGGGCGAGGCGGTCCGCCACCCCACGCACTGCGGCCCGCACCTCCTCGTCGGGATCGGCGCAGCCCACGATGGCGCTGCCGACCGGCGGCGCGGCTTCGTGGCCGGCCTCGATGACGGTAGCGGAGTCGCCGAGGGCATCGAGGAGGCCGGTGGCGGACGGAGCGAGGCGGCGGGGGCAGAAGACGATGACATGGCCGAGATCGGCGAGGACCGGGCTGCCGTCGCGGATGGCGCGGGCGGCGGCGGCCGCGAGATCGTGCTCGTCGTACCAGCCGGCTTCGAGCCGGGCCCGCAGTGAGCGGTGGAGGTCGACGACCTCAGCGGCGCGGGGGCCGGCTTGCGCGAGGCGCTCCAGGGACTCCGCTGAACAGGCCCGGAGCTCTACCAGCGTGCGGTCGAGGGCCCGGATGGTGGTGGCATGGCCGGCGATCGGGCCGAACAAGCCGGCGCTCTCGCCGAGCAGGACCCGAAGGGCCTCCCGCCGGACGGCGGCGGCGAGCGGGCGACGGCGGGCGGCGGCCAGTGAGGGGGCGCCCAGCAGCTCGGCGACCCGGGCCAGTGGGATGAAGGCGACGTTCACCAGGCCCCCGGGCTGCGAGCCAAGATGGCGGCGCAGGGACAGGCCGGCGTAGGGCGAGGGAACGGCGACGGTGACCGGTGCCAAGGGGTCGCCGGCCTTGGCTGCGCCGATCCGCTCGCGGAGAGCGGTGCGGGCGGCGGGCCCAGCGGGGGCGCTTGTGACCAAAGGCATCACAGGCAGTTGTACAGGAGGGCTGTGACAGGAAGGCGGAATCCCCGTTTCTGTCACAGCGGTGGCGTACCTTCCGGGCATGGCGACGAGCACGAACGGCATGGTGGGCGAGCAGCCGGTTGCCGCCGAATGGGTCCTGGTGCTGACCAAGGCCGGCGCATATCAGGGGATGGTGGGCCCCTTCGCCTCGGCCGAGGAGGCCGATGGCTGGGCGACGGCGATGTTCGCCGGCACGCGGACCTGGAGCTGGCGACGCGAGCCGGTCGTGCCCCCGGCATCCCTGCCGGAGGTCGGTCGCAGCGCCGGCGCCACCGTCCGCCCACAGCTGGAGGTGGTCCGCTGACAGGAGCGCCTCAGTCGTAGCTTTGGCCGGTGGGAGACCCACTGCGCGTGCGCTTGCTCGGGGGCCTCGTGGTCGAGGGGTTCGACGAGCGAGAGCTGGGGAGCCGCAAGGGTCGAACCGTGCTGAAGGCGCTGGCGTTGGGCAGGGGTCGGCCGGTCCCGGTCGACCGGCTGGCCGAGATCGTCTGGGCTGGCGAGCAACCAGCGAGGCCGGCCGAGCAGCTCGGAGTTCTCGTATCCCGGCTCCGGGGCGTGCTCGGCCAGGACCGCCTTCCGCGAACCGACGCCGGCTACGCGCTGAGGGCCGACTGGCTCGATCTCGACGAGCTGACCGCTCGGACCGAACAAGCCGCCGGTGCGTTGAAAGAAGGGCGGCTGGCCGCGGCCCGTACGGCGGCCCAAGCGGCGATCGCCCTGGCCCGCGGCGACCTGCTGCCCGAAGAGGAGGGCGAGTGGGTGGAGGCCGAACGGACCTTGGCCGCCGCGCTCGTGGCCGCGGCCCACCGCACTGCCGCCGAAGCCGCTCTGCGCAGCGGTGGCCCACGGTCGCCGCTCTGGCTGAGAAGTACGGAGTGGACGAGTGGCGTGCGGAAGCGCGCCGGCAGGCCGCCGCGGTGGTTGGTTCAGCGCCCGACAGGGACGCCGCCGGCGCACTCGTCCAGCGGATCATCGGCTGAACCGGACGGCTACTCCGGAGCGCGGGCGGTCAACAAGATGATCGAGCGCACCAACGGCGGCGGGTCCGACCCGAGGTGGACCAGGGCATCGGCGGTCAGTGCGGCGCGTGCGCCGGGGGAGAGGCGGGCGAGAAAGGTCGCGTACTGGGCCATGCCCATGCGCCAGGCGACGAGCTGCTCCGGACTTAGGTCGGGGAACGGGACGTTCAGGTGCTCGACGTGGGCCCCCGCGAGCCCGGCCGCCGCCGCCGCGTCTGAAGCCCGCTCCACGGTGGCCAGGCGGGTGGCGGTGACGTTTCGCACCCGGTCGAACCACGGCTCCGGCTCCCACCCGCCGGCAGTTACGGCGGCCTCGACGACATCCCTCACCGGATGGCAATCGTCGCTGGCGTAGGTGGTGGCCAGGACCGTCCCCCCCGGTCGCAGAACGCGAACAGCCTCCCGCAGGGCGGCCACCGGATGGTCGACATGGTTGAGCGAGAAGGCCGCGACCACCGCATCGAAGGCCCCGCTCGGAACGGCAGCCCCAGGGCGTCACCCACGACGGCGGGGGGCCGGTGGGAGGCGCCGGCCGCCAGCATCCCGAAGGCGGCATCGAGCGAGAACACCTCGGCGCCTCGGGCCTGTGCGGCACGGCCTCCGGCCCCGGTGCCGGCGCCAAGGTCGAGAACGCGGCTACCGGCAAGGTCGACGGCGCCGCGATCGAGCGTCACCTCGGCGAGCCTGTCGTAGATGAGCCCGGGCCCTGCCTGCCAGACCGCTCCGGTCCGGTCGTAGGCGGCGGCGACGGCCGACGTCACAGGAGCTCCAGGCCCTGGGCCGCGGCGTCGCACCACCAGGCCAGCTCCTGCTCGTCGCCCAGCGCCTTCTCCCAGCCGAACTGGACGAGGGTGCCGAGCAGGGCCAGATGGAGCTGGCGGTCCCACCATCCGTAAGTGGGGACGCCATGGCGCTCCAGGGCGGCGCGGAAGTCCTCGATGGCCCGCTCCTTGGTGTGGCCAGGCGGGAGCTTCGACCGGTTGAGGGCCAGGTACCAGCCGATCTCGTGGCAGGCCGGCCCCTCGCCCAGGTACACCCAGTCGATGAGCACGGTTCGGCCGTCGGGACCGGTGCCGAGGTTCGATGCCTTCCAGTCGCCGTGCAGGAAGCACGACGGGGTGCTGCGGAGGGCGCCCGAGAGTGGTGTCACGTCGTGGAGCAACTCCCGCACGCCGGCGGTCACCGCTTTCGGCGCGAGGGCGCCGAAGCGCTGCCAGCCACCCGAGGCGATACGGGGAACGGGTTCCGGCCAGCCCAGCTGGCGCTCCCCTTCGATGGCGGCTGCACCGAAGAACCCCCACCGGGCCCCGTAGGGCATCATCCCGACGTCGTCCCGCCAGCCCCACCTGGAGGCGCACATCGCCGCGAGGTGGTCGAGGAACCTTTCGTGTTGATCCTCGGGGAACGGGTCGTCACCCGGAGGCACCAGGTACGGCGAGACGTCCCGCATCAGGAAGGCGCAACCCGAGCCCTTCCTGCCGACACCGCCGGCCGCACCCACCACGGCGTGATCGATGGCGTGGGGGGCGACGTCGAACAGTCCGGCCGCCCATGCCCGCAGCGGGCGGCAGGCCAGGTCGCCGGACGCCCTCATGGTGAAGTCGTCGTCGAGGTGGACGTACTTCACGACGAACGGCTGCCGGTCGATCCACACCTTTTCGAATGCGACACCCGACCGGGTCTCCAGCGGCGTGAACGGCTCCCTACGTTCAGCGCCGGCAAGCAGCTCCCCTACCGACTCGGCCACCTGCCGGACCTCTCGGGTGGCCGCCGTCGTGGCTCCTCCGGAACGTGACCCTCCCCCGCCCCAACGCCGGCCACCCTCTGCACGTTCAACCCGGGTGGCGAGGGGATTGTTCACCTCAGCCAGCATTGCCCGCCTTTGCCATGGCCGCTAGGCGGGTGGCGTTCCAGCGCCCGCCGCAGAAGAACCGGTCCTGGACGATGCATGTGACCAGTTTGCGACATCTGCCCTGCAGAAGCACTGCAAGCCGTGGCTCTGCCGACTGCAGGGGATCTGCAGGGCGGCAGGCAGACACTGCTGGCCGATCCACCTACCAAAGGAGAGAGCCATGACCATCACCGAGAACGATCAGCAGACCGTCGAGCAGTTCCTGGGGCAGGTGGCGGGGGATGCCGCCACCACCTTCCACGCCGCCACCGTGGTCCTGGGCGACAAGCTGGGGTTGTACAAGGCTCTGGCCGACGGCCCCGCCACGGCCGAGGAGCTGGCCACCCGGACCCGTACGACGCCCGCTACCTGCGCGAGTGGTGCACGAGTCGGTGACGGACAACGTCAACCTGGTGGGCAAGCTCTTCTACGCGGGCGGCACCTTCCTGTGCGTGCCCCACGCCAAGTCCGAGGGTGGGCGCTACGTCCTCGGCCCCCTGGTGCCCGAATCCACTTGGCGCGAGCTCCTTGCCGAAGCGGGCTTCAGCCGGTTCCGGCGGGCCACTGAGACTCCTTTCAACCGGGTGTTCGAAGCTCGGCCGTAGAGGCCCTGTTGGGTGGAGGGCCGGCCGGTGGCGCTGGCCGGCCTGGCACCCGCGGCTGGCACTGCGGGCCCACCCCACGACTCGGACTCGACGCTTCGCCCAGTGCGCACGGCCTGGCCGTTCGCCAGTGGCCGGTACTGTGGCGGCCAGGAGGAAGCGCCATGGCGGTAGGCGAACAGGACGGTACGAGCGCATCCGAGCTGGAGGCGTGGGTCCGCGACGAGCTTCACCTCGGCGACGACGCCACGGTGGAGATCGGCGAGAAGCCCGGCACCGACCCCCGCTGCTCGCCGGTCGTCACCGCCGTGCTCGTCACCACGCCGGGGGAGGAGCCGTTCGCCTTCCACATCGAGCGGCCGTTGCGCGAGCTCGAACCCATGGACGTCGTAGCGGCCCTCGCTTTCGGCGGCGGGCACTGACGCCCGCCGGACCAGGCCCAGCGGGCTTTCAACCAGCCCGGTCGAGCTCCTCGCGGATGAGCGGGAAGACGTCTCGGGCCGCCCGGTGGCCCATGAAGACGTCGAGGTGGCCGTAGCCCGGCAGGATGCGGATGCTGTGGCGCCCGGGGTCGTGCTCTTCGAAGAACTCGAACGTCCGCTGTTGCCCTTCGGGCGTGAAGCAGACGTTCCGCGCTCCCGAGAGGAACGCGAAGCGGGCATCGGTCTGTGGTGGTTGGGCGACAAAGCTCTCGGGTAGCTCACGCATTCCCTCCACCGACACCAGGTGACCCGCACGGACAGAGCGGGCGATCTGGCGGAAGAACGACAGTGGGACGTGGCCGAACTCACCCCGCAACCACTCGTGGGTCTCGTCGTTGAGGTTGGCGTGGGACCACAGCGTCGGGCTGCCGGCTCCGTAGGTGAAGCTGACCATCTTGCAGACCTGGTTGTCGCATTCGTGATGGACCAGGCGCACCCACAGCGCGATGAGGCGGCCCACCAACGCCGGCGCGTCGTCGACGTCCCAGCGGGGATCGAGGTAGCGGGTGAGCCGACGCACGACCGGCGTGCTGAGCCGGAGCTTCCAGTTGGCGAGGGGGGGCACGACCGGGTGGAGGGCGACGGCGTTGGACACGACGGTGTCCACCCTGGGGAGCAGCCCCGCGACGGACGCCATCATGAAGCTGGTCGAGCCCTGGCAGTGGATCACCGCCTTCACCGTGTCGGCGCCCGTCTGCTCGACGACGGTGTCGACCGCCCCCGGATGGTCGTGGACGGCGGCCTGGTCGAGGGTCCACTCCGAAGGCTCGAAGTCGGTGCTGGCCCGCCAGTTCTCCAGCCAGACGTCCCACCCGTGGTCGATGAGGTCGTCGACGAGGTTGGTCGTCACCGGCGCCCGGAAGATGTTGGATCGCACGCCCGCTCCGTGGACGAGCAGCACCGGCCCCTTGACGGCCGGACGTTCACCGACGACGTGGACCACGTTGGCCGTTCGGCCGTCTGCTGTGGCGAAAGAGAAGGTCTCTTCCTGGTGACGAGGCGTCGCCATCAGAGCGCGGCAGGCAGGTCGCCCTTGGCGACGAAGTACCAGCACAACGCTCCCCACATGACGAGGACGGCGGCCAACCTCAGGTCGTTTATCTTCATCCACCTGACCAGCAGCTCGGTCAGCCGGGCCCCGTCGCGCACGCCGGCTTTGATCTCCCGGTTGATCGGCTGGATGCCGAACCAGCCGACACACGTGGTGGTCAGCAGGCCGAGGAAGGCGAGCACCGCCGTCCACAACAACGGCTCGCCCCACTCCGTGGCGATCATGACGATGCCGGTGAACATCCAGGTCGGAATGGCTACGAGGAACACCTTGGTGGCGGCCTCGGTGGGAGCTGTGAAGTGGTCGCGGGTCGTGTCGGGCCGGATGGCGTTCCAACTCGGGTACAGGAAGAGCCGGAGCGTGGTGAGGACCCCTACGTAGAAGGTGGCGCCGGCGAAGTACCAGACGTGGTTGATGGTCAAAAGGGTCTGCCTCATGCCGCTCTCCTTCGTCGTCAACGCTTCGACGCGTGCACCCTCCCACATCCGCGGCCGCGAGAGTATCGTCCCGAATCGTGAGCCTTCCTCGCCGCCAGGAACGCCAATGGGGCCGCCATGCGCTGGTCGACGGGATCCCCTTCTCGCTGCCGGTCAACTCCGAGGATTCGCCGGCCCTCATGACCGCCTTCACCGTCGACGGGGACGCCGCTCAGGCGTTGCTGCCCGGCAACGAGGTTCACGCCATACGGCTCCCGAACCGGCGGGGCCTGCTCGTCGTCACCGTCATCGACTACCGCACCACCGACATCGGCCGGTACATCGAGTACAGCATCGCCCTCGCGTGCACCCACGGGCCGCGGCCTGCCTCGTTGCTCTCGGCGCTGGTGCGTATGCGTAGCAACGGCACGGGGCAGTACGTCTGGGACCTCCCGGTCAGCTCGCTGGTGTCGGTCAAGGGCGGTAAGGGGATCTGGGGGATGCCCAAGCACCAGGCCAGTCTCGACTTCCAGGTCGACGACCGTTCGATGTCGAGCCAGTACGACCTCGACGGTCGGCTCTGCATGCGGGTCACGGTCCAGCGGCCGAGGGGCCCCAAGGTCCCGCTGAAGCACGTGGGCGCCGTCAACTGGTGCGCCTTCAGAGGGATGCTGATGAAGTCGTCGATCTACGTCTCCGACAAGGTCCAGGGCGCTGTGGCCCCGTTCGCCAAGGCCGAGATCCTCCTCGGCGACCACCCGCGGATGGACCCCCTGCGCACACTCGGGATCGGGACCAGGCCGCTCTTCACCGCTTGCCTCCCGCACTCCGCCGGGGTGCTCGACGACCACTTGGAAGCGTGGTTCATCACCTCGGAGGACCCGCCGGACCCGGACAACCCGCCCGAAGGGCTGGAGAGCGTCATCGGGCTTCCTCGCTCGGAGGAATGGCTCCCCCCGCCCACCAGCTCAGGCCGCGTCCCGGGAGGGGACCGATGACGGCGTCGGCCGCCGGCGCCGGTGCCGGTGGCGGTGCCGGGCCGGTTGAACCATCCGGTGGAGGCCGCACGTTCGGGCTGGCCGTTGCCGTGGGCGCGGGGACGGCGGCGTCGGGCCTGGCCTTGATGGTCATGCCCCGTCTCGCCCTACGCCTTCTCGGCGCCGGCCGCACCGACCCGGCTCCGTTCTTCTTCCGGGTCATCGGCATGTTCATGGCCGTCTCCGGTGGCCAGATGGTCGAGGTGTGCCGGGCTCCCGAGCCGCCGGCGGTCGGCTTGCGGTGGGCGCTGGCGGCGAAGACGGGTGCTGCGGCCATGCTGAGCGGCGGCATCCTCTCCCGGCGGCTGGGGAAGCAGGCGTGGGCCGTCGCCGCGGTCGACGCGGCCTCCGCCGCCCTGCTCCTGCGCATCATGCGCCGCCGTTGAGCCGGAAGTCGTCGCAGGGGCGGGAGCTCTCGTGAAGCGGGCGCTGATCCTGGCCGGCGGCGGGATCCGGGTGGCCTGGCAGGCGGGGGCAGTCCAGGCCCTGGACGAGGCCGGGCTGCGGTTCGACCACGGCGACGGGACGTCGGGTGGCATCTTCACCCTCGGGATGCTGCTGTCCGGGGTAGAGCCGGCGGCGCTCGGCGACAGGTGGCGCAGCCTGCCGGTCCGCCGGTTCGTGTCGTTCCTGCCTCTGCGCCAGTACCTACGGCTCCCGACGAGCTGGCCTGCCTTCGGCAGCGCCTCGGGGATCACCGACCACGTGCTGCCTCACCTCGGCATCGAAGTGGACAGGATCCGGTCGGCGACCGCCATGACGGGGACCTTCAACGTGGCCGACTTCGACGCCAAGACCTGCGTGGCCATCCCGAACGACGACATCGACATCGACCGCCTGGTGGCCGGCGTGTCGCTCCCGATCTTCCTGCCGGCCGTACCGGCTCGCGGTCGCACCTGGACCGATGCGGTGTGGATCAAGGACGCCAACCTGATGGAGGCCGTACGACGCGGGTGCAACGAGCTCTGGTTGCTGTGGTGCATCGGCAACACGCCCTACTGGGGCAACGGGCCGCTCGAGCAATACGTCCACATGATCGAACTGAGCGCCAACTCTGCGCTGATCGGCGAGCTCGAGCAGATTGCCGACATCAACGAACGGCGCCGGCGCGGGGAGGCGGTGTTCGGCTCCACCGAAGAGGCCGTCGTGCACGTCGTCAAGCCCGATCTGCCCCTCCCCCTGGACCCTGACTTCGTGACCGGCCGCATCACCGCCGAGACCCTCGTGGCCATGGGCTACCGCGACGCCTGGCGCTACGTCCGGGCCCGCACCGAGGAAGGGACCGCACTGGACGGAACGGCCACCAGGATGGCGGTGCCGCCCCTCGGCGCGCGCGTCGTGCTCCGGATGCAGGGGAAGGTGCCACTGGACCAGGACCTTCCACCCGAGGCTGTGACGGTGTCATTCGTGGTGGAGGTCACCGACATCGGCCGCTTCGCCCACGACCCGGTGGCCACGGCTTCAGTGGTGGGAGGCATCGACCACCCGAGGTGGGGCTACCGGCCTTTCGTCGACGCGACTCTCCGCGTCGGCAACGATGGCGACGGCGTGAAGCGGTTCTCCGTCTCGGCCGCGGTGCGGGTCGAAGAGGATGAACCGGTGTTCGAGCTGGGCTGGTCCCTCCGGCGTGGCCGCGGGCGGTGGCGGGACGCGTCTCGGGTGTCACTCGCCGTGCGGCCGTCGCGCGGGGCTCCCGTGGGCGAGCACGGTTCCGGGAGGATCGGGTGCCGGGACGCCATTCGCGCCGTTGTGGCCTTCGAACCATCGGGCGCCCACGACCTGCGCGACCGGGCGCGGGCGGCGAACCTCATGGTGGGTTTTCTCCGGGACCGCTGAGGCCTCTCGCCGTTCAGGCTGGGCAGGAACCGGCGGTGCCCACTACCACGGGCGCTTCGATGAGCGCCGCCTTGGGTGGCGGATCGGCGTGGAACCACGCGCCCTCACCGCCGGCATCCCGGCGGAACTTCCACCCCCGGCCCGCCCTCTCGACACCGACGGGGTAGATGGTGAGGGTCCCGGACTCGTCCACGTGCAGGCGCAGGAAGTTCTTCCAGTCCTCTATGCGCTGGGCCGCGAACAGTTCGTTGGTGTTGCAGCCGAGGGCGTCGGCCACGATCAGGTAACCCGCCATGAGCAGGCTCGCCAGCAGGCCGCCGGCGACGGCCACCACGGCGACGAAGGCCACGACGAAAGCCTCTCCGTGCACAGGCCCCAGCAGGGCGCTGGAGGCCCTCAGCACGGCGACGACGAGTAGGAGGTGGGCGGCGGCATGGGTCAGGCCCACGAGCCACCTCTTGGCCGGTCTGGTGGCCTTGGTGAAGCCGGCCAGGCCGGCTGCCACCAGAACGCTCAGGAGCAGGGCCAGCGGGCTGCGCCCCACCCCGGCGAGCGTCTCGTTGAACGACAGGCCGGCCATGACGGCGTCGAAGGGCTGACCGGGGACCCGCACCGCGCCATGGACCATCCAGCCGTAGAGAACGTGTACGGCGCCGAGCAGGGCCCAGAAGCCCGGGTTGAGCAGGGGAAGCCGCACGACGCCCCAGCGCAGCCGGCGCGAGCGGGCGCGGTCGGGGAAGGTGGAGACGAGGCCGTACTGGCGAGGCGACGATCTCCCCGGGTCCTTGGAGTGCCTGGGCGGGACCTCCAAGCGGGTCGGCAGGCGGTGGGTGGCGGCCAGGTAGGCGCCGCCGCCGCCGGCTGTGAAAGCGTGGCGGGTGCCGTCCTCGCTGGCGTAGTGGGCGTAATGGTGGGTGTCGCCGCTGAGGCTGACGCGTAGTTGCACGCCCTCGGGTATCACCTTGCGCTCGAAGTAGTCGAGGTTGCGGAAGGCCTCGGGGTCCTTCACATTCGCCGCCACCCAGTTCGGCTGTCCCGTGCAGAGGATCACCGCGTCACCGGGCCGCAGGTTCGGGCGAACCTCCTCGGTGAAGAACCGGAGCTGGGGGTCGTCGATGTAGGCGTCGAACTGCATGTCGATGCCCAGCAGCCACCACCGATGGGGGAGCTGCAGCGCGAAGTAGCTGCGTGTCTGGCGTGTGCACCATCCGCCCAACCAGTGCTGCTGGCAGAAGACGCGGATGAACGAGGTGAGGCCGTCGTACCAGTCGTGGTTGCCCGGGATGGCGAACAGGTTGGGGTGGTCGTCCCTGGTGTACGGCAGGGCCGCTCGATAGGGGCCTTGCATGCGGTCCTCGTACGCCTCCCGCGACGCGGTCGGGTACACCTGGTCGCCGCCCATGATGAGCACCTTGCCCCGCGGAGTGGGCGTGGTCGCGCCGCTGGATGGACCGAGGTCGAGCTTCTCGGCGGCGAGCAGGCTGGCCACGGTGTAGGTCGAGTCGAACCCGTCGCCCAGGTCGGCCACGAAGTCGACCCACAGCTCGCTCCGGTCGCTGTAGTCGAAGCAGACGCACTCCCGCAGGGCGGCCTGGATCTCCCGTTTGTCGGAGTAGGCCCCGAAGATGGCCGAGAGCCCGACCCGGACGGCGGCCCGGGCCAGCTCGGTGGGCGACAGCCAGCGGACCATCGACTGGGGGGTGAACCCGACCTGATCGGGCTGGTCGCTCTCCGGACGCGGCGAGGGGTCGGTCATGTGGTCAGCGGGCCCCGGCGGCGTCGAGGACGGCGCCGGCATAGGTGTCCCACAGCTTGCCGAGGAAGAGCCGGCCGAAGTCGCCCAAGGCTTCGGCCCGGGCCGACGTGCTCGGCCCGTGGGCGCGGAAGGTGGTGAGCTGCTCCAGGAAGTCGAGAAGGTGGATGGTGATGATCCCGGAGGCGACCACCTCGGCGTCCCCGTCGTGCCCGGGCTCCACGTGGCCGCGCAGGACGCGGGTGAACAGCGTGGTGGTGTCCCGCCAGAGGTCGAGGCCCCGGTCGTCTTTTACGTCCTTGAAGCCCACGAAGGTGAGCGGGTGGCCGGCGCCGTCGGCGAAGAAGAGGCGGTACAGCATGTTGGTGCGATCGGGGTCGGACGTCTCCACGAACAAGTTGAAGACACCCCGCTCAACCGGGAGCCGTCCGCCCAGTGCCTCGCACTCCACCCATCCCCGTGCGTCGGCCAGGTGGGCGGGGTCGGCCACGAACCGCTCCACGTCGTCGGTCTCGATGGTGAGGTGGAACATGAGGAAGTTGTCGTTCCGGCGGCCCTGTTCGAAGCCACGGTGGAAGTCGTCCTCCCCGAAGGTGACGTACCCCTTCATCTCCTCCGTGAACTCGATCGCCGTCGGCGGGGTGCTCTCAGGGTCCGACGGCGGTCCCGGCGCCGGCGCCGGGACCGGCGATGGTGATGGTGACGGTGACGACGGCGGCGGCGAGCTGGTTCGGCCCTCCAGGATGGCGTCGGACATGCGGTTGGCGAAGGCGGCGATCGTCAGCGCCGGGTTGGGCCCCACCGGGCCGGGCATCACCGACCCGTCGGCCACGTGCAGACCGGGGTAGCCGAAGACCTCGCCATAGGTGTCGACCACCCCGTCGCCGTGGTGGCGGCCCATGGGGGAGCCGCCCAGCGGGTGAACGGTGATGACCCGCTTCAGCCGCCACAGCGGGTTGATGTGAAAGCTGGCCCCCAGTTCGTCCGAGATGGCCCTCATGGTGTCGGCCACCCGGTCGAAGTACTCCTTGGACGTGTCGATGGTCCAGTCCAGGTCCAGGTAGCCCTTGCGCAGGGACATGCGCCCGTCGGGCACGTCCCGGCCCATCCCGAGCAGCGGCAGGGAGCCCGACGAGAGCTGGCCGTCGCCCACCAGGGCGGCCAGCTCACCGCTCAGATCGCTCTTGGGGTTGTGAGTCACCATGGCCCACAGCCGGCGCAGGGCGAAGCGGGCGAGGCGGTGCACCGTGCTCGGCGCCTGTGTCCCTTCGAGCATCCAGTCCACGAAGCCGGGGAAGCCGGCGTCCTGCACGTAGTAGCCGCGGCCGCCCCCGTTCCCGTCCACATCCCCGTCCATATCGACCTCGTCGGGGACCCGGATGGTGCTGGTGATGACCGGCCCCCTGCTGCCGTCCAGCACCCTCGGCCCTCTCTTGGTGTCGCGGGTGCGACTGCGCAGCATGAAGGCGAGGAGGTCGCCGTTACCGCAGAAGCGGGAGCCGAGAGCAGGGCTGATGCCGGGGAAGGCGCTGCGGTTGCGCAGGAGGAGGAAGGTGCTGCCGAGGGACCCTGCGGACAGCACCAGGCGCCCGGCGGTGAGGGTGACGGGGGAGAGTTGGCCGCTCTTCCCCTTGCGTCCCTCGTTCTCAGGACGGTGCTCGACATAGCTCACCGAGTAACCACCGCCGTTGCGGGGCTCGAAGCTGCGCACCTCGCAGCGGGTCCTGATGTCGGCACCGTGATGCTTGGCCGCTGAGAGGTAGTTGTGGTCGAGCGTGTTCTTGCTGCCGTTGTTGCATCCCAGGTCGCACTCGCCGGTGAGCCGGCACGTGACGCGGCTCTGGCCGTGCAGGTTCGGGTAGTCGCCGTCCGGTATGTGCTGGCCGATCGCAGGTGGTGCGGCCTCGTTGGCGAAGGTGATGGCCAGGTTCGGCAGCTGCCACTCCAGGCCCAGCCGTTGCGCCGCCTCCTGCATGGCCCGCGTCTTGGCCAGCTCGAACCCGGGAGCCCCCAGCGGGAAGCGCTGCGGGGCGAGCATCCGCTCCACCACGTCGTAGTGGGGGTCGAGGTCGGCCCGGGTGATGGGCCACTCCTCGTAACCCGGCCCGTGCGGGTTTCGCTGGACGAACCACTTCTCGTCCTTGCGGAGCAGCACGTTGGCGTAGATGAGCGAACCACCGCCGAGGCCGGCGGACACCAGCGCCTCGAGGCCGCGGAACGACCAGGCGTTGAACAGCCCGTGCCTGCCCTCGCTCGGGTCCCAGAAGTTGTCCTTCATCTCCCGGGGGCTGCGGGGGAACGACCCCGGGGGGTAGGCCTTTCCCCGCTCCAGCACGCACACGCGAAGGCCGGCCTCGGCCAGCCGGTAGGCCGTCACCGAGCCACCGAACCCGGAGCCCACCACGACGACGTCGAAGTGGGTGTCGGTTCCTGTGGCCCTTGCGGCCCCCGTTCTTCCCGTCACCCCGTCACCATGGCCGCGCCCGGCACAGGCCGTCAAGGGCCCTCGCCCCTCGCATCAGCGCCCCGGCACGCCGGGCAGGATGCGGCGCACGAGCTGGATCCCCTCGCCCACCCCGGCACCCCAGAGGACGACGGTGAGGTAGTCGCCGGGGCCGCCGAAGGTGGGGTTCGGGACGTAGAGCAACGACATCCCGGTGGCGACCACGAAAAGGCCGCTGGCCAGGGCGAAGCGCCGGTCCTCGGAGGCCAGGAGCCTGTCGAGGCGGGCGCTGTCCAGGTCTTCCGCCCGCCGCCGTCGGCGCAGCGCCCGCAGCACGAGCAGCACACCCCCGAGCACCGCGACCACGAGGGCGAGGGGCACCAGGAAGCCCGGGACCACGACGTTGGTGCCGGTGCCGTCGTCGCCGGTGGGAGCGGCTGGTCGCGGCGGCGTGGCCGGCGCGCTCACAGGGGCGTCGGGCAGCTCGTCCGGCTGGCCCGGCGGTCCCGCCGTGCCGTCGCCTCCTCCGGGGGCGGGGCTGAAGACGGTGCTCGGGGGACCGTCACCGCCACGAGGGCCCCTATCGGGGCCCTGGGCCTCTTCACCGATCAACGACACCGCCAACAGGATCGCCAGCAGAGCGGCGAAGGACCCTGCTGCCAGAGGTAGGGCGCGGCGCCGCTGACGTGCCTCCCGCCTCGCTCGGGCCGCTTCGATGGGGGTGGGTGCCGGCGCGGCTGACGGGGCCGAGACCGGGGGCGGGGAAGGAAGCGACATCCCCCGGGCAGCAGCGGCCGGCTGCTCCACCCTGGTCGGCGCCGGCCTCCACGCCTTGAGCAGCTCCTCGACCTCCTCCTCCAAGGGGTCCAGGTCGACTCCCGGCGTCAACAGCTTGCTCCGGAGGACCGCCGCGCCCATCTGCACCCCGTCGTCCCCGAACCGGGCGAGCTGGCCCAGTTGCTCGTAGAGCACGGCGAAGCGGTCGAGGTGGGCCGCGGCGGCTTCTAGCTCTTCGGCCGCGGCGGCGATGTGCGCGATGTGGGTGAAACGGCGGGGCCGCAGCGCCTCGCCCACCGGAGAACCGTCGAGGGCCCGCTCCGCAGCCTCGCGGTCGCCCTCCAGGCAACGGGCGATGACGCGCTGGCGGCGGGACTCGAGGTCGGCGTGCTCATGGGTCAGCCTTGCGAAGTCCTCGACCGCCGCAGACAGCCGGGCGAAGGACGCGCCGCCGAAGTCCCACACCGACCTCTCCGCCTCTGTCCGGGCCCGGTCCCAGGCCTCGAGGGCACGGGCAGCCTCCACGTCGAGCACGAGCTCGGCCTCGTCGGCTTCCCCGCAGATGAGCAGCGGGCCGCTCGCGCCCTTCTGCGCGAGGCGGGCACGGTCCTTCAGATGGGCCAGCCGCAGCGCCAGCTCCCGCCGGGGACGCACGCGCTTCTGGTAGCGCTCGAGACCCTGCACCGCCCCCAGACCGAGCAACAGGAGGGCCAGTGGCCAGCCGGCGGCATCCCGCACGGTGAGGCTGACCTCGGCCTCGCCACCGTCGGCGCCGGGCGTGAGGTCCGCAGTGCCGGTGTACTCGCCCGTGCCGGCGACGCCGTCCACTTCGAACACGTCGTCCCTGCGGACGAGATGGGCGACATCGCCGGAGCCGGAGACGACGCTCCCTATGGAAACGCTGTCGCTCGACCCGCCGGGGGCGCCGGGCACCTCCAGCGCCGGCACCCGTATCCCGCCGCCGAACGGATGGCTCCTGGTGCCCGAGAAGCGGAGGGCGCCCACAGGGATGCCGTCCTCGCCGGACCTTCTGACGCTTATCGGGCGTCGAGCGGCGGCGCCGCTGTCGCTCGTGACGACCAGCTCACCCGAGCCGGCCAGCTCCTCGTCGAGGGCGATGACGAACGACGCCGTCGTTCCGGTGGGCACAGGATCGTCCGGCTCGTCCTCGACCACGATGACGTCGACCGGGTCAAAGACCACGTGCATGCTGAGCCGCTGGGGGCCGCCGGGCTGGCCGTTGAAGACACCCACTCGCCACCGGGCCTCCTCGTCTTCGAGGGCGTCCAGGTCCACGACGATCGGCCGGGTGTCGAGGAACTGGAGCTCCAGGTCGCCCGCGGCACCGGCCGGCGCCGCGCCGCCCAGCCCGGCCAGCAGGACGCAAGCTGCTGCCGCCAGCCGGAGGCGCGGCACCCAGCGCCCCCTGGGTCGATGTGCATGAAGGCCCGCCTCGGACCGAAGGTGCCCGCCGGCTTGCCCGTGATGGGGGAGTTGGCCTGCAGGGCAGCTCATGAGTGGTCGTCCCACCCGGCGGCGGTGAGCTGCCGGCCGGTGAGGTCGGCCACCAACTCGACCACCAGCTCCCCGGCCTCCCCCACCGATAGTTCCATGGTGGCAACCTCCAGGTCGGGCCGCTCCGGCACCTCGTAGGGGTCGTGCACCCCGGTGAAGTCAGCCACCTCACCCCGCCGGGCGCGGGCGTAGAGGCCCTTGGGGTCCCGGCGCTCGCACTCAGCCAGGGGAGTGCGGACGAACACCTCGGCGAACGCGAGCCCGGCGTCGTCGTGGACCGCTCGGGAGCGTGCCCGCCCGGCGGCGTAGGGGCTGATCACCGGGACGAGGGCGACGATCCCGGCCCGGGCAAACAGCCGGGCCACCTCGGTTATACGCCGGACGTTCTCCCGCCGGTCCCCCGGGCTGAACCCCAGGTCCCGGTTGAGGCCGTGGCGCAGGTCGTCGCCATCGAGCACGATCGTGGCCACGCCCCGTTCCAGGAGCCGGCGCTCCGCCTCCGAGGCGATGGTGGACTTGCCCGAGGCGGGGAGCCCCGTCAACCAGATCGTGGCGCCGCATATGCCAGCTCCCGCAGCGCGAGCATTCGCCACCGCGGGAACATTATCGACCGGTGCCGCCCTACTCCTCCTTCTTGACCCCGGGGCTCAACGTTCCCAGCAGCCCACCGCCGACGGTGGCGACGGTCGTCGCCAGGCCCTCGGGCATGGCGATGCCGTTGTAGGCGAGAACGGCCCAGGTGATGCCGCCGATCACGAAGTAGAGGGCCAGCGTCCCCACGATCAGCAGGTAAAGCCCGTTCTTGGCCGTGGTCATGCGTTCCATCGGGGTCTCCTCGGCGGTGGTCGTCGCGGCTACAGCATGGCCTACACGGCTTCGCCTGGGAGGCGTGCCTCGACCTCCCCCGCCAGCTCCAGTTACATGGTCGCCATGAGCCACGCCGCGGCGGCGACCGCCCTGGCGATGTCGGCGGTGTAGGCCTCGTCGACGAAGGTGTCGGAGGTCATGTGGTAGTTCGGGTTCGGCTCGGCCTTCGGCGCATCGAGCCCAGGGCCGGCGAAGAAGTCCTCGGTCAACGCGCAGGCGGCGTAGCCGACCGACTGGAAGCTGGCGTGGTCGCTCCTCCCGTCGGCCAGGTCTCGTTCCCCGGGTGCGGCGCCCGGGCAGACCTGAGGCGCTTCCAACTCGGGCGACACCTCCTGGGCCATGCGGCCGATCCGTTGGGCCAGGGCCAACGATCGCTCTTGTACGTCCGGCGATCTCGCGCACCCGGCATGGATCTCGTAGCTGCGAGGCGCTTGCCGGTTGAACCCGATCATGTCCAGCTGGAACACGGCGACGATGGGGCTGCGCCGCGCCGCCTGCTCGCTGGCGTAGGCCTTGCTGCCGACCAGGCCGTGCTCCTCGGCGTTGAACAGCACGAAGCGGATGGTGCACCGTGGTCGCCCCAGCTGGGCGAGGCGGTGCAGCAAGCGGGCCACGTTGAGCACGGCCACGACCCCGCTGGCATCGTCGTCGGCACCGGGGGCGTCGTCCCGGTCGGCTTTGTAACCGGGAGAGTAAGCCGCTGTCGAGTCCAGGTGGGCCGTCACCAGGACCAGGTCATCCGTTTCACCGGCCAGCGTCGCCTCGATGTTGTGGAGGAGACGGCTCTCGTGGCGGAACGGGTGGAGACGGACCTCGAGGGCGCCATCGCCTATGGACTCGAGATCCTTGGCCAAGCCTTCGACCACCATCGGGTTGTCCGGGTGGAGGATGTGGCGGCTGCGAATGGTGTGGGCGCCGGCGCCGTCGAGTGTGGCGGTCCCCGCGTACCGAGGGAGGTCCGCGGCGATGACCTCCGGTGTGAGCTCGGCGAGAATGCGCTTGGCGTCATCGCCCAGACCCGGCTCCTCCTCGCCGGCGGCGAGACCGGCCCGAACGGGCACGGCCACCGGCTGGAGGAGGCTCACGTCCGGCAGCAGGCTCTCGGTGTGACCGTGGTGTGCCCCGTCGAAGTGGTAGCTCTCGACGGACCGGCCGGCGGGAAAGGCGACGTACAGCCCTTCGGCAGTGGAGGCCAGGACGTTGCCGGCGTCGGCGTCATCGCCGAATCGCCCGGTCGACGACCCCTCTGCCGCGAGGAACCCGCTCCGGACCTGCTGGTCGTCACGCAGCAGGTAGACGTCGGTGACCAGGGGACCGTCCTCGGCCCCCAGTCGATCGACCAGGAACCCGAGATCGTCGAGCTGGGCCGCGGCGGCGTTGGTGGTTATGGCATAGACGGTGCGTCCTCCGTCGCCAGCGACGCGGATGGGCACGAAGGGAAGCGCCAGCAGCACCGGCCGCCATTGCACGTCCGCGTGGGCGTCGGGGACGGTGACCCGGACATATCGGAGGCGCATGCCATTGAGCACCGGCCAGGCCAGCCGAGGATGGGGGCAGGCCCGAAGCCCCGCCTGTATCGCCCGGCTTCGATCGTTCCTGTCGGTGGCGACGAGGACGGATGGCGGCGGCGTCCCTGTTGGCGCGCCCGCGGGTGTCGTGATTGCGGTCCCCCCGAGAGCTTCTGGGGAAGCGATGCCGGCCAGAACGAGGTCCACATCGAGGAGAGAGGCCACAGGGCTGGCCCCGAGGTGGTTGGCGACGGCGTCGTCCTCGCCGGTGGTCACCACCCCGAGCCGCACCCCGCGTCCATGAAGGTGCTCCACAACCTCCCGTACCTCAGGCGACACGTCGATTCGGTCGTACCGACTGGAATGGCGCGAACGACGAACGGCCCCGAGGAGGGTGACATCGAACAGAACCACTGCCGCCGGTTCGGAGGGCGTGCCGTCCGCAGTCTCCGGAGTTGCTCCCATTCGCACCGGCCGATCCTGAGGAAATCGGTGCCACCCTGAAGCACCATCAGGAAGCGTAGTGACCCATTGCGCGACAGGCTCGATCCGCCTCACGGTGAGTATCGCCGAGTGGAAGGGGAGCCGATCGTTCGCTCCTACGCCGTACCGGACCGGCGAAGGTCACCGGCAACAACGTCTGGCCGGCGGCACCGCATCGTTCCCGGGCCCATGGGCCGGGGCTCCGCCTACAGCATGTTCCATGGCCTTGGAGGCGGCCGGTTCTGCACTGCCATCCCCCGAACCGTCTGCTGGTGCTTGGCCTGGACCTCCAGCACCCAGCGGATGTTGCACCACGAGTAGCGCAGCATCAAGGCGGCTACGAGCACCAGGACGGCGGCGAACAGGTACGAAACGGTGCCTCCGGGGGCGAGCTCGGCGGCCATGAATCCCAGGGTGGCGAGCTCCCCCAGAGCGGCCCAGAGCGTCACCGCGGTGGCCAGGAGGAACGTGGCGACCCACCCTTCGAAAACCGGTTCAGCAGGAACACTCTCCCCGGGGTCAGGGGCTTCGGCAGGGGAGGTGGTGGCTTTGTAGATGAACGGGGCCAGGAAGACGAGAAATCCGAACAGCAGGCTCAGGAGGACGAACTCCCGACTGGACAGGTACCGGCCGTTGGGCGGCAGGACCCCGGTGCCGAGGATGGCCCCGAGCAACGCGCCTACGGCCGTGAGCGTCGAGGCCCAGCTCTCGCTGAACCGCCAACTCGCCGGCCCGAGGCGGCTCGACATAACCGGACGGGTCGAGGCTGGCGACCAGATGAACCAGCGCAGCACCATCAGTGCCAGAGCCATGGCGGCGGAAAGCAGCACGATGACGGGCTCCCACGAGGTGGGTTCGTTCACCGCGCTCTTACCCAACTCGATTGGACCGTGGTGACCCCTGAGGACCAAGCGACCCGTCCCAGCGGTCCGGACGAGCGTCCTCCAGTGCCGACCACGAAGTCAACCTACTTCCCGGCCCACACTGGCGCTGGTGAAACGCGGCGGTCCAGAACGACCAGATAGACTGCGAGGGAGGCTAGGAACACCCCGAACCACGTGACGTTGCGGCCGGGGACGTAGTGGCTGGAAACGTGGGCGAGGAATACGTCCATCCACCGCCTGTGGGCCATGCCGAAGTTGAACAGGATGTCGGGCGCCATGGCCACGAGGTGGCCCAGGAGGGGCCAAAGCATGGGTAGGGCTACCGGGTGACGTGTGCGCCAAGCGACCACCGCCATGGCTAGCAGCGCGACCGCGGCTCCGACGAAGAAGTGCGTGAACCAGTGGAAGCGGGCGTCGTGGCCTTTGTAGGAGCGGTACAGGAGCAGTTCGACGGCCACGGCCATTACGCAAGATGCCGAGGCCATCAGGGGAGCAACCCTTGCTGAAGCCGTCGCTTGCCGGCTCACGGCGTCGCCCTCACCATCGTCTCCACCTCGTCCAACGCTGAGGCCACCCTCGGGTCGAGGGTCCGGTACCGGATCAGCCCGTGGCTGTCCACTACGGCGTACCCGACCGGCGGTCCGCCATCCCTTGGGCGCCTCATCCCGAAGGCGCGCGCCAGTGATCCCGCCGGATCCGTGACCGTCGCCACGCCCGTGCAAGACGAGGTTGCCGCGGGACCGACCACCGCCACGTCGGCTCGTCGTCGGAGCGGCTGGTCGGTGCTGAGAGAGCTGCAGAGCCAGCCGGCCACGCCGGGACGGACGAAGAACACAACCACCTTCCGGCCGTTCCGGGGAAGGTCTGGAGCTATCCGGGGCGCTGAACTCGCGTGGCCTACGGCGTCGAGGAACCCCGGGCGCTGCTGCGCTGGGTCCCGGTCGTCCAGCGGGCTGCGAGTACTTAGTGCCGCGACGAACAGGACGCCGACAGATCCCGCAATGCCGATCCACGTCAGAGCAAGTCGACGACGTATCGTCGCAGTGCTGAACGGCACGGCTCCGTTCGGCGTCATGCACCATGGCTACCTCAGCGCAAGCCTCAGACCAAGAGCCGTGCCCCAGGGCCGGCCAATGACGACCGCGGCAGAAGTTGCCAAGGTGCTCGACGCGCTGTTCCCTCCGGGCGTGGTGGTGGCCGTGCGCGATCTGCGTTGCCAGGAGGAGGCACACCTGTGGAGCGAGGAGCGGGACATGGTTCCGACCGCGGGCCCGAAGCGCCGGAGGGAGTTCCTCGCCGGCCGCGCGTGTGCGCACGAGGCTCTGCGCGCCCTCGGATGCGACTCAGGGCCAATCGCCATCGGCCCCAACCGGGAGCCATTGTGGCCGCCGGGATCTGTAGGCAGCATCTCCCACGGAGGCGCCTGGGCCGCTGCTGCCGTGGCACGAGCGGAGGACTTCTCGGGCATCGGCGTCGACATCGAGCCACTCGAGCCACCCCTGGAGCAAGGAGTCGAGCGGATGGTTCACACTGCCGCCGAGCTCCAGGTCGAGCGAACCCCTCATCCCCTCACCCCTTTCGCCACCAAGATCTCCTTCAGCGCCAAGGAATCGATGGTGAAGTGCCTGTTCTCCGCCACAGGACGGCTCGTGGCGCTAACCGACATTGCGGTCGACTTGGACCTCGGAGGCTCGAGACTCGCCGCAGACGTCCATGCAGTCAAACGCGGCGGCTCCCCAGCCTCGACTTTGCCGGGCGCCTTCGACGTAGCGGACGGCCATGTGTTCACCGCTGCGTGGGTGGGCCCGGAACTTGCGGCTGCCGTCCTGGGTCGTCCCGGCTGGTAGCGTCGGCGCACCATGGCACTGGTCCAGGACGTGTGCCCGAGCATCGGCTACGTGGGCGCCCACGACCAGCTACGCCGCGAGGCTTATCCCGGGCCCTTGGCAAGGGTGCTCCTGACCACGGACGGAACGGTGACCCGCATCATCGAGGCCTATGCCGACGAACCCGTCGGCGTGGTGAAGCTGGTCCACGAACTGTCGGACCAGGGCCACGGTCGATGCCCAGAGCTCGACCTCGGTCATGACCAGCCGTTGCTACGGAGAACGATCCTCCTGCAAGGCAGGCGCAGTGGCACGAACTGGCTCTACGCCGAGGCGCTGGTCGCCTGGGACCGGCTCCCACCAGCCGTCAGGGAGGGCCTCCAGGAGACGGATGAGGCCATCGGCCCGCTTCTCGCCGACGCCAGGGTGGAGACGTGGAAGGAGGTGCTGGCATCGGGCCGGGAGCCCGCCGGGAGCTGTGCCGACTACTTCGGTATAGACCCGTCGGCCTGCCTGCTGGTCAGGACCTACCGCGTGGTTTCCTGCCAGCGCCCCGTCATGGTCGTCACGGAGAAGTTCCCCACCTCCATTTTCTCGTAAGCACCGCAGTTGGTCCTCATACCGCCTGGTCTTGCCCGGCGAGGAATGCCCTGATGGCGTCGCACACGTACTCGATCTGGATGTTTGTCAGGGTGGGGAACGTCGGTAGGCATACACCGTTGTCGTAGCCGTAGTCCGAGTTGGCGAAGTCCTCCGCCAAGTCGCCTGAGCCGACGAAGCGGGCGAAGGGCGGCTGGCGGTGGAGCGGGTAGAAAAAGGTGCGAGCCTCGATCTCCTTGTCCGAGAGGAACTCGATCATCTCGTGGGCGAGGCGATGGAGGATCCCAACCCGGAACGGGAGCCACTCGGCGTGATCATCAGGGCTGAAGAAGGTGACGCCCGTGCCCGCGAGCAGCTCCCTGTAGCGGTCGAGCACGTGGAGCTTGCGGCGTTTGATCTCCGCCAGCTTCGCCAGCTGCGTGAGGCCGATCGCCGCCTGCACGTCGGTTATCCGGAGGTTGTAGCCGATCTCGGGGTGAATGTAGGTGCCGCTGGAGCGACGCCCCTGGTTGCGCACTTGGACCAGGCGATCGTAGACGGCCTCGTCGTCGGTCACCACGAAGCCGCCCTCGCCGGTGGTGATCGTCTTGTCCGGGAAGAACGAGAAGCAGCCCGCGATGCCGAACGTGCCCGCGTGGCGGCCGCGGTAGCGCACATCGAGAGCCTGGGCAGCGTCCTCGATCACCAAGATTCCGTGGCGGCCGGCGAAGGCCATGACGGCGTCCATGTCGGCCGCCGTCCCGTAGACGTGGACGGGCATGACGGCTTTGGTCCGTTCGTTGACCAGACGGTCTGCATGTGACAGGTCGATTTGGAAGTTACGGCGGTTGACGTCGACGAAGACGGGTGCTGCACCCGTCATCTCTACCGACGAGGCGGACGAGAAGAAGGTGAAGTCCGGCACGATGACCTCGTCCCCGGGCCCGATGTCGAGGACCCTCATCGCCAGGTAGAGCGCCATGGTGCCGCTAGGAGCGAACACGCCGAAGCGAGCCGTGATCAGGTTCAACAACGCCGCCTGGAACTGTGCCGCGAACGGCCCCTCGCCCAACCATCCCGTCTCGAAACATGCCCGGGTGGCGTCGTGCTCGTCCTCGCCGACCCACGGCCTGAACTGCGGCACCCTCATGACGTCGGGGAGCCGGTGACGGCCGGATCACCGGCCGCCGGGCGTCCGTCTTCCGCGAGGCGCTCCACTAGCCGTGCCGCGTGTTCGGCGCCCGGCATGGCTGCGATCTCAGAAGCGACGTTCCTGCTCAGGTTCCGATAGGACTCGTCCTCCAGGAGGATCCGCACTTCCCGACGAACGGTCTCCGCCGTCGCCTCCTGACGTGCCACCACGCGTCCGATGCCCGCCCTCATGCACGCCTCTGCATTGTGGAACTCGTTGCCCTTCCCGGGAACCATCAGCATCGGCAGCGCGTGGCCCAGCGGGGGCAGGATCGAACCGGCATGGTTGACCACGATGCTGCAGTGGGGGAGGAGCAACGACTGGGGGATGTAGCGCTCGACGTAGACGTTCGGCAAACCTGGGTCGAGGCTGGCCGGGTCCCCTGTGCCGCCGACGGTGACCACCACGTTCACCGGCTCATCCCGCAGCCCGTCGAGGATGACTCGGTAGAGGGCGGGGTCGTCATTGATCGTGCCCAGTGTGACATAGATGGTCGGGCGGTCGTCCAGCTCCTTCACCCAGGCTGGAGGCGCCTCGCCCTCAGTGCCGTCGTAAGGATGGTCACGAGACTTCCTCGTATCGCCCGAAGATGCCGAGCGCTGCGCCAGAGGCTTGCCCTCCGCGTCGGCTCGATGGGCTACGGCCACTGCGCTGATCTCCGCCGACTGGAGACCAGGAGGACAGACGTCGAGGTAGAGGTAGCGGTAGAGTCCTCCAAAGGGGCCCACGTCGATGTTCCACCCACGATCCCGACAGGCACGGGCGAGGGTGTCGCCGGCGAGACGTGCCATCTCGAGAGGTCGCAGGACCGACAGGCTCTGACCAACATATGGCAGACCTGCCAGCTCGGCTACGAGCGGACCTCCGAACTCTGCTTCGCCGTGCAGTACGACGTCGGGACGGAACCCGCTGACGATGGCCAACAGGTCCTTCGCCCGGGCGGGCGCCGCCACGCCGGCGAGCATCCTCGGCACGAAGGAGGCGAAGCGATCCGGGCCTGGTGGGAGTGCCGCCTCCTGGGGGTAGCACCGCCGCGCCTCATCCATCTGCTGGTGAAAGGACAAACCGGCGGGGAAGGCGTCGAAGCCAGCGCGTTCGATGCGCTCGCAGAACTCGCCTGCCGTGGCGAAGGCGACGGTGTGGCCGGCGTTCTCGAGCGCTTGTGCCACCGGCACGAGCGGGTGGAAGTGGCCGAACTCGGGAAGGCAGGTGCACAGGACTCGCATGCGCGCTCCGGCCTATCAGGTTGCTCCTGGCATTGGCGACCAGCGCGTGCGAGAATCCGAACTTCGAATTCTTGACAGGCACAGACAGGGGACACGATGGCTCGAGCATCAGGCACAGATCGGTATGTCGTCCTGCCTCCGGAGGGGTTGCGCGTCAAGGGACGGACGGCCACTGCGGGAGCCAAGGCGTTCCTGCAGGAGTTGGGGGCACCGGTGGCTACATCACGCCAGGTGACCTTGACCCAGGGGCACCGCGTCCCGCTACGGGTGGTGGACTCCCTGGGCGATGACGGGGCCAAGCTCGTGGAAGCCACACCGGAGTCCGCGCTTGCCATCCGGGCCATGCAGCCAGGTCTTCAGGTCGTCCCGCTCGCCTATTACTCCTACGCCATGGTGCGCCACGAGATAAGGGAGCCGATGACGCCCCGCCGCGCCTCGGGGACGGCAGCTACCGTGACATTGACCCTCGTGTCGAAGAAGGACAAGACCGTCGTGGATGGCGCCATAGTGGTTGCCTTCACCGACTTTGCCGCGGGGGTGGGCGCCCAGGGAGTTTCCGACGCCAAGGGCGAGGTGAGCCTGGCGCTGGGCCGAGCGAGCGTCACTCTGGACAGGTTGTACGTGTACCCGACCAACGCCTTTTGGACGCTGCGCAAGCTGAAGGCTCCGGTGAAGACAGGCACTACCATCGAGTTGCAGCCGATCGACCTCGCCTACACCGACGCCCTCCGTCACTACTACGGGCACCCGGCCGACGACGCGGGAGCCGGTGTGACGGTGGCCGTGATCGACTCTGGCGTGGCCGACCATCCCGACCTTGCGGTATCCGGCGGAGCGAACACGGTGGCGGGCGAGGACCCCGAAGACTACGGGGACAACGGCAAGCACCACGGCACCCACGTGGCCGGCATCGTGGCGGCACGAGGAACGCCCCCCACGGGAATAAGGGGCGTGGCCCCCGGAGTGACGCTCCGCTCGTACCGGGTCTTCGCAAAGGGGAGCAACTCCGCCGACAGCTTCGCCATTGCCAAGGCCATAGACCTCGCCGTGGCCGACCGCTGCGACCTCATCAACATGAGTCTCGGCGCGCTGTCCGGCATGCCCGACCCGACACTGAGGGCGGCAGTGCAGGATGCCAGAAAGAAGGGAAGTCTGTGCATCATCGCCGCCGGCAACGGCGACAGAGGCCTGGTGGGCTTCCCCGCATCCGAACCCACGGCAGTTGCGGTCTCCGCGCTGGGCCGTAAGGGCACGTTCCCCAAGGGCACCGCCGAGGCGGAGGATGTGGCACCGCCCTTTGCCACGGACAAGGCCGAGTTCATCGGCGCCTTCTCCAACATCGGCCCACAGATCGACCTCACCGGGCCGGGCGTGGCCATCATCTCGACCGTCCCCGGCAGCTATACCGAGATCAGTGGGACGTCGATGGCGTGCCCGGCCGTGACCGGCGCCGCTGCCGACGTCCTCGCGTCATCCGAAATCCTGAAGACGCCACGTGACGCCGCCCGTTCCGAGGCGCTGTTGAAGGCGCTCTACGCCTCGGCGAAGCTGCGTGGCCTCGGTGCGGGCTTCGAGGGACACGGGCTGCCGCAGCCGGCATAGGTGGCATCATCGGCAAGGGTGCGCCTCGTGCTGCGCTACGAGGGCGAGGGAGCCAAGCCCGCGGCTGATGCAGAAAGGGTGCGCCAACTACCAGGAATGATCCTCCTCGGCGAGTCTCCGCGGATGATGCTGGTGGAGTACGAAGAGCGGCGGTTGCTCGAGCTGGTGAAGTCTCTGCCTGGGTGGATGGTCGCCCCAGAGACGACCTTCTCGTTGCCGGACTGTCGAAAGAAGCCGCAGCACCCACCGGCGTAGACCGAGACCGGCACAGTTCTGCGCGGCAGCGGTCTCGAGTACCGAGACTTGCCTCGCCGCCGCCCATGCCCGACTACGGTCCCTCCGTGCGCCCGTCGTTGTCCATAGTGGTTGTGGCCTACAACATGCGAAGGGAGCTGCCTCGCACCTTGGTGTCGCTGTCGCCGGCATACCAGCGAGGTGTGGAGGAAGACGCCTACGAGGTGGTCGTCGTCGACAATGGCTCGTCCGAGCGTCTCGATCCCGAAGAGATCAGAGCCATTGCGCCCAATATCCGCTACCACTACGTGAGTGAGGCAAGCCCGTCCCCCGCTGCAGCGGTGAACCTCGGCGTCGCTCTCGCGGCTGCTGAGCATGTCGGTGTCATCTTGGACGGGGCCCGCATGGTGACCCCAGGTGTCGTGCTTCACGCTCTTTCGGCGCTGCGGCTCTACGAGCGGCCCATCGTGACCACCCTTGGATGGCACCTCGGCCCTGACGTGCAGTCACGTTCGAGTGCCAAGGGGTACGACCAGCGCAGCGAGGATACCCTCCTGCAGTCCATCGCCTGGCCAACCGACGGCTATCGGCTCTTCGAGATCGCCGCCTTAGCGCCAGCGAACTCCGGAGGCTGGTTCTCGCCGCTGAGTGAAAGCCCATGTCTCTTTCTCCCACGCCGGCTATTCGACGAGATGGGTGGCTACGAGGTCCGGTTCGACCTGCCGAGAGGTGGGTTTCTGAATCTCGACACCTACGCGCGGGTGTGCGACCTGCCGCGCACCGAGTTGATAGTGCTCATGGGTGAAGGCTCCTTCCACCAGTTTCACCGCCCGCTCTCGCACAACTTGATGCTCGAGATGACCGAGTTCCGGGACCAGTACGAGCGGATTCGGGGCCGTCCGTTTCACAAGCCGGCCAAAACCCCTACGTACTTGGGCTCCGTGCCGACACCTGCACTTGGCTTCGTTGAGAGCTCTGCCCGCTTAGCCCCCGGACGCTGAATACGTCGATTGTCAGATTCTTCCTGCCACGACATTCTCCAGGATGACAACCATTTCATCGGGACTCAGCAGACGAGACATTTCTTGTGCGAAACTCCGCGCTTCGCGGGCGTAGCTCGGATCGTCCAATACCGTTCTCACCGTTTCGTGGACGGCAGTGGGTGTGGCATTACCGGGAGCAAGGCAGCGTCCCAGTCCGAGCGCTTGGCACCGTCCCGCCACAGTCCACTGGGGCCCCATGACGGGGACCACCACGAGGGGAATGCCGAAGCTCAAGGCATCTCGCACGCTCGTGAAGCCCCCGGAGGTAACCATCACGCCGCAGTTCGGCAGGAGCAGTACCTGAGGGACGAATCGCTCGATGACCACGTTTGGTGGCGGAGGTCCGAACGAATACGGGTCGCCACCGATGCCGACAGCCAGCACGACGTTGAGATCCTCGCCCGCCAACCCGTCCATGAGCGCCTTCCACAACCGGCGGTCGTCGGTAGCGAAGGTCGTGGTGCCCAAACTGGCGAACACCGTCGGACGGTCCGGAAGCCGGAGAACGGATTCAGGCAGCTCGTCGCTCGGCCGTGCTCGGGGCATATGCTGAACGAACCGCGAGCTGGGTCGGTGCCGCTCGCTTTCGTCGAGAAACCGCGGGGGCACGGGGCACAGATGTAGGTAGCGATACTCCATGGCGCCATCGTCGGCGCACAGGCCGACTTCTGCACGCAACTCGTTCACAGCTCGGCGGAGGGGCGGGCTTGCGAGCTGCGCGGCCGTGAAGAGGTCGGTGAGAACGGAGACGTGCGGGACGCCTATTCGTTCCGCGGCAACGCAACCGGCGTACTCGGTGGATTCCCGTATGATGACGTCGGGGGCCCAGTGCCTGGCGACGGCGAGCAGGTCGGGAAGAAAGGCCCGCGCCACGACGGAGACCCACAAGCGAGCCATCCCGTCGCCCAGGCTTCCCCCGCCATGCACCAGGTCTGCCCATGGCCGGTCCTCGGCACGCCAGGACATGTGCCACTTCACTCCGGCGTCGAGGTGGCAGAGCCCGAAGGCTTCGACCTCTGGCCGGAGGGTGGGCGACGAGCACACGGCGACATCGTGACCGGCGCTCGCCAAAGCGATGGCCACGGGCACGATGGTTTGAAGGTGTCCCGTCCCCGGCTGTGTGGTGAACAGGGCCCGCACGCCGCCTCAGCCCTTGTCCTCGGCCACGGGGCAGGATAATTCCTCCAACCGCGCGCCACGGCGTAGAGTCGAAGTGGTGGCGGTGTGTGGAATCGAGGTCGGCGGCGGCCTGCGACAGGAGGTCGAGATGTTCGGCATGGCCGGGCGCCGGCTGTTCGGTTCGAGGCTCCTGCCCAGCACTCGCCCCTCTGCAGGGGTGGTGGTGTGCTCGCCGATCCACGGGGAGTTCCCCAAGAACTACCGCCGGGAGGTGCTCATGTCCCGCGTGCTGGCCCGGCGAGGTCTGGCGGTCCAGCGATTCCACTACGGGGGGGCGGGCCACAGCGACGGTGAAAGCGCGCAACTTTCGTTCGATACGATGTGCGAGGACGTGGGCGCGGCCGCCGACCAGCTGAGGAATGCCGCGGGCATTACCCGCGTGGCGCTGTTGGGCACGCGCGTTGGGGCGTTGGCCGCGGCCGCAACGGCCGACGCTGAAACAGCCGCAATTGCTCTATGGGAACCCGTCGTAGATGTCGGTTCCTATGTCCGCCAGGCCTACCGAGCACGGATCGTCAGCGACCTGCGACGGGGCAGGAGCGGTAGCGCCAGCAGCCAATCCTTCGACGAGCAAATGCGCGCCCAAGGTTGCGTGGACGTTCTCGGCTACCAGATCGAGCGTTCGCTCTACGAGAGCCTCGAAGGCCATGATCTTTCCAGCGAGCTGCGCCGCTGCACCTCTCCCGTGCTGCTGGTGCAGTTCGGTGGGAGCGAGCATCTGAGGGATGAGTACACAAAGGTGACCGAGCATCTCGCGAGCCATGGCGTCGCCGTGACCGCGGCGGTGGCTCCGCTCGAGGTTTCGTGGTGGTTGCAGAGTGAACTCTGGCGCCGCGACGCCGAGAGCGCGAGCCAGGCACCCCTTCACATGACTGCTGACTGGGTCGCTGGCATCCTCGGCCGTAGCGATGCGTAGGTCAACCACGGCGAGCCCGGTCCACCGCCGCCGAGAGCGCCGCTACAGTCGGGCAGTCGAAAATAGCCGTTACGGCCAGCCGCACCCCCAGTTGTTCCTCGATCCGCGACAGCACACGTGATGCAGCGAGAGAGTGCCCGCCCTGGTCGAAGAAGTCGTCGTCCGGCCCCACTTGCTCCACGCCTAGTACCTCTTGCCACATCGAGCGAATGGCGATCTGCGTCGCTCCCTCGGCCAACCCGATCGGGACCGGCGCTGGCGCGTTCAGCATGGCCCGGCGGAGGTCGTCCTTGAGCACCTTGCCCGACTGGTTACGCGGGAGGCGTTCGACGAGCAGGATCTGCTGCGGTGCCTCGATGTCGCCCAGGCGACGGCGAACGAACGACCGAAGCGACGCAACTTCGACATGGGAGCGCACGGCCGCCGCCGCCGCCACCGCGTGGCCGAGCACGCCATGGGGAAGCGAGAAGACTGCCGCCTCGACCACAGCTGGATGCTCGGCCAGCACCGCTTCTACCTCGATGCAAGAGATTTTGGACCCGCCGGACACGATTACGTCGTCTTTCCGGTCCACCAAGTAGAGGTAGCCGTCGGTGTCGAGGTAGCCGAGGTCACCGGTGCGGAGCCAGCCGTCGACGAAGGCAGCCGAAGTGGCTTCGGGATCATCGTGGTAGTGACGCTGCGGCCCACCCGCGCGCCGCAGCCAGATCTCACCGGTCTGCCCCGGCGGAAGATCCACGCCGACTGCGTCGGCCACGCGCACCTCGGTGCCGGCGTCCGGCCGCCCCACCGAGCCCGCCCGCGTGCCGTCGTAGCGCATGATCGTCCTCGCCTGGGCTGCCTCCGTCAGGGTGTAGGAGTTCCAGATCGCGGCACGCGGAAAGGCATCAGCGAGCTTCGCCAGGAGCGCAGGTGGGGCGGGGGCTCCAGTCAGCACGACCCGCTCGATCGAGGTGACGTCGTAGCGAGCTGGCGCACCCGATTCCAGGATAACTTGGGCGAGGGCGGGTACGAGCTGGAGGCGTGAGATACCCCGCTCACAAATGACCTGGCAGAAGCGCTCGGGCTCGAAGCTCGGGAGCACCACTCCGCACTTGTCGCCATGGCGCAACGGCAGCCTGATACCTTCTTGAGCCGCGTTAGTCCCGGGAGGGAAGGCGTGAAGGAACAAGGTGGCCGCTCGCGGACAGCGTTCTGCGACAGGCGGACGAGCGTCGAGAGTGATGTCCTCGTGCGAGCACGAAACCCCCTTGCGGGTGCCGACCGTCCCGGAGGTGTAGAGGATCTCGGCTCGGTCGCCGGGCGCGAGTGGCACCTGGAACTCTTCGATGCTGTGGTCCGCTTCGAGGGTTGCAGGATCTGCATGCCACGCCCGCCCCCAAAGCGGTGGGGCCTGCAAACAGGGGCCGAGATCGAGCGGCCGGATGACTGCTGCTGCGCCGCACTGGCGAAGGATCCCCTCCAGAGCGGGCGCTGCGATACGGGAGCTGACCGGAACTGCCACCGCTGCTGCCTTGTGCACCCCGACGTAGGCAACGGCGTAGTCAGTCAAATGTGAGTTGTCGAAAACGAGGAGGACCGGATCGCCGGGGCGGACACCTCGGCGCGCTAGGCCACGGGCGAAGGCGTTCGAACGGCGCTCCCACCGCTCGAAGCTGAGGGAGCTCGAGCCGTCCACCACGACCGCCGCCATCGCAGGAGTGCTCTCGGCCCGCATACGTAGGAGGTCGGGCAGGATCGCCACGCCGCGCTGACCTTACCCGGCCTCGACCGCTTGTGCACCCGAGACGTCTAACCTTGCTCTGTGCGGGTGCTGATGACGGTGATACCGGGGCACGGCCATTTCCACCCCGTGGTCCCGCTGGCCCGTGCGTTGGGCCAGTCCGGCCACGAGGTCCGAGTGGCCACCAGCGCGTCGTTCGCCCCTACTGTGGAGCGCGCCGGTCTCAGTGTGGAACGGGCGGGGCTCGACTGGGTCGAGAGCCGCCCCGAGCTGGTATCACCGGGCGTCGATATGGGCAGCCCGAGGGCACGGGCGGCCGAACTCATGCGGATTTTCAACGAGGTTGCGCCCCGCGCCATGGTGCCGGATCTGCTAACCCTGATTGAGTCTTGGCGCCCGGACCTTCTCCTCTTCACACTCTTCGAGCTAGGGGGTTTGCTTGCGGCGGAGATGACTGACACTCCGTACGTCCTGCTTCGCAACTTCATTCCAGCCGCGCTCGGACGGAGCCATGCCCCGGGAGGTGGAGGCTCCACCGAGAAGCCGGAGTGGTCAGCGCTGAACACCTTTCGTAGCGAGCTGGGGCTCAGGACGTTTGACCCACGTGGAGAGGCATTTCCCGCGCTGCGTTATCTGGACCTGGATCTCGTGCCACCCAGCCTCCATTTGTTGGCGGCTCAGAACCCCCTCGGCACCGCCCATCCGTTGCGTCCGGTGCACTTCAGTGTTCCAGCTCTGGGCGGCGGCTCGTTCTCGGAGGACGGGTTCGCAGGCCCCGGCCCGAGGCTCCTGGTGAGCCTGGGAACAGTCTTCAACGATGCAACAGACGTCATTAGCGCCATTGTGGACGGCCTTTCAGGCGTCGGCCGCTCCTTGGTCGTGGGTCTTGGCAACGGCACTACGGGCGATGTGGCACCGTCTGCCGACATGAGGTTCGCTCCATGGGCACCCTTTGACGTTGTCCTACCTGGCTGCGACGTGCTTGTCACCCACGGCGGATGGGGCAGCATGATGGCGGCCCTGAGCCACGGTGTTCCGATGCTCGTGCTGCCCCAGGCGGCCGACAATTTCGTCAACGCGCTCCGGGTGCGGTCAATCGGCGCAGGACGGTTCCTCGCGCCGCCGCAAGTAACCGCGTCAGCCGTACGCGAGGAGGCTGCCATCTTGTTGTCCGATCCGGTCTACCGGCTCAATGCCCTTCGCCTGAAGGACGAGATCGAAGCCATGCCGGGCCCCGATGCCGCCGTAGGGCTCCTCGAGCGGTTGGCACGCGAAAGGGCGCCCGTGACATCTACCATGTCCTTTCCCAGGTTTTGACCGTTGTTGAGCGAGCATCTGAGGCCACGAGGAGCAGGCGCGTGACGGTCGAGGGAAAGCTGCGGGCGTTCATCGCCGAAGAGATGGAGCGGGACGGCTGGTCAGCAGCAGAGCTGACGGACGGGCGCGCCCTCCTGGACGGTCAGGTGCTCGACTCGCTCGGCATCGTGAACCTCGTTGGCTTCATGGAGACAGAGTTCGGAGTGCAGATCCTCGACGAGGAGCTCACCGCCGAGCACTTCAACTCGATCTTCTGCCTGGCGCAGTTCATCCGGTCGAAAGCGGAGGCGTAGGGGCGCCACCGCGCCCGTGGTCGGCAACCAACTCGGTGAGCAAACCGGCATGCTGAGACGCCCACTGGTCGATGACCGGCTCATCCCATACGGGAAACCCAAGCGCGGGATGAGAGTACCCGCGAGGGAGCTCACCTCCGTCGTGAAGGACGTTGACTTGGGACATGGCCAGGCCGAGGCGGCGCGCAACGCCGCCAGTGTCAAGAATGCCTCGCGGGGTACGCAGGCGCTGGGGAGGCGTGAGCGCCACCCGAGCGAGGACGGCGTCAGTGTTGGGTGTCTCTCTGCCGGTATCGGCCACCGTGAAATGGTCATGTCCGCCCGCCTTGGCCTCGATCAGGCGGTGCAGCGCCCGCTGCTCGGTCGAGACGACAGGATGGCCGGCCATCTCGGCGTCCTCACTGCTGCTGTGGCACAGGAGCGGGTTGACGAAGGCTTCGATATCCTCGTTCCTAGGCATCCGTGCCGACACGCCGTATTTGGCGAGCCAAACCTGGAGCCGCCAAGACCAGGAGAGCGGGTCGGTGAGCGCGTCCTCGTAGCGAACGACGTGGACACGCAGGCCTGCAGTCGCGGCGATAGCGGAGCGCAGGTAGCGCTCCCACGCCGCCAGGCCGTGCTCGAGCGAGAAACCCTCGCGTGCCTCGAGCGAGTGCGCCACGTCGACCGGGTGGCGGCTCACCAGCACCACTAGGGGCGCCGGTTCCAAGGCGGCGAGCCAGAACGGCAAGGTCAGGCACAGTCGCGGGTCCTTGCACAACCACGTGGTCGTCGGGTGGACCTTGCGCACGGCGTCGGCCGCCTCCGGCGCCATTTGAGCCATGTCGGGGCGGTGCTCCCAGTTCGACGGGAGCACAGGCGGGAATGCCCAGTGCGCCCCCATCATGGCGAGCAGTTGCTCGTTCAGCAACAGCATGGTTCGGCTTTCCCAATGGCCCGTTGGGTTGTACGGATCAACCGCGGGGTTGAACAGGTCGTCGTGGCGGCAGACCGGCACGCCGAGCAAGTTCAGAAGGCGCGTCACCATCGAGGTGCCGCCCCGGTGCATGCCAAGCACCCACACGACCGCCGGCGCTCCACCGGTCACCTCACCACTCCCTCCACGATGCTCACGTGCCCGGACGTGGGCACGTGACTCGGACCTCCTTCGCGTCGCCTAGGTGGATCAAGCTGACTGCCCGCAAGCAGGCGCCGGGCGGGAGGCAGCCTTGACACCGCGGAGCGTGGGTCCTATGGTAACCGGCGTCTTCATCACGCGACGAAAGGGTTCTCCCGTGGCCAGCGGCACTTCCAGGATCACGCATTTGGCGCTACCGGTCACGGACCTGAAGCGCAGCACCGAGTTCTACCAGCGCTGGGCCTCGCTGGAGATCGAGCCGGGCCTGAGCCACCCGGTAGAGGACGGCTCGATGGTCAGGCTCACGGACAAATCCGGCTCTTTCGCACTCATGCTCGTCAAGAGCCGGGACGTGGTGCCGCTGGCAGGGACGGGGCACATAGGCGTGAGCCTGGACAGTGACGAACAGGTCACCACCGTGGCTGAAGCTGCGGCGAGTGAGGGCTTTCGGACGCTTGACTCCGAGGCACGACCGGGCCCCCTTGGCCTCTCCGCCTTCATCTCGGATCCGGACGGCCACCAGGTGGAGTTCTACCACGGATAGCACGACGAAACCGAGGCTTGCCGCGGCAACAAGCGTTTCAGCCCCTCCAGCCAGAGCGGAGGACGAAGCGGCGGAGCTTGCCGGTCGAAGTCCTCGGCAGATCGCCCACTAGGCGGATCGCCTGAGGCACCTTGTGTGGCGCCAGGTGGGCGCGAGCAAGGCTGACCAGTTGAGCAGCGAGCCAATCGCCCGGCGATTCACCTGGCGCAACGACGACGAAGGCCTCGAGCCGGGAGGCGCCGTCCGGCTTGCGGACGGCCGCTACCGCGACCTCCGAAACCGCATCGTGGCCGGCGAGCAGCTCCTCGATCTCCCGCGGCGCGACGCTGATGCCGGCCACCATCTCGATGTCGTCGGCGCGTCCGTGAAGGTGGACGAACCCGTCGCTGTCAGTTGCCGCCAGGTCTCCGGTGCACAACCATCCCTGCGCGAGGATCTCGGAGGCGGCCTCTGGCCTGCCGAGATACTCCAGCAGCACCGTCGGCCCGCGTACCCACAGCGTCCCCACCCGTTCGGCGGGCAGGTTCCTGCCCCGGCTGTCTCGCACAGCCACCTCATAGGGCGGTAGAGGCAAACCGACGCTCCCCGTTCGGCTGTGCTCGATCGTGTTGCTCACGAAGGTATGGCCGACCTCAGTCGACCCGAGCCCGTCTATGACGGGGCATCCGAGGAAGTCTTGGGCGCGGCGGGCTAGCGCAACCGTAAGTGACTCTCCTGCGGAGACGGCCGCCCTCAGCGAGACGAAGCTCGAGGGCCGACCGGACGTGGCGAGGCGAGCGTAAAGGGTAGGTACGCTGAACAGCACGCTGACCGCATGCGCCTCGACGAGTCGAGAGATCTCGTCAGGCATGGCCACGCCGGCGTGGAGGACCGCCCGTGCCCCGCCCAAAAGCGGGAAGAACAACGAGTTGCCCAGCCCGTAGGCGAAGTACAGCTTCGAGATCGACAGGATGACGTCGTCGGTAGCCAGACCCAGGGCCCCCGCCGCGAAGGCGTCGAAGTACACGAGGGGATCGCTGTGCCGGTGCACCGCTGCCTTGGGAGCGCCCGTCGTGCCCGAGGTGTACTGCGCGTAGGCGGGCGAGGAGGCGTCCACCGAGGCAGGCGGGTGGGGCATGCAACCGGCCAACCCCGCCGCCAGCTCCTCGGCGGCGATCACCGCCGCCGAGGGGCTGAAGCGCTCGGCGAGGTGCGCCTCGCACACCGCCAGCGCAGCGGAGGAGTCTTGAATCATGTAGTGGTGGTCGTTGGTGGTGAGGCGGGGGTTGACAGGGACGGCGATGGCCCCGAGGCGGACGGCGCCGAGGAAGGCCAGGACGAACTCGACGCCGTCGAGCAGGGCGAGGAGGACTCGATCGCCCTGGCCCACCCCGAGATCGGCCAGCAGCGACGCGGCCCGAGCCCCCCCAGCGTGTACTTCGGCGTGCGTGAGTACCCGCCCGCCCGCAACGAATGCGGCGGACTCGCCCCATCCCGCGGCCTCCGCAGTTGCCTCCATGGCCGCCGCCAGGTTGGCAGGTGGGCGTGCCATGGGAGCGCCCCGCCGGCTCACAACTCGATCTCCAGGAGGTCGCGGCCGACGACTACCCTGCCATCGAACCCTGCTCGGGCGCATGCCGACCAGTGCTCGTCCGGTATGCCATCGACTGACGGAATGAAGTGGGTCAGCACGAGGGTGCGCACCCCTGCCTGCGCGGCCACCGTTCCAACGTCGTGCACCGAGGTATGGGAGCGGAGCACGTGTCGCAGGGAAGCCTGCGACCGGGGCGACGGCCCGGCACGCTCGCGCATGAAGTCGTCGTCGACGACTTCGTGGACGAGGATGTCGGCGCCGCGCGCCAGCCGGAGCAGGTTGGTGCAGGGCGCGGTGTCGCCTGACATGACCACCGACCCGCTCTCGGTGTCGAAGCGATAGGCGAAGGCTGGGAACACCGGGGGGTGTTCTACCAAGATGGCGGTCACCCGCACGGCGTCGTCCTCCGCCACCAAGAAGGGCTCCATCGGAGGAGCTACCTGCTCCGGCGGGTTGGCGCCGACGTGGTCTGGGATGGCGATCTCGTGCAACGCCATGAGCGTTGACAGCTCGGCCCGCCCCGCCTCTCGGGTCCGCACGTTGATGTCGTAGGCGTGGGCCTCCACCTGCGAGTTGGTCATGCTAACGAGCCCCGGGCACGGGTTCGACGGGGAGACGAGTGGCACCGGCCTGTCACCGGGGTCCTCGGACGGCAGGGCCGACGGGCCGCCGGCGGGGCCAGGTCCCCAAGCCTCGACCGCCGTCGCCCGGTGTTGCAGGTACGGCCAGGAAAGTAGGAACAGGTTGAAGAAGTCACAGGCGTGGTCCGAGTGGAGGTGGGTGACGAACACCTGGTGGAGGCGCAGCAGCAGGCCGCAGCGTGCCAGCTGGCGGGCGACGCCACTGCCGCAGTCGACCAGGTAGACACGTTCGTTCACCACCATGGCCTGCGCCGGGCCAGCCCGGGACCTCGCCGGCCATGGCCCCCCGGCAGTTCCGAGAAGGACCAGCTTCGACCGACTTTGACAGGGACCGAAGCTCTGCATTAGGGTCGGTCGACCTTCCTACTAGCGAAAGGGGTTCCCGCCGTGGCCGGAGCGTCGGTTCGTTTCACCCACATGGCCCTTCCGGTCAGCAACGTGGACAACAGCATAGAGTTCTACAAGCGGTGGGCATCGATGGAGGTGGTAGGCGAGCCGGTGGTCGTCATGGGCACCAAGAGCGGTGTGATGACCGACCAGGACCGTGGGTTTCGGCTGTCGCTAATCCAGTCTGCCAACGTGCAGCCGATCTCCGGGAACTTCCACCTCGGCATCGCGTTCTCCAGCAAAGAAGAGCTCGTCCGTCGCGCCGAGGAGGCGCAGAAGGCGGGCCTTCTCAGCATGGGGCCAATAGATCAGCCGCCGCCCCTGGGCTACTGGGCGATGCTGGCAGATCCCGATGGCCACGCCGTTGAGCTGTCGTTCGGGCAGGGACCCCCGCTCGTAGACAGATAGCTCGGGGTAAGGCCGACCGACCGGCGGTCCCCAGGCACGACAACGGGTTGCACACGCGAACTGAGAGGGAAGGAGCAAGGCGGCGGAACCGTCAGGCTCCTGATCACCGACGACCACCCGGTCATACGTGAGGGCCTGAAGAGCCTCCTCGAGATGGTCCCGCCCATCGAGGTGGTGGGTGTGGCGGCTGACGGCAAGCAGACGGAGCGGCTTTGCTCGCTCCTCCGCCCGGATGTCGTCCTGCTCGACACAATGTTGCCCGGGGAACCATGGGCAAGCGTGACCAACCGCATCAAGGAGCGCTACTCGGATGTGCGCGTCCTCCTATTCGCCGAGGATGCCGACGAGAAGGGGATCGCGCAGGCCTTGGCGGTTGGTGCGAGCGGCATGGTGCTGAAGACGGCCCACGTGCGGGACATGATCCAGGCCATCGTGGACGTGGCAAGGGGTGGTCTGGCCGTGGACGTCAACTTGGGCGGCGCCAAGTGGGCCGACGAGAGCTCGGTTCTCTCGGACCGGGAGACAGAGGTGCTGGGCCTGCTGGCCCGGGGGTTGAGCAACAAGCAGGTCGCCGTGGAGCTGTTCATCTCCCAAGCAACCGTGAAGCGCCACATCGAGAACATCTCACGCAAGCTGGGGGTGTCCCAGCGGTCGGCGCTCGTGGCCGAAGGGTTCCGCCGGGGCTTGGTGACATGAAGAGGAGCACCCAGGGACAATGGGCCACTTGGCCCATTGTCCCTGGGGGTTGCACAAGCGCACATTGACGGTACACCGGCAGTGCTGGTGGAGGTTCCCGGACGTCAACCGGAAGCAGGCCCGGCGCCCAGGAGAGGCCTGAGTGGACCGGGAAGACCAATCCGAGGTGGAGCGGGCGCGCCTCGGTCCCGGTGACGGTCCACAGGTCGACCTGGCCAGAGCCCGCCGCACCGCCCCGTGCCCTCGCCCGCCCTGGCGTGGGTGGCGGCGTGTCGCTTGCCAGTCCCATGGGACCAACCCGTTGCCAGAAGCATGGGACCACCTTGCCCACATCGACCGGCCGACGTGATGATCCGGCAGTCAGCCCACGGTGTCAAGTGCGGCGACTGGCTTCCTCGTCTCCCACAAAGCCAACGACAAGAATGAACGGCTCTTCGAGCCCCCGAAACCCGGCGATCCTCGCCTCGTCAAATGCATGGGCAGCAAGCTCGCGAAGCGAGCCCTTATCGAATCGCCACCTGGAGGTGCAGTATGAAACCAACGCCTTGTCGGTCGGCGTGGCCACCCGCGCCGCGTCGACGACGAAGCCCCTCGATTGGACGTACTCGAAGAACACGTCGTCGAACCGAGGCGCGGTGTTCTCCGCCTTGACCACGATGGAGCCCATGTTGTCGGGGATGACCACTGGGAATACGCCGCCGAAGTAGAGCCACGCTGCTTCGAACCCGGCGATGACCTCCTCGGTGGTCTGTCGGAACGTCGGCCACACGAACTGGTGGCGGCTGAAACAGGCGGTGAAGATCAGCGCCCAGCACACACGGCGCCGCGCGCCGTCGGCCACGAGGCCCAAGCGACCGATTCGACCTGCAACTCGAGGCCCGGCGGCGGGTCGCCCACCCGCACCGTGGTGGAGCGCCGGCCGGCTCCGCAGCGCTCCACGGCGAAGCGGGCCAGGGTCCGTTGTGGGACCACCACCCCCCGCCGGGCAAGCAGGATGCCGATCTTGACCACAGTGAGGTCCTCGTCCAGCCATGCCTTGATGGGCCTTTTCGCCCAACAGGACCTGCCATGTCGGGCCGTGGCCGTCGGGCCGGTGCGGGCGCACCCGCTCGACCACTTGGCCGATCAGCTCGTCGGTGAGATGCTCCTCGCCACCCGACCGGTCAAGCCCGAGCTCGACGCGGCGATGATGTATCGCCTTGCCGTCCTGCGGTCGACGCCGCCCCCTGGGGATCGGCCGTTCACCGTCACCCGACCGCGTAAGCCCTTGCACCAAACCCCTCGATCACGGAGGACCATCGCCAAGGATGAACAGGTCATCGGGGGAGGTCACCAATCCTACGTCTCTTCACTCCACGAACGGACGGAAAGACCGCGAGGGCTATAGCGCCCTCGTGGTCTTTCGCCCTACTGCTCGCTCTACTGGCAGGAACTACCGCTGACGACGTGTAGCCCCAGTCGGTGGGCTAGACGCAGCTAGCGGTAGGCGACGGGAACTTGAGGCACCCGTTGCTCAAGCCGATCAATAACGTCGTCGAAATCACGTCGATCTCAAGCGTTCCGGTTTGAAAGATAGGGGCTGCACCGGGTGGGATGAGAGCGCACTCCGCACCCGTAAACGTCATCTTGTAGCGGCTGATGCCCTCATTCCCGACACCGTCGGTACCGTCCCGGTCGTATGAACTCGACTTCCCCGAGCCATCCTGCGTGTAAGTGCAAGTAAGCACGCCGCTAGCGCTGGCACCCTCGAGAGTCAGGTTGAAGCCGAGCCAGACACCCTGCTCCTGGTGGGGCGTGATGGGGGCATGGTTGTTGGGAGCAGCTGCAGGCGCAAGGCACTTCTTGTTGGGATCTGTACTGCTTAGATCAAGGGGCCGATCGCCGCTGGCGGTGCCGTTAGGGGCACCACCAACCCCGCCGCCTTCGTACCAGGCCTTGCCAGGATCGGTGCTCACCTGGGCGGTGACAAGTCCCGTATAAGGTACTCCGCCGATCTCGATCATTCCTTCAAACGTCCCCTCGAAGGTCATCGCGCTGACTACCAGACAAGGATCGTTCGCTTTTATCAACTCGTTGTAGCCAGGCAATGGGGGCAGAAACGCCGGTACGACGGCCTGTGAGTGGATCCCGCTGCCGACGGTGCCGAGCACCGGGGCAGGGAAACTGTCCATCTGAGCTGAGGCGGGCAGAACCGTGCCGGTGAGCAAGCCAACCACGGCTAGGGCACCGAACAACGTTCCTCGGCGCAAGCGGTGAAACAGGGACATATCGTCATCCTTTCGCGTTTGTCGGCCCCCATTGAGCCGCGGTGACACGGTACGGCCAGAACAGGGTCGAAACCATGGGCCAGATGGCCCATTCTTGGGGCCGTGCGGAGAAGGCCAGAGGTACAACGGCGGTGCTACGGCAGCGGGGGGCCGGGCGGGCCCCAACCCGAGAATGGACCACGTGGCCCATGGTTGTTCTCCAACGCCGCCTGTACCCTGAGGTTTAGCGGCGACAACTGTCCGCGATACAACGTACCTTTTCGAAACATGCCACAGTCCCCCACAGTAGAACCACGCCCCAGCGAGCCTGCACGCGCGGTGCGACGGTGGTTGGGAATTCTCTTCTGCCTGGTCGCTCTGTCACCACTGGTGTCCTGGATCGCGTCCCACCCCGCCCCGGCGGGTGCTGACAGTGGTGGGGCCTGGGCCCCGGTGGCGCCGGTGAACGTGCCGAGGTCAGATGCCGGCGCTGCCAGTACAAGGGGCCCAGGTGCCCGACTCTACGTTCTAGGAGGGTCAGACGGGCATAACACCGTCGAGGCCTACGAGCCGGTCGCCGACGAATGGTCCCCAGTGGTGCCCATGCCGACCGGCCGACATTCGCTAGGGGCCACGAGGGGAGCTGGCCCGGGCGACAAGGAGCGGGTGTATGCGACGGGGGGCTTCGGTCTGGATGCGCTAACCGCTCCGTTCGGTTCAACGGTCCCCGCGCTCGGCACGGTCGAAGCCTACGAACCCACGAGCGGCAAGTGGACGACCCTCGCCGGCCTGAGCACTCCCCGCGCTCGGCACGGGACAGCCGCCGCCGTCGGGCGGGACGGCAAGGAACGGATCTATGCCTTCGGCGGTGTGGCTTCCACGTTCGCCCGCCCCGTCGTGGTCGGAGGCGTGGAGGAATACGACCCGGACGCGGACACGTGGGTCCAGCGAGCACCGATGCCGACCCCCCGTTTCTGGGTAGCTGCCGCGACCGCCACCGGGCCTGACGGCAGGGAGAGGATATACGTCATCGGCGGCTACACAGCGGACGGCACGCAGCGCCGGCTGTCGGCGGTAGTCGAGGCCTATGACCCGACCACCGACACCTGGGCGAGCAGCGAGCGAGGCGAACTGCCCCCGATGGCGGTACCACGCGCGCGACTGGGAGCGGCCACGGGCCCCGACGGACGGGTCTACGCGATCGGTGGCGTGATCGGCGGGTTCAGCGGGGCCGAAACCACAGAGATCGTCGAGGCGTTCGACGTGGCCGGACATACCTGGAGCGACGCGAACCCCATGAACACAAAGCGCGGTGCGCTGGCCGCGGCTACGGGGCCGGACGCCCGGATCTACGCGATTGGCGGGCCGGGGGCGACGGTCGAGGCTTACAGCGCCCCCTCCTTCCCGACGACGTCGACCTCGAGCACCACGACCACGACACTGCCGGGATCGGGGTCGGGGGTCATCTCGCCCCGTTGTGCCTCGGCGCTCGAGTCGGTTGCGTCGAGCTCGGAGTCGGGGGCGATGCCGCTGTCGTTCGAGCCCAACGCCGGCCAGAGCGATCCCTCGGCCCGCTTCTTGGCCCGCAGCCCGAACGGCACCGCCTTCTTCACCTCACAAGGCGTCGTGTTGTCTCTGGCCGGTGCCTCGCCGGAGGCCCCGAGCCAGGCGCTCAGCCTCGCCTTTGTGGGCGCGCAGCCCGCCCCGAACCTCACCGCCGGCACCCGCCAGAAGGGACGGGTCAACTACTTCGACGGCTCCGACCCCAGCCGCTGGATCACCAACCTGGCCACCTACAACTCGGTGACCTACGGCGGCCTGTACCCAGGCATCGACCTGGTCTACGACGGCCCTGAGGGCAGCCTGAAGGGCACCTACACCGTGACACCCGGCGCCGATCCCGCTGCCATCCGCTGGCGTTGGGGGCCCGGTGTGCCGAGCCTCCAGCCCGATGGCAGCCTGGCCATCGGCCCCGGCGGGGGAGCGCCGCCCTACCTGGTGGAAAAGGCGCCGGTGGCCTGGCAGGACCACCCCCGGGGCCGCCAGGCGGTGGACGTCAGCTTCGAGGTGGCCCCCGACGCCACCGTCGGCTTTGCCCTGGGGGACTTCGACCCTGCCCTGCCCCTGGTGATCGACCCCACGGTGCTCTACGCCACCTACCTGGGGGGCAACAACCAGCTCTACGACAACGGCGGGGCCATCGCCATCGACGACAACTGCGACGTGTACCTGGGGGGGCGAACCTCCAGCCCGGACTTTCCCACCACGCCGATGACGTGCCTTGCCCCCGGCCAGCACCCTTGCGCCTATCAAGGGACGCCGAGGACCACGGGCGCGCCAGGGTTCGTGACCAAGCTGCGCCCCTCGGGCAAGGGCCGGGCCGACATGGTGTGGTCGACCTACCTGGGGGCGGCGCTGCCGGATCCGATCAACGGCGGTGAGCAGGTTTTTGTGCAGGGCATCGCCGTCGACGCCGACCACAACGTCTATGCCGCCGGCAGCCTGGTGGGCACGTCGTTTCCGACGACCGCGAACGCGGCCCAGGGACGCTACGGCGGGGGCTTTGGCGACATGTTCCTGACCAAGCTCAACAGCACCGGCTCGGCCCTTTTGTACTCCAGTTATCTGGGCGGGTCTGGCTACGACGGAGCCAGGTGCCCGACGCACCCGCCCGCCGGCTTCTGGTACTGCCACTACCCGGCGCAGCCCGAGGTGTCGTTGGCCATCGACGGTGACGGCGGGGCCTATGTGGCCGGGCCGACCTCCTCCACCGACTTCCCGATGGAGAACCCCATGCGGTCGCATAACGAGTCGGGTCACGCCCTAGTCAAGGTCGCGCCCTCCGGAGACCTCGCATACTCCACGTACCTCGACCCGCCGGCGCATCCTCCCGTGCCGCGGACCCCGACGGATAACCGCTCCTATCCAGGGCCCCGAGGTCCCACTGGGCTGGCGGTCGACACCTCCGGCAACGCCTACGTCACCTACGGCATGATCTTTCTGGGTCCCGAGAAAGTGGCCCTCGCCAGCATCGGGGGGATCACCCAGAAGATCTCCGCCTCGGGGCGGCGGGCGTGGCAAGAGCCCTACCCGCTGGGGGGTAACGACCTCGCCCTTGGGCCCGACGGCAGCGTGTTCGTCACCGGGGCCACGCAGGGGCTCGCCGTCACCAACGACGCGGCCCAGCCCGAGTTCCGGCGCGGCCACACCACCGATCTGACGTGGGATGCCGCCCCGGAGCACGGCACGGACGCCTTCGTGGCCCGTATTGACGCCACGGGCAAGCATCTCTTGTACTCGACCTACCTGGGCGGAGGCGGCAACGAAACGGGACGGGCCATAGCGGTGGACCACCGCGGCCACGCCTTCGTGACGGGCTCGACGTCGTCGTGCGACTTCCCGGTGTCCAACGCCTTCCAGCCGGCCCGGGGCGACTACGGGGGCCAGGTCAACCCACCCGGCTGCACCAACCCCCCGGTCATCAACTGCGGATCCTTTCACGAAAACTGCAACGCACCTTCCGATGCCTTCGTGGCCGAGTTCGACATGTCGCCGCAGCTGCCATCTCCTGCTGACCAGCTGGGCCAGGTCGTGGACCAGGGCGGCAGCGTGGTGAGCCCGCGGGCCCGAGGCAGCACCCTTGTTTGGTCCAGCTACCTCGGGGGAACACGCGGCGAGGTCGGCAACGGGATCACGGTGGACGGGAGGGGAAACGCCTATGTGGTGGGCACCACCAACTCACGCGACTTCCCGATGGCGGGCTCTAGGGCCGCCCCGGCGAAGAGCCCCGACCCCTGCGCGGCGGAGGTGCCCGTGTCACCGCCGCCCGTGCCGTTCCAGCCCGCCTATGCGCCCTCCCAAGACCTGTTCTCCTCCAACGCTTTCATGGCCAAGATCGGCGACTCCCCGCCTGTGCCCCCGGCGGCCACGAGCGGGGCCTGCGGGGAGGTAGTAGCCGACGACACCGGGGTGGGCGAGCCGGCCACAGGTGAGGCGGTCGCGGTGTTCGGCCTCCGCCGCCACAGCGACGCCACCGCACCGCTCACGGTGGCCTACACCACCGCCGACGGCACGGCCGAGGCGGGACAGGACTACCGCCAGAGCACCGGCACCGCGGTGTTCGGCCCCGGCCAGACAGACACCACGGTGAGGGTGGCGGTGCTGGCCGACGCCGAGGTGGAGCCCGAGCAGAGCTTCAAGATCAACCTGAGCCTGCCCACCGGAGCAGGCAAAGCCGTGCTGGCCCAGCCCAGCGCCACCGCCACCATCGTGGACTTCCCCCGGGCCATCAGCATCGGCGACGTCAGCGTGGGCGAGCCCCTCGACTCCTCGGTACCGGCCACCTTCACCGTGACCCTCTCGGAGCCCGCGGTGGGGCCGGTGAGCGCCCGCTACGCCACCGCCGACGCCTCGGCCAAGGCGGGATCCGACTACCAGGCGGCCTCGGGGACGGTCAGCATCCCGGCGGGGGCCACCACCGCTGAGGTCACCGTGGCGGTGCTGGGCGACGGCCTGGCCGAGGCCGACGAGGAGTTCTTGGTCGAGCTGTCGGAGCCCGCCGGTGCGCGCCTGGGCCGCTCGGCGGGCAAGGCCACCATCTTCGACGCGCTCCCCGGCATCTCCGCGGGGCACGCCACCGTGGTGGAGGGCGACGCGGGCATGACCCCGGCGCGCTTTACCGTCACGGCCAACGCCGAGCCCACCCAGGCGGTGTCGGTGCACTACGCCACCAAGCACGCCAGCGCCGGGCCCGAGGACTACCGCCCGGCGTCGGGCAGGCTCAGCTTCGGCCCCGGCGAGCGCTCCAAGGTGCTCATCGTCGAGGTGGTGGCCGACACCCTCGACGAGGCCGACGAGGAGTTCTTCCTGGTGCTGTCCGAGCCTGCCGGCACCGTGGTGGCCCGGGCGGT